>JAGBPB010000035.1 GCA_017633615.1 Bacteroidaceae bacterium | reverse complement strand
GAGAAGTGAGCAATTTAACTTTCTGCGATTGTAATGCTAATCTATATGTAAAAGATAAGCATTATGAAAGCAAATAGAATATTTTCAACAGTCTCTGCAGTCCTATTATCAGTAGTAGCCTATGCGCAGTTTCCGGGAGGCGGATTTCCCGGAGGAGGATTCCCCGGCGGAGGCTTTCCGGGTGGTTTTGGAGGACGCTTTCCGTTTGATCCCCAGGAACAGGGCGGACAGATGCCCGGATTTCCCGGCGGAGGCGGTCCTGGCGGCCCAGGCGGTGGATTCGGGGGCGGTTTCATGATGGGAACAGAATATGATCCCACCACTTCACGTAATGATGTGGAATTCACGTCATCCAACCTGCCTATCGTCATAATTCAGACTGATAACCGCACGCTCACCAACCGTGAAAAGACCGGCGCTACGATGAAAATCATAGACAATGGCAAGAAGCGTAACAATGTTACAGACAAGCCAAACGGTTATGACGGAAGCATAAAGATAAAACTGCGCGGCAACTCATCATTATTCTTTGACCAGAAGCGTTTTACGTTTGAAACCTTAAAGGAAGACGGTAAGAAAAACAAGGTTGAGCTGCTGGGTATGCCCGCTGATAATGACTGGGTGCTCCTGGCTCCCTACAATGACATATCCATGATGCGTGACGTGTTTGCATTCGATATGTGGAACAACATGGGCCACTGGGCACCCCGCACACGCTACTGTGAGGTTGTAATGAACGGCCGCTACATAGGCGTCTATATTCTTTGTGAGAAGATAAAACGCGCTGAGAACCGTCTGGACATAGCCAAACTTAAAAAGACAGACAACAGCGGCCTGGACATCACTGGAGGCTACATTGTACGTATAGACCCGCCTGATGAAGGTGAGAAATCATTCCAGTCAGAAGTTCCCGGCATTATCACCACCGGCGGTATGGGCGGATTCGGCGGCGGATTCCCCGGAGGCCCTGGAGGAGGCTTTGGAGGAGGCTTTGGAGGAGGCTTTGGAGGTGGTCGTGCAACGGTTACCTGGACCTACTTCTATCCCAAATCTGACAAACTTACCCCTGAACAGGAGGAGTACATCAGCAATTACATCAAGACAACTGAGAAAGTTATTCAGAGTGATTATTTTGCGGACCCCAAGGAGGGTTACGCCAAATATATAGACGTTGAATCATTTGTGGATTATATCATCCATACTGAGTTGAGCCTTAATGCTGACGGATTAAAGCGCAGCACCTACTTCTACAAGACCAAGCAGAATGAGGACGGCACTGGCGGCAAACTGCACGCCGGTACAGTGTGGGATTACAATCTGGCATACGGTAACTGCAATTTTGCCAATGCCAACAAAATCGACGCTTGGGTTTATGAAGGCGGTGAGACCAACCCCACCCCAGCCATGTTCAAACGTCTCATGGAGGATCCCGCTTTTGTGGCCAAGGTCAAAGCACGTTGGAAAGAACTCCGTAAAGGATATCTGAGCGATGCAAACATCAACCGTTTCATTGATGAGCATGCTGCTCAGTTGCAGGAGGCACAGGCACGTCAGTACGCCAAGTATTCTGATCTTCTTGTACCCAAAAGCACAGGCAATCAGAATGGTCAGGGCCGGCAGAATGGTGGATTTGGCGGATTTGGAGGCTTTGGCGGCGGATTCCCCGGAGGTATGGGCGGTTTCGGTGGCGGAGGAGCTGCCGGAATGTTCTCGGCATACAGCGTATCCAGTTATGATGAGGAGATCTCCATCCTTAAGAAATGGTTTGCTGACCGCATAGCATTCCTGGACAAAAGCTGGAAGTAACAATCCGTCATTAAACCTTTTGCTCTGTAGGGAGTCACAATATAAATCCTTAGATTTATAACCGCTATGCCAAATATGCTTAAAAGACTCCTGTCAGTTCTATTCGTCCTCATGTTGTCAATCGCAGCAGCTGCTCAGCCCGGTGGCGGAGGCGGCGGTGGCTTTGGTGGTGGAGGCGGATTCGGCGGAGGCGGAGGCTTCCAAGGCGGTGGAGGTGGTGGCGCCCGCGGTGGCGGAAACTTCCAGGGAGGAGGATTCCAGGGTGGCGGAGGCCGTGGCGGTAATTTTGGCGGCGGCTGGGGCAACTGGTCATCCGTTAATGACAGCACCGCACTGGAACGCATGGGCGGCAGCATTACATTTACTGAAGGCCGTGGTGCCGGCAATGTAATCCGCGATGATGACCTCAAGCAACTTATTGACTCCGTTCAGTTCCTCAAATATGAGGCCGCTCACAAGAGATTCATCAAGGGCGATAATCAGGAATCAATAGGCCTGTTACTGGCTGTGCCTACGGCGATACTCACTCTAATAGCGGCGACGCACCAATCAGAGAGCGATCCTGACCTATCCAAAAAGCTGTATATCATCTCAGGAGCTCTGGCGATACCTACAGTCACGTTCTACACTCTGGCTTACATTAACAAAGGCAAGGCCAAGAAAAGCCTCAACGGCATAATCAACGACTATAACCACGAGCTGGAACTCAAGCAGGCGGCCAAGCTACTCCAGTTTGAGTTCGAACCCACGGTCTTCCTGGACCGACAGAACAACACATCCTTCGGAGCTACAGTAAATCTGAGCTTCTAGCTATATCGTATAGAAACTTTAAGGGTATAGTCTCCGGAACCATGGCCGCCCGTGGGCTTGTGAACGGGAGGGGCCCGCGACGAAGTCGTGGGAGGGATAGCGCCTTTAGGCGCGTAGTTCTGGAGACTATACCCTTAAAGTTTTCGCTCGATTATTCGCGAACGTACGGTGATTCCGGCATAAACAGGTAGCTCTTGATATAGCCGCCGGCGTCGATTACCAACTTCTCAAACACCGTACCGGGCTCGATGGGACGTACGGTGAGGGTGTGCTCGCCTTTTGAGGCCTTGCCCAACTCTACGGTATCATCCTTTACGCGGGTTGCAACAGTGGGATAATATACTGAGTAGATGTTACGCTGGTCCTCATTGAGGCGCTCATTGAATACCACCTCTATCTCCTTACCACCATCCAGACTTACCATGTAACGGTGCCCCTCCAAACGTTTGAATGTAAGTGTGGCATTTACTGCTATTACAGCTTTCAGGTTCTCAACATCCTCACTAAGATTGAACTTATAGGTCATTGAGGCACCGTCTGTAGGCTGGCTGTAAGGCATCAGGGCAACACCTGAGAGTGTTCGGCCCATATACGGAATTGTGGTCCACTTGGCTGTGCCTGATGTAACATCGGTTTGGGCAAAGAAGTGCTCAGCCTCCATTGCTACAACACCGTTCTTCTGGGTAAATACGTATCCGCCTACCTTGTCCCCTACCTCAACGCGGCTTACGCGGGGCTGGGTATCGGCACGGAAATTATCGTTCCATGAAGTGTAGCCGATGTGCTTCTGGATCATCATGCCATTCCATTTGCCGCCGGCCATCTCCTTGTTGTAGTAGGCGCAGAGTTCAGCATCACGCTTAAAGTCGCGCTCACAACGCTCGGCCCAGTAGTTTGCGGCAGGGTCGTTGTTGCGGGCCAGTTTCTGATTCATGGCCTGACTATAGTACATATCGTAAATATTTCCCATAGCCTGAACGGGGAACAGTATTATCTGCTGATAAGCGTCGCGGTACTCAGGCTTGAGGCGCAAATACTGGCGCAGGGCCTCAGCCTCCAGACGGGCGTAGTCATCGCAGACCTGCTCAAATTCACCGGTCTCAAGCGTGTAATACTGACGTGCATCAAGCATCTCGGCGCTTATACGGCCGTTATACTTGCAGCACAGATTCAGAATGCGTGCAGCCTCCTGGGCCTCTTCCTCACCAAAGAACTCAAGGCAGAAATCATAAGTGTGATCCAGCAGGGTCTCAACTGTGAAAGCCGTTGGGTTCCAGGCCATATCAAGGAAAAGGGTGATTGGATATTCCATAGGCTTGAGGTCACCTACATTGAGTACCCAAATCTTATCTACGCCGTAATCATAGGTAAGTTGCATCTGCTCCCAGAGGTGCTGTATCGGGGTAATATTGAGCCATTTTGAGTTACGCGGTGCACCTACGTAATCTACGTGGTAGTACATACCCCACCCGCCTTTGCGCTTGCGTTCCTGCTCATTAGGCAGGCGGCGGATATCACCCCAGTTATCATCAGAAAGCAGTATTATCACATCATCAGGCACGCGCAGACCCTTGTTGTAATAGGTCTGAACCTCCTTGTAGAGTGCCCAAACCTGCGGACGTTTCTCGGCGGGTTTACCTGTAACCTCCTTTATTATCTGACGCTGATCGGCGAACAGGCCCTCCAGCATCTTCATATTATCCTCGTCGCTTCCGCGCAGCTCGGCATCGCCGTCACCACGCATGCCGATGGTTATCAAATCCTCAGTATTCTTGGCACGTTCCACACCCTCACGGAAGAATCTCTGCAGCTCCTCCTTGTTCTTGGTATAATCCCACTGACCGCCGTATGCCTTGGGGTTACGGGCCCATTCCTGATGGTTGCGTGCCATAGGCTCATGGTGGCTGGTACCCATTATGATACCCATGTCATTGGCTGTCTTGGAGTTCTCGGGATCATCGGCATAAAATGCCCAGTCCCACATGGCGGGCCACATAAAGTTACCGCGCAGACGCAGAATCAGCTCAAAGCACTTGGCATAGAACTCATGTCCACCGCGCTCTGTGCCGAACGTATTCTTAACCCATGTGGTAAGGCACGGGGCCTCATCATTCAGGAATATGCCGCGATATGTTACCGCGGGCTCACCGGCTGTGTACGTACCCTTGGCCAAAGAAATGTTCTTCTGTGGCTGGATTGGTACATCGGCCCAGTAATACCAGGGTGACACGCCAATCTGCTCAGAGAGCTCATATATACCGTATATTGTACCGCGCATATCACTACCGGCAATCACAAGCGCTTCATCTACGCCCTTGATGGGATTCTCTATCACGGTCATGATATACTTCTCACGCTTACCTTGCAGCTCCTTCTTATCAATCTTCTTAGACTTGATTATCTGGGCAATGTACTTGCTGTCAATGGTTCCCACAATCACGGGCTTACCCTGTCCCGGCTCATAAATAACCTGGGCCTCCTGCCCTGCCACAGCCTTGAAATCCTGCTGCAGAGCCTTGAGTGCAATCTGCACGCCAGCCTTATCGGCCTCATCGGCCAGAATCTGTACAGGTTTGCCGTTCTCAATAAGCGTAAACCTATCGGCAGAAAGCTCTGTAAATGAAATACCCTTGTTATCGGCAGCCTTAAGAGGCAGAATTGCAAATAACGCTGCATTAAGCAGCCACATAAGTCTCTTGTTCATATTTGAATTAGTAATGTAAGTTAGTGAGTATTATATCATTTTGACGACATAGCGAGTATTCCTATTATTGCAAGAAACACTATTATAGAACCTATGATAGAGAGCAGGAACCCCGCAATAGCCAAACCTCTGGGATTCCTGAATAATCCGATGAATGAGAAAATGAAACCTAAAAGCAGAAGTATGATATCAAGTACCGGAACCCAACATAAAATCAAACCTGTCAGGCCAAGGACAAAACCTGCAGTTCCCGCTCCGTTTTTCTTACTCTCAACAACGACCTTAATCTCTTCCATAATTTTATATTTCTGCAAATATACTTTTTTTTGCAATATCAGGGCGGTTATTTGAAGAGGCGCAGCTCATATTGGCCGCAGATAGCCATGCGGTCATCTTTTACGGCAATGGCGCCAAGGATATCAGGCGTATTGGTGATGCGGTCTATGACAGGCTGCAGGTCATTTACTGATTGGATGCGGTTTGCCATTGCAGTTGCGTAGCTATCGGCCAGCATTACATCTTTGCAGACTATCATTACGGCATCTGCGCGACCCAGGCTCAGTGAGGGCCCTACTGTACCGCTTGATGTACAGATTCCAAGCGGAAAGTCTGCAGCAGGTATATGCAGGCCTATTTTTTCTGAGAGTGGTGACTGTCCGGCAAATACAGCAATATCCATATCTGCATTTGCCTCCGCATAGATATCACCGCCGTTTTCCACAATGATTTCTTTTACACGAAACTTGCTCTTGATGAACTCAGCAATATGCAGAGCCACAGCACCTGCCACTGCGCTCATTGGCCCTATACCGGTCTTGTGGCTCACTCCGGACATGCTTTTAAGAATCTCCGGAGCCTCCAGGCCTGCGTCATAAGGTGTGAGAGCAGTCTTGTACCCAGGATCCATAAGCAAATACGCATCCATTGTGCGGCGCAAATCCACCAGCATGGCGTATGTATCAGCCTCCATAGACGCAGAATAGGAGCCGCTATCGACCCCTATCCATAAATCAGATTCAAGGAACTTTACGCAGAACCAGCGTCTCTCATCATTAGAGAAACGGCTGCGGTAACTGCGTTCCCTGTATTCCATCAATCAGCAAATTCTATGTGGAAAAGCTTTAACGGACAAGCTGTAATGCACATCTTGCAAACTACGCACTTGTCAGGTTGGAACTTGAGTTTCCAATCCGGAGCACCTATTGACAAGGCGCCTGAAGGACAGGCCGATGTACATGCACCGCAACTTACACACTTGGCATCATCAAATGTAATTTTCTTTTCAAGCGGGCTTACATCCACACCGCTTTTCTGCATGAAATCAATAGCCTGAGCAATATGATCGGAGTCCGAATCCAGTTCCAGAACAAGCTTTCCGCGACGTCCGCCGTCAATGTCAGCCTTGATGATGCTGACCATTATATCGTACTTCTTAATCAGCTCATAGATTAGCGGGCGACTGGCCTCGCCATCGGGGAATGATATAACTACTTTCTTTGTCATAATTAGCTGATTTACAAGTTCAAATCTTTAAGTCCTTGAAGCGATGTTCCCGTGGGCATAGGCCTTACAGGAGCAGTCAGTTCAAACTGTCCCTTCTCAATCCAATCCTTCAGAATAGCCGCAATCTTGCGGGCCTTATTGAGGCTTGAAAGCGGAGCCGTATGGATTTTCTTGCCCATGAATTCAATCTCACCTGAGCGCAACTGCTCATAGTTGACCTTACCAATAAGATCACCCTTCTGACCGTAATCCTCAATGAAAGTATCAATCTGGCTGTTTCTGATGCTTACGCGATGTGCCAGGTCCTCATCCAACAGCGGAATAGGCACTCCCACTCCAACATACATGGTAACGCCGTATTTTTCAAAATAGGCTCCGCGCAGGAACTCACTGGACATCTCACGCATCTCACCCATCAGGGCCAATGTACGTGCATTTCCCATCGGCACACCATATTCATTAAGAGGCTTGCTGCAATTGAACTGAGTGCCGTTCCAAACCACATAGCCCTGTGTTCCGCAAAGGAATATGCGTGTACCAAGACCGATTGTGCGGCATTCCGGGTCATTCAAAAGTGGTGAAAGCTCACCTGCTGAGCTGTAAGAGGCATTCTTCATCCTTGGCAGCAAAGTGCCCATGTAAGTATAGAGCGTGCGGTCTGTGGAGTTCACAGCCACGTTATAGTTCTGATATGCGTTACGGGGATTCATCAGGATAGCCTCGTTGATGGTCTTAAGCGATATCTGCGTCTTTATATGCTTGCGCGGGTAGCAGTCAGTACCCTTGCCCCAAGCCTCTAAGGTCAGTTCCTTGCCGTCAATAAGCTCCTGAATGATGTGTGCGCCGCCGTAAGTAGGATTCTGCGGATTGCAGTCAGTAGCACCCACAAACGTATCCACAGCAGCCAGACCGCCGCTTACAGGCACGCCGTTGATCTCAATCCTCTCCATGCGGATAGGCGGATTGGCATGCCCAAAGTTCAGGAAAGCACCACTGGAGCACATAGCTCCAAACGTAGCGGTTGTAACCACATCAACCTTATCCAGAATCTCCTTGGGCTTCATCGTCTTGGCCATCTCCGACACCTCCTCAGCCGTCAGGACCACCGCCTTACCCTTTCGGATCTTCTCATTTATCTCCTCATATGATTTGCTCATAATTTTATTATTAATTGTCCGCAAAGATAGTGCTTTTGTCCCCATTTGTAAAAAACTGGGGATTAGTTTTTATGAGCATCAGTTCGACGTTTAGGGTCTGTAGGGGGCTGGAACAGCCACGGAACGTTGTCTCAAAAAACTAATCTCCAGCTTTTTCACCACAAATGGGGATTAATTAACCACAATTATAAAATTTAATATAAGGTATTATATATATAGGCAGTACTTTTGCGCCCAAATTTAAAACAGACTTTATGTGGCGTAAATTCTGCGGATGGATATTGAAAGTTTGGGGATGGAAAACAGATCCGTTCCTGCCCCCGGAACCCAAGTGCATACTTCTGGGTGTTCCCCACACCTCAATGCTTGACTTTGTAGTGGCATACCTGTTCTACGTTTCAATAGGCGGCAAGACCTTCTGCATGGTCAAGAAAAGCCTCTTCTTCCCGCCTCTGGGCTGGATTCTAAGAGCTATCGGAGGCATACCCGTGGACCGCAAGCATCCCGGATCAGTAGTCCGCTCCGTCCTCAAGGAGATGGATAAAAAAGACCTCATGCACCTGGCAATTGCTCCGGAGGGTACCCGAAAGCCTATATCCCGATGGAAAACCGGTTATCATTTCATCGCCAAAGCTGCAGACATACCCGTTTACCTGTGCTACTTTGACTGGGGCACCAAGAAAGTTGCCGTAGCACAGAAAGTAGAACTGACCGATGATGCCAACGCCGATACCCGCCGCATCCAGGAGATCTATGAAAAGATGAATTTGAAAGGACGTCATCCCGAAAAATACCTTACCAGATAAATGAGACACAGATTCAGCACTCTTGCCGACGTATTGCTTTACTCGGCTTCAGTCAACCGTAACCTGATGGTATCAGACTATGTTGACGGCGGTTGCCGTTACACATACGCTCAGTTCAAGGACAAATGCGATGAGCTGTCAGGCATACTCTCCACCTTTGGAATCAATGCCGAAGACAAGATAGCCATCCTGTCCGAGAACATGCCCAACTGGGCCGTTGCCTTCTTTTCAATAACCGCCAGCGGACGCATTGCAGTACCCATGCTCCCGGAACTATCGCCCAATGAGGTTGAGAACATACTCTCCCACTCTGACGCCAAGGCAATCTTTGTATCACAGAAACAGCTGCCCAAAATCAGCCAGGAGACTCTTAACCGCCTGCATCTGGTCATAGACATAAGTACGTTTGATTTCATCCGCGCTGAGGATGACCGCTATACCTGCGACGGCCGCGGCAAGCTGCCTGAACCCATGGACATTGCCGCCATCATCTACACATCGGGTACCACAGGCAATGCTAAGGGCGTGATGCTGAGCCATCGCAACTTCTGCCACAACATACTCACAGCCTGGCACGCACATAAAGTGTATCGCAAGGACGTGTTCCTGTCCATACTGCCCCTGGCCCATACATATGAGATGAGCATCGGAATGCTCTATCCTTTCTCTGCAGGCGCATCGGTCTATTACATACAGAAACCGCCTACACCAACCATTCTGGCCGACGCTCTCAAGAAGATCCGCCCCACCACGATGCTCTCTGTGCCGCTCATTATTGAGAAGGTCATACGCGGCAAGATATTCCCCACAATAGCCGGCAGCAAATATCTGCGCTACCTCAAGAAGCATTTTCCACGCATACTCTACTTCCTTGTGGGCAAGAAAGTCAAGCAGCAGTTTGGCGGCCGCATGCGGTTCTTTGGTGTAGGAGGCTCCAAACTTGACGTGGAGGTTGAGCAGTTCCTGCGCAACATAAAGTTCCCCTACGCAATAGGTTACGGCCTCACCGAGACCGCACCGCTCATATGCGATGCAGGCCCCAAGCGTACCCACTTAGGCACCACCGGAACCTCATCATTTGATGTCCAGGTGCGTTTGGCCGATGTCAACCCTGAGACCGGTCAGGGTGAACTCCAGGTAAAAGGCCCCAACGTGATGCTTGGATACTACAAGGATTACGCCCGCACCAAAGCCGTCTTTACCGATGACGGCTGGATGCGCACCGGCGATATAGCCACTGTCGATAAGAAAGGCCGATACTCAATCCTGGGCCGTTCCGGCAGCGTAATCATCGGCGCATCGGGAGAGAACATCTACCCGGAGGAGATTGAAAGCGTTATCAATAACATTCAGGATGTGAATGAATCACTCGTGATAAGCCGCTCAGGCCAGCTGGTAGCCCTTGTGCAGTTCAATGAAGGTGCTGTAGACTGGAACCTGGAGGGCCAGGAGAAGTTCCTTGAGAATATTGAGAAACGTAAAAAGGAGGTGATGGAATTCGTAAACTCCAAGGTGAGCCAGTTCCTCAGGATCAAGGATGTGGAGGTCATGAAGGAACCCTTCAGCAAGACCGCTACGCACAAGATCCGCCGATTCCTCTATCAGGACAAACAAAAAGATGCAAAAGGGGACAGTCCCCAATTGCACAAAAAATGATGCAATTGGGGACTGTCCCCTTTTGCATCTGCTCGATAAATACAAATATGAAATATGAAGAAAATTATTAATCCTTGGATAGGTACTGAAGGTTACAACTGTTTTGTATGCTGCCCCACTAACCCTATCGGACTGCATCAGGAGTTCTATGAAGACGGTGATTGGATTGTAACCAAGTTCCGCCCCACGCATGACTATGAGAGCTGGCAGAACACGCTGCACGGAGGTATTCAGGCCCTGCTGATTGATGAGACCGCAGGCTGGGTAGTCTGCCGCAAGCTCCAGACCAACGGCGTAACCTCAAAGATGAACATGGAGTATCTCAAGCCCGTCTCCACCCTGCTTGATGAGATAACCATACGTGCCCGAATCACCAAAATGATGCGCAACGTAGCATTCATCGAGGCCCAACTCATGGATGCCGATAACACCGTGCTGACCCGCGCCGAACTTATCTACTTCTGCACGCCCAAGTTCCGCGCTGATGCCGAGGGCTTCCCGGGCTGTAAAATTGAAGGTGAATAAATATTAAAAATGACTTGAGAATTGTGGCTTTCTGAACAATTCTCTAAATTCGCGCCGTTTTTGTGGCTGTTTATTATTGGTTAGCAGTATTTGAATACCATTTACTCTAACCTTTTGTCCTATTCCAATTGTTGATTGAACCATTATGATGGTCAAACAGTTTATTATTACCTTTTACGGTAATATCCGGACTGCCATGCTTTTGCTTGGCGTTGTACTTATTATATCCTGTGGCACTCCGGCTAATATTGTCTATTTTCAGGAAGCAACGCACAATTCACAACTCTCACCACTGAAAGTTGAATACATCCGCCTCCAACCCACTGACCAGATTTCTATCGTGGTCAACAGCCGTGATCCGCAAGTGGCATCCATGTTCAACCTTCCATATTATGGTAAGCGTCTGGCCGAATTGCAGTCCCTCTCAGGATCTGGCGGAAACATGAATGCCAATTCACAAAGCATTTCCGGTTACACGGTTGATTCTCAGGGAAACATTGACTTTCCAGTGCTGGGCAATATCCATCTTGCCGGCCTTACACGTGAAGAAGCCGAGGATCATATTAAATCACTTCTTATTGAAAGCCGTCAGATCAAGGACCCTGTGGTGATTGTTGAATTCATGAACCTGGGATTCTCTGTGCTGGGCGAGGTTTCCAGACCTGGACGTTACAAGATTGACCGTGACCGTTTCACCATATTTGATGCATTGAGCCTGGCTGGCGACCTGACCATAAACGGACAAAGGGAAAATCTGGCCTTGGTACGCCATGAAGGTGAACAGGACATCCTGTATCGTTTAGATTTGCTGGATATAGAACATATCTATGCTTCTCCGGCATTCTATGTACAGCAGGGGGATGTCATCTATGTTACACCCAATGAGAAACGGCAGCGCGAATCCACCATTAACGGAAACAATGTCCGTTCCACCTCTTTCTGGTTGTCTGTCAGTTCTCTGGTCACTTCTATTACCACATTGCTCGTTAGTGTGATCATATAACCTTACATAATATATGGATAACAGCTATCCCAACTCTATCAATATTCAGACTGAATCCCTGCCGGAGGACAGCGGGCTTGCACTCCGTGATATTTTGGGAATGGTCCTGGACCATTGGAAATGGTTTATCCTCTCTGCCGTTGTGTGCCTGTTGGCGGGAATACTCCATGTTCTCCATTACACGCCCGTCTATAGCCGCAGAGCATCAATCCTGATAAAGGAAGACATGAAAAGCTCCTCAGCGCTGGATGTAACCTCATCTTTTTCAGATCTGGGGTTCGGCGTGAGCCGCGTAAACGTAAACAATGAACTTGTCAATTTTCAGTCTCCGGATTTGATAATGTCGGTTGTGCGCAACCTGAACCTGGACGTAAGTTACAGTTCCAAAGGTTTATTTCACAGCATTCCGCGTTATGGAAATACTCTACCCATTAAAGTCAGGTTTCTATCTGTGGAGTTTAACGAACCTGCATCTGTAACGGTATCTCCGGCCGGAACCTCACATATCATCCTTTCTCACTTTTCCAAGGGTAATGTTAAGGATGATGAGACCATCCTAAGGGTTGAATACGGAGACACTACCGATACTCCTGCTGGCCGCATTCTGGTTGAGCGGGCGCCCGCACTTGTGGAGCAGGAACTTTCAGAACCCATTTATGTGAATCGTGTGGGTTATCGGACTGCCACAAACAGTTGTCTGAGCCGTCTCACGGCATCACTTTCCGGCAAGAACACTACTGTAATAGACCTTACCTATAAGGATGTGAATATTCAGCGGGCAGACGATGTGCTTTGGATGATAATCAACGTGTATAATGAAAACTGGATAAAGGACAAGAATATTATCTCCACCTCAGCTAATGAGTTCATCAACGAGAGGCTCAGTATTATTGAGCAGGAACTGGGTTCGGTTGACAGGACCATAGTCTCTTTCAGAAGCTCCCACCGCCTGCCTGACAACAACACCGTGTCTCAAGATATGCAGCTTTCCACCGAAGCCGGAAAACTGCTGATTGACCTGAACAACCAGTTATCCATTGCCAGGTTCCTCCGCTCAGATGTACTGGGTGCATCAGCCGGGGCACTGCTTCCGGCCAACGTGGGTCTAAGCGACGCCAACACCCAGTCACTGATCAACCAGTTCAACAACGATATGCTCCAGCGTAACCGTCTGGCTGAGAATTCCAGTGAGGATAATCTGCTGGTTAAAGATCTGGACGGACAAATGGCATCCCTGAGACAAGCTATTCTGACATCACTTGACAACTACATCAAGTCACTGAATATACAGATCAGTTCAACAGAGCAGGTACAGCGCAGTTCTGATGAGCGAGTCATTGCCGTTCCGCGCCAGGCCGGTGAGATTCTCTCAGACGAACGCCAGCAAAAGGTTAAGGAAGCATTGTACATATTCTTACTCCAAAAGCGTGAGGAGAATGAACTGTCACAGGCCTTTACGGCCTACACCACCCGTCTGGTTGCATCTCCCGGCGGCTCATCCGCCCCTGTCGCTCCCAATAAGAAAATGATCCTTCTGGCGGCATTCATCATCGGACTTGCCATACCTTTCGGTTTCTTGTATCTGCGTGAAGTTTTGGATACAACTGTTCGGGGCAGAAAAGATCTGGAGAACCTTTCCGTCCCTTACCTTGGAGAAATTCCGTCTGTTGCATCTAAAAAATATTTCCACAAGAGGCTAATTGCATGGTTGCGTTCTATCGCAGGCAAAAGAACAAATGAGGAGAAGAAACGTGAGATAGTGGTAAAAGCACATAACCGCGACGTTATCAATGAGGCTTTCCGTGTAATGCGTACCAATCTGGAATTCATGAACAGGACAGATAACGGATGCCAGGTGATCATGGTTACTTCTTTCAATGTGAACTCTGGAAAAACATTTATTTCCACCAACCTGCCTACAACCCTGGCCGTCCAGAACCGCCGTGTGCTGGTTATTGACCTAGATTTAAGAAAACGCTCGCTGAGTCTTCTGGTAGACAGACCCCCCAGAGGCGTTGCCGATTATCTGAGTGGAAAGACTGATGATTATGAATCCCTGATTATTCACGAAGCAGGCGGAAGTCCGATGGATGTCATGTCCGTGGGTTTGATGCCGCCTAATCCTGCCGAACTGCTGGCCGAGCCCAGAATGGCTGAGATGTTGAAAGCACTTCGCACCAAATATGACTACATCTTCCTGGACTGCCCGCCCATAGGAATTGTAACTGATCCTGACGTGGTGGCTCCGTTGGTAGATTCATGCATCTTAGTAGTGATGGTTGGCCTCACGGAGCGTTCCATGCTGCCGCAACTGGACCGTTTTTACACATCCAAGCGCTACAATAATATTTGTGTTGTCCTGAACGGTACTGAAAGAACCGGCCGATACAGTAACAAATATGGTTATGCCTACGGCAAGTACGGCTATGGCTATCACAGCCATGATGTTTATTATGGAGATTAGCATATGTGGCCATTTACCCATCATTATTCTTTGGATGAAACAGGTTTCCTGAAAGGATCTGTGGATTATCATTGCCACATCCTTCCGGGAGTGGATGACGGGGTCCGGAACCTTGACAAATCCCTGGCTGCCCTATCCTTCTATGAGGAGGCCGGTGTGAGTGAAGTATGGCTTACGCCGCATATCATGGAAGAATATCCCAATACCACCAGTCTTCTGCGCCAAGGATTTGATAAGTTATGTGCCGCATACAATGGTCCTCTCATTATGCATCTGTCATCAGAGAATATGCTTGACTCCACATTTGAACAGCGTTTCTATGACAATGACTTACTCCCGATGGGAGAAGAAACTCATCTGCTGGTAGAAACATCATACTTCAATCCTCCAATGCGGTTGAATGAAACTCTGGAGCAAATATTCAGTCACGGATACTTCCCAATTCTGGCACATCCTGAACGATATACATACATGTCTTTCAAGGATTTTGACCGGCTCAAGGATATGGGCGTACAGTTCCAGTTAAGCATTATGTCCCTGACCGGCGCGTACGGCTTTGACGCAACCGTCAAGGCTCGTCACCTCCTTTGGGAAGGTTTGTATGAATTCTACGGATCTGACCTTCACCGTCTATCTTCTTTCCGCAATGCCCTTGCTGCCAAAGTCCTTACCGGTAAGGATGTGAACGCCTTGCAGGATTTGAAGCGCAAAGCTCAACTTGAATCATTTGAAAGCGTTCAAGAGAGCCTTGCCTGGAATGTGGGGTAAGTATTTGATACCCCACCATTACTTCAGGTTTTTCTCCATTGGAATTTCACGCGGGCAAGCTCGCGGCCATCCTCAATGGCTTGGATGCTGTGCAGGGAGGTCTCACCATCCATCTGGGTATGAACCTTAATCTTCTCACCGAACAGCCCCTCCTTCTTGAAGTTGATGTCAATGCTGGCAGGCTCGCGGTCAAGACGGAACTCAGGCACCAGACTCTCACTGGCCCAGAGTGAGTATATGGCGTTATTTACGTGATTGTTGCGGTCTATGTCATCGTAGCGCACCAAGAAACGCTCAGAGTAGTCCTCACGCTCCACGGCGGGCAGCTTCGGGAATCGGCCGTCAATGATAACCTTCTCGTGTATCGGCTCATACTCCGGCAGACAGTCCTTAAGATGCATGGGGCGGCGTGACGCAAAATCAATCACGATCCACTGGCTGCACGCACGGATAATACGCTGTCCGTCAGAGCTCCACACCTCAAACTCACGTTCGGTATAAAGGGCCGAAAAGTCCGACGGCCAGCTCTTGAGCGTAATCTCCTCCTGCAGGTGCGGCATGCGGTCAATCTCCACATCCATCGCAATCAGGATCCACGCCTTGCCCACCGTACGCAGATAATCGTAGCCGATGCCAATCTCGTTGGCGCTGTCATCGGCTATATCCTGGAAAAGATTAAGCAGCGTGAGCAAACGCAGAGTGTCGTTCCTATCGCACTCAAAACTCTTTACCGTATATGTGTGTACTTGTTTCCTAACCATTTTTACTTCAGCTCCACCTCAAGCTTGGCAACGACATTGCCGGCATCGTGAGCCAGCAGAAGCTCAATCTTACCGGGCTCCAGAACCCAGTCATGCCTGGCCTCATCCCAGTACTTGAGTGACTCAACCGGTATTTTTATTTCGGCATCAGTGGTATACGGATTACAAGACACCAATACCTGGGCGAATCCCTTAAGTTCCTTGTAAGGCCACTCTATCTTTGAATCAACACGATGTACATAAACCTGCGGTATGTCGCGCTGTACATATTTACCTTTATTGTGGGCCTTGAATGTCACTGTAATAACTTCACCGTCACGATATTCACT
>JAGBPB010000034.1 GCA_017633615.1 Bacteroidaceae bacterium | reverse complement strand
TATGTAACCTCAGGTCACTGGGATCACTACGGCAAGGACAGCTTCCAGCCCATCACTACTCCTGAGGAGGGTGAGTGCTACCTGCTCAAGCCTATGAACTGCCCCCACCACTGCTGCATATTCAAGTCTCAGCCCCGTTCATACCGCGACCTGCCTCTGCGCATTGCTGAGTTTGGTACCGTATACCGTTATGAGCAGAGCGGTGAGCTTCACGGACTTACCCGCGTACGCAGCTTTACACAGGATGATGCACATATCTTCTGCCGTCCTGACCAGGTTAAGGGTGAGTTCATCCGCGTGATGGAGATCATCGAGATAATATTCAAGGCTCTTGATTTCAATAACTTTGAGGCTCAGATTTCACTGCGTGATCCTAACGACCACGAGAAATATGTAGGCAGCGATGAGGTTTGGGAGAAGGCTGAGCGTGCCATTGTTGAGGCATGTGAAGAGAAGGGCCTGAAGGCTACCGTTGAGTACGGTGAGGCCGCATTCTACGGTCCTAAGCTGGACTTCATGGTCAAGGATGCCCTGGGTCGCCGCTGGCAGCTGGGTACTATCCAGGTTGACTACAACCTGCCGCAGAGATTTGAGCTTGAATATATAGCATCCGATAACCAGAAGGAGCGTCCGGTTATGATTCACCGTGCACCGTTCGGTTCAATGGAGCGTTTTGTTGCAGTGCTTATTGAGCATACCGCCGGTAAGTTCCCGCTCTGGCTCACACCTGATCAGGTTGCCATCCTGCCTATCTCCGAGAAGGCTAATGAATATGCCCATAAGGTACAGGAACTGCTTGAGAACAAGTATGAGATCCGCGGATTCGTTGATGACCGCAACGAGAAGATTGGCCGTAAGATCCGTGACAATGAGGTTAAGCATATTCCTTACATGCTTGTAGTAGGCGAGAAGGAGGCTGAAAACGGTGAGGTTAACGTACGTAAGCAGGGTGCTGAGAACCTTGGAAACATGAAAATTGACCAATTTGGTGAAAAAATTGCCCAAGAAGTTAATTCTATGATAAATAAATGGTAATTTTGCGCCCGCTTGGAATAATATGAAGAAAGACAATTTAAGCGATCAGTATCAGGTTAACGACGAAATCCGCGCCCGTGAGGTCCGTATAGTCGGTGAGGGCTTTGAGCCCAAGGTGGTTTCACTGCGTGAAGCCCTTAAGATTGCAGACGATATGGAGCTTGATCTGGTTCTGATTTCACCGAATGCGGTTCCGCCGGTGTGCAGAATTGTTGATTTTTCCAAATTCATTTACCAGCTCAAGAAAAAACAGAAGGAAGCCAAGGCCAAGCAGGTCAAGATTGATGTCAAGGAGATACGTTTCGGACCCCAAACTGATGATCATGACTACAACTTCAAGCTTAAGCACGCCATAGGTTTCCTGCAGAACGGTGACAAGGTTAAGGCATACGTGTTCTTCCGCGGCCGTTCAATACTGTTCAAGGAGCAGGGCGAGAATATCCTGGCCCGTTTTGCAAAAGACCTTGAAGAGTATGGAAAGCAGGAGCAGGCACCCATTCTGGAGGGCAAACGCATGACGATATTCATATCGCCCAAGAAGGGTGGAGCACCCAAGAAGGCCGATGCCCCTAAACAGGAAGAGAATAATGAATAAACAGACCGTTAAGCCCCGGCATGGTGCTTACGGTAATAAATAACAAACAAAACTATTAATAACAATGTTGAAATCAAAGACTAATTCCGGTTCCAAAAAAAGATTCGCTCTTACCGGATCGGGCAAAATCAAGAGAAAACACGCTTACCACAGTCACATTCTGACCAAGAAGACTAAGAAGCGTAAAAGAAATCTGGATCACTTCACTCTGCTGGACCAGGCCAACGTAAAGATGGTCAAGGAACTGCTTTGCATGAGATAACCCGATTAAGAGATCAGTCAAAAGAAAATTAACCGACTTGTCAGCCTTTAAGTCCTGTTTTGATGGGCGCTGACATTCAAAAAACAAAAAACTATGCCGAGATCAGTAAATCACGTTGCTTCAAGAGCAAAGAGAAAGAAAATTTTAGGTCTTACCAGAGGTTACTTTGGTGCAAGAAAGAACGTCTGGACCGTTGCCAAGAATACTTGGGAGAAGGGTCTGACTTATGCATTCCGTGACCGTAAGAACAAGAAGAGAGAGTTCCGTGCACTGTGGATCCAGCGTATCAACGCTGCCGCCCGTCTGGAGGGCATGAACTATTCACAGCTCATGGGTGCCATCCATAAGGCAGGTATCGAGATCAACCGCAAGGTGCTGGCCGACCTGGCTATGAACAACCCCGAAGCTTTCAAGGCTATCGTTAAAAAGGTTAAGTAAAAACCGGTTCGATAAGTTAAAAAGCGGGTGGATGATATATCCTCCCGCTTTTTTTATTACCTTCGCAGTAACCGCACCGGGTTAGATCGGGAGACTCATCAATAAAGACGAAGAACCGGGATTGCTTCAGTTTCCAATGGCGGGCCACGCCCCTTACGGGGTAACCTTCGGTCGGTGGATTACAAAGGAGGCTGGGCGCTCAAAACTTATTTTTCCGGAGTTCTCATCACATCACCGATGCGGTTTTTTTTGTCTGCTTCATAAACATACATACAAAAGCGGGCCGATCAGACAGATCAGCCCGCTTCTTTTTTTTGCGGAAAACCGGATTACTTAATCAGATAGGTCTTTCCATTCCTGATTATCAGGCCTCTCTGGTATTCGTTTACTCTGACACCACCCAGATTGTATCTTGTGCCGTTGGCATCAATATCATCGGGAGTGATGTATCTTATTGCGTCAGAGCTTATAATCTCAATTTTGTCAATGTAGCACCAGGGGCCGGTTATGGAGATACGGATTATCTGCTGTCCCTTGGTCAGTTCCTGCAAAAGGTCACCTTGGATTGTGGTATAACTGCCTGAATCAGACTGGGGAACGTTAACCTGAGCCAGTTCAACCCACTGGTCATCTTTCAATACACTGATCTTGAATCCTGAACCGGGTTCATCAGATTTCACTGTTGCGGAGTAGCTGTATGTTCCTGCGGTCTTGACATCGACGGTATATTCCAGCCATTCATCGGTTGAACTGGTGTGACCTACTACATATCCGTTGTTATCAGCATAGATGTCAACTCCTTCATTGTCTTTTCTGTAGTTGGCATTGCCGTGATCCTCAGCATCGGCATCGTGGAATGTCAGGCCATCGCCACCTTTGTCAAAGTTCTCAGCCTCAATGATACCGGGAATGCTTATGGCGGATTTGCCGTAAGTTGAACGCTTGCTAACTGACTTGACAGTGCAGCTCAGTACATCTGACTCAGCGCCTTCAGAATCGGTTACTATGGCAGTAAATTCATATGTTCCGGATACATTAGGCGTGAACTCAGTTTCATATGGTGCTTCTGTAAACTCCTTGTACAGGTTCTTGCCCTTGAAAATCTTGACATTGTCTATCTTGAGGTCCTCAGGCAAAACAGTCACCCTGAGTGTTGTGGGCTTCTTGTTGATGACAGTGGCGGGATCAGCTGTGAATGTTGCCTTTATGTCATTGTTGTGTCTTATTTTCTTAAATACAATCTTGTCAATGATGCAGTTATTGCCTGTTATGGACAGGCGGATAACGTTGGTTCCTTCATTGAGCGGTTCATTAAACCGTCCGGTTATTTTGCTCCAGTCTTCATTTTGAGGAACAGAAATCTTTCCTGTAAGGTCAGTCAGAGTACCGTTGTTATTCAATGAGAGACTGAAAGATGAGCCCATTACATCCGATAAAGCATAAATCTCATAGGTATAATCACCGGCTTCTGTAACGTTGGCGGTATATTCAAGCCACTCACCGATTGTAGTATATCCTATGGCGTATGCGTCATTTACTGAAACAATATCTACACCTTCATTGTCTGAACGGTATTGTACATAACCTTCATCATCATAATCAGAATCATGGAAGGATATATTCTCTCCGCCTATATCAAAGTCTTCGGCCTCAAAGGTTCCGGGAATAATTATTTCCTTGTAAGGCTTGCGTGTATAGCTTACATTTATGGTCTTGGAAGAAGAAAGTTTGCTTTTGCCTGCTTTTGTGGTAGCTATGGCAGTAATTGTTTGATTACCTCCCTTTGAAGGAGCGAAATAGAATGTATATACCAGGTAACCACTCTGAGAAGCAGGTTCTTCTGTTATTGTGGTGTAGTACATGTCGTTTACATAAATCTTAATATAGTCTACTTCTGTATCCTTGCCCGGTTTTACGCGGAGTGTGACTTTTGTTGAATCTCCTACGGAAATATTGGCGGGCTTGAGAGAATATATTGAGACGGTTGTATTCTTGTCTTCTTCAAACCGGCTGAATGACATGTTTTTGATAAGGAAACCTCCTTTGTCCACACAGAAGCATAATACGTGACGGCCGGCAGTGAGAGGTACTTTCAGCAGACCGCGCATTATTTTGAAGTTGTTGTTTCCACCTGTCAGAGGAACCTCAACAAAGTCAGAGAAGAATATCAGATTATCCATGGAATATTCTGCCAGGTGGAATACTCCGCCTGTTTTGGTAGAAGCTATCTCTGCGTCAAATGAGTAGATTCCGTCTTCTTTGACATCAACGGTATATTCCATCCAGGCACCGTCTCTGGTTGCAGTAAGATTGCGCGATGCGTTGTTGTAGGAAATGCCGGAGGCACCTTTGTCAAACTCAGACATAACAATGGTGCCGGGCAGCTGGGGAATGACTTCAGAATACGGCTCACGTATGGTTGTTGAAGATATTACCTCAAAGTTTGAATACCTTTCATATGTGGTGCCGTCAGTGGTGGTTACAACAGCCTTAAGTGACTTTTGACCTGTTGAGGTCGTTGTATATACTGTTTCATAGGGGGCCTCAGTCAAGGTGGCTATCAGTTCTTTGCCTACATACAGTTCAACTTTCTCAATGGTTTTGGTAGCCATGCTGGCGCGAACCTTGATGGGCAGAACATCACCATCGGCAACCTTCATTGATGCGGGATGCACATAGATTGAAGCCTCTTTTTTCATGCCGGGGTAAGGACTCTTGGCATTCTTTGCGTTATCGCTTTGCATATAAGTGCGCAGCCATGTCATGGCCGGGCGATCCTGCCCGTTTCTGATTATTCCTGAATGATCCACCCATGTGGAACCGTAGATATAACCCCAGATTGTAACGCCGGCACAGTAGTCGGCCTCCCACATAAGAGGAAAAATACTCTCATATTGCGCTTTCTGCCTTTCGTCATCTGCAACGTTTATATCAAGTTCAGTTATGTACATCGGCATCTTAAGATTCTCCTGTATCCTGTTCATGGTATTGCTGAGATTATCCTTGCTGATATCATTGACATCATGTGACTGGCATCCGTAGGCATCTATAGGAGCACCTGCATCCCTAAGTGTCTTTACAAGCTGGATGTAGTTTTCTGTATCACTCTGGAAAGTGTTATAGTCATTGTAAATAAGGATGGCATCCGGCCAGCGTTCATGAGCCAGTTCAAATGCTTTTATGAGCCAGTCATATCCGGTTCTTCCTCCACCGCCCAAAGATTCCTTCATCAGCGGATTGCCTTGCTGATGCATGCCGACAGCTTCATTGACCACATCAATCAATGGCAGAGTGGGGTAGTGTTTCTTGACGGCATCAAACCAACTGACTATGGCATTATAGCGGTCCTTAATTGACATTTTGTTGCTGAACCAGTTGGGATATTGTGCGCCCCAAACCAAAGCATGGAACTTGTATGTGAACCCATATTGCTTAGCGTAGTTGAATGGCGTGTCGCTGCCCCAGTTGTAACTGCCTTTTGTTCCTTCAACCGAGCCCCATTTAGACTCATTCTCAGGGGTTATCTGGTTCCAGAGTTTATAGTATTCTTCTACTCCACCTCCGGCATCAACCCGATATCCTGTAGTGATATTTCCCAAAAACTTGTCGGGATTCCGGGAGAGTTGTGCAGATGCTTGGGTGGCGAATAGACACGAACATACAGAAGTCAGTGTAAACAGGCGCAAACTCTGCCTATTAAAATTGAGTATGGTTTTAATCATAGGTCAGTATTATTATTTTTAATTATCAAATCAGAGTAATCACAAAATTAGACATTAAATCCGTATAATAATGTGTTTTCTGTGAAAATATCCAACAATGAAGCTTATCGGATACCGGCATTTCTGAGAGCACGCTGATAACGTGCGGCGTTGGCATTATGCTGTGACAGAGTGGTGGCAAAATTGTGATATCCGGAGAAATCCTCCTTGGCACACATATACAGGTATTTATGCTTGCTATAGTTCAGAACTGCGTCGATTGAACGGGTGTTCACAAACCGTATGGGAGCGGGAGGCAGCCCGCCATACTTATATGTATTATAAGGTGAATCCACCTCCAGATGCTTGTTGAGAACCCTCTTGGGGCGTTCGCCTCCCAGCGCAAATATCACCGTAGGATCAGCCTGAAGCAGCATTCCTCTATTGAGGCGGTTCATGTACAGACCAGCTACTGTGGCAAGCTCATCGGATTTTGAGGTCTCCTCCTCAACGATTGAGGCAAGAGTCATGACCTGCTGCTGAGTAAGTCCTATCTGCTGTGCCTTGGCGCAGCGCTGCTCATTCCAGAAACGGTCACGTTCCTTGACAAGGCGGTTTATGAGTGCATCGACCGATATGTTCCAGTATACCTCGTAGGTATTGGGTATTATCATGCAGAAGACAGTGGCGGGAGTGTATCCCAGTGAATCCAGCAGGGCTATGTCACTTAGGCGCTCTGCTATCTGTGCTGAATCCGCCATGACCTGGTTGGATATGGCCCGTACCATCTGGTCAACGGTACGTGTGCTGTTTATTGTCAGTTTGACGGGAGTCTGAGTCCCGCCCAGGAGCATATCCGATACCTGCTTGGGAGTAGCTCCGGAGCGTATGGTGTAGCATCCGGTATGTATATGTGTGCTGTAATCGCGATGCTTGAGCAGGTAGTTGAGCGCTTTGGTCCTTGCGTTGGGGTCAGACTCAATTATGCTCTGGATGATGGTTTCCTGGGTATCGGTGGGACGTATGTAAATCCTGTAGTCGGGGCATTCTGATACAGGGTCATTGAACATACATGCTGAGAATAGCAGTAATGTCGCAATTATCAATAATCCTTTTTTTGCCATTACATTGGAGGTATCTGCCGCAAAGATATTATCTTCGCAACACAGAAACAACAAAAAACAGTTCGATATAATAATGAAAAAGGTATTTTTCCTGCTTTCACTGGCGGCAGCTCTGTCAGTAAGCGCTAAAAATGAGGTAACGGTAAATGTGCATGCCGACAAGCCGGGTGCAACCATCAACAAGAACATCTACGGACAGTTCTCAGAGCATCTGGGTACCTGTATCTACGGCGGTCTGTGGGTAGGCCCCGAGTCATCAATCCCCAACACCAACGGTTACCGCAACGACGTGCTTGCAGCACTTAAGGAGCTTGAGGTTCCTGTAATGCGCTGGCCGGGCGGCTGCTATGCCGATGAGTATCATTGGATGGATGGTATCGGCCCCAAGGAGAACCGCCCTGTAATGGTAAACAACAACTGGGGTGGCATTGTTGAGGACAACAGCTTTGGTACACATGAGTTCCTTAACCTTTGCGAACTTATAGGCTGTGAGCCTTACATCTCACTGAACGTAGGTAGCGGCTCTGTTGAGGAGGCTGCCAAGTGGATTGAGTATATGAACGCTGCCGATGGTCCTATGGCCAAGCTGCGCAAGCAGAACGGTCGTGAGGAGCCCTGGCATGTAAAGTATATCGGCATAGGTAATGAGGCTTGGGGCTGCGGTGGCAACATGCTGCCTGAGTATTACTCAGATATTTTCCGCCGTTATCAGACCTACTGTCGTGACTTTAACGGTACTCAGCTGTTCAAGATTGCCAGCGGTGCTACTGACTATGACTATGAGTGGACAGAAGTCCTGATGAAGAAGGTTGGTTCAATGATGAACGCCGTATCTCTGCATTACTATACCGTATCAGGTTGGGTAGGTGCCAAGAAGCCCGCTCTGGATTTCACGGATGAGGATTTCTACTGGTGTCTTGGCAAGTGCCTGGGTATCGAACCCGTTATCCAGAAGCATCTGGCTATTATGAGCAAGTATGACCCTGAACACAAGACTCCGCTGCTGGTTGACGAGTGGGGTACATGGTGGGAGCCTGAGCCCGGCACACAGCTCTATCAGCAGAGCACCATGCGTGACGCTCTTGTTGCTTCACTGTCACTTGACGTGTTCCACAAGTACTGTGACCGCATTCAGATGACAAATATCGCACAGGTGGCCAATGTGCTTCAGTCAATGATCCTTACCAAGGATGACAAGATGGTGCTTACTCCCACATACTGGATATTTGATATGTACAAGCCTCACATGGATGCTACATACATTCCTACTGATCTGGATGGTGTTGAGGTTAAGCTTACTCCCAATGAGCGCTATGCAGCCAATCCCGATGAGACAGCTACACGTCCGCTGCCTCTGTTCAGTTCAACCGCTTCAAAGAAGGACGGCAAGCTGCATGTCTCAATGTCAAATGTCAAGTTGAATGAGACTCAGAGCGTAGTTGTCAATTTGGATGGTTTCAAGGCCAAGAAGGTAACCGGTAAGATCCTGACCAGTGACAAGGCCAGCAACTACAATACTTTTGAGAATCCTGACAAGATTAAGCTCGCTGATTTCAAGGGCGCCAAGATAGATAAGAAGACTGGCGCAATCACTCTTGAAATCCCCGCTGCCAGCATCGTGACTCTTGAAATAGAGTAATTGAGCGATAGACGGGGCACGATCCCGCGACCTTCGGCTCTAGCGAGCGGGTAGCGAGCGCTTAGACAAGCCTTTGGCTTCCCAAGCCGGGAAAAAGAGAAAGGGCTCCCAAAACAGGAATCCTTTCAAGAGCGATAGACGGGGCACGATCCCGCGACCTTCGGCTTGGGAAGCCAACGCTCTACCAACTGAGCTACTATCGCGATTGCGATGCAAAAGTAATAAAAAGTACAATTGGGGTCTGTCCCCAATTGTACTTTTTTTAGGCGGGTTGATGCTGGGGGCGGAGCAGGTCGTTGACCGTCTTGACGGGATTGAAGGTGCTGAGCGGAACCTCTACGAACAGAGTGTTCCAGTCACTCATGGCACCGTTCCACAGGCCGGGCAGTTCCAGAGCCTTGAGTTCACGTCCGTTCTTGGACTTGCTTGAGATGAAGCCGGTAGCCTTGTCAACATAATCAGGCAGGTTGAACTTGTTGCCCTTGTAATCACGCACGGCGCAAACCAGATCCACGGGGTTGAAATGTGTACCCTTGGTGAACATCTCTTTCTTGCGGGCATCATTGAGGTCAATCTGTGAACTCTCAAGAATCTGCAGTGATACCGTGCCGTCAGCATTGTATGCCAGGAACGGACCACCGCCGGGCTCGCCAACGTTCTTTACCATACCGCACACGCGGATGGGGCGGTTGAGCTTGCTGCGAAGCCATTCGGCAAGTTGCTTACTGTCAAGGGTGTCAATGTCTTTCTTGTGGCAGCAGAGCGTCTCAGATACAAACTTGGATATTGTCTTGAGCTGGGCAGCGGTGTATTTGCTGCCGTCAAGAATATGCAGATAGTCATATATCTTGCTCTGCACAGTCACAAGAATGCCTGCAAGCAGTTTCTTATATGTAACGGTGTCTGCCTTGAGATGATCGGGCACCACATTGTCAATGTTCTTGATAAAGACTATATCCGTGTCCAGCTCATTGAGGTTTTCTATGAGCGCACCATGGCCTCCGGGGCGGAACAGTATGGAACCGTCATCGTTACGGAACGGAGTGCCGTCAGCGGCGGCAGCAACTGTATCCGTGCTGGGTTTCTGCTCAGAGAAAGATATGTCATACGTTACACCGAACCGTTTGGAGAAAGTCTTGCTGCAACTGTCGGCCAGTTTCTTGAACAGAGGCCAGTGCTCCGGCGATACGGTGAAATGAATCTGGACTACGCCGTCGGCACCGGATGCGTACATGGAACTTTCAGCCATATGTTCTTCAAACGGAGTACGCTGACTTGAGCCATAGCTGTGGAATTTGAGCAAACCTTTTGGCAGGGCTCCGTAGTTGAGTCCCTTGGAACCGAGCAGATTGGAAACTACAGCCTTGTAACTGCCCGCTTTGACAAGATCCTTTATATTCTTGCCTTCATTGGCTACACAGGCGGCATCCAGATCCTTGTAGAATGCAAACTTGGTTATGTCTTCAAAGAAGGTCTTTTCAAACCGTGTGGTGGGGACGGTATAATCGGCATCAAGGAATGCAAACAGGTCCTTGAACATGCGGCTGGCTGCACCTGATGCAGGTACGAACTTTGTAATGGAGTGCCTTTTACTACTACAGAAGGCGTCCCACATCTTTATGTACTTGTTCAATTGTGCGTCATCAACTGCTATTATTCCGTTGCCGATAGATGCGGCTGCCTCCAACTCCAGGAAGGGGAATCCGTTCTTGATCAATTCCAACTGTGCTTTTACATTCTCAGCATTCGTTCCCTTCTTTTTAAACTGTTCCAGGTCTTTCTCGTCAAACATATGAGTCCTTTATTTATGGGAATCCAAAAATAGTTCGGTTTTTTGGATTTGGCAAAGAAAAGCGGCTCTTATTGATGTATGAATTTTTTTTAATAATTTAGCACCCGATAAATTTTACATAATATGAAACATTTAAGAATTCTGACCCTATCATTGTTTGCTGCGGTTATTATTCCCGCATGGGGTGGCAATGCCCAAGAACCGGATGAAAAGTATCCGGAGATTACTTTTGAAAAGACTACTCATGACTTCGGCCTGTTTGACAGGGCTCATGGAGACAAGACCTGCTGGTTTGTGTTCACAAATACCGGCGACAAGGAGTTGCTTATCCTGTCCGCCAGTTCCACATGCGGATGCACTGTACCTGAGTTCCCCAAGACGGCTATCTTGCCGGGCATGAAGGACTCCATAAAGGTAAGCTATAACGGTTCTACCCGCAGGGTGGGTAAGCTTAAAAAGACAATAGCACTTACCACTAACTGCAAGGTTAATTCCGCCTACCTGTATATAGCAGGTGAGATGGTAGAGGAACTGGTGGCTGACAGAGTCAAGCCTGATGACAACAAGTGATGTCAGTGACGGTCAGGGTGTCAGGGTCAGGGACCTTGAACTTGACGGCATAGCCACTGAAGTCAAAGCCATATTCGCGGTCCGGATCGTTCTGGTAACGGGGCCGCGGATCTTCAGAAAGAATACCCCGGAGCGCATCAAGCGTCTGGGGTTTTATTTTTACCTCCAGATTTTGCGGGATGATTACATTCAGCTTGTGCATGCTGACCGTTCCGGTAAAACCCTCAGTCGCCGTGGGCTGGCAGTCTGTATATGGTACGTAGGGCTTTATGTCATAAATAGGTGTGCCGTCCATAAGGTCCGCTCCGCTCACGTGTAGCAGCGGCCCCTGAGGGGAATCAAGCTCAATTGAATCCAGCTTTACGCATGAGAGCCCTATGGGGTTGGGACGGAACGGTGATCGGGTGGCAAACACGCCCAGACGGGTGTTGCCTCCAAGACGCGGCGGACGTACGGTGGGTGACCACTCCTCACAGACAGCCTCAGAGAACTCCCATATCAGCCATATGTGACTGAATCCTTCAAGCCCTCTCAAAGCATCGGCATTACGGAACTCGGGGTTGAACATAATGGTTCCCTTGAGCTCCGGGACCAATCCGCTCTGCCTTGGAATTCCGAATTTGGTGGGAAATCCCGTCCTGATAGTGGCAATCTGAACCAATTTATCCATACTAAAGGCGAAGGTACGGAAAAAAAGGATATTTTTGTAAAAATATGCCGATGACAAAGCTGTTACATAGATTGTTGCTGTTTTTTACCGTGACGGGCATTACCGCCTCAAACGGATTGTCTGCCCAGAAACTGCCGGTGCTGAACAGTTTCAGTAACAGGACCTTTCAAGGTACCGTTGACGTATCATGGCCGGTTGAGTTCAACGGGTGTACATTTATTGTTGACAGCGTTGTCCTGCGGCACTCATATGGCGCGGTGTTCCGCAACTGCCGTTTTGAGAGCAGGAGCGGAGTGCTGTATATTGCGGACAGCGGAGATGGCATGATACTTTCCGGCTGTGAAGTGACGGGGTGTGATAAACTCATGTTCAGCAGGGAGTACAGCATTGCAGACAGGAACTATCTGAATGATGTCAGGATAAACGGTGATGAATACACGGTTCTTGAGGATCAGGAGACAATAACTGATATTGAAGGACTGGAACTCTCAGAGAGAGTGAACAACAATAACGGACCGCTGTTTATGCTTATGTGTGCTGACAAAAAGGTTCTCAAGGGCGGTGAAACAGCAACAATGCAGTTACGCGGGCTTGAAAAGGGAATGTTTGCAGGATGGCAGTCATCAGACACTCTGGTGAGCATAAACGTGGGTGCTGATGCCTTTGAGTGCACGGTATTTGCTCCGGAGACAGTTACAGAAAAAAGGAATGTGTTGATCTCAGCATATACGGAATATGGACTTGAAGCGGCTTGCGTGCTCACTCTTATGCCGGAGACCACCGCTTTTAAGAAAGAAAAAGGTTCCAAATCAAAACGTACCAGGTAGATGAAGCGTTTTGGGGTAAAATATCTGGTTTTTTGTGCGCTGATATGGTTTGCTGCATGCGGGCCGTCTCAGCTGCAGGACTCGGGGCTTACGGCGTTTGACCTGAATGAGAAGGCCATATCTTTCCTTTGGAACAATATTGACTCGGCTGAGCAGTATGCGCGGTTTGCACAGGAGGTATCAGGCCGTCATTCTGATGAGCGTGCCAAGGCGGTTAACACGCTGGCACGCATTGCGTTCATAAAGATGGACTTTACCCAGGCGTGGGATCTGTACAGCTCTGTACCATCCATCACCGGTAATATGCTGGAGGTGGTGGCATCGGAGATAGGGCTGATGCGTATCTGTCAGCGTACATCGGATAATGTATCGTTCTATGAATACCGTAACAGCATATTGCTGAACCTGCGTTCGCTGCATGAGGAGCAGGAGGCTCTGAATGATGCCCAGGCGTCACGTCTTCTGTCACTGGAGCGCTCCTTCAGGATGGAGTCTGCCCGGTACTGGTTTGAGCTGGAGCAGCTGGGACAGGCCGGGCGTGAGATGTCATACGTGGTTCCTGACAATCTGCTGCGTGAGGACCATGATCGCTTCCTTATGTACACCTATATGCATGGACTGGGCATAGGTCTTGAGACATACGGCCAGGAGGAGGTGGCGTCACAGAGACTGCGCAGTCTTGACAACTGCCTAAGGAGTGCAGTACGGTACAATAATGTGAGGATGCAGGCGCTCAGCATAAGTGCCATCTGCTCATTGCTGCTGGAGTACGGTCCGGAGAATGTGTTGTCAGGCGTTAGTGATGATATGCTGTCACGTCTCAATGCATCCGATGTGCAGCCTGAACTGCTGCCTACGCAGCTGGCTCTCAAGGCGTTGCAACTGTCGGCGTCATATGGCGGACAGTATGAGATTATAGAAAGTGAGAGGCTGCTGGCCTCATGCTATATAGAGAGAGGATTATATCAGGAGGCGCTCGGTGCATTGAGTACCGCACTGGATATGCTTAATGACAACTACCGCCTTAACTGCGCCGGCAACGGCAGTTTTGAGCCGTTGGAGCTGTACCGGACAGACGGCGTCATAGTTGAGGAGAAGTGGATGGCAGCTATGCCTCATGCCACAGTGCCTGAATGCCTCTCATCACTGCGTGAGCAGATGAGTCTGGCCTATTCAGGACTTGATAATAAACCCGCATCGGATTATAACAGGACAGTCTATCTGGAGCTTCAGAAGAATATTCGTCTTGACCGCCGGTATGAGGCGCGCACCATTTTGCTGGAACGTTCCAACCGCCGTCTCACGGGAATGCTCTATGCCGTGGCAGCCGCTATTGTGCTGCTGCTGGTCTTTATCCTGCTGTTCCACAAGCGTATCAATGCAGCAAACCGCAAGTATGTTGTTATGATGCAGAAAACCATCGGGCTTTGCGAGAATACCCTGAGGCCGGCTCCCGCAGGCACTGATATTATAGAGTGGCTCAACCGCACTGTCGCTCCGGAACTGATGGAACTCACTGGGGCAGAATCAATTGTGATTGATGAGAACGCGGAGATAACAGCCTCATGGGGTGGAAAGCGTGTAAATCGTGACAGCCGTGCGGTGCTGAATACCGTTGCTCCGTTCCTTAAGGCAGCCCTTAAGAATGCCGATGAATTGGTGGGGCAGGCTGACCGGCTTAAGCAGGCAGAGAAACAGCACTATCTGTACCGTCTGCATGCTGAGAACAACAAGCGTGAGAACCTGGCCCGTAAGACCTGCTGCCAGGTGGTGGCAGAGTGCCTGCCGTTCATAGACCGTATGCGTTCTGAGATACGACATATGGCAGAGATGCCCGCTGGCAGTAAGCAGTATGCCCAGAGCTTGCAGTATGTGCGTGAGCTTGCAGAGCGCATCAACCAGTACAATGACCTGCTATCTCAGTGGATCCGCATACGTCAGGGCGTGGTCGCTCTGAATATTGAGAGCTTTAAGCTGCAGAGTCTGTTTGATATTGTAAGCCGCAGCAGCCGCAGTTTCATGCAGAAAGGTGTGGAGCTGGATGTGGCTGAAACTGATGCCGTAGTGCGTGCAGACCGTGTACTCACCCTGTTTATGATCAATACTCTGGCGGATAATGCCCGTAAGTTCACTCCTGCGGGCGGCAAGGTTTCTGTTGAGGCGCAGCAGGGCAGTGATTATGTAGAGATATCGGTCTCTGATACGGGTGTAGGCCTTAGTGAGGATGATGTCCGCCTTATCCGTGTTGAAAAGGTATTTGCTCCAGATCAGATAGGGCAGGGACAGAGCCAGGGCAAGGGCAGCGGGTTCGGTCTGATGAACTGCAAGGGTATTATTGAGAAATACCGTAAGTCTGATGACCTGTTCCATGTGTGCAGTTTCAATGTGGAGAGCACGCCCGGCAAGGGCAGCCGGTTCTCTTTCCGTCTGCCCAAAGGCATAAGACGCGCTCTGAGCGTACTGCTTATACTGTGTGCCGGTGTGACTGCGCGGGCGCAGGAGTCTGACGGAGCGCAGGACAGCCTGCTTGTCAAGGCCTACAACTATGCTAACCAGACCTATCTGTGCAATACTGAAGGCCGTTTTGAGGAGGCGTTGGCTTATGCTGATTCAGCTTTTGAGGCCCTTAACAAGGATTATCTTCTGCATGGAGGCTCTCAGAACATGCTTCTGTCAATCTTTGATGTCCTGGTACCGGCTGAGACCTATTGGCTTGAGGATGGGTTTGCCACTGATTATGAAACGGTGCTGTGGCTGCGTAATGAGATAGCGGTATCAGCTCTGGCCATGCGTGACTGGGTAGTCTACAGGTATAATGATGACGCTTACCTCAAACTGTTCAAACTCTATTTCGGTGAATGGAAGATTGAGGAGGATTGCCGTGAACTGCAGCGTACCAACAGCAACCTTACCATAGCGGTCATAGTGTTCGTACTCATATTCCTCACGGTATTGCTTGCCAGGTACGTAATGCACCTGCGCCACTGGATGAAGTTCCGCAGTGATCTGCAGCAGGCCATACGTGTGGTAAACAGCATATCGGACATAACAGCGGTAACTGATCTGGATAACTTCAATGCCGATGATGTTGTGAGCCGTCTTACAGATGGCATATTCATGGAGCTGGACCATCTTGCCGATATGCGCTCATTTATGATTACGCTCAATGATGAGGGCCGCATGATTACCGCCGTACATAATGACGGACCGGCCGATGAACGCCTCTCAGACCGCGTGAACGCCTGCCTTGCACAGGGTACGGAACAGAGCTCTGCTGATGGTCTCTGCCACGCACTGCCCCTTATGATGACTCTTGATGATGAGCAGCGCATGATAGGTGCTGTGGGCTTCCGCCTGGAACATGAGCCTGATGACACCTGGCAGATAATAAAGGGTATGGTGGTCAATTATCTTGCCACCGCACTCTACAGTTGTGTAATTCGCTTTGAGTCAGGATTCCGTGACATAGAACAGATAGAGGATGAACTGGAACGCATAAGATATGAGGAGAACCGTCTGCATGTAAGCAACCTTATACTTGACAACTGTCTCTCCACACTCAAGCATGAGACCGTATGGTATCCCAACAGGATTGTGCAGATGGTGCGTGATGGGGCACAGATTTCTGATATGGAGGAGCTTGTGGATTATTACCGTGAGATATTCGGTATACTGAGTCAGTATGCGTTGTCACAGACTACAACCCAGCTTGTGCACAGGGACGTATTTGCCGTCTCTGAACTGGCTGATAAGCTATCAGCATATATAAAAAAGGCGCAGCAGCGCAGCGGATACAGCGGTAAGGTAAGTGTTGAGACGCAGAATCTTACTGTAACTGCGGACAGCGTTATGCTGGAGTATCTGGCGGAGAGTCTGATAGACAGAGGTATGGCAGATGGAGGCGATATGCTGTTCAAGGCAGTTGCTGACGGTAAGTTCGTGAGGTTTGAACTGCACCGCAAGTGTGCCGTACCGGAACCGGAGGTGCTTGACGGGCTGTTCACCCCGCTTATGAACAAGGATAATATGGCATACGTGCTGTGCCGCCAGATAATACGTGAGCATGATGAGGCGTTCGGTCATCCCGGTTGCCGTATCAATGCTGAGAGTGAGCCTGACGGTGTTGTGATATGGTTCACCATTCCAAAAGCAGAATGAAAAAGATTACAGGATATGGAAAAAATCAAGACGATTGTTGTTGAGGATGTGTCACTGGAACTGAAAGGGACACTGTCCATTATCCGGAATGACATACCGGAGATAGAGGTTATAGGTACCGCACAGACGGAGCGTGAGTTCTGGGCCCTTATTGACGGCGGCGCGCAGCCAGACCTGGTGCTGCTGGACCTTGGTCTGGGCGGCTCTACAACTGTGGGCGTGGATATCTGCCGTAAACTCACTCAGAAGAACAGCACCAAGGTGCTTGTGTTTACCGGAGAGCTTCTCAATGAAAAGCTTTGGGCCGATGTGCTTGATGCCGGTGCTCACGGTATCGTGCTCAAGACAGGTGAGTTGCTTACCCGCAGTGAGGTTATGGATGTCATGTCAGGCAAGCGTTACGTCTTTAACCAACCTGTTCTTGATAAGCTTGTGGAGCGTTTCCGTCAGGCTGTTACAGATGAGAAACTCAAGCGCAGCGCCAGCATAGAGTATGAGATTGATGAGTATGATGAGCGTTTCCTGCGCCATCTGGCACTTGGCTACACCAAGGATATGATAAGTGAACTGCGCACCATGCCTTTCAGTAGCAAGTCTCTTGAAAAGCGTCAGGCTGATCTGGTGACCCGCCTTTTCCCGGAGGGTGAGCAGCGTGGCGTTAACGTAACTCGCCTTGTGGTACGAGCCATAGAATTGCATATAATTGACCCGTCAAATCTTGAGCCCGATGAGTAAGAAATGGTGGTGGCATCCGGCCATTGTCTATCTCCTGTTGCTTATCATAGTCATTCTGGTTTCCTGGATAGGGAGCATAATGGAGATAAGCAGGGTGGGCGATAATGGTGAGCTGGCGCTTCGCAGTGTGCTGGGGGTATCGGGTATAAGGTGGGCTGTCAGGACAGCTGCATTCTGCCTGGGTAATGCTCCCATAGGCAATGCGCTGATGCTCTTCATTGCCATCGGAGCGGGCAGGGGGAGCGGCCTGTTCCGTGCCTTGTCCCGTCTGCGCAATCTCTCGCCCAAGGAGACCATGGCTTTGTATATCAGCCTGGTGGTTCTGGCTGTCTATATCTGCCTGATCTTATGGGGCGTATTTGGCGGAAGCCATCTGCTGCTTGGCATAACAGGCACGCTGGCGGGCAGTCCGCTTTATGAGGGCTTCATGTTCCTCCTAATGCTTGCCATATGCCTGCCTGCGCTTGTGTACGGATTGTCTACGGAGACTTTCCGCACTGCTGCAGACTGTGCTGATGCTTTCTGCACCATCCTGTCTCCGTTTGCCCATTTCCTGGTAACCATGCTCGTGGCTGCACAGTTGCTCCAGGTTCTGGAGTACTCCCATATTGATGCGTTCCTGGGCATGACAGAGAGCGGAATGCAAGTGCTTTCATTCCTCATATATTGGCTTCCGTTACCCATTATCCTGCTCCGCAATCAAAAAAGCGGTAAAGAGGTTTGAAATGTTGAAATATTGCGCTAATTTTGCACCCGCTAAAAGGTCGGCTTCGTAGCTCAGCTGGATAGAGCAACAGCCTTCTAAGCTGTGGGTCTTGGGTTCGAATCCCAACGAAGTCACAAAGCAAACATAGGCATCGGAAACGGTGCCTATGTTCGTTTTGTATCCGTTGGGATAGTGAGCTTGCTCCCTATTTCAACGGATATAAAACGAATTAGTCCGCCAGCGTACTGGCGGACTATGTTTACTTTGTGGCAACTAGCCCCCCGCAGGGGACGGGATGCGGCAAAACTCTGTTTTGGCGAATCCCAACGGATGTCAAGCAAAGCTTGGCGAATCCCAACGGATGTCAAGCAAAGCTTGGCGAATCCCAATGTTGGGATAAAGCCCAACGTTTTTTTAATAGTGTACGAACGGGAATATCTTGGTAAGCCAGAAGAATCCCAGAGTAAAGCCTATAACGCCTATGATGATACCCACCTTTGACATATCCTTGGTCTGAACCAGGCCGGTGCTTGATGCAATGGCGTTAGGAGGAGTAGAGATGGGGAACAGCATGGCTATTGATGCGCACACAGCAATGAATGAAATCATGGCGTGTGTACCGCCCAGTGCCAGGAATGAAGCGTTGTTTGTAGCTGTCGGGTCAGCCATACCTTCTGCCACCACGATCAGGATAGGGATGAGCAGGGCGGCAGTAGCTGAGTTGCTGATAAAGTTGGAGAGGAAGTAACATACCAGGCCTGCAATAATGAGCACTGAAAGCACGCTCATTGAACCGAACGGAATGGCGTTTATCAGTGTCTTGGCAAGTCCGGTTCCCTGCAGGGCTGTACCCAGTGCAAAACCTCCGGCCACCAACCAGAGCACTGTCCAGTTGATCTCCTTGATATCTTCTTTTGTGAATATGCCGGTCATGGTAAGCACACCCAGCGGGATAAGTGCTACAACATTTGAGTTGATTCCGGTAAGGCTTTCGGTTGCCCACAGCAGGATAGTGCCGATAAAGGTAATCCAGACCACGTAAGTCTTCCAGTCAACGGGGCGCTTGTTGGCGGGAATGTCAAGCACCAGCTTCTTGGTCTTGAAGGGGAACATGAGCTGAAGCAGTACCCAAGCCACAAGAATCATTATGAGTACATAAGGAATCATTCTAATAGACCACTCAGAGAAGGTCACTTCATAACCGGATTCGGCCAGGAAACGTACTGCTGTGGCGTTAGGAGGAGTACCTATGGGGGTTCCTATACCACCTATGTTGGCAGCTACGGGGATGGCCAGTGAAAGACCTATGCGGCCCTTGTCATCGGAAGGCAGAACCTGCAGCACCGGTGCCAGGAAAGCCAGCATCATGGCAGCTGTGGCAGTGTTTGACATGAACATTGAGAATACAGCAATCACAACAAGGAATCCAAGCAGAACCATGCTGGGCTTTGTGCCGAAAGGCTTAAGGAGTATTCTAGCCAATGTAACGTCAAGTCCGTATTTCTCAGCCATGATAGCAAGTACGAATCCACCCATGAACAGCATCACAACGGGATCCGCAAATGAAGCCATGATGCTCTTGTAGCCTACCAGCGTGCCGTATTTGGGATCACAGAACAGGCTGATACCTTTATCTGAAATGGTAAGCAGACACAATACTATGAGCAATAGTGACGTGGTCCAGTTAGGAATTATTTCAAACATCCACATCAATGCTGCAAAAACAAACAGCGCAATGACACGCTGCTGAACTACTGTCAGGGCCTCGATTCCGTAGAATTCAACGGGTACTATCCAAAGGAAAAGCGTCACAATCAGCACGATAGGCAGGAGGACGCACATCTTGAAATTGATTTTCTTGTTGCTCATATATAATTGTGCAAATTCAGGCGCAAAAGTATACAGAATTTACACCTTATTTTATAAGCGATTATGGATTGTTTCGATAGTATTATTCACTGTTTTCGATAAATAGTTATATTTGCAGAAAAATAGTCTTTTATGGAATTACGGCAGTTGAGATACTTTGTTGAGGTGGCTCGTCTAAGGAGTTATTCATTGGCCTCAAAGACACTTTTTATCACTCAGAGTACCATATCACAGCAGATATGCAAACTGGAGGAGGAGCTTGGCGTGGAGTTGCTTACCCGTGATACACGTCATGTTGAGCTCAGTGATTACGGGCAGCAGTTCTATCCCTGCGCCTTGCAGGTCTTGGATGATGCCAGGGCAGGCGTTGATCGTATCCGTGATGTTAAGAATCTGCATGTGGGTACGCTTAGCGTGGGCTCCACCTATGCTTTCAGTCCGCTTTTAAAGCAGACGGTTCTGGAGTTTAACAAGCAGTTTCCCAATATCAGACTCAATATCATTATCACTACTAAGGAGGAACTCCTCAAAAAACTGTGTGACCGCGAACTGGATCTGGCGGTTACGTACAAATCGCCCGGAGGCGATGAGCGTATTGAGTCACACCTGCTTTTTCAAAGCCGATTGTGTCTGATAGGACGCATCGGTATGTTTCAGGGACTTGGCAAGCAGGTCAAGGTTCAGGAGCTGTCGCGTTTTCCGCTTGCCCTGCCATCCAAGGGGTTGCAGTCAAGGGATATATTGGAATCAATACTCTATGCTGAGGATGTAAATCTTGATATCCGCCTTGAGATAAACAGCGTGCGATACCTTCTGGACCTGGTGAGCAACAGCTCTCTGGCAACGATGCTGTCAGAAGAAGCCATCCAGGGTGTACGCGGTCTGGAGGCTATCCCTATAGCTCATCCTGACGGCAGGATGGACGGTTGCTACCACTATCTGAAAGGTGCATACCATAAGATGGCCGCACAAAAGTTTGTGGAGGTGCTGCAGCAGTGCAACACCACAAACCGCACCTTCAAGATACGTTAGCATAAGCTGGACATTCATGTCCGGAATGGGTAAAACAAAAGAGTCTGGAATCGCTCCAGACTCTTTCTTAATGTATAATCACTTGGTATTAATAACCAGGATTCTGCTTCATCTCAGGATTGATAGCCATAACAGCTGCACCCGGGAACGGGAAGTACTCATGCTTGCCTTGCTTGAAACCAACCTCACCCAGGTTAGGATGCTGCATCTCAACGTAGATGGTGTGTTCTGCGGTCTTGGTTGTTCTGGGCTGGTTTGAAACACCATTATCATCAAATGCCTGCCAGAACTGGTCATACAGCTGAGGAACGTTCTTACCGTTATCCTTAAGGTTGTTGATTAGATCCATGTCACCGTCAATCTTGTTCCAGCGTACCAGGTCGGCAAAACGGCAACCCTCCATGAACATCTCAAATCTCTTCTCGCTCTTGACAGCGGCAAGTGTAAGAGATGCACTTACGGTCTGTGAACCGGCGCGGTTCTGAATATCTTTCAGATACTGCAAACCATCGTTGTCATTGGTACGTGCGCAAGCCTCAGCGTAAAGCAGATAAGCCTCAGCAAGACGTGCTACCAATACATTGAGTGTACGCGGGTTGTCATTATCTACAACATCACAGATCCTCTTGTACTGCAGATACTCGCTCTGGCCATACAGGTATGATGTTATACCACGGTCACTTGCTGATTTCTTCTGAGCAAGGGTCATATCACCATCGGTGGTGTAGGGCATTTCATAAAGAACCTCAGGATCATATTTCTTGATCCATGCCTGACGACGTGGTGAGTTGAAACCGTCATTTGCAATTAGAGCGTCAGCAAAATCCTGACGTACGCCAAGACCGCCCCAACCGCCTTGTACTGATGAAGGCTTGCCTGCCCAGTGGTCAGTACGCCATCCCCAGATATCCATATGCATCCAGTAACCTTTCTGAATTTTACCGCCCCATGTGCTGATAGCGGGGTTCTGGGTTACGTTTGTTGCAAAGATAATCTCCTCATTACCTTCACCTGCCAGATGGAATGTCTCACGGATTCTGGCAGTGGGGACAAGGTCATAATTGGGTGATGAAACCAGAGGCTTGAGAGCACTCTTGGCTGCTGCCATATCATCAGCAAATATGTATGCCTTACCGGCTACATACTGGGCAAAGCCCTTTGTGATAAAGGTTGTGCCTTTTTTGTCAGTCTTGCCGCTACGCTCTTTCAGGTCAGCGATAGCTGCTGTAGCCTCATCGCCACACCACTTGAGCAGCTCCAGATGAGACTCATAATCATTGTTGCCATAGTTGGTGGGCTTGTCACCACCCTCAAGTACATGGTCAACCAGAGGCGGGCAGTTCCAACCTATGGCAAGCATCATGTGAGCCCAAGCGCGCATTACGCGAGCCTCAGCAACACAGCGTTTCTGAACCTGGCTGGTGCCGTTCTTGAAATTGTCAATTACAAGGTTGGCTCCATAGATTATCTGATAGAGACCCTTGTACATGCTTACTACCAATTGTGCGTTGGCATCGCCACGGAACTCATTGATCTGACCGTTAAAGTCATTGTCGCCATAGAACTCACCGGCAGCATATACATCATCACCGGGAAGGTTGAACAGAGCTTCAAACGGGCTGATGATAGACTCACCGTTGGCACGGGCCAGCTGCTGAGCCATGATGTCATATGCGGCGGCAAGAGCAGCTTCGGCATCATCATCAGTCTGATAGAAATCTTCGTATGCAACGACACCCTTCTGAGGAATGTCAAGCTTGCTTTCGCAAGCCGCTGCAAACAGCACTGCTGTGCAAATTACAGGAATATAAAGTTTTTTCATAATGATGTGTCTTATTAGAATGAGAGATTAACACCAAATACAGCCTTCTTTGAGGTAGGATAGGTTCCAAGGTCAATACCCAGCTGCTGGGCGTTAGTGGTAGTGGCAGTCTCAGGATCAAGTCCGGGATAGCTGGTGATAGTGAAGAAGTCATCAAGTGAAACGTACAGTCTCATGTTGCTGAGAGATACCTTCTTAAGTAATGACTTAGGCAAAGTATAACCAAACTGGATCTGCTTGAACTTGAAGTAGTCACCCTTGAATACGTTGGCGTCAGATGCCCAGAACTGAGTGTCATTCTTAACGGCTGCTGCGTTAGGCAGTTTGGCACCGGTGTTCTCAGGTGTCCATGAATTAGCATGATAGTATTCCAGTGTGTTGTTGTAAGGACGGTCTGTACGGAACAATACCGGGAAGATATTGTTACCGGCTACACCGGTTCCAAACATTGTGAAGTCAAATCCCTTGTAATCAAGTGAAATAGTGAGACCGTAAGTGTACTTAGGCATACCCTGACCGATGTTTACACGGTCCTCCTCACCGATAATTCCATCACCGTTATAGTCGTGGAGGACGGGATCACCCGCATTGTAGAGAACAATCTTCTGTCCTTGACCGTCAAGAACAAAGTTTCCGTTGTCGTCAACCTTATACTCTGTCTCCTGTGCGATGCGGTCCATGTGGTATCCGTACATGTACCAGATAGGATTACCAACCTCAAAGGCGGTGCGGATCTGTGATACATAGTAGCTTCCGTAGAGGATACGTGAGATTGTGGGATCAAGATATGTAACCTCATTCTTAAGTGTTGAGAAGTTGGCGTTGATTGAATAGTTGAGATCACCTATTCTGTCTCTCCAACCAAGTTCAAACTCAAGACCCTGGTTCAATACATCACCACCGTTTACAGTAGTGCTTGATACACCGATTTCAGGAACAGGGTTGATGCTTACCAAGAGGTCCTTGGTGGTCTTCTTGTACCAGTCAATACCTAATGACAGACGGTCACCGAGGAAACGGGCATCGAGACCCAGGTCAATCTGGTCAGATGTCTCCCACTTGAGTGACGGGTTGGCAAGGCCGCTGGGCTTTGAACCGTAAACAAGCTGGTAGTCAGCAGCGTCGTGGCTGATACCATACTCGTACCAGTTTGAACCCTTAGAAATAGAGGTTGAATAAGCGTAGTTGTTAAGTACGTTTACGTTACCGTTACGACCCCATGATGCACGTACCTTCAGGAATGACATTACTTCACGGTCAATGTTGTCCTTTATGAAGCTTTCATTGCTGATGGTCCAAGCGGCTGAGAATGATGGGAAGTAACCCCAACGGTTCTTAGCTGACAGTTTGGATGAGTCAAATGCGTCAGCACGGAAGTTTGCCTGCAAGTTATAACGGTTGTCATATGAATAGTTCAGACGTCCGAAGTAAGCAAGGCTGGCTGAACGGCCGGGCAGGTTGCCGAATGACTTATTGGCTGATGTCGTAACATAGTTCAGATAACGGAAGTTCTCTGCATAGTCTGTAAGGATGCTGCTGCCTGTAGCTGAACCGTTAACATTGTCTGTGCGGTTCTCAATGAAAGACATACCGGCCATTACACCGATTGAGTTCTTGCCAAAGGTTCTGTCATAGTTTGCAAAGTTCTCCCACTGATAGTAGAGACCTGTATTTGCATTGGCAGAGAGTGAGTACTCATAACTCTTGGCCATATCATTGGCATAATACGGATCAGAGTAGTTGTGAGAGTTGCTGAATGAGATTCTGTAACCCAGACGTGAAGTGAACACGAGTCCCTTGATAGGATTGATGTTGATGAATGATGTACCGCGTACTGAAATGCCACTCTGAGTCTGGTTGTTACGTGCCAGCTGAATGAAAGGTGAACCGTGGTCGTTGTCAACGTACTTTGATACGGCATAGAAACGTCCGTTTTCATCTTTCACAATAAGACTTGGACCATCTACCAGACCTTTGTCTGTAAAGTTGGGGTCTTTATTGTTATAAACATCGATAACAGGCTGTTTAAACTGGCTGATATCATCATAATAAACAGGTGTAAGAGGATCATTCTGAATGGCTGCCATCAGTACTGAGTTGGTCTCAGACATGTGTGAAACAGACTTGGTCTCCCAACGTTCAATAGAGTTGTTGGTACCTACTGTAAGCCAATCCTTAATCTTATAATCAGCGTTGATCTGGGTTGACAGACGTTTGTAAACATCCTTGTCGCCAACTACGATACCGTTGTTGTTTACATAGTTGAGTGACATGAAGTAATGTCCCTGCTGGTTACCCCCCTGGAAAGTCAGAGCATGCTGGTGAGCAAAACTGGGTTCAAAGAGCTCACTGGCCCAATCTGTATCAATCTTACCGTCATCACCGTTGTTCATGAGATCAGCATCAATTGCATAACCCTGCATTTTCTTGAAATCGATGAACTGTGCACGGTTCATGACACCGGGCTTACGGGCAAGAGACTGACGTGTCAGCTTGTACTCGTAGCTGATTATACCCATACCTGTGCTAGGACCTTGCTTTGTAGTGATGAGAACAACACCGTTACCGGCCTGAGCACCGTAGATGGCAGCTGATGCGGCATCCTTAAGGATCTCCATTGACTCAATCATTGAAGGATCCAGATACTGGATGTTGTCAACCTGCAGTCCGTCAACAATGAGCAGCGGGCCGATGTTACCTGAGTTGGATGAATAACCACGAACACGGATCTGGGCACCCTGACCGGGAGCACCTGAATAGTTCAGGACCTGAATACCGGAAACCTTACCTTGTATGGCTGAGGCTGCATCGGTGGTTGAACGGTCTTTAAGGTCATTTGCCCTTACGGATGCAACGGCACCTGACAAATCACTCTTTTTCTGTGTACCGTAACCGATAACCACAACTTCATCAAGAAGCTCTGTATCCTCAGAGAGGGTTACGTTGATTGTTGAACGTCCACTCACGGCTACATTCTGTGTCTCGTAGCCCATGAATGAGAACTGGAGGGTTGAGTTTGACGGAACTGATATGGAGTAGTTACCATCCATGTCAGTTACGGTACCGTTACTCGTGCCAACCTGAAGAACGTTGACAAGAATAAGAGGTTCACCTGCGTCATCCTTAACCTGTCCCTTAACAGTCACGTTCTGTGCAATTGCACAGATAGGTACTGCTACCAAAAGCAGTACACTCAATACATGTTTTTTGAGATTCATAAAAAAGGTTTTAAAAGGATAAAGTTAAACAATTAGGTTGTTTCAAATTTAAAGCTCAAAATCAGTCAGTTACTGATGTGTGGCAGACATTTTCCGCCTTTCATTAGGTCATAAATCATGCAAATATAACACTTCCCAACATTACTTCATAAAAAATTATGGTTAAAAACCGGTTGATATAAAAAAACTGATGTTTGTGAAACAATTATTAATGTCTGTAACGAATTCCGGATATGATGTTTTTTGAACAAAAATGGGCAACAACGGCACTCGGACACAAAAAAGAGTTATATTTGCTGTATATAGACAAAGGTATTATATGATTAAGGAAAAGATAGATGCGTTGCGCCGTATGATGGCAGGGTGGGGATGGGATGTTGCGGTAACTGTAGGTGAGGATCCCCATAATAGTGAGTATACGCCGTTGCGCTGGTGTCAGCGCCGGTTTATAAGCGGATTTACGGGATCAGCCGGGGTGGTGGTTGTTACACGGGATCATGCGGGGCTTTGGACAGACTCGCGTTACTGGATACAGGCTGCCCGTGAGCTTGAAGGCAGCGGCATTGAGCTGCACAAGATGGTATCAGTTGAGGATAAAGAGTGGATAGGATGGATTGCTGCAAATATTCCTGACGGCGCTAAGGTGGGTATTGACGGGCTCTGCATGAGTCTGGATGAGGCGCAGCAGTTGGAGCGTGCCATTGCAGGTAAGCTTGCAACTGTCGTTTCCAGACCTGATTATCTGGAGGCGTTGTGGCCGGACAGACCGTTGCTGCCGCAAGGCGCGGTATGGCTGCATGAGGACAGGTATGCCGGGCGCAACCGGTCGGAGAAACTGGAATGGTTGCGCGGTGAATTGAAGCAGAAGGGCTGCAGTTATATGTTTCTGAACTGCCTGGACCAGATAGCCTGGTTGCTTAATATCCGCTCAAATGATGTGGAGTACTGTCCGTTTGTGATCTCTTTTGCGCTTGTGGGGCCGGATTGCGTGTGGCTGTTTGCTGAGAATTCAAAATTTGGAGCGGATGTTAGGGAAGTGCTGGGAAAAGACAATATCAGATTGATGCCGTATTCCGGGTGCGGGCGTTTTATTGCTTCACTCAAGCCGAATGGCAAGATCCTTATAGATGCGGGTTCTCTTAACTTTGAGACCGGCCGGGCTATTGCCGATGCCTTTGGTCAGGATAACATGATATCGGCTGAATCGCCCGTTGAATTGGCCAAATCCGTAAAGAATGAGGTGGAGATTGAAGGTTTTCGCCGGGCATACGTTCAGGATGGAATTGCGCAGACGCGTTTCTTTATGTGGCTGGAGGATGAGATTGCAGCAGGACGCCGTATTACGGAGGCAGATGCATCGGACAAACTGCATGAACTGCGTGCCGCAATGCCCGGTTTTCTGGATGAGAGTTTTGAGACCATCTCTGCATACGGGCAGAACGCCGCTCTGCCGCATTATTCTACAGTAAGGGGCAAGGACGCGGTTTTGGAACCGCACGGGCTCTATCTGAATGACAGCGGCGCACATTATGAATATGGTACTACGGATATAACGCGTACCGTACCGCTTGGGCTGCTCACGGACCTGGAGCGTGAGGATTATACGCTTGATATGATGGCTATGATAGATCTGGCGATGGCTATCTTCCCGGAAGGTACTCCCGGCTGCCGTATAGATGCGATAGCACGAAGGCCCTTGTGGCAGGCTATGCGCAATTTCGGTCACGGGACGGGACACGGAGTGGGGAATGTGCTTTCCGTGCATGAAGGGCCGCAGTCTATTAGGCAGAATCTTAAGAATCAGCCGCTGCTGCCGGGTATGATAACATCGGATGAACCGGGTATTTATCGTGAAGGTTCTCATGGCATAAGGCATGAGAATATGATACTCTGTGTGTCTATGGGGCAGAATGAATTTGGCGGCTGGTTGGGCTTTGAGACTCTCACAATGACTTATCTGGATACAGTTCCGCTGGTTGTTTCCATGATGGACAAGCGGGAGATAGAGTGGTTGAACAACTTTAACCGTAATGTATATGAATGCCTGGCGCCCTATCTTGATGAGAAGGAAGTGGTGTGGTTAAAAAAGAAAACTTCTGCTATTTTTTAATTTTTTTGTAATCCTTTTTGTATTATTTTTCAGAATTATTTTCACCCCTTATGGCGGTTTAGCTATCTTTGCACATAAATCAAACTCTGATGCAATTACAGTCTATACTGCTTCTGGTTCCCAGCGTAACGGGTTTATTCTGGCTCCTGGCTTACTTGGTTTTTGCTCCAAGAGACTTATATTTCAGAAAGCTGAAGCGTTTTATCGCGCTGCTGTCATGCTTTTTTCTTTTTGCATTCCTTTCATCTAATACAAGTTCCAAGCTGATGCTGCATTTTGTGCTTATTGAGCAGGTATGCGCATTGGCTCTAGTACCTTGTTTTATTTCATATATTAAGTCATTCCGCAATTCTGTTCCAGACGGGATGTTTTTCAAGTTGTGCAGTTTTATTCCGTTCCTGCATCTGGTGGTTGGAATAGAGTCTGTATATACGGCCGGATTTGAAAACGCGGTAAGGATATATCTGGATTCTTTTGATTTCATAGGACCTATGTTTCCGTTCCTGGAGGATAAAGGGCAGGTGGTGTGTTACGCTAGTTTTACGTATGTATTCAGGACATTACTGCTAATAAGTTTCCTCCTGTTTGCCATTGACATGATGTCAAGCCTGATAAGGGGTAAGTTCAAGTTCAAGGAATCAATGGCGTTTATTTTTGCCGGGCACAGGGCAAATCTGGTTCCGGTTCAGTATTTTTTTGCACTGGTAATTTTCCTTATTATTGTTCCGGCTACAGTTCTGGGTAAGAGTTGTTATTCAGGTAACATATTCATTACAGCTGCAGCATGTGTGCTGACAGCCGTAGCGCTAACAATGATGGCGCTTGTGGGATCAGCAGGGCCCATGGAGAAACAATCTATTTCAGGAATACTGGAGACTATCCGTGTGGGTAACCGCCGATAAGCGGGCCAATCCGTAATTTTCAGGTTTTAATTAAATAAAACAAGAGACTCGCTGCACAGCGGGTCTCTCGTTCTCAATAGTCCTTTTCCAATAATTGAAATTTTAGATGAACCGGTTTCACAACCAATCTTCTCTCCTTGTTTGCGATACAAATATAAGTGGTTTATTCCTTTGGAAGGATATCTTTTTCTGTTAAAATTATGTGGATATCACAAATTTTACGATTTGGGAATGATTTTTGTAAAATTGGAGTGTACAAAAAGCAGGGAAGCGGGACTTCACAGTTCCGCTTCCCTTGAAATAAAATCTAATACCATGAAAAACACGTAGCAAAGATATAGCTCGTTTTTGTTATTTCCAAGTGTTATGTGGAATTTTTAGTAATTTTGCTCCGAAATAGTGTGTAAAGCATATGAATGACAGTAATAAAGGTAACAGAAAGCATTATACGGCCGATAATATCAAATCATATAAGGTGGAGCAGGAAACCACTTTGCTGCCATTTCTGATCTCCACCCTGACAAATCTGAACCGTACTGAAGTAAAAACGCTGCTCAAATACAAGCATATTGCAGTAAAAGGATCGGCCGTAACGCAATTTGACTGTCCGTTGCTTCCGGGCGATACCGTTGAGGTTAATTTTGGCCGTTCTTTCTATAAGTTCAATAATCCGCAGGTAAAGATACTGTTTGAAGACAAGTGGATGGTGGTTATTGAGAAAGCCTCCGGACTGTTGTCAGTTGCCAATGACAATGTACGTGAAAAGAATGCCTTTAATATAGTTAGGGATTATGTGCGTCACGGCAATCCTGAGGCTGATCTTTTTGTCTGCCACCGTCTGGACCAGTTTACATCGGGCATACTGATATTCTCCAAGGATCAGGAGATGATGCTTGAGATGCGCTCCAACTGGGATTTTTACGTAAAAGAGCGCAAGTATATATGCGTTACGGAGAATGTGCCTCCGCGCCAGGAGGATACCATAGAGAGTCTGCTTACCCAGAATGACAGGATGCAGGTTTTCTCTACCCCTGATGAGGAGAAAGGACGCCTGGCCATAACGCATTACCGTGTACTCCAGTCACGCGGGCGCTATGCATTGGTGGATGTTGAGATATTTACGGGCAAGAAGAATCAGATAAGGGTACATATGGCGGAGATGGGCTGTCCTATTGCCGGAGATTTGAAGTATGGTGCCGATACTAATCCTGCACGCAGGCTTATGCTGCATAATTACCGTCTCTCATTCATTCATCCTGTTACGGGTGAGCTGATGCGTTTCTCACTGCCTACGCCTACCGTTTTCCGTAAACTTACACAACCTGACAGATGAAAAAGAGTTTTAAACCCGGAACAATGATTTATCCGTTGCCTGCAGTCCTGGTGAGCTGCGGTGCAACTCCTGATGAGTATAATGTGCTGACTGTATCATGGACCGGCACGGTGTGCAGCAATCCTCCAATGTGTTATGTTTCCATACGTCCGGAACGTCATTCATACGATATAATTAAGCGCAACGGTTGCTTTGTGATAAACCTTACAACAAAGGCTCTGGCACGTGCCACTGATTTCTGCGGTGTACGTTCAGGCCGTGATATTGACAAGTTCAAGGAGGCTGGAATCACTCCCGGCAAGGCTGAGATTGTGGCTGCCCCCACGGTAGAGGAATCGCCGGTGTCCATTGAATGCAAGGTGGTTGATATCAAACCGCTGGGATCACATGACATGTTCCTGGCTGAGGTGGTGAACGTTCTTGTTGATGAGAAATTCATCGATGAAAACGACAAACTTGATATGGCGGCTATGGATCTTATCGCCTACACACACGGCGAGTATTTTGACGTGTCGAATCCCAAGGGCTTTTTCGGCTGGTCTGTCCGCAAGAAGAAAGTCATCAAGCGCGAAAAAAAGTAATTTATTTCAGGAATTTAAGGAAATCTTCCGGATTGGGATCAAAGGTGTAGGGGCCTTTGATAAGATTTCCTTTGGAGTCGACGATAACGTAGAAGGGTTGGGCGTTGGCGCCGAACTTGTAACGCTGAAGCAGGCTCCATTTGTCACCGACGGTACGGATCTTGACTTTTGTGCCGTTTTCAACGACAGATACGGTCTCCTCAAGCGTAGTCTTGTCATCAACAAAAAGTGATGTCAGTATGTACCGCTCCTTTATTATTCCTGATACACGCGGATCTGTCCATACAGCAGCCTCCATCTTGCGGCAGTTTACGCAACCGTATCCGGTAAAATCTATCAGGACAGGCTTGCCACTGGCTCCAGATGCCTTGAGGGCATCATTGTAATCAGTGAACTGAGGTTCAACGGCGTGGTCATTATGTCCCAGAATCTGGGTGCTCATGGGCGGAGTGAATGCGCTGATAGCCTTGAGCGGAGCTCCCCACAGCCCGGGAACGAGCCATATGGCAAAAGCCAATGATAAAATGCCTACGGTTATTCCTATAGGGCCTGGTTTCTGCTTCTTGCCGTTCTTCCTGCGGCCAAACAATCCCAGCAGATAGAGCCCCAGGAATAGAGCCATGAGAATCCACAACAGTATAAAAAGGTCACGCGGCAGTATGCCCCAGCCGTAAGCCATATCGGCTACAGAGAGGAACTTTAGTGAGAATGCCAGTTCTATGACACCGAGTGTTACCTTTACCTTATCCATCCAGCCGCCGGATTTGGGCATGGACTGGAGCCATCCTGGGAACATGGCGAACAGGGTGAATGGTATGGCCATAGCCACTGAGAATCCCAACATGCCTATGGTGGGAGCCAGGATACTGCCTGTTGAGGCTGCGTCAACCAGAAGGAATCCTATTATGGGGCCGGTGCAGGAGAATGAGACTATGGTCAGTGTGAGTGCCATGAAGAATATGCCTCCCAGGCCTGCTGCGGTCGATTTGCGGTCAGTTCCGGTACTCCATCCTGAGGGGAGCGTAATCTCAAACAATCCAAAGAAGGAGAGTGCAAACGCTACAAGAATAAGGAAGAAAAGGATATTAACTACAGCATTGGTGGCCAGGGCGTTTAGGGCATTGGCTCCGAATATGAGCGTAATGGCAAGCCCAAGCGCCACATATACCGCAATTATGGAGAATCCGTACAGGATTGCGTCACGAACAGCCTTGCTGCGGGTTGATGAACGTTTTAGGAAGAAACTTACGGTCATGGGTATGACTGGCCATACGCATGGGGTGAACAGGGCTATGAGTCCACCCAGGAAACTTGTCAGGAATAGGCCCCAAAGGCCGCTGCCGGTTTTTGGTGTGGTTTGGGCATCAATCTGTGCCGGACTCCAGGTGGCTTGGTCAAAATCCTTAAGATTTGAGAGATCAGTACCTGCTGTAGGGCTTTGAGAGGTATTGGCCGGAGTACTGCTGTGGCTGAATTCCACATGCTGCGGAGGCAGACAGCTCTCATCATTGCATGCTCCGAATGAGAACGCGCCCTCCAGCCGCCATTCATCGGCCGTAATGCGGAAATCCTGATGAAAACTTACTTTTTTCTCAAAATACCGTACTTTGATGTCAAAGAAAGGATCAATGTTTTCTATTTCATTCCCGCTGAAAAGCAATTCTGATGCGGGTTCTGCGCCGTAGATGGTGTCAAAATCCAGTGAGGCACTTGTGGGGCCGCCTTTGGGCAGTGATGTGGAATAGACATGCCATCCGTCAGATATTTTCAAATCAAAGACAAGCCGCACCGTGTCTGCTGAAACGGTTTCAAACCGATGGGTTGAGACAACGGGCTGTGAACCAATGCCAAACGGCTGCGCCAACAGGATGGTTATGAGAAGGGAAAAAAGTGCCATCTGCTCTATTTTTCCGCGAAGATAACAAATAACACTTTCCGTTTTGTCAATAATTAATGATATATTCGCATTTCAAATGAGTAAACTGATATGGACAGAAAACGATTCACTTTTGTCAACGTGTTGCTTGTGGCATTCGTTGCAGCTGCTCTTATTTTTATGGTAACCAAGAAAGAAGATAGTAAGGTCAATATAGGCAAGAGCAATATCCTTGTGGAGGATGGCAGGCTCACCCCGGAGGTTTTGTGGTCTATGGGCCGCATCGGAGGCGTGACAACTTCACCTGACGGTTCAAAGGTGGCATACCAGGTCTCATATTACAGCGTTCAGGAGAATGCAAGTCACACGGTTATCTACGTGATGGATGACAACGGTGAGAATTTGAGACTGCTTACCGCATCGGCAGCTTCAGAGCACAGTCCGGCATGGATGGATAATGAGCGCATAGCTTTCCTTTCTGTCAAGGACGGCGTCCAGCAGATATTCAGTATGGATACCTATGGCAAGCATCGCAGGCAACTTTCATATATGGACAAGGATGTAGAGGGTTTCCTGTTCTCACCTGATATGAGTAACGTGCTGATGGTCATGAATGTACCTAACCCGCTTGTCAGGGAAAGACAGTATGAGGACCTGCCCAAGGCAAGCGGCATGATAGCTGATGACCTTATGTTCCGTCATTGGGACAGTTGGGTTACATCTCTGCCTCATCCGTTTGTGGCTGCATTTGACGGCAAGAAGGTGTCAACTCAGGCTGTTGACCTGCTTAAGGATGAGCCTTTTGAGAGCCCTATGCTGCCGTTTGGCGGAATTGAGCAGTTTGCATGGAGTCCGGACAGCAGGAATCTGGCTTATACATGCCGTAAGAAAGCGGGCTTAGAGTATACCAAGAGCACAGATTCAGACATATTCCTATACAATCTTGAGAACGGTGAGGTAAAGAATCTCTGCAAACTCCCGGGAACCGATGATTTGAATATGGGATATGACATTAATCCCAAATTCAGTGACAACGGCCGATATATTGCGTGGCAGAGCATGGAACGTGACGGTTACGAGAGTGATATTAACCGTCTGTACGTGATGGATCTGGAGAGCAACCGCAAATGGTCCGTATCAGTGAACTTTGACAGCAATGTGGATGATTATATCTGGGCGCAGGATAAGGATTATTTCTTTTTCATAGGTTCATGGCAGGGCTGCATGTCACTGTTCTCAGTTGATCTTGACGGCAATGTGATTCCTGTAAACATTGACGCTTGTGATTATAATTCTCTGGCGTGGGGCAGGGACAGACATCTTATCGTTACCCGTCAGTCAATGAAATATGCCACTGAGATATTCTCTGTTGATACCAAGAACGGATCGGCTGAAAAGATTTCACATGAGAATGACCATATTTTCAGCCAGCTGGCCAATATCAGGGTTGAGGCCCGTGCGGTCAAGACCACTGACGGCAAGGATATGCTCACATGGGTTGTGTTCCCGCCTGATTTTGACGCTTCAAAGAAATATCCCACAATACTGTTCTGTGAGGGTGGCCCTCAGAGCATGGTTTCACAGTTCTGGAGCTATCGATGGAATTTCCGTATCATGGCTGCCCAGGGTTATATTGTGGTGGCACCCAACCGCCGCGGACTGCCTGGATTCGGCAGGAAATGGCTGGAGGATATAAGCGGTGATTACGGTGGGCAGTGCATGGATGACCTGCTTTCTGCCATTGATGACGTATGCAATGAGCCGTATGTGGATAAGAACCGTCTGGGTTGCGTAGGTGCAAGTTTCGGAGGCTATTCAGTGTACTGGCTGGCAGGACATCATGAGGGTAGATTCAAGTGTTTCATAGCCCATGACGGCATATTCAATCTGGAGCAGCAGTATGTTGAGACAGAAGAGATGTGGTTCCCGCAATGGGATCTGGGTGGTCCTTATTGGGAAAAGAACAAGATTACAGAGAGCACTTATGCCACATCACCGCATCTTTTTGCCGACAAGTGGGATGCGCCAATCCTGTGCATTCACGGTGAGAAGGATTACCGTATTCTGTACTCACAGGCGGTATCGGCATTCCAGGCGGCCAGATTGCGCGGCGTGCCTGCAGAGCTGCTGTTGTTCCCCGATGAGAACCACTGGGTGTTGAAACCCCAGAACGGGATTCTGTGGCAGAGAACCTATTTCAACTGGCTTGATAAATGGCTGAAATAGTTTTTGTCCTTTTCAATCTGCCCGCACTGGCAGTATTGATATCGGCAATCCTGTTGCTTACCAGAGGCAAGAGCAGTAAGAGCATACGTAATCATATGGCTATGCTGCTTGTGCCTGTGGCACTGTCAATAGCCTTTTATGCGGAGTATTACAATCCCTTTGTGGCAGCCGGGCATATATGGGGTTTTAATTTCATGTATTGTCTGATATCACCGTTCTGTGCGCCTGTCTATTTCCTGTTCCTGAACAGGTTTACAGATGTGCGCAGTACCCCGATACTTAATGTGATGGTATTTCTTCCTGCCATCATTTATGCTGCGATGCTTGTAACGGCCCAGCTTCTTATGAATGACGCTGAGAGGCATGCATACATATCGAATGTCATATTTGGCCAGAGCATACAGATAGAGCATTCAATTGCCTATGGCTGGATGTCAATGATAGGCAACCATATCTTTAAGATATTTGTTCCGTTGGAGGCTATCGTGGTGATGGTATACGGCGAGTTCAAACTGAGTGAGTATGTCAGGTTATATGATGACTTCTATTCATCGGACAAAGAACAGAATACAGGCAGGCTTCGCAGAATCCATACTGTGACGATTCTTATGGCGGCCATGTGCGTTTTTATTCTCATCATCCCGGTTTATGACCTTGCCGGAAATGTATGGCTGGTGGGGACAGTCATCTTTATGGAGGTGATAATGGTTGCGATAGGGGTGTATTATGTTATGCAGAGGGATTATTCGGCAGAGAATTTACGCTTCATGATAGCAAGTAACCCTGTGAAGCCTGCTGAAACTCCATTGCCTGAGAGTATGGAGGTTGAGGCCGTGCCGTCATTGATAGCACGTGTAGAATCAGTAATGGTTAATGACAAACTGTACCTGAATCCGGAACTGTCGCTGGTCTTCCTGGCAGAGTATTTGGGTTCCAACAGGACTTACGTCTCAAAGGCTATAAAGGATGCCAAGGGATGCAACTTCTCAGATTACGTAAACCGTTACAGGCTGGATTATGCCATTGACCTGATGACCAATGCACCCAAGGACGCTATTGTTGTACAGAATATAGCGGCCCAGTGCGGCTGCGGCTCTATCCAAACGTTTTACCGCTATTTCAAGCTTTTCTATAACGAGACTCCAACACAGTGGATTGAGCGCAACAAATAAAAAAGTCTTCGGTGTTGCCGAAGACTTTTTTATTTATTTCTTCTGTTGCTTCTGCAGGCGCTCCTGCTCCTTCTGCAGAGCTTCCAGGCGAGCCATCATGCTGCTGCCACCCTGCTTGCGTTTGCTGGGGTCGTTGCGGCTGGCTTCATAATCGGCCTCAAGCTTGGTCAGTATGGCCTTCTCATCAGTTGAACGGCGCAGCCAGATCATTGTGATGATACTTACCAGACCTGATATGAAGTAGTAGTAGCACAGGCCTGATGAGTAGTTGTTGAATGAGAAGAAGAATATTACCGGCATAAGGTACATCATCCAGCGCATCATCTTCATGGTGTCCTCCTGGCCTGGAGCCATCTGTTGCTGCTGTTGCATATAGATGGTATTGATGATGTTTGTCAGGCAGAACAGTATGCAGAATATGCTGAGATGGTTACCTATAAGCGGAATATTATTGCTCCAACTGATAAGGTCATCAAATCCTGTGAGGTCAGTAGCCCAGAGGAAACTCTGCTGACGCAATTCTATGGCATTGGGTACAAAGAAGAAGAAAGCCATCCATACAGGCATCTGTATGAGTGAAGGCAGGCAGCCGCCCATGGGGCTTACACCGTATTTGCTGTAAACAGCCATGGTCTCCTGCTGCTTTTTCATGGCGTCCTCAGGTTTGGGATATTTTGCGGCAACCTCATCAACATAAGGCTTAAGGGCACGCATCTTTGCTGATGACATGTATGACTTGATCTGCGCGGGCATAACCAGCATCTTTACGATCAAGGTCATGAGCAGTATCACGATACCCATGTTCAGATTCCACTTGGAGAGCAGGTTGAACAGAGGTATGATAAGGAAACGGTTTACTTCACGTACAACGGGCCAACCCAGGTCAATGACGCGGTTGAGTCTGATTTTGTGGTCTCCGTGTGCCAGTTTGCTGTTCTGCTTGAGAATCTTGTAGTCATTGGGACCGAAGTAGAACTGGAACTGTGTGGGCTCGCTTCCGGAGGGGTCAAAACCAGTATGGGTCTTGGCCATGAGTTTCTTCATATAGCCCTTGCCTTTGGCGTATGATACACCTGACAGTTGTGAGTTTGCAGAGTAAGTATCGGAGGCTATCATTATGCATGAGAAGAACTGGTTCTTGAATGCGACCCAATCCAGTTGCTCCTCAATAGTTTTGGAGGCGGCTGTTGATCTCTTGCCTGCGGGAGATACTGTCAGCATCTTGGCCTTGACCTTGTCATTACGCTTATAGGTCAGGGTGGTGTAGCGCTGCTCAAACTCAAATCCCTTCTCCTGTTGGCGCAGGTTCTGAATCCAGTCAACGGCAAGCGTGCTCAGGTCAGTGGGGAAGAAATTGCTCATTCCGTAAGCCTTGATGTCAAGGTTGAGCATGAAACTCTCAGGCAGCAGTGTATAGACAAAGTCCATATAGCCGTATCCGTTGGTGTTGAGTCTCATTGTTACGGAGTTCTGTGCTCCGGGTATTGTCTCAAAATAGAGGTCTTTGCTCTGAATGTTCCAGTTCTTGCCGTCAAACTTGAAGTTCATGCTTATCTCATTGCCGTCAAACAGGGTTACATCCTGTCCCTGCTGGTTCTTGTATCCGCTCAGGATAGCATGTGACGGAGCTGCTCCTTTTGAGGAGATGCCTATCTTAACCAGCCCGTTGTCAAGGTAATATGTGCTTGCTGTACCGTTCAGTGCGGGGAACAGGGGTGAGAGTGAATCAGCCTGGGCTATTATTGCTTCTTCAGCCGGCTGAGGCTCATCCATAATGGCGATGGTATCATTCAAACTGTTTGTGGAGTCCAGTTTCTGTTCATAACTGGCTTTTGCCGATGCGTTTTTCTTTGCATTGTTATTGGACCATACCAGCACAAACATCAGTATGCCCATAATCAGAACGAGGCCTAAATAAGATCTTCTATCCACTGTATCTAGTTGTTTTTTTGTTACGGAGTGCAAAGGTATAAAATATAATGAGCGCGCGCGGGGAGGAGACGATATTTTATTGTAATTTTGCACTTGAACCTTATTAAGAGGCATATGAAGAGAAGTCTTGCGTTTATCGCAACACTGTTGATGTCAATTACAGCCATTGCCCAGGAGGCCTCCGAAAACTTATCGGAGACAGTTCCTGATTCAATTGTCATTTCTGAAAGACTCAGAGCGCGGTTTGAATTGGATTCATTGTCACTGGATGATGACTTGGAGGTTACGCTTGAGGAGATATCAGACAATCCTCTCTATTTCAGGCTTTTCATGCCCATTGTGCTTTACGGATCAGCAGTTTCAAGCGCCATTACTCCGGATGAAACTATATCAGATCCTGAATCTGACCTGTTACCGTTGGAACCGCTTGATGATTCCGATGATTTTATCCTGGCCAGGATGATTGATGAGGCTCTTGTCAAGGTTTATCTGGAGCATCCGGAGCTTGTAAAGATGACGGAGGAGGAGCTGATGAGCGTACCGGGTATAATACCTATCACTGAGGAACTTGCCAGAGGCGTGCACATCAGTAATGTGACGGCTACCGGGCGTAAACCCACGGATGAGAACAACCCGGATCTGGTTCAGGTAAAACCACGGTTTTGGAAGACATTCGGTAGTTTTCAGGGCAAATATACACAGAGCCATTATTCTGACAACTGGTACAAGGGTGGTGAGAGCAACCATTCTGTCCTTGGGCAGATTAATCTTGAAGCGGATTTTGCAAAAAAGCAGGCCACCTGGGACAACAAGCTGGAAATGAAACTTGGATACTATACCACTGATGTTGACGGACAGACCACTTTCAGAACAAATGAAGACCTTCTGCGATTTACCTCCAAGTTTGGCTTGAAAGCGTGGGAGAGCTGGTATTATTCAGCTCAGTTCCAGGGTTATACTCAATTTATGGATGTGTATGACACCAAGGTTCCCACCAAGTTGAAGTCAAAGTTCTTTGCCCCTGCATACGGTAACGTATCTGTGGGTATGGACTACAAACCCAAGTTCAAGAAAAAGAACATTACCCTTTCTTTACTGCTGTCTCCGGTATCATATAACTGCCGATACGTTAGTGTGGACAGTATTGCCACTAACTTTGGTATAGATGCAGGCAGGAATTTCAAATACACCATAGGTTCCCGTTTGGACGGTAACATAAAATGGACATTCCTGACAGATTTTACCTGGACATCAAAAGCTCAGTTCTATACCAGTTATGAGAGCACCGAGGTTAACTTTGAGAATACCATTGACTACAAGCTCAACAAGTATTTCTCACTGCAGTTTTTCTGTCACTGGCGCTTTGATGACAGTGTGAAACGCAAAAATGACAAGCAGGGTAACCTTATGGGCTACGGTCAGTTCAAAGAGTTCCTTACTCTCAACTTCGGTTACGCCTGGTGATTTTTACGCTCTTTCATTATCTCGGAGCGGCGTTTGAACGGCGAATCCGGCTCCCGGGCCATATACCAGTACTCCATGTGGTCTGTGGCAATGGGGAAGAGACGGGTCAGGACAAGCAGCAGTTTGCCGGTAAATGTAAGCGTGGCCCGTCTGGAGCGTTTGCGTATATGGTTGAGCATGATAAGCCCCACTTTCTCTGATGACATCATCTTACCCTCCTCGCGCGGAGTCTCACCCTGCTGTGAGCCATCGGCTGTGAGAGCGGTCTTGCGTATATTGGATTCGGTGAATCCGGGTGCGTATATCATTACGTGAAGCCCGTCATACAGATGCTCAGAACGCAGTGTATCCAGGAATCCGTTTATGGCAAACTTGGATGCTGAATAGCCGGTACGTCCGGGCAGTCCTTTGTAACCGGCGGTGGATATTACTCCCACTACTGAACCTTTTGTCTCCAGCAGGTAAGGCAGGGCGTATTTGGTGCAATATACCGTACCCCAGAAGTTTACATCCATGAGCCTGCGTATCACATTGAGGTCCAGGTCCTTGAACATTGCACGCATGGATATGCCCGCGTTGTTTATGAGAATGTCTATGCGTCCGAACTTTTTTACGGTCTGGTCAATGAGGTTGCGGCAGTCATCCTCTACGGAGACATCGGTCTTGACGCTGATTACTTCTGTGTATTGTGATAATTCCCGGCAAAGTGCGCTAAGTTTGTCTTCAGAGCGGGCGGCAAGAACCACCTTGGCCTGATATCCGGCCAGTAATTTTGTGGTGGCAAGGCCTATTCCGGAACTTGCTCCTGTTACAATTACTACTTTGTCCTTGAAATATTTATTGTTGTTCATCCTTTATTTAAATATGCTGTAAAGGTAATGTTTTTTTATTAATAGAAACCGCTGTGGCTGTTTTCATACCCATATTGATACAATTTTAGTCCTTTTTGTGTAATTTCGCGCCTTGAAAAACCAGAATACAATGACCGTAACACTATTATTGCACTGCCCCGACAGACCGGGAATCATTGCAGACATAACCAATTTCATAACTGAGAACCGCGGAAACGTGGTCTATCTGGCGCAGTTCGTGGATCACGTTGAGAACGTGTTCAATATGCGTATTGAATGGAATATTGACGAGTTCCTGATACCTAAGGATAAGATTGCCGACTATTTCGGTACGCTCTATGCCAAGAAGTATGACATGAATTTCCGTCTCTACTTCAGTGACAAGCAGCCGCGCATGGCCATCTTTGTATCCAAGATGTCACACTGCCTGTTTGACCTGCTGGCACGTTACAGCGCAGGTGAGTGGAACGTTGAGATTCCGCTGATTATCAGCAACCATCCCGATATGAAACACGTGGCCGATATGTTCGGCATTCCGTATTATGTATTCCCCATTACAAAGGAGAACAAGCTGGAGCAGGAGACTGCCATGCTTGACCTGCTTAAGGAGAACAACATAGATTTCATTGTTCTGGCACGATACATGCAGATTATAGGTGACCGCATGATTGCCGCATATCCCAACAAGATAATCAACATACATCACTCATTCCTGCCGGCATTTGTGGGTGCCAAACCTTATCAGGCCGCATTTGACCGCGGTGTCAAGATCATTGGTGCCACGAGCCACTATGTTACCGCCGAGCTTGATGCCGGTCCTATCATCTGTCAGGATGTGGTGCGTATCTCGCATAAGGATATGCCCAAGGACCTGGTCAACAAGGGTAAGGATCTGGAAAAGATAGTGCTTTCACATGCTGTCCAAAAGCATATAGAACACAAAATCCTGGTTTATAAGAACAAAACTGTGGTCTTCAGTTGAAGTCTCCAGTATGCGTAGAACGCGACTGGAAGGAGCTAAGCGAAGCGCTTTTGCGAAGCAAAATAAAAAGAGGCTTGAAGGAATCCTGAAGGATAACAAAGGAGGTATCAGCCTCCTTTGTTTTTTTTCAAGGATTCCAATTTGAACATCTCATCGCGATATTGAGCGGCCTCCATGAAGTCCATTCTGGAGGCTGCTTCATTCATCAGACGGCGAGTGCGGGCAATGGCCTTGTCAAGCTGCTGCGGTGTCATGCTGGCAATGACGGGATCGGCCACCGCTCTGGTGTGATCCTCAATAACGTATGGCTTGGGCTCATCTTCCTGAGCGGCAGGTATAAGCAGTGACGTATTGAGCGCTTTCTCAATCTGCTTGGGAGTAATGCCGTGTTCCTCATTGTAACGCATCTGTTTCTCGCGGCGTCGGGTGGTCTCGTTTATGGTCAGGCGCATGCTCTCCGTAATCTTGTCAGCATAGAGTATAACCTTTCCGTTTACGTTACGGGCAGCGCGGCCGGCAGTCTGCGTGAGTGAACGGTGGTCACGCAGGAATCCCTCCTTATCAGCATCAATGATTGCTACCAATGATACTTCAGGCAGGTCAAGACCTTCACGCAGAAGGTTCACGCCTACGAGCACATCATAAAGACCCTTGCGCAGGTCAGTCATAATCTGGATACGCTCCAGGGTATCAACGTCACTGTGAATATAGTTGCATCGGACTCCGTTCTTGAGCAGATAGTCGTTGAGTTCCTCGGCCATCCGCTTGGTGAGGGTGGTTACCAGTACACGTTCGTCACGCTCTGAGCGTACGGCTATCTCCTCCATCAGGTCATCTATCTGGTTCTTGCTTGGACGGACCTCAATTTCCGGATCAAGCAGGCCGGTTGGGCGTATCACCTGGTCCACAACTACACCTTCACTCTCAGCCAGTTCATAATCGGCGGGGGTGGCACTCACATATATGGTCTGTCCGGTAAGCTCCTTGAATTCCTCAAACTTGAGAGGGCGGTTGTCAAGTGCTGCGGGCAGTCGGAATCCGTATTCCACAAGGTTGATCTTGCGTGCGCGGTCACCTCCGTACATGGCGTGGAGTTGGGGTACGCTTACGTGGCTCTCATCAATCACGGTAAGGAAATCTTTGGGGAAGAAATCCAGCAGGCAGTAGGGGCGGGAACCGGCCTGACGGCCGTCAAAGTATCGGGAGTAGTTCTCTATTCCGCTACAATGGCCAAGCTCGCGTATCATCTCTATGTCGTACTCGACACGTTCCTTAAGACGCTTGGCTTCAAGCGGCTTGCCTATCTCCTGAAAGTATTCCACGCGTTCCACCAGGTCATCCTGGATGGCGCGTATGGCACGTTCCTGGCTCTCCTTGGTGGTCATGAAGAGGTTGGCGGGGTAGATGCGGTAGAAATCATATGTGTCAATGCGTTCTCCGGTGAGTACGTCAAACTCCTCTATGGAATCAATCTCATCATCCCAGAACTGTATGCGTACGGCGGTATCGTTATATGCCAGGTTAATGTCAACGTTCTCACCTTTTACACGGAAACAGCCGCGCCCAAGTTCAATGTCATTACGGGTGTAGAGTGAATCCACCAGCTTGCGCAGCAATACGTTACGGTCTAGATGGTCACCCTTGCGCAACTCAATTACATTGTTGTAGAAATCAGCCGGGTTGCCCATGCCGTAAATGCAGGATACTGATGAGACTACTATCACATCATTCCTACCTGAAAGAAGTGCAGATGTTGCGGACAGGCGGAGCTTGTCAATCTCATCATTTATGGCCAGGTCCTTTTCAATATATGTGTCAGTTGACGGAATGTATGCTTCAGGCTGGTAGTAGTCATAGTAAGAAACGTAGTATTCAACGGCGTTTTCAGGGAAGAATGCCTTGAACTCGCTGTATAATTGGGCTGCCAGAGTCTTGTTGTGGCTGAGGACCAGAGTTGGGCGGCCTATGTTCTTTATGACATTGGCTATGGTGAATGTCTTGCCCGATCCGGTTACACCCAGCAGAGTCTGCGCATGTGCTCCGTTCAACAGCCCTTCTGTAAGTTGTTGAATGGCTTGCGGTTGGTCTCCGGTAGGTTCAAAAGGTGAAACTAACTTGAATTCCATTGTTTTACTGACAATAGATACAAAGATAATATTTGCCAGGATAACAATCTAATCCAAAAAATATTTATTTTTGTTCCGTGAAGTTTTTCATTGCCATTCTGTCTCTGTTTTTGATACTTACGTCATGTGTTGAAAAACGGGAGATTAGACAGTTGCCGTTGGATCAGTTTGCTGAAGGAGATTTGGCTTTCCGTTGCGGACGCGGATTTATGAGCAAGGCGGTTACTGCAGTTGAGGATGAGGGATTATACAGTCATGTGGGGCTTGTGGTCAGGGAAAATGGCAAATGGATGATTGTCCATGCAGTTCCTGCGGAACCTGATTTCAAAGGAGACTTTGACAGGGTGAAGAAGGATGAACCTGATGTTTTTTATAGCCATGACCGGGCAAGCAGCGGATGCCTGGTGCATACAGGACTGAAAGATTCCGTTCTGATAAGAGCCATCTGCAAGGATGCTCTCAGTTATGCTTGTGACAGTGTGCTGTTTGACAATGATTATGATTTGGAGGATTCTACTGCGTTCTATTGTACGGAGTTGGTATGGCATCTGTATAATAAGGCGGGGATAGATCTTTCTGAAGGAAGGAGGCGTTTTGTGAACCTTTTCCATATAAAGGGCGATGTGATTCTGCCGGAGCATTTGTTTAAGTATTCAGATAACAATCCATACTTTAAATTCTAGTTATTAACCTTAATTTTACTCTTATGAAAAAGATCCTTGGTTTTACTCTTGTCGTGGCAGCATTAGCCTTATTTGCTGCATGTTCATCATCTTCAAACGGCCCTGAGGCTGTTGTAAAGAAAACTATTTCAGCCATTCAGAAGGGTGACTACAATGCATTTGCTGCAACTTACAATCTGTCTGAATCCGATCAGAAAATGCTTGCAGGAATGGCAGAAGAGAAGATAGCTCAGTCTCTCAATGAGAAGGGAGGTATTAAGAGCTATGATATCACCGAAACCAATATTGATGGTGAGAAAGCAACCGTAAAGGTGCATTATATCTATAAGGACGGCTCTGAGGAAGATGAGACAATGAATCTGGAGCTGGTTGACGGTGAATGGAAACAGGTGTTCGCAAAGTAAGGATCGCCGTATAAGCTTAAAAGACCTGAAAGCCGTTTTAATGGCTTCCAGGTCTTTTTTATGCAGCTTTTTTACTATTTTTGGGGCTATCAAAAGAATGTGACATGAGTGTAGAAGAGAGAGAACAGAGGGCGCGTGACCTGTTTAAGGCAGGATATAACTGCTGCCAGGCCGTGGCTATGACATTTGCTGATGTCATAGGATTGCCCGAGGATGAGATTGCGCGGATTACCAGCGGATTCGGCGGTGGAATGGGCAGAATGCGTGAGGTGTGCGGTACGGTTTCAGCCATGACTATGGTGGCAGGTGCTATGATTCCGGCCAATGATGTGAATGACAAGGCTGCCAAGACTGCAAATTATGCATTGGTTCAGGAGATGGCCGGTGAGTTCAAGCAGTTGAACGGCAGCATAATATGCCGTGAACTTTTGGGACTGAGCAAGCCTGAAGGCACTCCCGTTCCCTCTGATCGCACTCCTGAATACTATAAGAAACGTCCCTGCGGTGAGCTTTGCGCTATTGCAGCGGGAATAGTAGCAAAAAAGATAAATAAAAAATGAAAAGACTTGTTTTGACTTTTGCGGCAATGCTTTGCACAGGTGGAGCTTTTGCCTGCACCAATCTGATAGTGACTAAGGGTGCATCGGCCAACGGTTCAAATATGTGTACGTATGCTGCTGACTCGCATCAGCTGTACGGAACGCTGCATTATTCCGCTGCGGCTGATTTTCCGGCCGGGACGATGAGGGATATCTATGATTGGGACAGCGGCAAGTTCCTTGGACAGATACCTCAGGCAAGTCACATCTATTCTGTGATAGGCAATATGAACGAGCATCAGCTTGTGATAGGTGAGACCACATACGGTGGTCGCGAGTTCATAGACTCTACTGCCATCCTGGATTATGGCTCACTGATATATATCGCATTGGAACGATGCAAGACTGCCCGTGAGGCTATCCTGCTTATAGACAAACTGGTGCAGGAGTATGGCTATGCATCAGAAGGTGAGTCATTTACACTCTGTGATCCGGAAGAGGTCTGGATAATGGATATCATAGGCAAGAACCCCAAGTTTGACAAGAAGGGTCGTAATGTCAACAAAGGGGCTGTGTGGGTGGCCAAGCGTATTCCTGACGGTTACATTTCAGGCCACGCCAACCAGTCACGTATCACTACCATTGATTTCAATGACCCGGAGAATTGCCTCTACGCCAAGGATGTGATCAAGCATGCCCGCGAGCAGGGTCTGTTCAGCGGCAAGGATGAGGAGTTCAGCTTCTGTGATGTTTACAATCCCATTGATTTTGGCGGTGCCCGCGGATGTGAGGCCCGCGTGTGGTCATACTTCAACAGATTTGCCGATGGAATGGATGAATATCTGGATTACGCCATGGGCTATGACCTTAAGAAACATATGCCGCTCTATGTAAAGCCTAATAAAAAAATCTCAACAAAAGAGTTGGCTGACATGATGCGTGACCATTACGAGGGTACACCTATGGACATGACAACCGATATAGGCGCAGGTGGCAGCCATCTGCCTTACCGCTGGCGCCCCATGGAGTTCGAGTACCAGGGCTGGGAATATGTTAATGAACGTGCCATCGCAACGCAGCAGACGGGCTGGTGGTATGTGGCTCAGTCGCGTAATGACAGCAGATACGGCATATTCTGGATTGGCGTGGATGATGCTGGAACATCACCTTTGATGCCTTTCTTCAGTTGCTCCAATAGTGTACCTGAGAGTCTCAGAGAGGGTAACGGTTCGCTTATTGAATACTCTGAGACTTCCATGTACTGGATTGTAAGCCGTATTGCGCAGTTTGCGTATCTGCGTTATGACAAGATAGGTGCTGAGGTGCGTCAGATAATAGATGAATATGAGAACAGGATGGTGGCTGAAGCTGATGCCGCCATATCAAAGGCTGCCGGAATGAATGCCGCGGCTGCCACAGATTACCTTTCAGGTTTCAGTTATGACAATGCATCCGGATTGTTTGCAAAATGGAAGGATCTGGATAAGTATCTGCTGGTAAAATATATTGACGGAAACATAAAGCGCCAGAATGCTGACGGCTCATTTGTCACCAACGGATATAACGATCATATTCCTGAATACCCCATCTGGGAAGACTACTCTGACAAATGGAAGGAGAATGTGGTACGTGACAACGGAGATGTGTTGCGCATACGTAAATAATATTAAATAACGGGCGCATGTTTGCTCCGTTCGTTCAAAATAGGTACTTTTGCAAATTGAAATTTCAGAGTATGCGTAAAACTGCGTCTACAGTATTGCTTTCAATGCTTGTTCTGGCTGTTATGTCAGCCTGCTCAGGATATAACAAGATCCTGAAGGCATCAGATTATAACACCAAGTACAGTCTGGCTAAATCCCTGTTCATGGAGGGACGCTATACTACCTGCAGTTCCGTACTTGAAGAGTGTGTGGCTTATCAGCGCGGTACCGCGCAGGCTGAGGAGTCTATGTATCTTTTGGCCACATGCTATTACAATCTGGATGATTACCTTTCAGCGGCGCAATATTATATGGCTTGCTACAGGTCATTTCCTAACAGCATCTATTCAGAGAGCTGTCTGTTCTGGTCAGGCAAGAGTCTGTTCCTGGATACGCCTGATCCGCGCCTGGATGCTACAAGCACGACCAATGCCATCATGCAGTTGCAGAGGTTCGTTGAGGCTTATCCCAACAGCAAGTACCGCAAAGAGGCTGAAGAGATGATCTACACTATGAATGACCGTCTTGTGGAGAAGGAGATAGGTACTGCCGAGCTCTATTACAATATGGGCAATTATCTGGGCAACAACTACCGTTCCAGCATAATCGTGGCTCAGAATGCTCTCCGTGACTATCCGTATACAAAGTATCGCGAGAAGCTCTCCATGCTGGTTCTCAGGGCCAAGTTCCAGATGGCACAGGAGAGTGTGCTGGATAAGCGCGATGAAAGGTACCGTGACGCTATTGATGAGTATTATGCTTTCAGGAACGAGTTCCCTGAGAGTGAATATATGAAGGAGGCGGATAAGATTTTCCGCACTGCCACCAAAAACTTAGGAAACAAGAATCAAATTATAGAAGACTGACATGGATTTCAAGAAAACAAATGCTCCGACCAACACTGTTACCCGTGACCTGGTCGATTTTGTAAAGGACACAAACAACATCTATGAGAGTGTTGCAATCATGGGAAAGCGCGCCAACCAGATTTCTGTTGAGATGAAGGATGAGCTCAAGTCAAAGCTTGAGGAGTTCAGTTCAACCACCGATAATCTGGAGGAGATGTTTGAGAACAGGGAGCAGATTGAGATTTCACGCTATTATGAGCGTCTTCCCAAACCCACTCTGATAGCTGCTCAGGAGTTTGAGGAGGGCAAGATCTATTTCCGCAATCCCGCCAAGGAAAAGGAAAACTTTTGATGAAGATAGAATTCTACCTGCATCAAGTTTGGCTGGCACTCATCTGTATTCTGATGTTTGCCGGCCTTCTTCTTCCCATCGGCCTGTTGGTTGATGCGGAGGGAGCATCGGCGGAACTTACAAATTTCCGTCTTAATTTCATTGAGGGCGACAGCAGCGGTGCGCTGTGGGCTCTCGGTGCAATCTTGATTGTAACATTGGCTGTAGGCGTATTTGAACTGCTGCTTTCAGGCTTCCGTAACTTTGTGCTGCAGAAACGCCTGCTTGTGTTCATGATGCTGCTTACGGTAGGTTATTATATCATTTTCGTGATTTATGTACTCCTGCTCAAGGGTGATGCATCATTCGGACCGCGTCCTGCGGCTGCATTCCCGCTAATATGCCTGGTGCTGGAGTATATGTCAATACATGGCGTTTCCAAAGCAGAAGCTGCTATAATAGCACGTGCTTCAGGCTTCCGTCTTAGAGACTGATTATCGGATCAGATTGAAGGAGTAGGTTGCGCGGAGAGATATGGTGCTGTTTGCGCAACGGCCAAAGTAATCTTTCTTGGTGATGCCAAAGATATTGCCCAGACCGAAGTAGTATCGGCCTTCAAACCCGAAGTTGCCTGCGCCGGTACGCATTTCAAAGCCCAGACTGGCTGTGACTCCGTAGTCAAGCTTATTCTCTATGGCCTTGCCGTACTGTTCTGTAACCTGATTGGGACGGTTTGAGATATCCCAAGGCTTCTGTCCTCCATAAATCTCCTTGTCTCCTATAAGGTATGCTATCTGGGGGCCCAGATTGATATGTCCCTGGAATCCGCGGTACTCACGCCCGAACCCCAGATGTGCCAGGAAAGGAATTTCAATATAGCTTGCCACACGGGTATATTCATTGCCTGAACCATCCTCTATGAGTTCTGTCCAGCCGCGGCTTGCATAATTGCACTCCAGCTGGGTGCCGCATATCAGGAAGAAATACTTCTCAGAGATATGTCTCAGGCTTACTCCGAATGTAGGTCCCAGACTGAGCTGCTGTTTGATGGATGGGATGAAAGATACGCTGCTTGTACCCATTCCGCCGCTGAAACCTACAGAAAGGGTATTACGCAGGTTGCCTACCTGTGCCGTACCGGTAAGCGTGGAAAAAGAGATTAGCAATATTGACAGGAACCGTCTCATTTGTCAAAATCAATCTTCTCAACTTTAAAGTCGTTGGAGAAGTGTACAAAGTATATCTTGCGGTTAATGAACCCGCCCCAGTTGTTGACGCGTTCAAACTTGAAGCCCATCTGAACAGGGTTTGTACGGATCTTGTTCAGGTTGTTGTCCAGTCTTTTACCGTATTTGGAAAGACCTTTCAGGAAATAGTATGCCGTATCATAACCGTAAGAGGCGAAACTGGGGTAACTTATCATCATCTGACGGCTGAAAGCACGGCGGAATGATGTGTTGAACTCCACTGATTCACGCAGCATGTTATTGGTGTAGAACCAGCTGTAGAACCATGTGTCAACCTCATAGAGTTCATCCAGATGGTCTGAAGCATAAATCTGGTATTCAGGATAACCGAACAGGTGAGTCTCAATTTCCGGTGATTTGCTGCGTGTGGTCAACTGCAGAACAGGCAGAACGGAATTGAGCGATACGCTGCTGGAAGAGTTGATGATGAATATATTCTGTTTGCCGGCCACAAGTGCATTGTCAAGAGTTTGTGAGGCGTTTTTTATGGGTATTGACGTGTATGCGAAACCGTGGTCTGAGAGGGCGTTCTTGAGCCCTTGGATAAAGTCTGTGTCATTATTGTCATCATTCAGGAAGATGACATTGGGGTTGCGGAACAGTTTGAAGAAATGGTTATAAATCTCATCCAGTGAGTATGACTGGGGAGTGTTCAGCTGATAGACGTAGGGGTTGTTGAACACATCATCGGCATTGGCGTTCATGGGGAGTATCAGAGGCACTTTGTGCTGGGTTGACCACTTGGCGGCTTCTGATATATGTGTAGGCAGTTTGGGGCCGAATATGATATCTACATCATCCAGCTTTCCGCTTTCAAGCAGTGGTGTCAAGGGGCTGTTTTCTCCCTTGGAATCAAACACCTTAAGATTTACAGATATTTTCTCATTCTTGAGTTTCTCCAGCGCCAGAAGCATGCCTTGATAGAACTCAACCATCTTTTTCTGATCAACAGAGGCTGTGTCACTGAGTGAGAAAGGCAGGATGAGTGCAGCTGTCAGTATTCCGTCATCCTGAGGAAGGGAGGCTGTGCCGTTTATGAAGAACAATGTGCTGTCAGGGATAGATTCTATCCTGGAACGCGCCTGATTGCGCTCATGTTCAAGCTGTGCCAACTCTTCTTGTGAGAACGGTATGTTGACTACCGCTCCCTTGCGCAGTTTCTTGTTGCGGAATTCAGGGTTGGCGTCCAGGAACTCAGCCTGGGTTATTCCGTACATCCTGGACAGTTTGTAGATGGTCTCCCTGCGTGCTACTGTATGCGTGGTCTTGAACTTGGGGGTCTGAGCTGTAGCAGTCTCAATATCCTTGAGGGTGCTCTTGGGAACCAGGCCTGTATTTGCCTGTTCAACGGTTGAAACCAGCGGGTCCTCATCGGAGGGGGCGGGTATTATTATTACCTGACCTATCTTGAAGTTATCGGCTGACAGTCCTGGATTGGCATCGCAAATCTCCTTGATTGAAACACGGTTTTCAACTGACAGACGGTATAGTGTCTCACCTTTCTGGATGGTATGGAAATGGCCTGAGCTTGGTTGCTGCCTGTTAGGGATGCGCAACTGCTCGCCCACCTTTATCACTTTCTCACTGCCGGGATTAAGTTTGATGATATCATCTTCTGTGACTCCATACATCCTTGAGATGGAGTAGAGGCCCTGTCCTTTGGTTACGGTATGCAGAAAAAAGTCCTGGGCTCCTGCCTGAAGAGTGAACAGCAGGGCAAGCAATGCCGTTGAAATAATCCTATTGAGATTTTTCATCTTCATATATTTTGCGCAAAGATAACTTTTTTATCATAAATGGGCTAAGTCTTCGTTTATGATAATAACGATTATTTTGAGTACTTTTGCGTTTTGAAACGGACCTATATGAAAAAGCGGATATTTTTAGTGTTTCTGTCTGTTGTAGCTGTAATGCTGGCATCAACTGTTTCTGCCGTAGCAGGCACCCCTCAGGTAGATGTCAAGGTTATCCTGATTTCAGTATCAGGTGATTCAACAGTGCTTGCACCAGGTGAGTCTGCCCCCTCAACGCTCAACGTGCCGCTAAGGGCCAGGTTTGTCTCATCACTTAAATCAGATGACGGTAAGGATTATCTGCTTTTCCCGGAATGGAAGGTGATACGTTCATACACGGACGGTGAGACACAGGTTACGCAAGATTACCTTAAGCGTCAGGAAAAGGAGACGGAGTATGAGTTTACTGACTATGGTAAGTTTCAGGTAAACTACGCCTGGTCATACAGGGACAGGGATTCCGTTGAGACCATACCCGGTGGATATGTGGATTCAATACTTTTTACGGTTGATGACTCAGAAATACGCCTTTTCAACGCATTTTCACCCAACAATGACGGAATAAACGATGTTTACAAGATATACACCCGTTCAGTGGTAAACATAAACATTGCCATATTCAACCGTTGGGGCCAGACCATAAAGACCATATCGGGCCCAATGGACAGAGTCCTTCCTTCAGATGCGGAGCCTGACAATGACGGCGGCTACCTGTTTGAGATATGGGACGGTACATACAACGGCAGTGTGGTGAATGACGGCGTATATTTCATCAATGTGCAGGCTACCGGTGCGGGCGGCCGCAAGATTGAGAGAAAAGCTGATATAAACGTACTTAAAGGACTGGGAATACAGAACTGATGGATAAGGGCAGGATAGTTGTTACAGGTGCCAGGTCTAATAACCTGAAAAACATTGATGTAGAGATTCCGCACAAGTCACTCACCGTGGTTACGGGACTTAGCGGAAGCGGCAAGTCATCATTGGCATTTGACACTATCTACGCTGAAGGTCAGCGCCGTTACATAGAGACTTTCTCAGCTTATGCACGCAACTTTCTGGGCAACCTGCAACGTCCGGATGTGGACCGCATTACAGGACTCAGTCCCGTTATTTCAATAGAGCAGAAGACCACCAACCGCAACCCGCGTTCAACTGTAGGTACGGTTACAGAGGTGTATGACTATCTGCGTCTGCTGTTTGCCCGTGCGGGTGAGGCTTTCTCATACCTAAGCGGTGAGAAGATGGTCAAGTTCACTGAGGAGCAGATTGTGGAACTTGTGGTGAACGAGTATGGCGGGCAACGTATCTATGTGTTGGCTCCGCTGGTACGCAACCGCAAGGGACACTACAAGGAACTGTTTGAGAGCATACGCCGTAAGGGTTATCTGAATGTTCGTGTGGATGGTGAACTGCGTGAAGTCAAGCCCGGCATGAAGCTGGACCGTTACCGCAATCACGATATTGAGGTGGTTATTGAGAAACTCATTGTCAATGAGAAGTATAAGCACCGCCTTGCTGACAGCGTATCACTTGCCATGAAGCAGGGTGACGGTCTTATGATGATTCTCTCCATGCCGGAAGAAAAGATTCCCGGACGTCCGGAGCAAGGCGTTCTGCGCCACTACAGCAAGCGTCTGATGTGCCCGGTAACCGGCCTCTCTTATCATGACCCAGCTCCGCACAACTTCTCTTTCAACTCACCGCAGGGTTTCTGCCCCAAGTGCAAGGGATTGGGATATATATCGGCTGTTGATGAGGACAAGGTACTGCCTGACCGTTCACTTTCAGTGCGCCAGGGTGCCGTAGCTCCTCTGGGACCGTTTAAGAATACGCTTATATTCAGGCAGATAACAGCTCTGCTTAACAAATATGACTATACGCTGGATACTCCCATATCGGAGATGACCAATGATGTGATTGATGAGCTGCTCAACGGCAGTGATGAGCGCATCAAGGTTCAGATAACCGGCATAAACAGTGAGGCCGATGCTGTGTTCATGGAGTATGAGGGTGTAGTCAAGTATGTGCGCTCACTCCAGCAACAGACAGACCTGACCGCAGCAGAGCAGAAGTGGGCAGACCAGTTTGCTGTGACCCGTGTATGCCCCGAGTGTGGTGGCGCCCGCCTGAACAAGGAGGCACTGAATTTCCGCATTGACGGCAAGAACATATATGAGCTGGCATCGATGGATATCCAGGATCTTTATGAGTGGGCATGTAACGTTGAGCCTCGCCTGAGTGAGCGCCAGCGTACCATAGCATCAGAGATACTCAAGGAAATACGTACCCGCCTGCAGTTCATGCTTGACGTGGGGCTGGATTATCTCTCTCTTAACCGTCCGGCTGAGTCTCTGTCCGGTGGTGAGGAGCAGCGCATTCGTCTGGCTACTCAGATAGGCTCCAAACTGGTCAATGTACTTTACATCCTTGATGAGCCCAGCATAGGTCTGCATCAGCGTGACAATGTGCGTCTTATAGAATCACTCAAGCAGTTGCGCGACGGCGGCAATACCGTGCTTGTGGTGGAGCATGACCGCGATATGATGCTGGCTGCAGACTGGATCATCGACCTTGGTCCGCGTGCCGGGCGCAAGGGTGGTGAAGTAGTGTTCCAGGGAACCGTTGATGAGATGCTTAAGACAGAAACCCTTACCGCAGGCTATCTGAACGGCAAGCTGGATACGGCATCGGGCTCTCTTTCTGGGCGCCGTGCCGGTAATGGCCAAAGCATAGTCCTGCATGGTTGCAGAGGCAATAATCTCAAGAATATCAGTGTGGAGTTTCCGCTTGGTAAACTGATATGTGTTACCGGCGTTTCGGGCAGTGGCAAGTCAACACTCGTAAATGAGACTCTTCAGCCCATCCTGTCCCAGAAGTTCTACCGTTCGCTAAAGGAACCGCTTGAATATGATTCTGTCGATGGAATCGACTTTATTGATAAGGTTGTGGATGTGGACCAGTCTCCCATAGGCCGTTCCCCGCGCTCCAATCCTGCTACATATACCGGCGTTTTCAGTGATATCCGTCAGCTTTTTGTGGAGTTGCCGGAATCAAGGATACGTGCATATAAGCCAGGACGTTTCTCTTTCAACGTATCAGGAGGACGTTGTGAGGCCTGTGGCGGTAACGGTTACAAGACCATTGAGATGAATTTCCTGCCTGATGTGATGGTACCCTGTGAGGTTTGTCACGGCAAGCGTTATAACCGTGAGACCCTTGAGGTGCGTTATAAAGGCAAATCCATAGCCGATGTACTTGACATGACCATCAATATGGCTGTTGAGTTCTTTGAGAACGTTCCTACCATTTTGAACAAGATAAAGGTGCTTCAAGATGTGGGCTTGGGATACCTTAAACTGGGACAACCTTCAACTACTATATCCGGTGGTGAGAGCCAGCGCGTAAAACTGGCTACGGAGCTGGCCAAACGTGATACCGGCAAGACGCTCTACATTCTTGATGAGCCTACTACAGGCCTTCATTTTGAAGATATCCGTGTGCTTATGAGCGTGCTTAACCGCCTGGTTGACAAGGGTAACACGGTCATAGTAATTGAGCACAACATGGATGTTATCAAGCAGGCTGACTGGATAATCGACATCGGTCCCGAAGGCGGTCGCGGCGGCGGCATGATTGTAGCTCAAGGCACTCCTGAGCAGGTCGCTTCATGCGGCAAGGGCTACACCTCCCGCTTCCTCTCTGAAGAGCTCTCGCTAAAATGATACAATTGGGGACAGACCCCTTTTGTACTATTTTCCAAAAATGATACAAAAGGGGTCTGTCCCCAATTGTATCATTTTGTGCTGTACCAGGATTGGAGGATGTAGAAGGCTTTCTTTTTCTCGCCCTTGTCAGAGTAGAGGCCTTTGCGGTTGTAGTAGTCCTGGATGCCGTCCAGCACGCGGCGCGGTGAGCGGAAATCCTTCATGATCCAGGGGGTGGTGCCTACCAGACCCTCTATCTTGTCCAGCATTGCCAGGTTCTCTATGTAGAGGTTTTCCTGGAACTCCTCGGTCCAGCGCTCGTTCTTATCTCCGTGAAGGCCGTATCGGGCGCCGCCTCCGAACTCGCTTACTATAACCGGTTTGTCATACGGGATTTCCCATTCCATCTTGGGTGCGTCGTTGACATCCCTGTACCAGCCGATGTACTGGTTGAACGATATCACATCTACGTACTCGTTCATGTTGTCCTGCAGGCGGTTCTTGTAGTTGGAGGCCGATGTCACCTCCATAGCCATCGATATGAGACGGGTGTCATCCAGGCTGCGTGCGGTCTTGGCCAGGCTGCTCAGGAACTTGTCGCGCTCTGGGCTGTGGGGAGTCTCATTGGCTACGCTCCAGATGATTACGTTGGCGCGGTTCTGGTCGCGGCGTATCATATCGGTAAGCTGGCGCTCGGCATTGGCGTAGGTATCGGGATTGGTCCAGGTA
>JAGBPB010000033.1 GCA_017633615.1 Bacteroidaceae bacterium | reverse complement strand
TAGAGCAAAGGACTGAAAATCCTTGTGTCCCTGGTTCGATTCCCGGTGGCACCACAAAATAAGAGACGCAAAACTGCGTCTCTTATTTTATGGTGCCAGATAGGTACCTTCTTTTATTTCGCTTTCTATATTATTACTTTGCTACTTGCTTGAAGGCCTCGCTGAATATCAGGTAATTACAGTTACCGGCAATGGTACCCTCATTCTGTCCCCATAGGAATGGCCAGTCATCAAAGTTCTCAAAGTGATCAGGATGGCGGAACAGCAAGCCGGGAGCCACGTTACCCGGAATGAATGAGAAATCAGCACGGTTATTGCCATAGAACACCTGCTTGGGACGTGCTGCACCAACTGCGGCCACAAGTGAGTAGTTGTGATACGGATGGCAGCCGAACATGAACCCTGCAGCCTTATATGCGTAACTCTTGTCAATGATGTCCGGGAAATAAAGGCTTGCAAAGCATGCGGTAGTACCAAATGTAACTACAGCACCGCTGCCGGCCCAGTTACCCTCACCTATAGGCACACCGTAAGGATTGTTCTTTCCAAAATTGTCCAGATACTCTTTATACTTCTCTGCATACGGACGCAGTTTTTCCTTGTAAGAAGCATCCATATAAGGTATGGCGTCCATTGCTGTACGGATAGTATTGTTCACGTTACGTTCAAGAGCCGGCCAGATCTGCTGCTCAAACTGCTCCAGATATGATTTATCGCCTGTAGCTACGTACAGTTGCAGATTTGTGGCCATATTCCCGCCACCGCCACGCATATTCATGTTCTGTGCAACCTGATTGTTCTGACCACCCATACGGCCGCGCATTCCTGCACCACGTTGGTTCATCAGCTGTGTAGCCTCTGCCTGAAGACGCTTGGACTGTTTAAGACAACGTTCAGCCAAATCATCATTGTAGCCTTTCAGAACATGACTGGCGGCCGCAAACATAGTAGCCGCATTCATATCATTGTTGAGGTTACGGTTGGTGAAAGCCCACATGTCATCAGGTGTACCGCTGCGCTTGCCGTCGGCAGATTTCACGTACTTAGGCAGGCTTGGGTCATAGTGCAGACCATCAGTAATGGCGGCAGCATCACCCAGGTGATGGTAATTGTCAAGAACTGAGTTTGACAGAGTCTGTGACATGAATCCTATGTTCTCAGCCTGCGCCAGCAGGTTCAGGACACCGTGCTCAATGTACTGCAGGATATCGGGCTTGCCGTCCGGACGGTGCAGGTCCACGTAACGCTGCTCCTCACTTACAAATGTCTCGTCACGCGTAGGATGGAACAGCTCCCATGCTGACACCAGACTCTGGACAACATTGATGTTTGATCCGGTCTCAATATCAAAGTCACCAGCATCAAAGTATCCGCCCACATTCAGGCCGGGAATCAGCTCATATGGCTTATACTTGGTGTTGGTCTGGGCACCCTGTGAGTGCAGGTCAAAGTGGTCACTCTGCGGAGCCTGCAGATAACCCTCCTTGAAAGGCTCACCATGCCATATACGATACGCCTCATTCACGGTCATGTGGTTCATGTGAATAGGAATCCATACATCACTGGTGGCATCGGTAATCCAGTTATAGACGGACTGGTCTATGATAAAGTTACCGGTCTTATTTTCACCGTATTTTATATAATATACACCCGGCTCTTTTACATCGCTGAAATCAAACTTAACATAGTTGTACTTGTAATACTCGCCCCACACATCGGTCTTGCCTGTATAAGCCAGCTTCTCAGTGCCGTCACTCTCAATTTTGTAAATTGATGCCTTGGCCAGCGGCTTGTCATTCTTGTCAAGCTCGATAACCGCCTCCTTGGGCTGTGAAGGAACATATCCCACCTGTGAGAATCCAATGTTAGGCTCACGGATCCATCCCGGAACAGAGTTGGGCTCAACCACCCAGGTTATCACCTTGCCTGTCTTGCCTGCAGGCAGCACTGAGCGGAGCACGAACCATCCGTTCTGCGCCAGCATACGGCCGTCATAGAGCTCCAGAAGAGCGTCATCGGAACTGATCTTTATCAAACGCTCGGGAGCATCGGGGGCAATCACTATGTCATGACCTGTTTCCAGCGGAAGCGGATCAACAAACATATCGGTACCGCGGTCATCATACGTACGGAAACCCTTGAATTGACGTGGTTTCTCGCTGTTGGGACGAACCGTAGTGTTGCTCACTGCATAACGCGGGAACCTGTTGGGCCGGCCATCCATGACATAGGTCTTACCCCAATACTGTGAGGGCAGGAACTCCAGATTGAATCCCGCATCGCCGGCCAGCGCCTCCGGAACGGGCTCATCCAGATAAACGGCTATCTCCACCGCCTTACCAAGGGCAGTAACGACAACACGCGAATCAAAATTGTAGTCGTTGTAACGCATCGTCACCTCAATGGAGTTGTTCACCGTGTCAACTGTACGTGATGGTGAAGCGGGCACCAGATCCCACTGTTCAGGAGTCTTTGACAGGCGCACGGCACCTCCCTGCACTGTACGCACGCCGTGATGGATAATCTCTATTCCTGAATTTTTCTCGTCATTGAATCCGCCTGAGAAAGTATTGCTGAACACAAGCACGTTTACACCTCTTGTTTCAAAATACCCCAGGTCATTAAGTTTAAGGTCAGCCGCCTCTTGAGGGGCTTTGTTACATGCAGCAAAAGCCAATGCTGCCAATCCGATAAACACAAAGGATCGTTTCATAGGGCAATGGTTAGTAAATTATTGACTTCTTGGCCGCTAATATAGACATTTTTTTCAATTAACTTCGCAGCCGATATGGAAAGATTGATTATATTTGATTTGGACGGAACGCTGCTCAACACCATTGCGGATCTGGGTAACGCAGCGAACCATACTCTTGAGGCTCTGGGCCTGTCACAGCATGATTTGGATGAGTATCAGCTCATGGTTGGCAACGGAATGCGCAAACTGATAGAGCGTACGCTTCCGGCCGATAAAGCCGCCGATGCAGAATTTGTAGACAACACGCTTGCCTCATTCCTTGAATACTATGCAGGTCACATAGATAATTACACAAAACCCTATCCCGGAATACCGGATCTCATTTCCTCCCTTTTCAACGACGGATACAAACTTGCAGTAGCATCAAACAAAATACAGGCCGGCGCAGATAAACTGATAGCAAAGTTCTTTCCCGACATAGATTTCGTGGCAGTGATGGGCAACAGCCCTGACTACCCTCTCAAACCCGATGCCGCTCTTGTGGAATACATCATGCGCAAGGCCGGAACGGACTGCGCACACACCATAATGGTAGGAGATTCAGGGACCGACATCCAGACCGCCCGCAACGCAGGCATCCCCATAATAGCTGTAAGTTGGGGTTTCCGTCCCCGCCAACAACTCACCGCCGCCGATTACATCGTGGACACAGCAGATCAAATTCTGAAAGTCTTGGAGAAATGATACAATTGGGGTCTGTCCACAATTGTACTTTTTTAGCGAATCTTTGAGAGAAGGTTCTCAAGTGCAGCCTGACGCTGGGCCTCGAACTTTGCGGATTGGGGTGTACCCGGATTGAGAATCTTGTGCTGCATCATGGAGCGGACCCTCTCCGCCTCAGCCAGAAGAGGACGGTCAGCATCAGCAAGCGCAAAATCCATAAAACGTTCAAATATGTAATCGGCAGCCTGGGCCGACGGGTGCATCATATCATCGGCATAGAAACGATAGTCACGGAGTTCATCCATCAGTATCTCATATGCCGGGAAATAGTGTGCATTGGGATAACGGTTCACCAGCTTCTCTATACCCAGATGCAGTGTGGCTTTGCTAAGAGTGTTGGCATGCAGACCATCCGCAAGATGGCGCACAGGACTCACCGTGAAAATCCACTGCCTGCCGGGGCGTGCTGCCACATACTGACTCAACGCATCATACACCTGATCGGCGTCAATCATAGTGCGCTCAAAACGGTCGGCCGGCAGTTTATGGCAGTTTGACACCACCATCCCTGATTCCTTGTCTGTGTAGATAAATGCAGTGCCTAATGTAACAACCACCCATCCCTCGCGGTAATAGAACTCCGATGCATCCGCAAGAACCTTATTGGCATTATCCAGGAACTCCTGAACGGTAGGACGAGCCATGCTGCCGTGATGATGAAAAGAGCAGAATCCACCGCCGGTTTCAATCACATCCTCAGGTATGAAACTGCACCCCTGGGCATTTATCCCGTAACCCTCAAGCAGCCCCAGGCAATCTGCCACGGAACACGGGTTGAACAGTACGCCAAACGGATTCACCTGCACGTCAAAATACCGCTCCGCACAGCGACGGCCTATCTCATCGGCAAAACAGGAACCCACAAACAGGATGCTGTCCTTATATGTGAGCCTCTTTTCCAGCGGCTTTATCTCAACAGGTGTATTAAGTTTCATTCCGTGAATCCGTAAACCCTTTATTCCGTAATACCCTTATACTCTTCACAAACCTTATGATATGACTCCAGGTTTCCTATGTCATACCGCCTGCCAGGCATCTCCATTGCATAAACGGGAGTCTGTGTGCAAAGCCAGGCAATGTAACTGCCAGGAGCATCAGTGCCACATCCGGCGGCAATACCTGCGGGAACCAGACGGGCATCGGCCTTGGTGTAGAAGTAGAACGGCGGACAGCACCAGTTGGACTTGGGCTCAGCCGGCTTCTCTTCCATACCGATAATCTTGTCATCGGCTGCCACCTCAACAACTCCGCATTTGGTAAGACGCTTGGAGTCAGCCTCATAGTAGCGCATGATGCATGATGTCTGCTTGCCATGCGCATAACGCACAAACTTCTGCAGGCTGAAATCAAGCACGTTATCACCTGCTATCACCAGCATGTCATCGTCCAGACCAAGTTTGTCTATGGCAAACTGGATGTCACGGACAGCGCCCAGACGGGTCTCATTAGTGCTGGTTCCGTCATCCACAACGGTTATCTTTACGCTCTTGCCCTGTGCCCACTCAGTAAAGTGGTGAGCAAACTTGTGATTTGAAATAACCACGTATTCATCGACCAATCCAGCTCCCTCAATATCATCAATGAGCCAGTCCAGAATGGTCTTTTCACCTACCTTAAGCAGTGGTTTTGGGAAGTTCTCGGTAAGCGGATACAACCTGGTTGCATAACCCGCAGCAAGTATCAGACACTTCATAACTGCAAGCCGTCAGCCGAATGGCAGATAGTAGCCATATATTTACCCTCAAGTGCGGGGAACGTCTTGAGATACTCTTTTGAAACCTTGTCAATAATGCTCTCCCTGTAAGCGGGGTCAATCAATGCCATGCAACAGCCCTTGAAACCGGCACCGCTGAAACGCCCACCGTAGATACCGTCGGTGCGTGTCATAATATCATACAGGGTCTTGAGCTCCGGTGAACCTGTCTCCCAGTTGTAGATTGATGAGTTTCCGGACTGGAAACTCAGACGGCCGTACTCCTCAATATCACCATTGCGCCAAGCCTCGGCTCCGGCAACCACACGCTCCTGCTCTGTGTACCAGTGCTCGGCACGCTTGCGCCAGTTATCAGGCAGACGGTCCTTGTAGGTATCGTAAACCTCACGCGGCACCTGGCGGAAATAGGTCTCACCGAACTTTCCATACTCCATACCGGCGTAAGCCAGCAGAGCATATGCGGCACTGCGGCACTCATCGACCCTCATATTGAACTTGCTACCGGCCAAAGTACGCTCCACTCCGCTAAAGAAGATTGCAATTTCATACGGTTTCATCGTAGGTTTGGTTGGAATCAGTTCATAAGAATCATCCTTGGTATCAAGGTAGAGCAGATGGTCTTTTCTGGAGTACATCTCACAGCTCTGGTCCAGCTTTCCGCTGTTCACTCCCACGTAATTGTTCTCTGATGCCATTGCAATCATGATCATCTCAAGCGGAGTAAGCCTGATGTTGTTCACCCTGCATAGAGCAGAAAGATATACCAGGCAGACTGCAGCCGATGATGACAGACCGCCTATGGGCAGCGTTCCCTCTATTACACCGCATAGTCCGGTGGAAAGGGTGTATTTCTGTGCCAGCGCAATGGTTACACCACGCAGATAATCGGCCCAGTCATTCTGTTTGACATCGGCAATCTCACGGATATGAAACTGGGCACGCTTGTCAAACTGCAGAGATTGCAGCTCTATCACACCGTTCTGCTTGGGGCTGTATGCAAAATGTATGCCTTTGTCTATTGCAAGGCCGGTTATGCGGCCAAGCTGATGGTCCACATGCGCACCTATCGGGCATATTCTGTACGGACAAAACGCCACATCCTCAGGCGCCTTGCGGTAAGTCTCTTCAAAAATCTCCTCGCATCTCATAATCAGAATCCTTCCGGGTTAAGGCGCTGCCAGTTCCAGCTGTCACGCACCATCTCCTCAAGTCCATATTGAGCCTTCCAGCCCAGCTCACGCTCAGCCTTTGAGGGATCGCTGTAGCAGGTGGCAATATCACCCGGACGGCGGGGCTTGATGCTGTACGGAACCTTTACGCCGTTTACCTTCTCAAATGTCTTGACTACATCAAGCACAGAGTAACCGTGTCCCGTTCCCAAGTTGTAGAGTCCCAATCCGCACTTGCGCTCAATTGCCTTGAGGGCGCACACATGTCCGCGGGCCAGATCCACCACATGGATATAGTCACGCACTCCTGTACCGTCGGGAGTATCGTAGTCATTACCAAAAACACCCAATTCAGCGCGCTTTCCAACCGCAACCTGCGTAACGTAAGGCATCAGGTTGTTAGGTATGCCGTTGGGGTTTTCACCTATCAGACCACTCTCATGGGCGCCTATAGGGTTGAAGTAACGCAGCAGCACCACGTTCCACTCCTTGTCGGCAAACTGCATATCGGTAAGCACCTGCTCCAGCATGCTCTTGGTCCAGCCGTAAGGATTGGTGCAGACACCCTTTGGGCACTCCTCTGTGATGGGTATTATCTCGGGGTTGCCATACACTGTGGCACTCGATGAGAATATAATGTTCTTTACACCGTGATCACGCATGGCCTGAACAAGTACCAGCGTTCCGCTTATGTTATTCTCATAATACTCAATAGGCATTGAGACCGATTCGCCCACGGCCTTGAGTCCGGCAAAGTGTATGCAAGCGTCAAATTTGTACTGCTCCAGCACCTTGTCCAACCCCTTGCGGTCGCGTATATCGACTTTATGGAAAGGTATCTCCGTGCCACCCAGAATCTTTGAAACACGCCTCAGGCTCTCCGGGTTGGAGTTACTCAGATTGTCAACTACTACGGCGGTATGACCCGCCTTGTAAAGTTCAATAATAGTATGGGAGCCTATGAATCCGGCTCCACCGGTTACAAGTATGTTCATTATTTAATCAATGTTTTTCTTTTCAATTGTCCAGTCTTTGCGGGACTCCAGACCGCAGGGGCTACCCTTGAACATGGCACCGGCCTCCTTGTCATTCTTGAGCTGCCACTGGAGCCATGCAGTTGCCACTACTGAGAACTCACCGCCGTGAGGCTGGCCGTATGTGCCGCCGTGACCTACGGGATAGTTCACTGCAACTGCGGGCACATGGTCAATACGGTGGAAATCATCCATACCGTTCTCATACGCAATATCCTCAGTTCCGCCCAGCAGATAGAGTACTGGAGTGTGTATGTTCTTGAGTTCCTCTTTCTTGGGCATCGGCATATTGGGAACCGCTGTTCCGGGGTTGATGAATGAACCGCTGTTGCAGATCATGATAGTCTTGAGTCTCTCGTCAGCACAGTTTACCAGAGTCTGCAATCCGCCGCAAGACATACCCGCTGCAGCAACGTTCTTTACATCCAGCTTACCATAATATGGGCTGTTCTTATCTGCATTCTGAGCTATAGCCCAATCCAATCCCTCAATCTGCTGTTCTGCCTTTGACATGGGTCCGTTGTAACGCGCACCCTCAGCCGGCCAGTAACCTATGGCTACCACAAAGAATCCGTGCGATGCAATCTCGCTCAGGAAATTCTGATGCTCCCAAGGTGAGTTGGTGCATGCTCCGTTACCCCAAACCAGAATGGGCAAAGGGTTCTTCTTGCTGAAAGCACTCAAATCAGCAGGACGGAAAATGGTGTGCGCCTCAAGGCTGGGTTCTGTAACCATTATAGCCTTGTAAGGACCTGTGCCGCCATCCTCAACCGTGCGGTTGTCCGTATAAGTCTCTGCCACCTGGGCCTTGCAGCCCGCAATCACAAACGCAGCTGCCAGAGCTGCCAAAACTGAAATCCTTTTCATACTATATACTAATGTTCGTTCATTTTGTTAATGCCTTCTCTTTTCTCTTGCTGTGCTTGCCAAAGTGTCCCACAACCATCCCACTCAGGAAACTCTAAACCCATATCACTGTGGGACACCATTTCATTTCAGCCACGTGTCCCACGAGAATCAATCCTATACGCTCCGTGAAGCCATTTGCTGTGGGACACTCTGGCGGAAAACGGCTTAAAGCACTCCAAAGATATGAAAAAAACACCTCATACGGGAATAAAGCATTAAATTAGCGACCTAAAACATCAAGAATGAACAGAGCTGATTTAGAGATAATGGCGCCGGTGGGTTCGTGGGAGAGTCTGGCGGCCGCATTCCAGGCCGGAGCAGGTTCCATCTACTTTGGTGTGGAGAAACTGAACATGCGTTCGCGCAGTGCAAGCCATTTTACTCTCGATGACCTGCGTGAAATTGCCAGCCAGTGCGATGCTCATGGCGTAAAGAGCTACCTGACCCTGAACACCGTTATGTACGGTGAGGACATCCCGCTTGTGCATGATATAGTTGACGCGGCACTGGAGGCGGGAATATCGGCCATAATAGCGTGCGATATAGCCGTGATGACCTACTGCAACAAGGTGGGTATGGAGGTGCATCTGTCAACTCAGCTCAACATAAGCAACATTGAGGCACTCAAGTTCTATGCCCAGTTTGCCGATGTGGTGGTGCTGGCGCGTGAACTTAATCTGGATCAGGTGACTGAGATCCATAAGCAGATCATTGAGCAAGATATACGCGGTCCAAAAGGAGAACTGATACGCATTGAGATGTTCTGTCACGGAGCCCTGTGCATGGCCATAAGCGGTAAGTGCTACCTGAGCCTGAACGAGATGGGTGCCAGTGCCAACCGCGGAGCCTGCATGCAGTTGTGTCGCCGCGGGTACATAGTGAAGGACCGCGAGACCGATATAGAACTGGCTATTGACAACCAATACATCATGTCTCCCAAGGACCTCAAGACCATCCGGTTCATGGACCGAATGATTGAGGCCGGCGTGCAGGTATTCAAGATAGAGGGACGCGCCCGCGGACCTGAATATGTACGTACTGTAACGGAGTGCTACAGCGAGGCTATTCAAGCCGTCATTAAAGGTGAATTCACCGATGAAAAGAAGGATAATTGGGATAAACGCCTGGCTACGGTATTCAATCGCGGATTCTGGGACGGCTACTATCTGGGCCAGCGCCTGGGTGAGTGGAATGATGTTTACGGATCACAAGCCACTGAGACCAAGGTCTATGTGGGCAAGTGCACTGACTGGTTCTCAAAGATCGAGGTTGCTGAGTTCAGCATCGAGGCCGCTCCAATCAGCGCCGGTGACAAACTGATGGTAACGGGAGCCACCACAGGCTGCATCACATTCAACCTGGATGATCCGCGCGTGGACCTCAAGACTGTTGAGACCGTTCCCCAAGGTGTCCGCGTCTCCTTCAAGACTCCGGAGCGCGTGCGCCGCGGCGATAAACTCTTTAAGGTTGTATCACGCACACAATAGAACAATATGAAGAAATTACTAACCATTGCAATGGTGCTGTTGGCTTTACAGGTCAGTGCGCAGAGCGAGTATGAAATTACAGTAGAAAGCAAGCAGCCCTCAGGTATCATTGATGAGATGCTGTACGGACAGCTGTTTGAACACATCTACTTCAGTGCCAACAACGGTGTCTGGCAGGAGTTGATATACGGCCGTTCATTCGAGCCCGAGCAATATCCCGGCATTCCGCCGCGCGACGGATACTTTGACGGCTGGTTCATGGATGATGACATGATCCTGCATTCACCCACGCGTTACGAGCAACCGTTAAACATCACCACCGTTGAGTCCGATGACTACGAGATTACGATGGATGTGAACTGGCGCTCCTACAAATTGGCACGCCGTTCATGGAGTGGCGGATTGATGGATATCAGGTTTGCATTCGGTCAAAAGGCCGATGGAAGCGCATATTTTGCACGCATCCACGACCCGTACTATGAGGGCCGTACATTCACACCCGCACAGACTGAGTCACAGATTGCAGCTGCCAATGAGGCCAATGCCCGTGCCGCTCTGCAGCAGCAAAGTTCCACTGCTGATTTTTCAATCTGCGCCATGGAGGTGCGTGAATCACAGGGATTCGGCGGTCGTCCGGGCAGACGTATGAATACGCTGACGGCTTTGGCATCGGCACCTGCCACAAAGAATCAGGTGAATGAGAACCAGGACTGGCACAAGCTGCGCATAAGCCGCAAAGGCGCTCAGGTTACAATGTATTTTGATGACAAGGAGGTTGTAAGTTACAATGAACTTGAACAGACCGGTAAGAACGATATCGTTTTCTGGGTTAATTACACCGAGGCTACATACCGCAATATTACGGTCAAAAGCGGTGAGAATACCGTATTCACCGGCACTCCCAACGATGTACAGATACCTGAGGTTGCACCTGAGTGGGCCGCATTCGGCGAGGGCACATACCGCTTAATAAAGGATGATGCCGTAAACATGCGTTACTCACAGGAGATAACTGCAGGCAAGAAAGCTGAGGCCGGCATGGCTCAGGGACCGCAGAACATAATTGCCCATGAAAAATACGTGGGTTCAATATATGCCAAGGGTAAAGGTGAACTCATTGTAGGATTGCGTAATGATCAGGGTGAGTTCGTGGCACGCCAGTCATTGGGCAAGATCAACAGCAAGGAGTGGAACAAATATGAATTTACTTTGGAACCGCAGGCTCTTGGGAATCTGGACAACTTCAAAATCAGGCTGAAAATGGCAGGTGACAAAGTGCAACAGATGAGCTGTGACGGTGATTTTGCCATAGTAGTCAAGGGTGGTACCGTACAGGTCGATATGGCTACGTTGACCACACAGACAGGTATAGATCTGGGCGGATTCCGTCCCGATATACTCCAGGCCGTTAAGGAACTGCATCCCACCTGCCTGCGCTGGCCGGGCGGCGGATATGTGGCCCAGTATGACTGGCAATGGGGTATCGGCCCTCAGGAGAACCGTGAGCGTTGGGCACACTGGATGTGGATGGACTATGACCAGAACTGTTTTGGCACCGATGAGTTCATAAAGTTCTGCCGTGAGGTCAACTCCGAACCCGTAATTGTGGTGAGCGTCAAGTTTGAGCGTCCGGCCGATGAATACGACCAAATCCTGCAGAACGCCGTGAACTGGCTGCGTTACTGCAATGCCCCCGCAACCGATGAGTGGGGTGCCAAGCGTGCCGCCAACGGGCATCCCGAACCCTACAACGTGAAGTACTGGGAGATAGACAATGAAATGTGGGAGATGGGCATAGAACGTTATGAGAAGTGCGTTCGTGACTTCAGCACCGCCATGCGCAAAATTGACCCCTCAATAAAAATCATAGCCTGCGGCGGATTCCAGGAGGATGAGCAGTTCATCAAGCGCAGCGGCAGTTACTTTGACTATCTGAGCCTGCACCACTATGAGCAGCAGGGCGGTTACGCCACCGGTCCTGCCCGCCTGGGCCAGCAGTATGACCGTTACGCCAAGATGATAGCCCAAGGTCCCAATCCCAATATCAAGCTCTTTATCTCAGAGTGGAACCTTAACAGCATTGACTGGCGTACAGGCCTCTTTGCTGGCGGATTCCTGAACATGTGTGAGGCTCGTGACATCGTAGCAATGGGTGCCGCCGCCCTGTTCTTACGCCGCACCGATGCCCCTGACTGGAACAACGCGTTCATCAACTTTGACTACAAGGACCTGTTCAAGGCTCCCAACTGCCAGGTAACGGAACTATGGTATGATCATTTCTCAAAGTATCGCCTTGCATTCAGCGGTGAAACGGGCAATATCAGCATCAGTACCACCATGTCAGAGAACGGTGCCGATGTAATAGTAAAGGTTGTCAATCCCACCGATCAGCCCGCCACTCTGCGCATCAAGGGTGACTGGACGAGCGTAAGTGGTACAGAGTATGAGTACTATGCTCCCGGTTCCCTGACCGTTGCCAACAGCATGGAGAACAAGAACGCCGTCGCCCTGCAGAAATCTACCGGTAAAATTGATAAAAACGATGTGATACTGGATATCCCCGCCCTCTCCGCAGGCGTCCTCACAATCTCAATAGCACGCTGAGCTATTTTGCACTTTGGCGGGAGCCCCACTGAGCGGAGATGCGATCCATTATTGCGAACAGGTCCGATACCGTTTCGGCGCGAAGCATCTCGATACGGGTGTGACGGAAATCCTCCAAACCTTTAAAGAGGGGACTGGCGGCAAGATGACGGCGTATGTGCACAATGCCGCGCCGCTCATCCAAACGAGCTATGCTGTCCAGAGTCTCCTGCTTGAGCACATCCATCTTCCACTGGAAACCCGGATCCTCCCAGACCTGACCAGTCTCAAGATAGTGCTTGACCTCACGGAAAATCCACGGCCGTCCAAAGCTGCCCCGGCCTATCATTATGGCATCAACCCCGTAGCGATCAAAACACTCTTTGGCCCGCTCAGGCGTGGTAATATCACCATTACCGATGATAGGAATCTTCATGCGCGGATTCTCCTTGACCTTGCCTATGAGTGTCCAATCGGCCTGCCCCGTGTACATCTGCGCGCGGGTTCGACCGTGAATGGTCAGAGCCTGAATGCCGCAGTCCTGCAACTGTTCGGCCAGTTCAACAATTATCTTGCTCTCATCATTCCAGCCCAGGCGTGTCTTGACGGTAACGGGAATCTTTACCGCATCGACCACAGCGCGGGTAATCTCCAGCATCTTGGGGATATTCTGCAACATTCCGGCACCACCTCCCTTGCCTGCCACCTTCTTTACCGGGCAGCCAAAATTCAGGTCCAGCACATCAGGGCCGGCACCCTCAACCATCTTTGCAGCACCCACCATAGCCTCAGTATCCTTTCCGTAAATCTGGATGGCTACAGGGCGCTCCTCATCACAGATGGTCAGTTTCTGCATGGAGCGGTTCACCTCGCGTATCAGGGCATCGCTCGATACAAACTCGGAATAGACCATATCGGCCCCGAACCGCTTGCAGAGCAGACGGAACGCCGGATCAGTCACATCCTCCATCGGGGCCAGAAACACCGGCCTCTCCCCAAAATCAATATCCCCTATATTCAACCTTAGAAGCTGTACATCACAGAGAGCAGCAGACGGTTGTTGCTCACTTTATGGGTGTCGGTTACAGTACCGTTGGCATTGATTATGGAAACACCAATGGCATTTTTATTTGCATAAGCAACAGTGGTAAGTTCATACTCAACTCCCAGATTCATATTTCCCACAGTGTACTGAACATTGGGAGCGACTCTCCACATATTGGCAATTCTGCCGTTTTCAGCGGCATATATAGCCACCAAGTCCTTACCTGCCCCCCAGTTCTCCATATAGCCTCCCATCAAGCCCACCTTAAGAGCACCGCCATATTGAACCTGAGCCCATGATGAACATGCTGCAAGAGGAGCATACTCAATGAATTCACCGTTACGGTCTACCTGTCCAAAACCTGTGCAGATACCCAGATGTGACATGTTGTGACCAATAAGTGTCTTTGCCTTGACAGAAAGCTTATCCTTGTTATACTGTGCCTGCACCATTCCGCACAGACCGTTCAGGTAGTATTTCTTATTGTTGTCGTTAAGGTCAACAAAAGGAGTTATGCGCTGATACTCAAGTCCGCCACCCAATTTCAGGTTGCCAAAGGTAAAGTCCATGCCCACGTAAAACATGGGGAAGATAGAGTTCCTCTGGAAATTATATGATTTTACAGTCTTTAGTTGCAGGGCTGTTGTATCACTTGGGTCATGTCCGATCGAAGCGTTTGCGGCCTGGAATATGGCTGCACCGGTAAGTTTGACCTTTTTTTCACTGCCCAGATAGTATTCATAACGCAACTGTGGGCTGCGGTTCAGGGCATTGAAGGGTGAGCCGATGGCAATGCCTACCGTGCTTGGGAAGAGATCATTCATGGGATGCCATGTCTGGCCAAGGGTGAGTGTGCTCTTTTCCCAATCCAGAGCTATGAAAGCGTGACGGTAAAGAACGCTGCCGGGAGCGGTGTGGCCCGAAAACTCGAGTTCTGCCTTGGCGCGGCTTGAAGCACCGAATATCTCCGGGCCTTTAAGCACAAAGCCCAAGCGGGCCATTGTTCCGAACCATGAACCTTGAGGAACAGCTTTCCTGTCATGGGTATCGGTGGGAGTGGTTTTCTCATCGGTGGGATAGAGATAAAGGAAACCTTCGGCACCGGCAACACTCTCATGTGTGTTTATCCAGGATTGTGCAGCTACAAAACCGTACCAATCAATTGAAACATTGTTTTGAGCGGTTGCACTCAGTGGAAGCAGGCTGACTATGAGGGCCTGTAAAACTACATTTTTGATTTTCATTGTTTATTGTTTAGGTATTTAAAATGCAATGGTATATGTCTTGCCGGACTTGGTGTCAATACTCTGATCGTTACCGTTCCAGCCGATATTCAATTTACCGCCAACAGTGGAGCGAACCTTCACGGTTGCGGGCTTGCCGTCCTTCCAGGTGAGCTCTTCAAGAATGAATCCGCCGCGACACTGCAGGCCCTTAACGGTTCCGTCTTTCCATACCGATGGCAGAGCAGGCAGGAGCACAATCTTACCCGTGTGGCTCTGAACCAGCATCTCGGCAATACCTGCGGTGCAACCAAAGTTTCCGTCAATCTGGAATGGCGGATGTGCATCAAACAGGTTGTTGTATGTACCGCCGCTGCCTCCGAATCCACGGCTACGAGCAGGCTTGAGCTGATCCTGAATAAGCTTGTATGCATGGTTGCCGTCAAGCAATCGGGCCCACAGACAAACCTTCCAGCCCATAGACCAGCCGGTTGACTCGTCACCGCGTGCCTCAAGGCTCGTGCGAACGGCATTGAACAGTTCCGGAGTATCGGCTGTAATCTGACGTCCGGGATACATGCCCCACAGGTGTGATACGTGGCGATGGTTATCCTTGGGATCATCCCAATCCTCAAACCACTCCTGCAGCTGTCCCCAACTGCCTATCTTCATGGGAGCCAGACGGCTCTTTATGTTCTTGAGCGTATCCACAAAAGCAGCGTTCTCACCCATCAGGGCGGCAGCCTCAATGGTATTGCCAAACAGGTCGGCCATCATCTGGTTGTCCATCGTGGCACCGAACACGGTTGTAATGTTACCCTTGCCCAGCACATCCTGAACATGAGGCGCGTTCTCAGGAGAGTATGAAGGCGCAATCACCAGATATTTGTTGCCCGATACCGGCTCCTCAACAAGGAAGTCTATAAAGAATTCACACGCACTCTTCATTATAGGATATATCTCCTTAAGGTACGCAGGATCCTGGTTGAACAGGTAGCCGTCCCAAATCTGCTGGCAGAACCAGGCAGCTCCGGTGGGCCACATGCCGTTATATGCACCGTCCACAGCTCCGGTTGAACGCCAGATATCAGTATTATGGTGCAGAGTCCAGCCACGGCAACCGTACATCTGAGCGGTCTCACGGCCATGCTCGGCGCAATCCTTTACCAACTGCAGGAACGGATCAAATGTCTGTGATATGCCGCACACAAATGCGGGCCAGTAGTTCATCTCAACGTTGATGTTTGTGGTGTACTTACCATCCCACGGTGCCTGTCGGCTCTCATTCCATATGCCCTGCAGGTTAGCTGCCTGTCCGCCCGGCTGTGAGCAGCAGATTAGCAGATATCGGCCAAACTGGAAATAGAGCTCAACCATCTGGGGGTCAAAAGTGCTTGCAAATTGAGCCACACGCTGGTCAGTAGGCAGTTTGGCCTGCTCATTCGTACCCAGGTCAAGAGTTACCGTATTAAACTGTTTCTGATACTCTTTTACGTGAGCCTCAAGAGCCTTTGCATACTTTTTTCTGTTCTTGTCAAACATTATTTTCGCAATAGGATCATGGGCCTTCACATTCTCATCACCGCTTATGCTCTGGTAGTTTATGAAATTGGTGCCTATTGAAATGTAAATGGTAACAGCATCTGCATCCTTCACGTTTATGACACCGTCCGATGGCCATACGTGACCGCCCTCTGCCTCAATCAGCGTAAAGTCAGTAAAGCGTATCTTGCCCTCAATGCCCTCATGGTCATCACCCTTGCATGAGACGGTCATCGTGGCGCCATTCATCTTGTCCACCGTACCCGTTGTCTTGCTTATGATACGGTCCTCCCTGTAAGGCAGATTATAGCTTGCCTTGAATGACAGGGCTCCCTTGTTTGAAGCGGTAAGTCGCATCACAATCACCTGGTCCGGGAATGACACAAAGCACTCACGGGTATACTCCGTTGCGCCTGCCTTGAAACGTGTCAAAGCAACGGCACGGTTCAGGTCAAGTTCCCTGTAATAGTCGGTGAAATCGCCAATTCCGTCAAAATCCAGTATCAGTGAACCGGCTGTCTGATAAGGCATACCGTGCGCACTCTTGGATGAGATGTACTCATCGCACAGAGCCTGCGCATCAGAACGGCGTCCTTCCCACAGGGCGGTACGTATCAGGTCAAGCCCGTCCTTGGCGGCATAATTCACGTTATTGTGAGGGCCGCCGCCCCAAATGGTCTCCTCATTTATCTGGATACGCTCCTGAGACGGGGTACCGAATACCATCGCACCCAGGCGGCCGTTTCCAAGCGGCAGGGCATCGGTCCACTGCTTAGCCGGAGCGTCATACCAAAGTTTAAGGTCATCTTTCTGTGAACTGCATGACAGTGACATCAGAGCCACAACTGCAAATAGCAATGTTTTTTTCATATAATTATTACTAGTGATTCGATTTGAGTCCAAAAGTACTTCTTTTTGGCCAAATTTCACTACCTTTGTGAGCCCAAATGCAAACAAGAACCAATTAATATAAAACGGTATGTATCTATTAGGTTATGACATAGGCAGCTCTTCAGTGAAGTGCAGTCTTGTAGATGCCCAGAACGGCAGTTGCGTGGCAACAGCTTTTGCCCCCAAGAGTGAAGCACCCATTAAAGCAGTCAACCCCGGATGGGCTGAGCAGAACCCTGAAGACTGGTGGTCATACCTCAAGGCAGCCACTGCCGATGTAATGTCACAGTGCAAGGTCGATGTAAAAGACATCAAGGCCATAGGAATCTCTTATCAGATGCACGGTCTGGTATGCGTTGACAAGAATCAGAAAGTACTGCGTCCCGCCATCATCTGGTGTGATTCACGCGCAGTCAGCATAGGTGAGAACGCTTTCCAGGAGTTGGGCCGCTCACAGTGTCTGACCCACCTGCTCAACACCCCGGGTAACTTCACAGCCTCCAAGCTGGCTTGGGTAAAGCGTAACGAACCGAAAATATTTGACAAAATAGATAAGATCATGCTCCCGGGTGACTACATCGCAATGCGTCTTACCGGTGAGATAGCAACCACAATATCAGGCCTTTCAGAGGGCATGTTTTGGGATTTCCAGACAGGCGATGTAGCCGGTTTCCTGCTTGACTACTACGGCATACCACGCTCATTCATCCCCAAGATAGTACCTACATTCGCAGAGCAGGGAAAACTGACATCCGCCGCTGCCAAGGAACTGGGTCTGGCCGAGGGCACACCCGTAACCTACCGCGCCGGCGACCAGCCCAACAACGCACTTTCACTGAACGTATTCGAGCCCGGTGAGATAGCATCAACCGCAGGTACATCAGGCGTTGTTTACGGTGTGAACGGCGAGATAAGCTATGATCCCAAGTCAAGAGTGAACACATTCGCCCACGTAAACCATAAGACCGGATTCAACCGTCTGGGTATCCTGCTTTGCATCAACGGCACAGGTATCCTCAACGCCTGGATGAAACGCAACATCGTTCCTGAGGGTATAGGATATGCTGAGATGAATGACCTTGCAGCCCAGGCTCCCATAGGTGCCGCCGGCGTATCCGTACTGCCCTTTGGCAACGGTGCCGAGCGTGTACTTGAGAACAAGGAGCGCGGCTGCAGCTTTAACGGCGTGAACTTTAACATCCACAACCGCTCACACCTGCTTCGTGCAGCTCAGGAGGGTATCGTGTTCTCATTCAAATACGGTATAGAGATAATGGAGGATATGGGTATGCCCGTGAACAAGATCCACGCCGGCAACGCCAACATGTTCCTGAGCCCCCTGTTCCGCGACACACTGGCAGGTGTAACCGGTGCTACCATTGAACTTTATGATACCGACGGTTCAATAGGCGCCGCCAAGGGTGCAGGTATGGGTGCACATATCTACAATGACCACAATGAGGCATTCGCATCACTGCAGAAGATCCGCGTCATAGAGCCCAAGGCATCTGATATGCCTGCATATGAGGAGGCTTACCAGCTTTGGAAATCATACGTACAATAATCACATTAGCCAATTACATAACAAATGAGAAAATTCAAGACAACCACTATCCTTATGGCTGCCCTTAGCATTATTCTGGGCATAGCCGCATGTTCTTCATCCAAGAGTGCCTCCAAGCTGGCACCCGCCAAGAAAGGTTACATTGAAACCGGTAAGTACCGTAACTATCTCAAGGAACTGGGATTCAGCCAGGCTGAGATTGACGGCAAGATCAATGAGATCTATTCAATCATCTTTGAGGGTCCCGATGCCGCTTACAAAGACGTTGACGTTGAGGTAGACGGCAAGACAGTCAAGATGGGTTACATATCAGACGTAAAGAACAATGACGTCCGCACTGAGGGCCAGTCATACGCCATGATGGTAGCCGTACAAATGGACAAACCTGAAATCTTCAATAAGGTATGGCGCTGGTCAAAGCACTTTATGCGTCACAACGAGGACGGTCCTTCACACGGTCTGTTTGCATGGTCATGCCGTACTGACGGCCGCCGCACATCACAGGGTTCAGCCAGTGACGGTGAGCTCTACTACGTGACAGATCTGCTTCTGGCTTCACGCCGCTGGGGCAGCTATGAGGAGTTTGACTACCTCAAGGAGGCTCAGGAATTGCTTAATGACCTCTTCTCAAAGGACGGTACAGGTAATGTGACCAACATCATCAACATGGACAAGAAGCTCATCAACTTCTGCCCTGATACCCGTTCAAACGAGTGGACTGATCCTTCATACCATCTGCCCGCATTCTATGAGATCTGGGCTGAGACAGCCAAGGACGGCCGTGAGGCCATCTACCGTGAACTGGCTGACAGCGCACGCGCTTACCTGCATCGCGCCACTGACCCTGTAACCGGTATCAACCCTGACCAGAGCCAGTTTGACGGCACTCCCAACCGCGGAAGTGAGTTCCACTATGACTCATGGCGCGTACCTATGAATATTGCTATGGACTTTACATGGTACCACAAGGATGCCGCTTGGCAGACTGAATATGCCACCAAGTTCCAGAACGCCATCCTGGGCCGCTATGGAATAACCGAGTTCCCTGACCAGTTTGCACTTAACGGTGATGCGCCCCGCTTCCTTATGGGTGGCGGCCGCTGGCGTGGCAACCTGCGTCACTCAATAGGCTTTGTAGGCACCATGGCCACCACAGCCCTCATGTGTGACAGTGAGTACAATCAGGAACTGGTTAAGCATATGTTCTCACTCAAGCATGAGCCCTATGAGGACGGCTACTTTGACATCTACTATGACGGTCTCATTTACCTCTTTGCCCTGCTTCATCTGAGTGGAAATTACCGCATGAACTGGTAATATCAGAACCATATATTCCGTGCGTCCGGATCTCTGCAACAGATGTCCGGACGCACTTTTTTTTGTAAAAATGTGTGCTCTGATATCCTTATATCTCAAATAATGATTAACTTTACGCGCTAATATTAGCACGCATGCGCACGCGTGCATATGCGCGCCAGGCGGCAGATATTAGCCAACACCCTGATAACTAAATAATTAATAACCAAACAATATGAAAATCAACAAAAGATTCTTAGGAAAGTCAATCTTTACGGCTGCTGTTACAGTCCTGGCCGGTTTTGCGGTATCCTGCATAGACCTCTGGAGTGAGCAGCATCCCGGCACCTACTACATCAACAATGGTCAGACCGTGGCCTCATTTCTGGAGGAGCATCCTTCAGGCCAATTCTCGGATTTTGTTTACATAATCAAGAAAGCCGGTATTTGGGGTGAGTTACGTACTTACGGTAATCACACTTGCTTTGCTCCTGATAACGCAGCCATTCAGGAGTATCTCCAGGAGAGATACAGAGAGGCTCCTGAAAACACAAAACAATATTTTACAAGCCTTGAATCACTTCCTGACTTCATTTGTGACTCTATCGCCAAAACCCACCTGTGCCACTCCACATTCTTCTGCACAGATATGAACGGTGACGGCGCTCTGCCGTACCCCAACCAGTTGGACCGTTATCTTACATATTCATCATATGCTGATACCATCTGGACCGAGAGCAGAGATACCTTTGAGATCAAGCTTGCCTACCGTATCAACCAGCAGTCCAAGATTACTGAGGCCGATGATACTGTACAGAACGGTGTAGTACACATTATTGATAAGGTCTTGAGGCCCAGTAATGAGTATCTTCCCGGTCACCTTAAGGATATGAACAAGACGGTTCCCTATAAGTATAAGGCCACATATTTCTATGATGCTCTTATCGCTACTCACTTGAGTGACTCTCTTGAGGAGTATCTTGATATCAACTATCCTGTAACAGACTATGATTCAACATACGCCTGCCTTGAAACAACCGGTAAGGTGGCTGTTGAATATGAAACTGCATATGAAACCGGAAGCAGCCGTCAGAGAGCTATCTGGCCAGAGAAACGTTATTTCAAGTTTACGCTGTTCGTGGTAACAGACTCTATTCTTGAAAATGTTTATAAGGTAAAGCCTGAGACCCATCTTGATGATTTGAGAGCCATTGCCCTCAGCGTTTATCCGGAGTGTGATCCCAGTCTCCCGGATTCATCAACCAACAGCGCTCTTTACAAACTTATGTCATACCATATTCTTCCGTGCTGGATGCCTTACAACCAGTTAAATACATCACAGAAGGAGATTGTTGACAACCGCAAGCAGAGAGACTCTCTTGATGTTGAGGATTTCTATGAGAGTATGCACCCATACGCTGTTATGCGTATCAGCACCCCGCTTGATGCAAAGGCAGAGAGAAAGGGTATCTTTATCAACCGCAAGGGTACAGTCACTGCCAACAACCTTACCCACAAGGGTATCAGAATATGGGCCGCATCAGAATATGAGAACATAGACAACACCTGCAGTAACGGTGGATTCCACTATGTTGACAGCCTGCTGTTCTTTAATGATGTTACCAAGAAAGCCCTTAACACCAGAATGAGGTATATGGCCAACACCCTGTCACCTGACTTCATCAACAGCGGTGCAAGAGGCAGACTGCGTACTGAGGCCAAGAACCCTGTAGATTACGCAGTATATGGATTCAAGAAAGGTTTCGCCAAGAACATAGATTGCTCAGAGCAGACACAATACTATGTGCGTTACCGTGACCCGACGTTCGGTTGCTTCTACGGAGATGAGATGACCATCCGTGGTATCTATGACTTTACCCTGCGTCTGCCGCCGGTTCCTTCTGACGGTACATATGAGGTACGTATTTGGGGTAACTCACTTGGTAGTTCCGGTCAGAATGACCGTGGTATAGCCCAGTTCTATTTCCGTGAGGGCAAGGGTGAGTTCAAACCTTGTGGTATACCTGTAAACCTTGGTGTAAAATCAATCACTGAGGCTCAGATCGGTGCTGTAATGGATAATTCAATCCGCAGGAACTATGATACTGAGGAGGAGATTGAAGCCGCTATCATTGCCAATGACAAGGCTATGCGTAACCGCGGTTACATGAAGGCAATGGACAGCTATGGTTCAGGCACAAATGTTCTGCGCAATGACGAGAGCTGCTTCCGCAAGATAGTCTGCAACGAGTACATGAAGGCAGGCACAGATTATTACCTCCGTCTGCGTCAGGTACTTGAGAATGAGGCAGCTGTCTGCCCGTTCAATATCGTTGAGATTGTACCTAAGGATATCTACGCTGGCGATATCCCTGAGGACAGACACTAATCAAATTAAAGGGTGATTCAAATCACCCTTTTTTTACTCTCTAGTTAGAAAAAAATATTTCTCTAACTAGAGAGTTTATTTTTGAGTATATTTCCAACTGTAACAACTGTAACAACTGTAACGCGCGTTACAGTTGTTACAGTTAAAATTAAGAGGTCAGCTTCAGGCTGACCTCTTATAATTATATCACTAGTGATTTGATCCTGGTCTGAACTGGGAACCTCCCCTCCCGGGAGCACCGCTCTGAGGAAATTGAGGACCTCCACCGAACGGAGGAGTAAACGGTGAGCCATTGTTGTTCTGTGGAGCGAACTGCTGTCTGCGCTGCCGCCAGATGCTGTCCTGGCCCTGATAACGCTTGCGCCCCTCCTCTATACGGCGCATCATAGCAGAATCAGGCCTGTCCCAATTGCGCCAGTAGTTCTCCCACCATTGCTGCTGACGGGCATCATCCTGCTGCATCTCACGCTGGCGAAAGCGCTGGAAATCAAAAATATGCGGTTGCATCATGAACTGGGGGTTCATCTGGTTCCACTGCCCCATCATCTGGAACTGACGCTCCGTATTCTGACGGTTCCTGTCTGAACGCTGTCCCCAAACCTTCTGACCCAGTTCAAACTGAGCTATACCAATCTTCTGACGTGTAGAATCAGGAAGAGCTTTTTCAAGCTTCTTCATATAGTCATCATTAATGGATGACCAACGCTTCATGTAATCGCGTGACTCAGGCTTAAGTTCACGGTTAAGCTTGGCAAGCGCCTCATTGTATTCAATGTAGAGCTTGGCAAACTTCTGATACTCCTTTTTGGTGAGATTGGCATTCTCCTTTATGAATCGCAGTGACGCATTGATCATCTGCTCGTCCTGACCCTGTGCCATAGAAGGCTGTGAAAAGAACAAGCCAGCAAGAATGAGCAATGCTGTCAACAGCTTCTTCATATCAATTGCCGTAATAGTTACTCATCATAGAATAAACGCCCAGATCATCGGCCGACATGGTCTGCAGGACCTCATCCACGCTTGCGCACTGTGAGATGCTGTCATAATCAGGGATATTCAATCCGTTACCGAACGGATGCAGGAACAGCAGAGCAACTGCTGCTACGCTTGCGGCGCCTGCAAACAGAGCGAATATCCTGCGCTCCTTATGCTGCCTGCGCTGCTTTCCAATCTGGGACACAACACGTTCTGTCATTTCATCCAGGAAATGCTCAGGCATCTTGTAAGGCATTTCTCTGCTCAAACTTTCCAGATCAAAATCTTTCATAACTGATGTTCTAATATATAATCCTTTATCTTTTGTACTGCATAATGATAATTGGTCTTGAGCGTATTTACACTGTCTCCAACTATCTGGTGTATCTCCTCGTAACTCTTGTCATCATAGTAACGCAGGTTGAACACCATCTTCTGCTTGGCCGGCAGCAAAGCTATAGCCTCCTGCAGCAATATCAATGTTTCATCCGCATCAGGGCTGGCCTCCTCACGTACACTATCCTTGAGAGAATCACCCAGATCATCAACAGACATAGTGAATCCGGACCTGCTCTTCAACAACTTGAGGCTCTCATTTGTGGCTATCTTGTAGAGCCATGATGAAAGCGGGTACTCATTGGAGTATGTACTCCTGTACTTGTACACGTTAATCATAGTCTCCTGCAGGCAGTCCTCAGCATCATCATGGGCCACCACCATTCGGCGGATATGCCAATACAGCTGCTCACCGTATTTCTTCATGATAAGGCGTATGGCCTCATCTACGTGACTGTCATCACATAGCAGACGGGCAATGGATTCATCGCTCACTGAAAGAGATCCCTGGCTGTTCACTATGCTATCCTCATCACGTTTCATCTATACTATACAGAAGATGTGCAGAAGTTAAATTCTTATACTTTTTTAACTATTAATATGCTGCCTGGCGGAAGTAGTCAAAGTCTGCATATCCGCCTGCCTGCTCTGTAGCAAAACTGTACAGTCCGGTACGGTAGCCGGTGAAGTAATCCAGACTGAATGACATCTGCAGGACAGCATCCACATCAGTCCAGCTCTTGCCGTCCAGAGAGTAACTCATGAAAGCCTGATCAGCACGCTCACCCTCCTGCTGAGGAGTGAATACATACTTTATTTTGAGCCATACCTTATCCTGGGTTAATGGAATACGCAGAGCCTCTGTATCAGGGCTGGGTTGCGGACCTTGTGCCTGCGGTCCCCAACGACGTCCCTGTGCACGATGTGTCATAGCTACAAGGCTCTTTGAGCCATCCTGAGCCACCTCAACACCTATGGTGCAGTAATTGCTCTGGAAAGCCACAATTCCGGCTCTGTCGCCCGGTTTCATACCGCTGGCGTCCATGCACACCTCACTGTAGCAACGGGGGCCTACGGTGCGCTGTGTAAGCGTATTGCGGGCATTGGTTACGTTAGTAGCAATCTGCCCGGTCTTAAGACGGAGCCAACCCTTACGCTCGGTAACTGACCATGCGCTGTTGTCAGGCTTATGGTTCCACTGCCATACCACATCAAGTTCATTCTTCTTATAGTTGAACTCATCATTATCCCAAGTACGGTTCTTACCGCTCTCAGGAAGATTAACTGTAAACTGCTTAACGGGTACGGTCTCATCACCAAGTATAGGCCAGCCATCCTCCCATTTCATAGGCTGCAGTGTAGGAATACGGCCTACAGCACCATGATCCTGAAACATTATGGAATACCAGTCACCTTTCTGGGTCTCTATGATGGCACCCTGTGCTACACCGTCACCACGGCCGTCAAATGCACCGCTCAGTATGGTCTTGCTCTCATACGGGCCAAACAGGTTCTTGGAGCGCCAGCAGGTCTCTGTACGTACACCGCCGCTGGGCCAATCAATCACAATTACATAATAATAATCACCTATGTGATAGATATGCGCACCTTCGGCACGCAGGTTATAACCCTGGCGCGGAGAATCAATGATTATCTGCTCCTCAGCTCCGGCCTTGATGGCAGAACCATCCGGCTCAAGCTCTATGATACGTATTTCACCGTTACCCCATACCACATACAGATGTCCATCCTCAAACAGCATAGATGCATCATGAAACGGGCGGTCTATCACAAAACGTTCCCAGTTACTCTTGGTTATATCCTTAGTATGATAGATATATGTCTTGTTCTGGTCATTGGCTATGAACAGAGCATAGTATGTACCGTTTACATAACGCAGTGATGTGGCCCACTGGCCCTTGCCGTAAGCGTTGCGGCCGTTACGCAGGTTATATACATCATCATCCTCAAGACAGTCATAAACGTAGCTTACCAGTTCCCAATGAACCAGATCCTTGGAGTGCATTATAGGTGCACCAGGGCAGAAATACATGGTGGTGCTCACCATATAGTAATCATTACCTACGCGGATCCAGTCATTATCAGGGATATCAGTATAGGTAAGCGGGTTGACACACTCAGTGGTCTTGTCCTTAGCAGAACAACCTGACCATGCCAGAAGCATGGTCAGAGTTATGGATAATATAGTACTTGCTTTCATGTTACACATTTAGTCTTTTCTTATTCAAATGACAGCCAGTCTACCTGAACGTTACCCTTTGAAGCCAAGCGTACTTTCAAGTGATGTACACCTGTTGCAGCACCCTTGACATCGGCAATAATCTCTGATGCAGTGCTCTTGGGGCTCAGCTTAACCTTTGAGATAACCTTGTCATCCTGCAGGATCTCAAGAGTTCCGGTTGAAGGAGCAGCCACCTTAACCTTTACTCTCTCAGGAGCCTTATCAAAGTTTACGGTGTTGTACTTAACCCATGCGCCCTGCTCAAAGAATACGGTCTTCCAGCCGGCAAAGTAATTTGTGGTATCAATATATGCTATTGAATCACCGCTCTGGCTTATCTCTGAATAACGATCTATCTGAATCTCACTGTTAGCCTGGGTTACACCGATACCGCGCAGTGAAGGCTTGACCATACGGATAGAGCCATCGGGCTCAAAGAATATGCTGTCAGCGCATACTGAACGGTTCTTGTCAAACTTAGGTGAGTAGTCATTGTGGTGATAGAACAGATATGTCTGACCCTTGAACTCTATGATTGAGTGGTGGTTGGTCCAACACTTGTTGGCATGCTCCTCAAAGAATACGCCCATGAACTTGTAGGGACCAAATATGTTATCGGCCATGCAGTATGCCAGAACCTCCTCAACATCACGTGCCCACGGGAAAGTCATATAATACTTACCGTTATGCTTGAACAGATACGGGCCCTCAACAAGACCCTTGGTGGGAACCTCCTCTACACGGTGACGGTCAGCGGGATCAGTAGATACTGAAAGCCAGTCATCATTCATCTTGGTGATAGTGATGCCGGGCATAACCAGGTAAGCCTGGCCGTCATCATCAACAAAGATACAGGGGTCAATACCGCCTACGCCATCCAGAGGAGTGGTCTGCGGAATATACGGACCAAAAGGATTATGGGCAATAGCCACACCTACGCGGTTGCCACCCATGCCACGTCTGCCGTTTGCACTGGGCTGCGGTTTGGCACCAGCAGGCCAGAAGAAGTAATAATCACCGTTATTGGGGTTCTGCTTGCAGTCAGGAGCCCACATGGAGTAACCCTTTTCATTAACCCAGGGTGCGGTCCACTGGTCAACAATTACACCGTGGTCCTTCCAATCTGTAAGGTTATCACTTGAAAAAACATGATAATCAGCCATGCAGAACCAGTCCTTACGGGCATATTCATCAGGAGCGGGGATATCATGTGAGGGGAATACATAGACACGGTCACCCACTACAAGAGCTGAAGGATCAGCTGAGAACTGGTCACGGATAATAGGATTCTGTGCCTGAGCGGCAATGCCGGCAAGCATAAGAGCTGCCAGAACGGTAAATCTTGCTTTCATTTATTGATTATGTTAGATTAATAATTTGCACTAGTTTGGTTACAGCTTATAAAGATACCGCCTTTTCAGCACATTATCACAATAATAGGTCATAAAAGAAACAAAAAAGAGAATCGGCGGGGAGCCAAGCTCTCCGCCGATTCATTTATAGGTTAATTGTTATCTATAAGATTACTTTACAAGAACCTTGTCAACAACAATCTTACCGTTGCTCTGAGTTGTCTTGCGTATTACAACCTGGCCAGCCTTAGGAGCATCAATCTTCATGCCACCAAGTGAGAAGAGCTCAACATTGGCAACCTTAAGCTCGGCAGCATTTACAACTGTAATAAGCTCATCAACCTTATCCTTCTGAGCGGCAGCTGCAGCAGCATAATCAAAGCCATCAAGAGGTCTGAATATCAACTGGAAGTCATCAGCATATGACCAACCGCTTGCTGAACCCATTGTGAACTTGATATCAAGTTTACCGTCAGTAACCACAATAGAGTCATTAAACATATTAACCTTTGTACCAGATGTAGGCAGTGTATAATCATATTCCTTACCATCAGCAGTACCAATCATGTGTGAATTGTCAACACCATTCTGGATGTTGATACCAAGGTTATAATAACCGGCAGGCAGATCATTAACGGTCTGAGTCAAAGTAACTGAAGAAGTCCAGTCAACTGCCAGATTTGCGTCAAAGATTGCAGCAGCATTGGCATCACCATTATTCTTTGGTTCAGGATCATCCCATGCACGTCCCTCACCACCGATGTGAACATTTGTGCTCTGGTTGCTCCATGTAGCATAGCTAAATGCCTTTGTTGAACGTACCTTCCAGCCCGGGAATACGGTATTAACGTAATCAACATCACCGATAAGTCTCCAACGATCTGCAGGTGCTCCATAAGTATAGTTGAAGTGCTCCAACTGATCACCAACCTTAGCTACTGAATAGAGGAAGTAGTTCTTGATGAACGGAGTCAAAGCAAGTGAATCAACAATTTCATTCTTAGCAGCAGCCTTTTCATATACAGCCTGAACAATAGCAGCCTTAAGGATTGTAGCAAGCTCAGCATCATCGGCAACCAACTCAGCGAGTTTGGCCTTAACATTCTCCTTCTGGTCAATATCAGAACCTAACTTCTGTGACAAAGTATCCAGTTCTCTGATATTTCTGGTTGCAAACGGCAGTTCCTGGAGTTTAGCAATACCAGCCTTAAGATCAGCAACAGTAGCAGCCAACTCTACACTAGTCTTGGCAGGAATATCAAACTTACCAGCCTCCTTAGTGAGTTCAGCAAGTTCTGCATACGGACTTGATGACTTATAAGTCTCATCACTCAAAGCAGTGGTGGCGGCAGTAATAGCGGCATCAAACAGTTTAACGGTATCTACACGGAGATCCATAGCCTTAACAGCTGCATCCAGAGTAGCTACAACTGAATCATACTTGCTGGGAACACCTAACTTAGCAGCCTTAACCTTGCCATTGTAAGCCTTAGCATCAGTAATCTTCTGTGACAGGTCATTGTAAGCGGCACCCTTATATTTAGCTTCTGTAATCTCAGCCAATTTAGCTTCAGAAACAGCAATCTGGTCATTCAACTTCTTAACAGGAATGAATGAAAGGTCACCGGCTGTCTTGATAGAGTAGTTACCGATAGCAAAGCCATGATAGCTATTGGCGCTATTTGCATTGTCCTTTGCATCAACCCACTCGAATACATAATCACCCTTAGCAGAGCAGTTGAATGGGAATTCGAATGTCTCAGTTCCATCCGGCCAACCTGCTGAAGTAGCATACTTGCTTGGAGCGAAAGTTCCTATGAGAGTCTTGGTAGCTGCTTCAAGAACAGCAAATCCCTTGTCATTTCCATTCTCAAGTTCACCCTCAGGCTTTGCATAAACGTACAGTTTGCACTGACGACCCTTATCATCATTCTCACTACCCCAAGTAATAGCCCTGAAGCTGATAGAGTAGTTACCCTTATCCAGATTTTCAATAGTATATACATTACCGCTGTTACCCTTACCTCTGTTAGAGAAGTAAATCTGGCAATCTTCATCACCTACAGTGTAAAGACCGCACTTACCGGCAGACTTACCGCCAGTACCCTTGGTGAACGGATCCTGACCTGAGTGTACATAAATACTCAGTGGATAGTAACGTTGTCCAGAAGCCAAATCCTCTGTATAATCCTCATTTCTCCAATCAGAGTGAGTAACCTCCTCATTTTTGGGATCAGTCTTGAAATCACCAAAGTGATAGTTGAAGGCTACATCATCACCAAAGTGATCAGGATTGTTGGGATCCGGCTTATCCATGTGAGTAACCTGCTTGAATGAGAATACATAATCACCAGCAAGAGCATCAGTATACTTTGCAGGACGTGTGATCGTGGTATAACCGCTCTTGTCACTCTCTGTAATATCCCAATACTCAACAGTACCTCCCTTCTTAACTGTAACCAGTGTCAGATTGGTTGATACATCCATGGTCTTGTCATAAGCAAGTTGTCTGGAGAACTTGAAAGTCATAGACTTCAAATCTGTGGGAAGAGCAAAAGTTCCCTCCTCATAAGGCTCATACTGCATTACAGGAGGCAGGTTCTTAAGAGACATAACCTTCTTGCCTGTAACAGGGCTTACAGTGATGGTGGGGTTGAGTGATGAAATCTCATTGTGGAAATCAAACACCTTCTTACCTTCAGCTACCCATGCTGAATCAAGTCCGTTAGGATACTGATTACCGGTATATGCCAAGAAAAGATCTTCACGATCCCTCGGGTTACGGAAGGTTACAAGAACCTCATCAGCCTCATCAAGCTCGTTAGCAGAACCATCCTCAAGGGGCTCAGTCCACATATACATGTAGCCGTCTCCCTGATACTCAGCTGAGAGAATAGGAACTTCTTCCCATTCGCCACCAAAATTGGCCCAAACCTCAAAGTACTTACCGGGAACCTCAACAGTAGCAATCTTGTTGATCTTCTTGGCCTGCTCAGCAAGTTGACCAAGGTTGGTCTTATAACCAAAGTCAACACGAATCATATCGCCGTAGTGCTCAACACCACCAATCCATGACTTGGTAAGTGAAAGGTTATCAACATCAAATCTGGTTGAGTCTGAACGGAATGACATACGTACAAAGAACTTGTCAGGAGTCATGATGTAACGGAATACCATTGTGGTATCACCTTCACCTTCATCAGCTACTGTTGTGTCCTTCTTAGCCTCAGTTACCCATACCCAATCATCAGGCCACCAGTAACCCTTGTTATAAGCTGAATAGTGAGCAATTGAGTCTGTCAGGTAGTATGACATAAGAGTAATCTTCTGCCATTTTCCTTCCTCAAATTCAGTATAGTCAGTAGTAGTACTGAACTCATTGTTGTTCTTTGTGTCAACAAGGAAGTCTTTCTCAGCATGGAAGAAACCGTGCATCAACTGAAGACCCAGTCTGGGAGTAATCTCAGATGCTACAGCTTGCGGAGTTGCCTTTACAAATACAGTAACACGATAAGAAGAGTTGGGCTCAATGTCACCCGGATTCAAACGGATAAACAGGTTACGGCGATACTCAGGAACAGCCTTATTATCGCTACTCCAGTTGGCTACACCATTACCGCTGGCTGAAACATAAGAGAAATAGGTCTTCTTGGCTGCTTCTTGCTCACCATAACGTGACAGACCGTAATCCTTACCGCCTATACCGGTACCATTAAGAGATGCTGCATCGTGCTTAACTATTCTATGAGAATCATAAGCAAGAACAGAGTCATCAGGCATCTTGGCATCAGTTCTTACAACACCGTTCCAGATATCAATAACAGTGTCTCTGTAACCAGCAATTTCCCAATCCCTGCTTCCATCTAAAATGTTAATACCACTGAGTTGCGTACCCTCAATTGCAAGGGTATCCTTGTCCTTTGAATCCTGTTTCTTGAAGTAAGCAACCTCTTCAATCTGGTCAATAGGCTCATCCTCCCATGTATAAAGGGTGGTAGGACGGTTAGGATCCGGATTCAACTCAATCTGCTGCCATTCATCATTTCCCTCAAAATCCTGAAAGAAAATCACCTTGGCATCGTCCTGATAGCGTACAGGCTCTTGAGCATAAGATGAAACCGAGCACAGGAACAATCCTGCAAGTAATAAGTCTCGTTTTTTCATAATTAATAAGTTTAGTGAATAATTAGGTAAAAATCTCTTTTCTCTTTTAGTTAAACAGTTAATTAATAACTCTCTATAAAACTATCTGCACTCCTGCCCCCGCTATTGCTCATGCAATGGCGGAGACAGGAGGACAGCAAGTCCTTATTTCATTATTTGTTATCAGTCAGACGCAGGAACCAGTTACGGTTAAATGATGTTCCGTCACCATAAAGCCTGTCATAAAGGTCTGCATCCATTCCGGCAAAAGGATCCTCCATTGTAGCCGATGCTCTTGAAGCGACCCTGCGAGCCAGGAAATCATTGTCATACTCACCACCTGCACCGGGATAACCTGCATCCTGTGCACGATGCTGTGACACTCTCATAAGGTCACCAAAACGGTAACCCTCAAAGCAGGTCTCAAGCCCCATCTCATCAATAATCTTTTCCTCTACAAAACGGATGGAGTCCTTAAGAGAAGAACCGGCCGGAAGACTGATAACGTACGTGGTATCCATTGCTGCATCACCACTTCCTCTTGAGTGGATACCAAAAGTATTGTATCTGTCATTACTGTACAGATAAGTGGTTTGCTTGGTTACACTCAGACCATCAAACATCTTGGTATCATTATGATAGTCATACTCCGCTTTCTGGAACCTGTTTTCGTTAAATACGTAAACATTTGATATACCCTTGGCGGCAGCCCTATCCTTCTCTATCTGACTGATACTGTCAATGACCTCTTTACAAAGACCGTATTTAAGCACTGCAAATGCCGTTTGGGGCAGTTCAGCGCGGTTCAGAGCCTCTGCAAGCCTCAAATATACGACATCATTGCGGTATAAACAAATTTTTTCAGGATTAATTTTATTTAACTTTTGAATCTCATCGTTTACATTGCTGGAGCTGAACTCATCAACCTCAGTATTAGCCTCCACCTGAAGTATGGACTGCAGGCGCAGGTCACCACGACGCAGCACAACCTCTTCGGCAGATTTATCTTCCATATACTTGGGGCTCTCATAACCGGTACGGGAGTTGAAATCATGATAGCAGAAATTCTGACGTGTGCTCAGGCTGGTAAGAGCCTGTGAACGCGTAAGCTGATACCAATTGTCATTCTCCTTGGTGGAGGTGAATATGTTTGGAAGGTCACTTACAATACCATTGTACTCATCAGCCTCCATAGGTATGTAACAGATGGGCTTACCGTTCTTACCAAGTGAAGCTGCATAGGTATCATCACCTATGTACACCCAGTCATTACCGAACCATGAAATACTTGCAGTGCCGGTAGGATGTGCCGTCTCATTATATGACAAGTAGTCATGATAGTAACTGGCGGCCTTCTCATACTGCTCTGCCCACAATGCCAGGTCACCCATGATAATACGTACCGGGATAAAGAGATCTACAGCATTGTGTGACTCTGATTTGTCACCGCTACCTGTGGTCTCACCACCCAGACTGCCGTATTTGGGAGTCTCATAATCCATGAAACGATCCTCAAAATCAGCCAAGAGGTCTTCAGCAAGTTCCTTGATTGTAACATAATCCCACTTTAACTCATTGGCGTCATCACCACTTGTTATCGGTTTATCCACATAATATACCTTTCCGTATATCTGAGCCATCTGCAGATATGTCCATGCCCTGTATGAGAGAACAGTTATGTACTCCTTGAGGAACACATTCTTGTGGTTTCTCATGTACGCGGTATCTGCATTAGCCAGAAAATAGTTACAGTTGTTGATCACTGAATAGAAATCAACAGGATTGTTGTAACGGTTAGTGGCCTTCAGATTGGCAAAATCATAATTGTACAACTCACCAAGGTCATCATTGGCATGGTCAGTGATTTTTACAAGATCACCTCTTACCTCACCAAGTATGACAGTGCGGTCAGCTATCTTCTGAAGCTGCTTCATAATACCCATGACTGAATAAACAGTATCAGTGGCATGATCAAGGGTATTCTGATAATCATACATGACTATCTTAGAATCCACCCTAAGCATATCCTCGCAGGAGGATGCGGCAAGAACCGTAATTGCGGCTATCACCGCTGATATTGTATTTTTGAGTTTCATATTCCCTTATTATTAGAGGTTAATCTTAAGTCCTAAAGAGAAGTTTGCAGATTGTGGTACAAGCCCGCGATCCACGCCGCGTGTAAGCGCATTGTTGCTTGACGAGAACTCAGGGTCAGATCCCAGATAGTTTGTCAGAGTAAACAGGTTGTTGGCTGAACCCCATACAGTAATGCCCTGCAGATAGGTGTTGACTACCGGAATCCTGTAACTCAGAGTAATGTTCTTGAGACGCATATATGAGCCGTCCTCTATCCAACGGTCAGAGAATCTGGCATTCTGATGAGGATCACCGTATGTAGCCTTGGGGATATCCGTCTTCTGACCGTCGGCAGTCCAACGGTTGGTCATGGCCAGAGTCTGGTTCATGAAGCGTGAACCGCTTTCCAGCAGCATACGCTGATAGTTATAGATGTCTCCACCTACAGAGTAAGTTACAGTGGCACTCAGAGAAATATTCTTGACAGACAGAGTGGTAAAGATACGACCGTAGAAATCAGGATTGGGATCACCTATTATTGACATATCCTTCTCATTGATGATCTTATCACCGTTAAGGTCATTGAATATCATATCACCAGCTTCAAACGGAGTCTCCACGCCTGTATCTGATCTCATACGGAGTCCGGAAGCGTTTGCCTCAGCATCAGTTGAGAATACACCGTTTGTGGTATAACCGTAGAACACACCTACAGGCTGACCCACCTGGGTTCTGATTGTGGCACCGCAGTATGAATAATCAACATACTTACTGGGCAGCTTGGTTACCTCATTCTTATAGTGACCTATGCTGGCTCCAGCCTCCCATTTTATTGCACCGCCGTTAATAAGCTTTGCGTTGAACAATGCGTCAAAGCCTGTGTTGGTAAGTGAACCGCCGTTACTCCATGTATCAGGAAGTCCGGTAAGGAATGAAAGTGAACTGATGGAGAGCAGATTGTCCGTATTGCTGTGGAACCAGTGGGCAGCCACATTAAGACGGTTATCAAACATGTTCATATCAATTCCGGCGGTAAGCTTCTTGGTGGTCTCCCACTGCAGTGTACTGTTACCTATGTTGGCAAGAGCAATACCGTTCATACCCAGAATCTTGACAGGTGAGAAATAACTCTTGGATGCAGAATCATCAAAACCGTCATTTCCTGTTACGTCAAATCCGGCACTCAGCTTGAGATAATTAATAGCTCCCACTTTGAACCAGGGCTCTGCTGATGCCACCCATGCGCCTGATACAGACGGGAATACACCCCATGGCACACCGAACATCCTGACACCATTGGACACCTTGCCGCCGAATCTGGATGAAGAGGTTATACCAACACTGGCTGAGAGGTAATATCTCTCCTTGAAGTTATAGTCACCTTGACCCCACCATGTTATTGAAACATCCTTGGTATCTGTACCGGAAGTATCCTTGTACTTGAGTGAACTTGTCATGTTAGGAGTCTTGTCGTTACCTGAGTTGTAACCCATCATTGATGTCTGATAGAGAGAATTGTTCACGTAACGTACACCACCCTGTACATTGAAGTCATGGGCATTTAAGCGTCTTGCATATGTAAGGTAGGTATTGCTGCTGAAACCGTCCTGCTTGGCGTTCATGGCAGCAACCTTGTTCTCAACCTGACCTATACCCTCAATACGGAAGTTAGGTGTTCCTTCCAGAGGAATGTAGTAGTTCTCATCAGCATTAGCCAGAATATATGAGAAATGCTCATACATTATAAGGCGGTGTCTGCGGCCGAACTGCCACTTGGGGGTAACAGAAAGGGTAATGAGACGGTTACCGAAATAGTTCTTGTTCAATCCGTCACCGTTTCTAAGGATTGAAAGCGGATTGGCCAGTGAAACCTCTGATCCCAGAACCTCCTTGAGATAATCATCCTCAAGAGCCAGATAGTTGGACAGGTTTCCTGAATTGTCATACGCATATGGTGACAGGAAAGGTGACTTGGTAAGTGAAAGGAATCCCGGTGAGTTGATCATTGTGTTGTCAATGTCCTGGGGAGCACCGTCATCACGCATGTCACGGGTTATATCACTGTAGTTGGCATCAAAACGGAGTGAAAGATGATCACTCAGAATGATGTCAGAGTTCAGACGCAGGCTGAAACGGCTGAAATCACTCTCTTCAAGAGTACCGTCGCCCATAGCGTAGCCTACTGAAAGGTTATAGTTGGCTATCTCATCACCACCCTGTACATTAACATTGTAGTTCTGTACAAATGCGTCTCTGAAAGCAATCTTGCTCCAATCCGTATCATTGTGATACATGTTGTAGTAAAGGTACTGGGGATCATTCTGCAGGAACTTGAATGAATTCAGCTTGGTACCGGTGGTACCCAGCAACTCTGATGCATATGACCTGTATTGTGCAGAGTTCATCATAACAGGGATCTTGGGCAAAGACTGATACATTCCGGTAAGGTTTACATCTATCTTGGTAGCCATGCTCTTGTTGCGCTTGGTATTGATAAGTACAACACCGTTGGCACCCTTGGCACCATAAATACCGTAACCGTTCTTGAGAATCTCAACAGACTCAATATCCTCTATAGCTATATTGGCCAGAAGGTTATTATAGAAACCTTCATGCATGGTGGTGTTATTGTAACCCATATCTATGATTACACCATCCAACACGATAAGAGGCTGTGTATTGATATTCAAAGAGTTGATTCCATCTATCATCATAGCTGCACCCACACCTATCTGTCCTGAACGGATGGTGGAGAGTATGCTACCCTGAAGAGACTGCTGAATCTGATTGTCAACCTCAATATCAGCTCCCAGATTAGCTATTACGGCTTTCTGTGAACTGGTTGCTACAGTTTGGCTTTTATAAACCTCAGAGAAAGCGTCTGAGTACATCCTTACCACGATATTCTCTTTCTGACCATTGAGTGAACGGACTATGGTATTGCATCCGTCAAGTGAGAATGTCAGTGATGATACATACTCCGGCAGTTTTATTGAGAACGATCCGTCCTCCTTGGTCATAGCTGAATGGAGAGCGTTGTTGTAGGCCTGAACCTTAACACCGGCCATAGGAGTACCTAGTGCAGCGTCAGTCACGATACCGGTCACTACAACCGTGTTCTCAGAACTTCCGCTCTGCGCAAAAGACGGAGCTGAAACGAGCAGCAACAAGCTGACCAGCCCCAAAGGCAAAAACCTTTTAATGTCAATTATCTTCATATCTGTTAGCTTTTTTATCATTTAACCGGTTCAAGGATGATGCAGTCAAGCCAAACCTTGTTGGAGAACTGGTCCTCATTTGAATTGTTTATGGCACTCTTGAGTGTAACTGAAAGACGTGCAGGCTTGCTGTTGTAATTGCTGTAAGGAATATCAACAGGACCTAACACAACAGTATCTATCTTGGTAAGATTACGACCCACTGTATCATTCAGGTTAATCCAACGGGCACCCTTCTTGTATTTCTTCTCACCGTTGTCAAGAACCACCTGTTTCAGGTCCTCAGTATAAGATACAACCGGATGAATAAGGTTAGGCAAAGCTGCCACCGTGTTGGGGAATATAACCAGTTTAACCAGATACTTGCCGCGCAGGTTATCCTCAATAGGATATTCAGCCTCCCATGCAGATGTAACCTTGCTTATCTCCATGACACGTTTGTTGTTGAAACGCTTACCGCCAAGATAGGTGATGGTACGCGGATTTGTGGTAACGCCTGAAATACGCTGATCTTCTGCCTCAATCTTGATGGGACGACGGAATGTCAGGGAATCTTCAAACGGCCAGTTGCCCTTGATATAAATTATACCGTTACTGCAAAGAACGGAGTCTATACAATCAGCAAAAAGACCTCCTGCTGCATACGGTTTCTGGAAAACATGATAAGGTATTTTCTCTGTAACACGCTCAGTCCACTTAAAGAGCGTTGAAGTTACTGAATCCTTGGGATGCTTCTGGAGGTTCATATTGAAGAACGCATCTGTGAGCAAAGCTGACTTTGTCCAGAACTCCTGCATGGAGTCACGCTCCTCCTCCATAGGACGATAAGTATAGAAGTACTTAACAGTATCATAAACAGAATCCCATGTGGCAGGTGTGGGCAGAACTATTGCATAGTTACTGTCTTCAACACTGATATAACCGAATTTCTTCATCAGTATGCTAGACTTGATGACGACCTTGTCTATATACTGAACCACACCCTCGTCATCAATATCACCTGGCACACTCTTCTTCTCATCAACCTCCTCTATGGTAAACTTGTCAAACCAGGTTCCAATACGGTCCTGATAATCATATTTCTTGCCTGAAGCAGAAGGGATGCTCTTGGAGAGCTTTGTAAGATACTCATACAGGCTTGGGCGATATACAAGACTACCGTCAAGACAGTGAAGAATACCGTTAGTACAACGGATATTGTTCTCCGTATATGAAACATAACCTATCTGATCACTTACTGAACGGAAAGATTTATCACTCAGCATATTGACATTTTCCTTGGTAGCCGAGCCTACAGGATGGCTGAAACGGGCTATATGGTTCATGATGAACTGTGAGCCCACCTTCTTGTTCTCCTCCTGAGTCTTGTTCTCTTTTGTGTATTCAGCCCACTCCTCCTCACTTATTCCTGACGGAAGCCATACTGTAAGGAACTGGTCTCCATCCAGGAATTCCCAGTATGAAATGAACAGCTGCTTATCGCCATTGAACATAAATGTGGTCTTTAAGGCCTTTACAAAGTTGGCCGAACCAGGAATACTCTCAATTGTCTCGGCGAGCGAACTTACCGGAGCATTACTATCCGACTTGTAATTGTAGTGGTCTTTCCACACATCGCTCTCACATGATGCGAGAACAAGTATGGCAGAAACTACCCAAACGGATCTCGTTAGCTTTTTGAAGTAATTTTTCATATCGGTTGTTTAATTATAATAATCACTCTTGTTAGTGTTTGTCTTCACTGTTATCATAAATATATTTAGGAACCCATTCCATATAGTCAAAATTCATTTCGGCTTTAGGATTATCAAGAACAAGTTTCATCCTGAGCCAATAGTCACGGTCAGAATAGAAATAATCTGTTGTGATGATGCGACGGGCTATCAGGTTGTAGTCACGGAACTTTTCAGCCTTATCGGATGTCCAGTGTGAATCAGGACCTTTCATATAACCGCGGTTACGCATGGCCTTATCATATGCGTCAACCTCAAGCGTATCAATGTTTCCGTCAGGATCTGTAAAAGTATCATCTTTCTTCCAGCGGATATTGGGATTGGCCTCAGCCGAGTAGCGCAGGTCAGTAGGTATTCCGCAGGGCAGAAGCCTTTCAGGATTGTCACCTACATAGTTCTGTACCACACCGCAACCTCCTGAACCGCGATATGACAGGCGCAACTCCCAGTTTCCGTCATAAGGGATGGGGGGGAGTTTGAGCATGATATCATAGTTGCCCTGAAGATCCAGTCCGTCACCCTGATAACTTATGTTGGCTACAAAAGCACTGCGTACCCACATTGCGTAATCAGAATTGAATGAGTGGAAATTGGTAGGCTCCTTGAATCCCACACCCTCATAGTTGTTCTCAGTCTGTTTCTGACGTGCTCCGGATGTAAGGAAATCAGGTGAAAGCGTGCAGCAGTCAACTCTGAGACGACGGTTGAGGACTTCTGTGCGGACAAACTTGGAATACTCCAGGATATTGTCCAGATAGTGCACATAACCGTTGCATCCCTCATTGGCAGCGCCGTCATTGATGGTGTAAACCTTGATTCCGGGATAGAAGCTGCGACCCAGTTCACCCTTGCCGTCGGCACCTACGCCCAAACGGTTGATATAGACACCGTTGTAACGGCCGTTATCAAGAATACGTGAAACACGGATAAGTGAATGGGGCAGGAATGTCTCAAAATAATCCTCAGCATCCAGCACATCAGTTTCACACTTGGCCTTGATTATATCCTCACGGGCATTGAAGCTGTACTCTGAAGGCATACTGAACGGAAGTATGTGATACTCCACAAACCTGCGCAACGGATTACGCTGGTCTGTCCACACAGTATCATATTGATTACCGTATCCGCGGTCCTTATAATCAGAATAAGACTCGTGATATACCTTGTTGGCATAATCAATGAGGTCATCCAGATTCTTAATTCCATTGATTCTGTAAATAGAATCAGGCTCGACGAGAAGGGTGAATCCCCAGTTCTTTTCAGGAACGTAATATACCGTATAAGTAGATCCGCCGCCTTCACATTCCACACCGCCACCTTCTTGGATGGAGTCATAACCTATGGTGTATGAATGGTCATGCCATTTCTTGAGTGAATCCTCAAGACCCACAAGATTGAGGGCGCTGTAGAATATTGAAGTTTTGGGATTATCCTTGACTATGTCATATACATAATCACCGGCCACTCTGATTACACGGTCAACCACCTGAACCACACCGTTCTGTACAGTATCATCCTCACGTATAATGCGTGAACGTCTGTTGATGGTGGTGACGGCTCTGATGGTTCCGTCCTGAAGAGTATCGGCAACATAATCAACCACGAGGAACCGGTTGAGCAGATTCACATACGGAAGACTGCCGGCTGCAACATCTGACATGAAGAACACCTTTCTGATAAGATGGTTCCATGCTATAGTGTCACAGTCTGCCTTGGTAAGTGAATCTACACCAGGAATGCCTTTCTCCTTTAAGTACTCGGCAAAAGCGTTGTTGGTGGGAGCGAAACAGGTATATGTACCATAAGTGTCAAGCTCTCCCCATGTCTGCGATTTCTGGAGAACTTTAATGAAATCAGAGAAACGGCCAGTCTCATCCTGTTCCAGATAATCAGCAACAGTCTGACCGTTGAATGTGTAATAGGTACCCGGGTGCTGCTCTGTCCATAGGTCAAAGCAGGACACCGTGCCCATCAATGCAACTGTCAGGATTGCAGCTGAAATCAGGTTGAATATGTTCCTGGACTTGTTCATTTCCTGTTATTTCTTACTTGGCCTTCTCTGTGTATTCATTATCCTCATAAACAGGATTCTGTACAAGCTTGTCATTAATCTTGATTTCATCCTTGCTTAAGGGGAAGAACAGAGCGTTCATGTCAGTAAGCTTGATACGTACTGCACTCTGTGAAGCACCGTCATGTTTGGGAACTACCTTTGATACCACGCGTTTGGTGTCACCGTCACGCATAGCCATACGTACCAGATCAAACCAGCGTTTGCCCTCAAACATAAGTTCACGACGACGCTCGTCAAATACGAGTTCCTCCATTGAGGATACGCTACCGCCATAATCGGCAAACTTGAGTTCCTTAGCGCTCTCATAACGTGACTTGCAGATGGCGCGGCGGTTCACTGCATCAACCAGGTTAAATGCTTCCTGGAGGAGTTCCTGAACATCACCACTAACTGCATCGCCTGTACCAAGGCTACGGGCCTTCATGACTTTGGCCTCAGCCTCCATCAAAAGGACATCAGTATAACGGTAAACAATCCAGTTGGGCTGGGTGTTCTGACGTTCTGAGAAGGTTCTGTTATCACCTATCATACCGTCACTCATGTTATACTCCATCTTCTCAAATACATACTTTACGATACCGTAGTTTGAACCGTCCTTGCGAACGTTCTGATAATAACGTACATCAAAAGGCTGGATAAATACCTTGTTGCCGCTTCCGGTACCGAAACCGTTTCCTATTTCAGCAAATGCCTTGATCTTTCCGACCTTGGTGTTCCTGCTGTTGTAATAGTCTGAAACGAAAGGATTGTTACGGTCCTGATCAAACGGGAGTTCATATAGGACCTCAAAAGAGTTACCCTTACCGAATGTCTCGTTATAGGCGTTACCGCAGACAGCGCCGGTAGGAGTCTCTGTTATAAGGGGATAAGTATCATTTATAAGCTCTACTGTGCAGTTCTTGCCTTCCTTGCGGAGCAACTCCTCATACTCAACAAGCTTACGCTCGGTAACCCACTCGCAGCACTCTATGCACTTGTCCCAATCTCCTCTCCACAGGTACATATCGGCAAGCATGGCGTAAATTGATGCGCGGGTAAACCTACCGGTATTATGGGACTCAAGAGCATAACGGTTAACTGCAAAGTTCTTTACGCGGTCCAGATCATTGATGAGTGAATCCAGTACCTGGGCAAACGGAGTCTGGCCGATAAAGAAATCATGTGTATCATCAATTGACGGAATTGTAGTATAAGGAACATCCTTATAGGCGCGGATAAGATACCAATAGCAGAGGCTGCGGATGGCAATGGCTTCAGCCTGATTTGCCTTGAGCTCAGCACCGGTATAGTTAGGATCCTTGGCTGCCACCGCAGGTGCAAAATGAAGAACCGTATTGGCACGGTTGATTACATCATAGAAGCACTTATAAGAGGTATAGCTGTTGGTCTGAAGGATATTGTCCTTTACTATCTGGACAATATCATCACCGCTGTCAGTATTGTCCTTACCGGGGATGATGTTATCAGAGCGCATCTCACCCCAGATGGACATTCTGACTACGCAATCAGATGTCTCAAGAGCAGCGTATGCACCCATAAGTACACTCTCAACGTCGGCCTTGTTGGTCCAGAAATTCTCAAGAACCACCTCGTTCAAAGGCATAAGCGTGAGGAAATCCTTGCAGGATGTTACAGAAAGTCCCATCACTGCAGCTAAAATATATGATTTAATCTTTTTCATACTATTCCTTCTTTTAGATTAGAACTGTACTGAAACACCGCATGTGATCTGTTTCTCACGAGGAGTCTGTCTGCTATCCATAGCAACACTACCATGACCGCCACTACCGGCACTCTCAGGATCCAAGCCTGAATACTTGGTCCAGGTAAACACGTTGTTCAGGTTGAAGTTGAAGCTTACGCTGCTTACGTGGAGTTTCTTGGTGATCTTGGGATCAAGTGAATAGTTGAACGCCGTGTAGTTCCAACGCAGGAATGAACCATCCTCTACATAGCGGTCTGAACCCAGGTAGTTATAACCGTACTGGTGGAGGGCACGAGGCATCTCTGTAATATCACCCTCAACGCGCCAACGCCAGTTAACGGCAGCTGATGTGTTATCAGTGTTGTACATGCACTCAGCTTCCATTCTACCCTTGTTTACAATTCTGTTACCCCAACGGAAGTTGAACTGGTTGTTCCATGAGAGTCGGCCCCATGACATACGGAAGCCAAAACCACCGTTCAACTTAGGCAGTGAACTACCCAAGTAAACTATATCAAGTTCATTGATATTACCATCATTGTTGATATCCTCATAGATGGCATCACCGCCTACGAACTCATAGTTGGTACGGCCTGTTCCATAATCATACATCATAGGTTTGGTCTTACCCTTCTGGTTGAGGATAACATTGCCGTCAGCATCCTTTACAACAGGAGCGTTGGGACCGCTTACACCCTTAATCTCTGTCGGACTGTAATCACTGTACTGGTAAACACCTTTGTACTTGAATCCGTAGATTGAACCGAATGAGTTGTTAAGAGCTGTGTATGCAAGATAACTGCCGTTCTTGTAGTCAAAGTCCTTATTGTACTTTTCAAGTACAGTAGGATTCAACTCAAGAAGAAGGTTCATGTTATCAGCAAAGTTCAGGTTACCGCCAATGTTGAAGTCCTTACCCAACAGTTTGGCTGAGTAGAGACGGTTGGCGGATATACTCAACTCCCAACCCTGGTTTCTCATCTTACCGTCATTAACTACAGACAGTGAATTGAAACCTGATGATGAAGGTATTGAGTAACCTCTCTGAAGCATCTTCTTGGTGAGACGGTCATAAACCTCAACACTCAGATTCAACTTGTCACGGAACAGCCCGAAGTCAAAACCTAAGTTCCATGATGTGGTCTCCTCCCACTGCATGTTGCTCAAACGGATGTTATCGGGTTTCATTGTTGATGATCCCAGATATGAATCACCGCTTGAGTACTTGCTGTAGAACATACCGTCATCACCGGGAGCATTACCCTGGAGACCCCAGCTGACACGCATAGCAAGCATTGTCAGATAATTTGACTGGCGGATACGCTCCATGAACTTCTCATCAATAATGTTCCAACGTCCTGACATAGCGGGGAATGTAGCCCAACGCTTGTTGTCACCGAAACGGGTGTTACCGTCAGAACGTGCGGTAAAGTCAAGTGAGTACTTGCTCTTGTATGAGTAGTGGGCAGTGAACGTTACGTTCAGGCTGCGGCCGCGACCGGCACTGGTTGACATATTGTTGATCTTACCGGGCAGACCTATTGACTGATAAGGTCCTGAAGGAAGTCCTGACAGGCCACCACTCTGGCCCTTGTTGTTATTGGTGTTCAACTGATACCTTACCATAGTCATGAATGAATGGTTAGGATTGTTCAGATGAGGTATGAACGTAAGGGAGTGGGTTGTACCTATTTGAGAACTCTTGTTTGCACTGGAAGATACGGAGTTTGCATTGCTGTCAGACCATCCGTTTCTGGAGAGGCTTGAAGGAGTATAGCTGTCACTTCCGCTGTTGCTTACACCGAATGTGATACGTCCCTCATAGGTGAGCTTAGTCTCATCGTTCTCAATACCGAGCAAGTTATAATTAAGTGAGAACTCAGGATTTACATTCAGAGAGGTGCTGTAATTCTGTTTCTCAGCTGCCTCAGCCACCGGGTTGGTGTTCTTGGGAAGCTCCTCAGATGCAGAAGCCAGCATATGGTAGAACTCACCGGTAGGATTGCCCTGAGCATCCTCATAATAGATAGCCAGGTTAGGCATCATTCTCATGGCGGCATCTATACTGCCTGAGCCCTGCTTGGTCTTGGTATAGGTCATTGAGAAGTTTGTAACAACCTTGATACGCTCTGAAATGAAGTAGTCAAAAGCCACACGGGTTGTGAAACGGTTCTGGTGCTGACCTATCACACCGTTGGTGTTGTCATCAAAACCGGCAGATATACGGAAGTTGGCCTTGTCACCACCACCTGATACAGATACGTTGTGACCATGCTGCTTACCTGTTCTCTTTACGGCTGCAACCCAATCAGTATTGTCATTATACATCTCATACTCTGAGAACTTGTCATCATAGTTGAGCTCAATGATATCGGCAGCAGCATCACTCAATGCAGGATTGAAGAATGACTCCTTAAGGAACATTGTGTACTGGTCACCGTTCATGAGTTTATAACCCTCAGGCTGCCATGTGAGATTCAGACGGTACGAGTAGTTTACACGTGTCTTACCGCGTGAACCACGCTTGGTCTTGATCTCCATAACACCGTTGGCGGCACGCACACCCCAGATGGCGGTTGCGGCAGCATCACGAAGGATAGATATTGTTGCAATATCCTCAGGATTGATGTTCAACAACTCAGATACCTTCTCTGTGTTCTGTGACTCATTCTGGAAGTCAAAGTTGTTCTTAAGGTTGCTGGCAACCTCCCAGATGTTACCGTCCACAACAATAAGCGGGTTGGTATCACCTGACATGGTTGATACACCACGCAAGTGCATTGTTGAACGGGCACCCAGGTCACCGGAGTTGAATACGATATCAAGTCCGGGAACACGACCCTGAAGAGCCTCGTCGACTGACATTATACCCAGACCCTCAAACTCCTCCATATTGATGGTAGCGACTGATGAGGATACCTCACGCAGAGGAATGGGAAGACCGGTGGTCTCAAGTACGCGATCAGCGATAATATCTACAGGAGGAAGATCACTCTGATCTTTCATCTTGATTTCATAATAAAGCTTGTTGATAGGGATATCAACAGTCTCATAACCTACGTATGAAATCTGTATCCTGTCCTTGGGGTTGACAAGCTTGAAAGAGAAGTTACCTTCAATATCCGTAATGGCATGAGCCACGATACGGTCAGCAGCATCCCTCTCAGTAACGTTCACCATCATCATCGGGCCGTCATTGTCTTCAACAACACCGCTGATAATATCACCGGTTTTCTGTGCGAAAAGCAAACTGGGCAGAGTGGCTACCGCAAAGGCGAAAGCCATTCTCAATAAACTGTTATTGTATTTCATTGTCATTTGGTTTGCTGATTAAAATTTCACTTCGCCGTTGCACAACGGTCCGTCAATCTGATGAATAACAATGTATGACGAAGTCTCCAACCTGGATCTTGAAGCATCTGTTACAGTAGTTGAGTTAAATTCATACTCACGGCTCATGATGTTCCACAGAGGTTTCTTACCAACGCCCTTACTGTAGTCCTTGACTACGTGACGTACATTACCGTTTGCATCAGTAACCTCAATTTCATCACCACCCTTAACCTTCAGTTTGGCGAACTGCTTATCTGATTCTCTCATGTAAGCGGTCTCATAGTTGGTCTCAGTGGCCTTTGAACCGTCAGCATTGTAACCGGCCTCAAACTCAGCGTTGGCATAAACTGAGTTATCCTGAATGTGATACTTGATGAAGTTCTTGAGCTGGTCACGCTTTACATCACTGTAATCTTTCTTGAAGTCAAATGTGGAGTCAGCCTTGGTATTGGGTTCACCATCCTGAGCTCCGCGGATACGGCGCGACTCTTCAATCATTTGCTGCTGCCATACCTTATTGGCAGTAGCCTCATCACCCTCATAAAGATCATCATAGATATTGCTCTTGATGGCACGCCAGTTCTCATCATATGTGGCCAAGTTCTTGGGATCAACCAGGATTCCTGATTTCTCAAGTGACTCAAGTGACTCATTGGTGGGAACATAGATAGTATAATGATATGTGTTAAGGGTTGATACGCAGTAACGTGAACCTATATCATGCTTGTTTGCATCTGTCTGGAAGAGAGATTTAGCCTCTGAACCTGTGGCACTCTGCATGAGTTTGAAGAACCTTGAGAACTCAGGATATTTCTCCTCATCAGAAAGGATGTCATATACTGACAGTCTTGATGTCTGCAGAGGACGATCAATAATGTATGTCCTACCATTACCGTGTGAAGTAGACTCCTTGGACAGGTCAACACGGTCAACAATATTGATCTTCTCGCCGGTCTCAATCTGCCAGCCTCCGGCAACCTCCATATCATGGAAATCGGCAGCTTTCTTGAAACGAACGGTACCACGACCCTTGGTCTTGAAGTAAGCATATCCGTCCTTATCCCATGGAACACTCTGATTCTTGCTGTCACCCTCTACATTACCTATTATAATATGGTAATCCAAGAGATCCTCAAGACGGTTACGCAGATAAGTAAGACCGTCATCAGTTGTTCCGTCTATAGACTGTGATGAAGTCTTTTCAAGAATCTGGTTTGTTGTGTCATTGTAGTTATAAAGGTCAGCCTTGACAGTCTTGTTGACATCATCATAGCTGAACACAAGAGCCTTGAGGTAAGTGCCTTCTGTGTCAGACGCACCATATTTCTTTATAGCAAATGATACGGGATCGACCCAGATGAGCTTTCCTCTGAGTTCCTCAGCCAGGTCAGAAGAATAACTTACTTCAGGAATGAAGAAACTGTAAGTGGCAACCATTGAATTAAGGTATGCACTGAATGACATAACCTCATCCTCAATAGCCCAGTCAATAACCTGCAGCTTCTCATTAACCAGCGCAGGATATGATACTGAACGGTAAGCTGTAGGAGCATAAACGGCATTTGTAAAATAGATAGCACCGTTGCAGCACATGACAACCTTTTTAATCTGGGATCTTGCAAGTTCAGTATCCTCAAACAGAGGATCGTTGGCATCATTAAGCACATTTGAAAACTTGCTGGGAACAGAACCTGTCAGGGAGTTAAGCATGTTGTTGTTAACAAGCTTTACAATAACCTTGAGGTCTATCTCACTCATATCCTCTGCAACCTCCTTGGCATTTGTGGGAGGATTCTCCTTATACTTGCCAAGACCGTATCTCTGACGGAGAGCCTTACCTGCTCCGTTGAGCCACCAGTCCATAAGAGTGTTATCTGTGGGAACCATCATTACGGCCATATTCTGCTGCAGAGCAACATCGGTGGTTGTAGTTGATGAGGTCTCTGAGAAGAAGGTATTCCATCCCGGATCAAACTTGAGCAACTCACCGTCAAATCCGAACTGCTTGCCGGCAGGGGTCTTGTTCCACTTGGTGTTACCCTGTGAACGCTTGGAGAAATACATCTTTGTATATACTGAGTCATCAGAAGCATCCATTGCAGCCTTCAGGGCAGGACTTCCTATCTTGACAAGACGCTCGTCATCATCATCAAGAAGACGCTTTACATCATCAGTGTGAGACTTACCGCTGGCTACACCTGACTGGGCTCCTGTAGGATAGAACGGAGCAGAGAAACGATCCAGGATAGAACTGAAGATGATTGAACTGTCTGACTGCTCAAGATATTCTGCCATATTGGGGAGCAGATAGATAACATCCTCCATTACATGGATGAATCCGTTGAAGCACTTCTTGTTCTGGCAGGCAATTCTTACACCGTTAACGCTGGCATCATTGGCCTGACGGCTGTTTGCGGGAAGATTGAAAAGGAACTCATAGTCTTCATCTGTGATCTTCTTCATAGTAAGGAACTTGTTCACAAAGAAAATCATAGGTTTGATTGTTCCGTCAACCATGATTGGGATACCGGCCTTACGGTTAGGATCGTTCTTGAGATAAGACCACAGCGGCGTATTAGGCATATCTTCAGGGAGCAGCACCGGAATGGTGTCATAGATAGATGAAGATGAAAGCCTGCGCATGCAGTCACCAAGTTTGGGACCCTCACTGCTGGACAGCATAGCCACCTGATAAACGTTGTTAAGCATGGAACCCTTAAGAATCATGGTCTTTTGGGCAACGCTCAACTGCTCATAACTGGTGACCTTCTTATGCTTTCCTGTTTCTGGATCCACCTCGGGGAGAGTGAACGGGCAATCTGCAAAGAATCTTTTGAATGCCTCATCGTCAGCCACGAAAAGCGTTTTACTACCGGTCTTGGCCAGGATTTTCTCCTGATCCAGGTCCTTGATAAGTTTGACATAAGTCTCAAACTTATACTCCTTACCAGTAATGGTATCTTTAAAACCCTCTTGCAGAGTCTCAAAGATACTTGTACCCAACCATTCGGGGAATCTCTTGTCAAGGTCATAATCCGGACGGCACGATGTCACTCCGAAAAATGTGGCCAAAGCAAACAGCGCTATTCCCACAAAACCTGAACGGTTGAACAGAGAATTGGATTTTTTCATTTAATTATATATTTGATTATTTATTGTTTCCTAGTAAGCAATCAGTCCATGCCCTCGATTGTCTTGATATGGCCCTGAGCGTCATACTCAATTTCACAGACTTTGAGGCTGCGGAGCCATGACTTGCCTCCTGAAGGCACACTGTCATGATGGAACAGATACCACTTGCCCTTGTATTCAATTATTGAATGATGGGTTGTCCAGCCCACAACGGGTGTAAGGATTACTCCCTGATATGTGAACGGACCGTAAGGGTTGTCACCGGTTGCATAGCACAGCAGATGGCTGTCACCGGTAGAATAAGAGAAATAATATTTGCCTTTGTACTTGTGCATCCATGAGGCCTCAAAGAAACGGTGCGGATCATCAGCCTTGAGCGGATTACCCTTCTCGTCAACCACCAGAATCGGACGCGGAGCCTCTGCAAAATTCAAGCCGTCCTTAGTCAGGCGGACGCAGCGGCTTGGCAGAGCATCTTCCTTACCTTCAGGAAGATACGGAGTCTCCAGATGAATATTGTCCTTATAGCGCTGAAGCTGTCCGCCCCACAGACCGCCAAAATAAACGTAAACCTCACCGTCAGCATCATCACGGAAAGCGCACATGTCAATGCTGTAGCTGCCGGCTACCGGTGCGGGATTGGGGATGAACGGACCCTCAGGACGCTGGGCGATAGCTGTACCCCAGTGGAACACATCATTGCGGTCCTTCATGGGGAAATACATTATGTAACGTTTTGTCTTCTTGCTGAATCCCATGCCCTGAGCCTGCTCTTCAGCATTGGTGGGAACTTCAATTTCATACTCCTGAACATCGCAGTCCCAAAGCTGACGGCCTGCCCATGGAATATCTTCCAGACCTATAACCTTGCCGTGGTCAATTACCTGACCGTTCATGATGTCATCTGTGGAAAGGACATGATAATCTTTCATTACGTACTGGTCGCCGTTGTCATTCTCAACATTTTCGCACTCCCAGTCATGTGACGGATAGATGTAAACCCTTCCGTTGAAAACGTGTACAGAGGGATCTGCCATGTAGTCGGAGGGGAACAGATAGCGTTTCTTCATAAGACTATTTGGTTATTATTATATTATTAAAAAAATCAGTTAGCGGCCAAAGATAACGCTTTTTTATTTTTTGAAGCACCAATTGCTAACATTTTTTGAAAAAACTGAGTTAAAATTATGTTGTACAAGCGATATTGTACATTTACCCCCCTGAAATGGGCAGTAAAAAAAGAAGAGACCGCTGCGATGCGGTCTCTTGTAGGTCTGCCTCCCTATCCTCACGGACTGAAGGTGAGACATCACGAAAGTCAATTACTAACCAAATATGTGCATGAAAACTTACACTGCAAAGATATGGCACGTTTTTGGGATTGGAATCCTTCAACGTGCCATTGACATTAACATTTGTTCCGCAACTTAAAAAAGTAAGTTCATGCCCTTTTGATTTGTTTCCAAAACTTACATAATTGTTTCGCACATGTCCTTTACAAGCTGTCGTACCCGGATTCGAACCAGGACAAACAGAACCAAAACCTGTTGTGCTACCATTACACCATACGACAATCGCCTTATGCCCCTGAAAGGGCCTGCAAATATAGTTAATTTTTACTATTCTGCGATGAGCAGATAGTAGTTCTTCTTTCCTCTCTGAAGAATAATATAGCGTCCGTCAACAAGATCAGCTTCAGTGAAGATGCGTGAGTGATCATATGTCTTCTCTTTGTTTACTGAGACACCGCCGCCTTGCATCATCTTGCGGGCCTCACTCTTGCTGAAGAATACCGGACATATATCAGTCAGGAAATCAGAGGCCTTAACCTCCTGCTTGAGCACTTCACGGCTGAAACGGAACTGAGGCACACCGTCAAACACTGACAGGAGCATGGTTTCATCAATACCCTTAAGATCATCAGCACTTGCTGTGTTTCCGAACAGGATATCCGATGCCTCTGCGGCGGCCTTGTAATCCTCCTCACTGTGAACCATGCATGTTACATCCTTGGCCAGACGTTTCTGAATAAGGCGCAGATGCGGAGCAGCATCATGCTCAGCTATCAGGGCCTCACACTCATCCTTCTCAATGTTGGTGAAGATCTTGATATAGCGCTTGGCATCCTCATCACTTACGTTCAGCCAGAATTGGTAGAACTTGTATGGTGAAGTGTATTCCGGGTTAAGCCATACGTTACCGCCCTCTGTCTTGCCGAACTTGGTACCGTCTGATTTGGTAATCAGCGGGCAGGTCAGGGCAAAGCACTCTGTGCCGTTGATACGACGGATAAGTTCTGCACCGGTAGTTATGTTTCCCCACTGGTCTGCACCACCCATCTGGAGTTTGCAGTTCTTGTGCTCGTTGAGATAGAGAAAATCGTAGCCCTGGAGCAACTGGTAGGTAAACTCAGTGAATGAGAGTCCGTCACGGGCTTCACCGTTGAGACGCTTCTTGACAGAGTCCTTGGCCATCATGTAATTTACGGTGATGTGCTTGCCTATGTCACGTGAAAAGTCCAGGAATGTTACATCCTTAAGCCAATCGTAATTGTTAACAAGTTCAGCCTTATTGGGGGCGTCACTGTCAAAATCCAGGAACTTGGCCAACTGCTGACGTATGCACTCCACATTATGCTTCAATGTCTCTTCATTAAGCAGATTGCGCTCCTGTGACTTGCCGCTGGGGTCACCTATCATACCGGTGGCACCACCGATGAGAGCCAACGGTTTGTGGCCGCAACGCTGGAAATGGCGCAGGATCATAATACTGCACAGATGTCCTATATGAAGGGAATCTGCAGTGGGATCAAAACCCACATAAGCTGTAACCTGTTCTTTGCTGAGTAATTCATCGGTACCAGGCATCATCTGGTGAACCATGCCTCTCCAGGTAAGTTCTTCAACAAAATTTGTCATCGTATAGTTTAAGATTTTTCTTAAAAGTCCGCAAATATACAATTATTTTTTGAATCTCCGCTGTAGAATTGGATTTTGGGAGTAGATTCCTCCGGGCTACTCCGAACCCCTCCAGACCCTAAACGTCGAACTCGTCCTCATAGTCCCCTTCGGGGCCTAACGTTCCTCAGACATGCGCCGTTTTTAACGGGATCTTCCCGGGGTTCTACGTTTACGCCCTCCGCAAATACTCCCAAAACCCACATCTACGCCTTTAAAAAATAATTGTAGTTTCTTTGAAGTTGTCTCTCTATGCAATCAACAGATTCTTTTCTTATTTGTGAGATTTCCTGAACGAGGGTGTCAATGGAGCCTTTACCGTCAGTTTCAAGAAAAAGACGGTCTGAAGGGATTATTTTCAGGGATTCAGGATTGTACTTTAGCCCGAAAGAGACTTCCAAACCGCTCCGGTGCAACTGTTCCATTTGCTCAGAGCCTCCGCGGAATCCGTGTATGAGCCACTTCTGCGTGGGCTTGAGTTCCTTCTTAAGACGTATTACAGTATCAAAATCCCTGACCACATGCAGTATCATGGGCTTGCCCAGATTCTCCGAGAGTTCAAACTGACGTATGAAAGCCTTTTCCTGCAGTTCATGGGACGGGCCTTTAAGCCTGTCAAATCCACACTCTCCCACAGCAAGCACCTGAGGCTGGGCCAGCAGTTTCTCCAATGCCCTAAACTGCTCTTCATCACTGCCAGTAACATCCCAGGGATGCAACCCTGCACTGTAAAAATGCCCCTGTTCCTGCGGTATAGGTCCGCACCCTATACAGACTAATGCCGTACCCGGTATTTCCGGTAGCAAATGAGTATGTATATCCTTAATTATCATCACGGAACGGGATCATAGCCTGAACCACCGCCGGGATGACAGCGGAGAATACGCTTTACAGCCAGCCATGTCCCCCTGAACGGGCCGTGCTTTTGGATCGCCTCAATGGCATACTCGGAGCATGTGGGGGTAAAACGGCATGAAGGAGGGGTAAGCGGTGAAATGAAACGCCTGTAGAACCTGATAGGCAGCATCAGCAACCACCCTAAGGCTTTAGTAAAATTATTCAACAGATTGCGCATCATTCAGAATTATTTACCAGCTTATCTGAAGCTGTTTTTGACAACTCTGCCACAAGTTTGTCCAACGCATGGGACAGACGTTGATTCAACTGCTCTGACTCCCAGAGTTTACTGTCTGTAAACAAAAAGGCCAGGAGTAATCCTTTATGACGCGATGCAACTGTCTCCTTGAGCGCAGCCGATGATGTACGGTAGAACTCCCTTATCTGGCGTTTGATACGATTGCGGTCAACAGCATGCTTGAATAGACGTTTTGGAGCACTGACCAGAATACGGACACCTTCTGTGTCATCAGTAAGGAGCCATACCAGCCGGATGGGAAAAGCCGCAATACGGCGGTCTCCCTCTGCAAAGAGCCTGTCCACCTGCATGGTTCCGCACAGGCGCTCCTGCTTACTGAATGTGTATCCCGTTTTCATAAAAAAGGGACGGACTCCGACCCAGGTAAAACCTGAACCACAGAGCCCGTCCGTATATGATTTTTTCTTACTTCTTGTTGGCTGCGAACCAAGCATCGATAGCGGCAGACATGGAGGTTATGCCGGGAACCGGAGCCTCTATGTCAAGACGCAGACCTGCATCACGGATAGCTTTGGCAGTGGTGCCGCCAAAACAGCCTATAACCTTGTCACCCTGAACAAAGTCAGGAGCATTCTGCTTGAGTGACTCTATTCCGGCAGGGCTGAAGAACACCAGCATATCAAAGTCATCAAGTTCACCGGCCTGGAACTCGTTGCTTACGGTGCGGTACATGACGGCCTCAGTGTGAGCTATATTGTTGGCATCAAGAAGGTCCTTAAGTTCACCGGTATGTACATTTGACATGGGAATGAAATACTTCTCTGTCTTATGCTTGAGGATGGGAGTCATAAGGCTGTCCACCTTACCGGTGTTGCCAAAGAACACCTTGCGTTTGCGGTACTGAACGTACTTCTGGATGTAGAGAGAAACCGTCTCTGTGATGCAGAAATACTTCATGTCCTCCGGGATGTTGACTCTCATCTCGGCGCATAACTGGAAGAAATGATCTACAGCATGACGTGATGTGAATACTACAGCGGTGTGGTCAAGGATATTGACATGTTGCTGTCTGAACTCTTTGGCACTAAGCGGCTCAACGCGAATAAATGGTTTGAATACGAACTCAACACCATACTTATCAGCCAAGTCAAAATAGGGAGACTTACCTGTGGTAGGCTGCGGCTGGGATATGAGAACCTTCTTAACTTTCAAGGCTTTGCGGTTTAAATTAGACTAAAAAATCTATTCAATAGCACGGACTCCAAGAAGACAGGCGCTAATTCGAACGCACAAAGGTACATAATTAATCCTGAATTGGAGCGCCGATTCTTAAATAAGGTGGTTTTAATCTTGAAAATTCTGCCTGAAATGACCAGAATGCGAATTATATATGTAAAAACAAGCAGTAAAAGAAGAGGTAAATCAAGCAAAAATACAATTATTGAAAAGACCAGGATAAGCAGTCCGGCTACAGAAAACGACATGACGAAAAAGCAATTCCACCGTCCGGGTTTTAGGGTTATTACCTGCCTTTCATAAAGAATCTTGTTTACAATGGAATAAAGCAGAAGTTTTATTAAAAAAGCCGCAACCAACAATAATGAAAGCCATAATAGGAAAATAACCAGAGATAAGCCTTCCTCCGTTATATCATGAGAATATACTGTAATTGACTCCCCTACACTGATACAAGTGAGAATGAACAACAGCACATTCTCAATTGTTGAAAGTAGAGGATATCTTACATCACCATCAGGATTCTTGAACCTGAACATTGATGATATGGAATCTAAATAGTCAGACCTGTAGGGCCCCATTATTATCAGCATAAGAAGCAGAGTCAGCATGGTCACTGAAAGGAACCAGTCATTGATCCCAAGCGGAGAACTTAAACTGATAATGGGTACTATATTCATTTTGTATTTACCTTGCTGGTAGTGTCATCCCAATCAGACAGGCTATCCACGAGAGCTATTGCCTCATCGGGAGTATCAGCCACCGCCCACAGCTTTTTGAATACAGGTTTCATAAAATGACGTTCTGCCGTACGTTCAAGCATCTGCAGAATGGGATCGTAATAGCGGTCTGTATTCAAAATGACGATTGGTTTTACGAACAGTCCAAGCATCTTCCATGTGATAATCTCAAACAACTCCTCAAAGGTGCCAGTTCCGCCCGGCAGCGCAATCACGGCATCGGCCATATCGGCCATCTTATGCTTGCGTTCATGCATGCTGGGGGTAACGATTGTCTCCGTAAGTCCCTCATGAAGCCAGCCGTTGTCAACCATGAACTGCGGGATTATTCCAATAGAAACACCGCCGGCATCAAGAGCTCCGTTCTCTACCGCCGCCATCAGTCCGGTACTTCCCGCACCGCTTACAAGCCTCTTGCCGGCTTTTGCTATAAGCCCACCCAGCCTATACGCATCATCCACGAACACCTGCTCCGCATCCGCGCTCGATGCTCCGTAAACAACAATAGTATTTCTCTCCATTTGCAATTGGGGACTGTCCCCTTTTGTCACCTGATAAAAATCAAATTAGTCACTCATCTTTCTCGTGCAAAAGGGGACTGTCCCCAATTGCACATCTGACTCATCAATACCTGTAGTGCTCCGCCTTATACGGTCCCTCAACCGGTACACCCAGATAATCAGCCTGCGCCTGAGTGAGTTTGGACAAATGTACTCCGATGCGCTCCAGATGCAAGCGGGCCACCTCCTCATCAAGATGCTTTGGCAGACGATAAACATCCACCGGGTACTTCTTGTTGAAGAGCTCTATCTGAGCCAGTGTCTGGTTGGTAAAGCTGTTACTCATAACAAAACTGGGATGACCTGTGGCACAGCCCAGGTTAACCAGTCGGCCGTCAGCCAGAAGAATTATGCTGTGACCGTCCTCAAAGAAGTAACGGTCTACCTGCGGCTTTACATTCTGACACTTTATACCCGGAAGTTTCTTGAGTTTGTCAACCTGGATCTCACTGTCAAAGTGACCTATATTGCAGACTATAGCCTGGTCAGGCATAACCTTCATATGTTCAGTAGTGATGACATCTATATTACCAGTGGTGGTCACGAATATGTTGCCCAGCGGAGCGGCCTCCTCCATAGTAACAACTTCATAGCCCTCCATTGCAGCCTGCAGTGCACAGATAGGATCAATCTCCGTTACCAGTACACGGGCACCGTATGAACGCATGCTCTGGGCACAGCCCTTGCCTACCTCACCGTAACCGCATACCACGCAAACCTTACCGGCTATCATGACGTCGGTGGCGCGCTTTATACCATCGGCCAATGACTCGCGGCAACCGTACAGATTGTCAAACTTGCTCTTGGTTACAGAGTCATTTACGTTGAATGCGGGGAACAGTAACTCACCGTTCTGCTGCATGCGGTACAGACGATGTACACCGGTTGTGGTCTCCTCACTTACTCCCTTTATTGCCGATGCCATATTCTGCCAGTATGAATTGCCTTTTACCTTGGCAACCTCCTTAAGAGCCTTGAGGAGCTCAGCTTCATCAATTGAACCGGCCTCATAATCCAAAGCCTTGGAATCTTTCTCTCCCTTGACACCCAGGTGTATCATAAGTGTGGCGTCACCGCCGTCATCAACAATCATGTTGGGGCCGCCCTCCGGGAAGTTCAGTGCCTGCAGCGTGCACCACCAGTATTCCTGTGCGGTCTCACCCTTCCATGCAAACACGGCTGCACTGCCGGCTGCGGCTATGGCTGCGGCGGCATGATCCTGAGTGGAATATATGTTGCATGAGCACCAACGGATCTGTGCACCCAATTCATGCAGAGTCTCAATGAGAACTGCAGTCTGGATGGTCATATGCAGTGAGCCCATAATACGGGCGCCCTTAAGCGGTTTTGAATCACGGTACTTGTCACGGAGAGCCATCAGACCGGGCATCTCCTTTTCAGCCATTTCAATCTCCTTGCGGCCAAACTCAGCCAACTTAATGTCTGCCACCTTGTACGGCAGGTCAGTATATAAATTCATATGATATAAATATTTGGTTTGCAAAGGTAGTAATTTTTATTTTCCCCACGATGCCCTATCAAGGCTGCGGTAACCTATCGCCTCCGCTATATGCAGTGGGCGGATGGATTCCGAACTGTCCATATCAGCAATGGTGCGTGCCACCTTAAGGATGCGGTCATAGGCGCGAGCCGACAGATTGAGGCGGTTCATAGCCTCTCCGAGGATATGAATTGCTGCAGGCTCCGCCTTGGCGTATTTATGAAGCAGACGCGAATCCATCTGCGCATTGCAGTAGATACCCTTCTCTTTTCTGAACCTGTCAGCCTGAATCTGCCTTGCTGCAATAACCCTTTCACGTATTGCAGCACTGTCCTCTGCCTTCTGTTCCGATGACATATCATCAAACCCCACCGGCTGGATCTCACACTGTATGTCAAAACGGTCCATAAGCGGGCCCGATACCTTGCCCAAATACCTCTCAATAATGGCTGGCGTGCAATGACACTCCTTGGTGGGATGGTTGTAATAACCGCACGGACAAGGGTTCATGGATGCCACCAGCATGAATGATGCAGGGTATTCAACCCTGTATTTGGCTCTTGAAATGACTATGGTGCGATCCTCAAGCGGCTGGCGCAGCACCTCAAGCGCACTGCGTGAAAACTCCGGGAGTTCGTCAAGATAGAGCACCCCGTTGTGGGCAAGGCTTATCTCGCCGGGCTGGGCATTGCTTCCACCACCAGTGAGCGCCACATTCGTTATGGTGTGATGCGGATGACGGAACGGCCGTTCGCTGATAAGCGCTGCCCCGTGTCCCGTGAATCCTGCCACGGAATGGATTCTTGTGGTCTCTATGCTCTCCTCTTCAGTGAGCGGAGGCAGTATTGACGGAAGCGCACGGGCCATCATTGACTTGCCGCTTCCCGGCGGACCAACCATTATTACATTGTGTGATCCACATCCGGCGACCTCAAGGGCACGCTTCACTGCAGCCTGCCCCTTGACATCGGCAAAATCAAAACAGGCGCTTGTAATACCGGGAGAGAAAGGTACATCCGGGTGCACAGTACGACCTATATGCTCAGGAGCGCCATTCAGAAGGTCCATCACTTCACGTATGTTACGTGCTCCATAAACGTCTATACCGTCAATAACGGCCGCCTCAGCCGCATTCTGCACAGGCAGGATTATCCCCTTGAACCCCTCGCTCCGGGCACGGATAGCCATAGACAGAGCCCCTTTGACAGGCTGCAGGGTTCCGTCCAGGCTGAGTTCACCCATGATAATGTAATCATTCAGAGAACCGGTGTTCAGTTCACCCGTAGCAGCCATTATCCCCACGGCCAGCGGCAAATCATAAGCCGCTCCCTCCTTGCGTATATCGGCAGGAGCCATATTGATAATGATCTGGCATGAAGGAAACTTGTATCCGTTCACCTGAAAAGCCGAATAGATACGTTCATGGCTCTCCTTTACAGCACTGTCAGGCAAACCTACAAGAAAGAATTTGATACCGCGCGATGTACTCGCTTCAATTGTCACGACGTATGCGTCTATCCCTTGGACAGCCGCACCAAAAACTTTGATAAGCATGGTCAGATTTATAATTGGTGTAATTCAAGTCTAAATTCTTTTTTTTGCAAAACTAACGGAAAAGCCGGTTATTCAAAGCCTTAACCTCATCTTTTTTGGTAAAACCTTATCTTGGGATTTTTCAAGAGGCGGAAGTGTTCTTTCCAATTCTGATTCCAGGTCCAGAATGGAATTGGTTCGGTATAAGACTTTTTTTACGCTTGAGAACAGTATATATACCGGTAACTGTTGGATATTGCTGTTCCTTATGATACGGCTCTCCCATCCTTCTGTATCAATATAAGAGAACCAGTCAAGTGTATCCTTCTCAATGGTCTCCTTCCAACGTTCCCTGTTTACATCGATGGAGACGTCTATTACATTCAGCTTACGGCCGGCATAATTGTCAAGCAGCTTCTGCATGTCTCTGCGGGCCCTCAACCCTTCACTCTCTGTCCATGTAGCCCATACACACACTACAAGGTAATTGGTTGACCCCCCTATGTTTGAGAACTGAAATACGTTACCTACGGAGTCTGCAAGAGAGAGAACGCTGACATATGTGTTGTTTGGAATCTCATCCTTGAACTCTGTTTTAAGGGTTGTAAGATAAGGGGCATCCTGCATATTGCCGCTCATTCTCGATATGAGCCCGGAAACAGTATGCTGGTCAGCATGGTACTTCTGCACCATCTGCTCATAGATAAGGTAGGGAGTTACTTCTGAGAAGGGGTCTCTTGTGATAAAAGAGTCTAACCTCTCTGCAACCTGCTTCATGGTAGCATCATTCCGGGATTCCAGATAGAATGACTGGTAAGCCTCATTGCATTTTCCTCCCGATACGCGGAACAATCCCGTGTCAGAAGGTATTGTAATGGTTGATTCTACACCTTTTTCAGCAAAAACGGGATGACGGCGGCCGTCCGGAAGGACAAGGATAAGTGTTGTTACCGTGTCCGGGCGGAACTTCCATTTGAACTGCCCTTCACTGCATACAATGGTATCTATCCTTTCAAACCTGGAATCAAGACCCACCACCAGGATGGAATCTGTCCCGTCCTGAACGGTTCCCTGCAATACAAACATCCCCTTGTTCCTGCCACAGGATACGGACAGAAGCAAGACAATGATTGTTATTGCAAAAAACCTCGTTTTCATCGGAGGAATCAGTTTATTTAGCTGCGCGCTTGCGCTCCAACTCGTTGAGTATGATCTTGCGCATGCGCATGCTTTTGGGGGTTACCTCAACGTACTCATCATTTTTGATGTACTCAAGAGCCTCCTCAAGTGAGAATATTACGGGAGGTGCTATGTGGGCTTTCTCATCGGCACCGCTGGCACGCATGTTGGTAAGCTGCTTGCTCTTGGTTACGTTGATAACCAAGTCCTTCTCATGAACGTGTTCACCAACCACCTGTCCTGCATATACCTGATCCTGCGGGTTCACAAAGAACTTGCCGCGATCTTGCAGCTTGTCAAGTGCGTATGCAAATACGGTACCGGTCTCCATGGCCACCATTGAGCCGTTTGAACGGCGCTCAATGTCACCCTTGTAGGGCTGATACTCCTTAAAGCGGTGAGCCATGACGGCCTCACCCTGGGATGCGGTGAGCACATTTGTACGGAGTCCGATGATACCGCGTGATGGGATATCGAATACTATGACTACACGGTCACCTTGGGTATCCATGGATGTCATCTCACCCTTGCGCTTGGTAGCCAGGTCTATCATCTTGCTGGCAAACTCCTCAGGAACGCTGATGGTGAGTTCTTCAATAGGTTCACAGGTGCGGCCCTCTATCTCCTTCATGATAACTTGAGGCTGACCTACCTGCAGCTCATAACCCTCACGACGCATGGTCTCAATAAGGATTGACAGATGCAGCACACCACGGCCTGATACTATCCACTTGCCGTCCTCTTCAGTGCGGCGTACACGAAGAGCCAGGTTCTTGTCAAGCTCCAGATTCAGACGGTCCTGGATATGGCGTGAGGTTACGTATTTACCCTCCTTTCCAAAGAAAGGTGAGTCATTTATTGAGAAGAGCATACTCATGGTAGGCTCATCGATTGCAATAGGCGGCAGGGGATCAGGGTTCTCGGCATCGCAAATGGTATCACCAATCTCAAACTTGTCAAGTCCTACTATGGCGCAGATATCGCCGGTTCCAACAGTGGGAACGCGCTTACGGCCCATGCCCTCAAAAGTGTGGAGTTCCTTGATCTTGACTTTCTCCTTGGTGCCGTCACGGTGTGCCAGCGTGCAGGTCATACCCTCGTTCAGGGTTCCGCGGTTTACGCGGCCCACTGCTATACGGCCGGTATATGATGAGTAGTCAAGTGATGTGATAAGCATCTGCAGGGTTCCCTCCTCCTGCTTGGGAGCGGGAATATGCTCAACGATAGCGTCGAGCAGAGGCAGGATATTGTCAGTGGGCTGCTTCCAGTCTGTGCTCATCCAATTCTGCTTGGCAGAGCCGTAAAGCACGGGGAAATCAAGCTGCTCCTCTGTAGCATCAAGAGCGAACATAAGGTCAAACACCATTTCATAAACCTCCTCAGGACGGCAGTTGGGCTTATCAACCTTGTTTACTACAACGATGGGCTTGAGTCCAATCTGCAGAGCTTTCTGCAGTACAAAGCGGGTCTGAGGCATGGGGCCTTCAAAGGCATCCACCAGAAGGATGCAGCCGTCGGCCATATTGAGTACACGCTCCACCTCACCTCCAAAATCAGAGTGTCCCGGAGTATCGATGATGTTAATCTTGGTATCCTTATACATTATTGACACGTTCTTGGACAGGATGGTTATGCCGCGCTCGCGTTCCAGGTCATTATTGTCAAGCATAAGCTCTCCCTTGGCCTGATTGTCACGGAACAGGTGTCCGGCCAGCATCATCTTGTCAACCAGTGTTGTCTTACCATGATCTACATGCGCAATAATCGCAATGTTTCTAATATTCATATATCTACCTTATATTTTGCGGGTGCAAAGTTACGGCAAAAATGTTAGAAAATTCATTGTGTATTGAAAAAGAAGCTCTATCTTTGCGCCCGCTAAACGAGTTTTCACATTATTTTTAAGAAAATGTATTTAGACAAAGAGAAAAAACAAGAGATCTTTGGACAATACGGAAAGTCCAACACGGATACTGGCTCACCTGAAGCCCAGATAGCCTTGTTCTCATACCGTATTTCCCATTTGACGGAACATCTTAAGGAGAACCGTAAGGATTATAGCACTGAAAGGGCACTGACCCAGCTTGTAGGTAAGCGCAGAAGACTGCTCAACTACCTCAAGGAGAGAGACATCGAGCGCTACCGCGCCATCGTCAAGGCTCTCGGTCTGCGTAAGTAAGGCTAGAAAAGAAGAGAGAGGGGTCGCAAAAAGATGCGACCCCTCTTTTTTCATCCCTAGCCTTTAGAACCTTTTTTCAAAATTTGTTATTATCTTCGTGAACAGTTAATACTATCCATATGGGAAGATCATTCAAAGGTGGTGTCCGCCTCAACCGCAGGACCATGACGGACCTTATCACAGACTGGTTCCGTGACAATCAGGAGAGTTCTATCAGCATCAAGAGGCTGTATGATGAACTTAAGCTCAAGACGCATCCCATGCGCTCCATGTGCCTTGACATAGTATTGGAACTGCTTGATGACGGTTTCCTCAAGGAGAAGGACGGTCAGTTCCAGCTTATGCAGAAGAGCAAGTTCCTGGAGGGCGTGCTCCAGCGCAGAGTGGGCGGCAAGAACTACCTGGTACCCGACGACGGCAGTGAGAATGTGTTTGTAGCTGAACGTAACTCAGCAGGCGCAGTGAACGGCGACCGCGTCAAGGTGGTGCTGTTTGCCCGCCGTCCCCATGCCGGTCTTGAGGGTGAGGTTACAGAGATACTCAAGCGCGCCAAGGATACATTTGTAGGTACGCTCCAGGTAAAAGGCAAGTTTGCATACCTGGTAACCCCTGATAAGTCCGATAAGGATATCTATATTCCTCTGGCCAGCCTCAAGAAAGGCCACGATGGAGAGAAGGCGGTGGTTAAAGTGGTTGAATGGCCCGATACCCCTGACCGCAACCCCGTGGGCAAGGTGATAGACATTCTTGGCGCAGCGGGTGAGAACAACACTGAGATGCATGCCATACTCGCGGAATACGGACTTCCCTACAGCTATCCGGAGAACGTGGAACAGGCTGCAGACCAGATTCCATCTGAAATAACCGATGCAGCTCTGGCCGGACGCGAGGATTTCCGTGATGTGGTGACATTCACCATTGACCCGCGTGACGCCAAGGATTTTGACGACGCACTGTCCATCAGACCTATAAAGAAAGGTCTCTGGGAGGTGGGCGTACATATAGCAGATGTAAGCTGGTACGTTCAGGAGGGCAGTATCATTGACAAGGAGGCTTTCAAACGTGCCACATCAATTTATCTTGTGGACCGCACCATACCCATGCTGCCAGAAAAGCTCTGCAACAACCTCTGCTCACTGCGTCAGGATGAGGACAAACTCACCTACTCCGTGATACTTGAGATGACTGATGCCGGTGTTGTAAAGCGCTCCCGCATAGCCCGCACGGTAATCCGCAGCAACCGCCGCTTTGCTTATGAGGAGGTTCAGGCTATCATAGAACGTGAACAGAAGGGAGGCAAGGAACCTCTTCCGGGCGATGAGTTCAAGCAGGAGATAATGAAACTTGACAGCCTGGCCAAGATCCTGCGTCAGAAGCGTTTTGCCGATGGAGCCCTGAGCTTTGACCGCGTTGAGGTACGTTTTGATATAGATGAAACAGGACATCCCGTAAGCGTATTCTTCAAGGAGTCCAAGGATGCCAACCAACTGGTTGAGGAGTTCATGCTTCTGGCCAACCGCACTGTGGCTGAATCCATAGGTAAAGTCAAGGGCGGCAATCCCAAGACATTTGTCTATCGTGTACACGATGAGCCTGATCCCGAGCGCATGGAGAACCTGCAGAATTTCGTTGCAAAATTCGGCTACAAACTCAAGGCAACAGGTGATCCTGTGGATATGGCTAAATCCATGAACAAGATGCTCAGTGAGGTAAGAGGCAAGAAGGAGCAGGAACTAATTGAGACCATCTCCATACGTTCCATGCAGAAAGCCTGCTACACTACAGAGAACATAGGTCACTACGGACTTGCTTTCAAATACTATACCCATTTTACATCACCCATACGCCGATATCCGGATCTTATGGTACACCGTTTGCTCACCCGCTATCTGGCAGGCGGGCGCACCGTGAACCAGTCCAAATATGAGGAGTATTGTGAGCACTGCTCAAACCGTGAGCAACTGGCAGAACAGGCTGAGCGCGCCAGCATCAAATACAAGCAGGTGGAGTATATGGCTGACCGTATGGGACAGGTGTTTGACGCAGTGATAAGCGGCGTAACAGAATGGGGCATTTACGCTGAGATAATAGAAAACAAGTGCGAGGGAATGATACCTATCCGTTCTCTGGGCGGTGATTACTTTGAATTTGATGAGAAGAACTACTGCCTGATAGGCCAGCGCACCCGCAAGCGTTACCGCCTGGGTGATCACCTCAAGATTAAGGTTGCCCGCTGCAATCTTGAAAAGAAGCAGATGGATTATGAGTTGGTATCGGCTGAGGAGTAAGATAACTTTGGCATTGGCTTTGGCGTTGGCCTTTGGAGCTAGCGCTCAAGACCGTACTTTGAGGGTAAACTACACATTTTCAGGAAACAGCAAGGAGAGCCGTATCTATTTGGATGACATGAACGTGTTTGTCGGATGGGCCGGCAGGCGCGTAAACCTTAAGGATCTGTATCTGAACGGAAACGGACAGATAATGATGACCGATGCCGCTACAGGCGATACCCTCTACCGCAACGCATTCAGCACCCTGTTCCAGGAGTGGCAGAACACTGAGGAGGCCACGCTGGTGAACCGCAGTTTTGAGAACGTATTCCTGCTCCCCATGCCGGAACAGAAAGCTGTAGTTGAGGTAAATCTGACCGATAACTACAACAAGGTGGTTGCAACCTTAAAGCATACCGTTGACCCGGAGGATATACTGATACGCCGTATAGGACAGAATCCGGCCAAATGGAAATATCTGCATCACAGCGGCAGCCCTGAAAAAAGCATTGACGTGGTAATTGTCCCAGAAGGCTATACTGCCAATCAAATGGACCTTTTTTACAAGGATGCGAATATAGCCGTAAACAGTCTGTTCTCACATGAGCCGTTCAAGACAATGCAGGACCGTTTCAATATTCTGGCAGTGGAACTTGCATCAAAGGACAGCACCGTAAGCGATCCCAAGAACGGACTCTGGACCGAAACAGCTCTGAGTTCCAGTTTCAGCACCTTTTATTCAGACCGGTATCTGACCACTTTAAGATTACGCCAACTGCATGACAGGCTTGCCGGAATCCCGTACGAGCATATTATCATACTGGCCAACACTGACGTTTACGGAGGCGGAGGAATATTCAATTCATATACCTTGACCACAGCCCACCACGCACAATTTGCACCGGTGGTGGTACATGAATTCGGACACAGCTTTGGAGGTCTGGCCGATGAGTATTACTATGATGACCAGTATGAGCAGTACTACAATTCCGAGACGGAGCCTTGGGAACCCAACATTACCACAAAGGTTGACTTTGACAGCAAATGGAAGGATTTGATGCCTGATAAAGCCGGTTTGTATGAAGGTGGAGGTTATATGTCCAAAGGGGTATGGCGCGGCTCTCCTGACTGCCGAATGAAAACCAATACCTGTAAAGAGTTCTGCCCCGTATGCCAACGTTCGCTGGAACGCATCATCAGATTTTACACTGAAGAATAGCCTGAGTCATGTTGCTCCAGGAATATTTCTTTTTCTCCTCTATCACGCCTGCAGTGAACTGTTCCTGACGGTTGTTTGTAAAGAAATCCACCAATCCATCGGCAATTTTAGCCGGTTCAGGATCAACGGCGTAACCTGCCTTGCCGTCAGGCACAATCTCTGCCAGACCGCCCACCTTGGTTACAAGCATAGGCTTCTCAAAATGATAGGCTATCTGTGACACACCGCTTTGCGTTGCGGTCTTGTAAGGTTGTGCTATCAGATCGGCTGCCCCGAAACAGAAACGTACGTCATCAGCAGGGACAAACTCATTCTTCCATATGACAAGGCCTTCAAGTCCAAGCTGTTTCTCCAGCTCAAAATACTTGTCAGAACTCCCGTAAAACTCTCCGGCCACCATAAGCCTCACGTTGAGGCGGCGCAGGCGGCTGTCTGAGTATGCCTGAAGCAACAGATCCAGACCCTTGTAGTCACGGATAAGTCCAAAGAAGAGTATGTATCTGAAAGCAGGGTCAAGACCCAGGTGTTTGAGTGACTCTTCACGCGTAGCCATCGGCCCAAAATGGTCATAGAGAGGATGCGGGCAGAATGTGCGGGGCTTGTTCCTGTCAAACAGGTTTATATCATTTAATACCGATTCTGAAAGCGCTACGTATCCGTCAACTGACCTTATGAAATAGCGTGACAATATTTTGTCACCTGGTTTGTGCTCATGTGGGATAAGGTTATGCAGGATTGCCACACGCTTGGCTCCGCTTTTCTTAAGTCTCCTGGCCACAAATCCGGTGGAAGGCCCCATAAAAGGCATCCAGAACGGAACGATAAGGAGATCAGGCTTTTCATTGCGCAACTCACGCCCCACCTTTATCCAATTGAAAGGGTTGACAGAATTGAGTTTCCTTTTTATGTTGAGGCCCTGAGGCTGGGGATCAGGAGAGTACTGAGTCTTGCCCGGAAAAAGAAAAGACGGATACTGAAGAGTAAAGGTGTAGATAATCACTTCATGACCTTCACTGATGAATTCCTGCGCCAGACGGTTGTTGAAATCAGCTATACCGCCTCGGTATGGCCAGGCTGTTCCTAGTATCGCAATCTTCATAATCCCTGTATTTTTTATTACGCAAATGTAACAAAAAGCATTCCGATAGGTGATAATAGGATTGAAAAATTGTACTTTCGCAATCTGAACATATTCTATCTGTAATTATGAATAAGGAACAACTGCGGAAATATCTGCCATATGTAGTAGCGATAATATTGTTTGCAGCACTCTCATGTATATACTGCGCTCCTGTCTTTCAGGGAAAGAAGCTTTATGCAGGTGATAACATGCGCTATAAGGAGGCTGTAAATGAATCCTATCAATATCATCAGGAGACCGGTAACTATACATGGTGGACAGGTTCCATGTTTGCCGGAATGCCCAACTATCAGATAGGAGGAGGTCACTATAAATCCGATGACCTGATAAAGCCTCTTACAAATCTGCTCAGACCCTCACATAACAACAGACTCCCGATGGTGCTCATGCTCTACTTCTGCTGCTTCTTTGTTCTGCTTCGCTCAGTTGGAGTTGACCGGTGGCTCTCCATTGTAGGAGCGCTTGCTACGGGGTTTTCATCATATTTCTATATAATTGAACCGGCAGGACATCATACAAAGGCGTGGTCCATTGCGCTTATGGCGGTTGTGGTAGCGGGTTTTTTCTTCATCTACCGCAAGAAATACGGTCTGGGTTTTTCACTCACCATGATATTCACGGCCATGGGCTTCTCACCGCATCCCCAGATGGCTTACTATATGTTCATGCTGATAGGGGTATTGTTTGTGGCTGAACTCTTTATTCATATCAAAGAGAAACGGTACAAGGATCTGGTTAAGGCTACCGCACTGTTTGCGGTTGCAGTACTGGTAGGAATTGGAACCGGCTCTTCAAACATATTTGCCAACCGCGAATATGTTAAGGAGACCATGCGCGGAGGACACTCTGACCTGGTATCGGACCATGATGCCGATGCTCCTAAAGGGCTCAGCCTGGAATATGCTACAGCATGGAGCTACGGTATAGATGAGTCTCTCACTTTCATGATTCCGGGTTATATGGGTAATGCTTCAACATATGACGTAGGTACAGATTCTGAACTATACCGCCAACTCACTTCACATGGCGTATCAAAAGCCCAGGCCAAAGATTTCTGTCAGCAAGCACCTACTTATTGGGGAGAACAGCCTTTCACCGCCGGACCGGTATATGCTGGTGCTGCAATCTGTTTCCTCTTCATCCTGGGACTGCTTCTTGTAAAAGGACCATACAAATGGGCTATTCTGGTTGCTACCTTCTTCTCTTTTGCTCTTGCATGGGGCAAGAACTGGATGTGGCTTACAGAACTGTTCTACAACTGGTTCCCCATGTACAGCAAATTCCGTTCCGTATCATCCATTCTTATAGTAGCGGAGATTACCATCCCTCTGCTGGGCTTTATGGCAATCCGCCAGATAATGGAAGGCAAACTTGAACTTAAGCAACTGAACCGCAATATCTATATTGCCGCAGGAATAACCGGCGGTATCTGTCTGATCTTTGCACTGTTTGGAGGTGCACTCTTCTCATTCACATCATCAAATGATGCTAATTTGATTGCCCAGTTCCCAGACTGGTTCTTCTCTGCAATAATTTCAGAACGTGCTTCAATACTGCGCAGTGACTCTTTCCGCTCACTGGTTTTCATCTTACTGGCAGCCGGTACTATATGGCTGTTTGCCAACCGGAAAATCACTAAGATGTGGATGATTGCCGCTCTAGGCGTGATAGTTGTGGCCGATATGTGGCCCGTTGACAAGCGTTTCTTCAATGACTCGAACTTTGTCTCACCCAAACAGATTCAGGGTAATTTCTCTGCCCTTCCATATGAGAAAGCAATAATGGCCGATACAGATCCTCACTTCAGGGTTCTGAATCTGGCTACCAATACCTTCAATGACTCACGCACATCATATAACCTGAAATCACTGGGCGGATACAGCGCCGCCAAACTGCGCAGATATCAGGATATTATCGATGTCTATCTTTCAAGGGTGAATCTTGACATTGTGAGCATGCTCAACGGTAAGTATATCATCACAAAAGATGATGACGGCCGCGCCACACCCATGCGCAACCCTGCAGCTTTAGGTAATGCATGGTTTGTAAGTTCCCTGTCCCTTGCCGAAACTCCCAATCAGGAATGTGAAGCATTGGGCAAAGTGGATCTTTCCACGACAATGGTGGTCGGGGATGATTTCAAACAGTATGTTGAAGAATTCAAACCCGCAGCTCAGGGCAGCAGCATAAAGCTTACCAGCTATGCTCCCGATGTGCTTACATATACATCACAATCAACGGCCGACGGTACGGTAGTATTCTCAGAAATCTATTATCCGTACGGTTGGAAAGCATACATTGACGGTAAACCCGCTGAAATCTTCCGTGCAAACTATCTGCTGCGCGCCATGAACATACCGGCCGGTCAGCATGAGATACGCATGGAATTCCGCCCTGACAGCATTCGTTTGGGCAACACGGTTTCTACACTGTTTATTGTGATAATGTATTCTACCGTTCTGGGGTTGATAATAGGAACTCTAGTAAAGAGACGTCAGCAGCGTAAGTCAGCTTGATATTCCTTTCTGATCCGCGTACAATGCCTACCTTCTCTTCAGGGAGGTAGCGCAGCACCGTGCCGCAGTCATCGGTAGCCGTGAACTGCGGATCTTTTAATGCAACCTCATACGCTTTGGCTATCGTCTTCTGGCGGAAACCCTGCGGAGTCTGCATTCTCCACAGCAGGCTACGGTCTTGTATCGAGGTCATGTATGTGCCCTCTTTGTTGCACTGTACTATGGTATCTACCGCAGGGATTGCCACATCCACTGCGTTATAAGTTTTCATGGCGTTGAGGGTATCGGTTATGATGCGTTCCGACACCAGCGGACGGGCTGCATCATGGAACAGCATCACGGTATCAGGACGGTCTGCGTAAGCGCGTACCGCAACCAGACTGGAGTCATAACGCTCCTTTCCACCAGGTAATACGGCTTTAACCTTGTTCCATTTATTGGCCTGGACCATTGACTGGACCTTCTCTATATACTCCTTTGATGTGACTATCACCACCTGATCTATCCCGGGGTGATTATGGAAGGTCTGTACGGAGTGTTCCAAAACAGTCTTTCCACCCAAAGGAATGAACTGCTTAGGGGTGGAAAGGCCGGTTCTTGAACCGGAGCCTGCTGCCAGTATTACAGCTACGGTCTCCATATCAGTATCTTTAGCAAACCTCGCTGCCCGGTTTAACGGGACGCTGAACGGTTGTTACGGCCAGTGTGCCGTCTGCGTCAAGTGCGCTTAGTATCATACCCTGGCTCTCGCGGCCAAGTATCTTACGCGGAGCAAGGTTGGCAATGAAGCAAACCTGCTTGCCTACCAGATCCTCGGGGTTGTAGTAGTTTGCAATGCCTGACAGGATGGTACGTCCGCCCAGACCGTCATCAATCTTGAACTGGAGCAACTTGTCTGACTTGGGCACCTTGATGCACTCAAGCACTGTACCTACGCGGATATCCAGTTTCTCAAACTCCGGGAACTGGATGTTCTCCTTGATAGGCTTGGCGGGCTGAGCGGCTGCTGCAGCCTTCTCATTCTCCTCCTTGCGCTTGAGCAGTTTCTGGATCTGGGCCTCAATGACATCATCCTCAATCTTCTCAAACAGAAGCTCAGGCTTGTTCAGCTTGTGGCCTGCAGGCAGCAGGTCAATGGCACCCAGACGGTCCCACTGGGCACCCTCCAGACCAATCATGCCGCGCAGTTTCTCGCTTGAGAAGGGCAGGAACGGCTCAAAAGCTATGGCCAGGTTGGCAACCAACTGGAGTGATATGTTAAGGATGGTCTCAACGCGCTTCATGTCAGTCTTGGCAAGTTTCCAGGGCTCAGTATCTGCCAAATACTTATTACCGATGCGGGCCAGGTTCATCGCCTCCTTCTGAGCTTCACGGAACTTGAAGTTCTCGAGCAGAGACTCCAGCTGTCCCTTTACATCGGCAAACTCCTTAAGGGTGTCGCGGTCATAGTCGGTCAGTTCACCGCACTGGGGAACTACGCCGTCAAAGTATTTCTGTGTCAGAACCAGGGCGCGGTTAACAAAGTTACCGTAGATGGCAACCAGCTCATTGTTGTTGCGTGCCTGGAAATCCTTCCATGTAAAGTTGTTGTCCTTGGTCTCGGGGGCGTTGGCGGTAAGAACGTAACGCATTACATCGGCCTTACCGGGGAAATCCTCCAGATACTCGTGTACCCAAACGGCCCAGTTGCGTGAGGTTGAGATCTTGTCATCCTCCAGGTTCAGGAACTCGTTGCTGGGAACGTTATCGGGAAGTATGAATGTACCCTCAGCCTTAAGCATAGCGGGGAACACGATGCAGTGGAACACGATGTTGTCCTTACCGATGAAATGTACCAGACGTGTGTCGGGATCCTTCCACCAGGTCTCCCAGCTTCCGCGCTCGGGATGCTCATCGCAAAACTCCTTGGTGTTGCTGATATAGCCGATGGGGGCATCGAACCATACATAGAGAACCTTACCCTCGGCTCCCTCAACGGGAACGGGGATACCCCAGTCAAGGTCACGACTCACGGCACGTGGCTGCAAGCCCATGTCAAGCCAGCTCTTGCACTGACCGTAAACATTGGGACGCCACTCCTTGTGCTCCTGCAGGATCCACTTCTCAAGCCACTCCTGATACTGCTCCAGAGGCAGGTACCAGTGTGTGGTCTCCTTCATGACGGGCTTGCTGCCGCTCACGGTGCTTACCGGGTTGATAAGTTCGGTAGGTGAAAGTGATGTGCCGCACTTTTCACACTGGTCACCGTAGGCGTGGTCATAATGGCAATGGGGGCACTCACCGGTGATATAGCGGTCGGCCAGGAACATCTTGGCCTCCTCATCGTAATACTGCTCGCTGGTCTTCTGGATGAATTTGCCGGTATCGTAAAGCTTGCGGAAGAAATCGGCAGCCAGCTTATGGTGTACAGGGGAGCTGGTACGACCGTAGATGTCGTATGATATGCCCATACCCTTGAAGGTATCCTTCATCTGATAGTGATAGCGGTCAATGATCTCCTTGGGGGTCACGCCCTCTTTCTTGGCGCGGATGGTGATGGGCACACCGTGCTCGTCACTGCCTCCAATGAACATCACGTCCACTTTCTTGAGACGTTGGTAACGGACATAAATATCGGCGGGAACGTATGCGCCTGCCAGGTGGCCTATATGAAGCGGGCCGTTGGCATAGGGCAAGGCCGATGTAACCAGAATCCTCTTGTAATCTTTCATATTGTGTATTAAGTTTCTATGTTTTGCTTTCAGGGTGCAAAGGTATAAAAAAAGCTGACCGGATGTGCCGGCCAGCTTCAAAACTACAGAGACGGAAATGTTATGGTTTAAGGTAGTCTTCTGCTTTCAGTTCCAGAAGCCGCATCTTGCGGAGAATCTGAGGCAACTCGTTTTCAAGGAAATCGGTGCGCATCTTCTCCAAAGCAATGCTTTTGGCTCCCCCGGCCACAAAGTAGCCAATTCCACGCTGATTATAGATTATGCCGTCCATAGTCAGCTTCTCATAACTGCGCATGGCTGTATTGGGATTCACTCCCAATTCTCCTCCAAGCTCACGTACTGACAGTATTCTGTCACCCTCTTTCAGATCACCGCTCAGAATCTTTTCAGAGATTCCATCGGCTATCTGGAGATATATCGGTTTATTCTGATTGAATTCCATAATAGTCCTCTCTAAAGATTAGTGTTTCATTCTTTTTACCCTAAGCCAGATCAGGAACAGAAGCAGGCAGTTCAACATTCCGTCCCAAAGTGTGTCAACCAACACTACGTGATGGAGCATCCATGAGATCAACGGGAATGTCTCACTGAACAAAGCCGGCGTCATGTTAATATCCGTTCCCATCATAACCTGGAACTTATTGATAGATGACACTGCGATAATAGGTGACAGGATCATCTCAAGTGACAGACCCAGAAGGATAAGGCAACCCAGAGTCTTACCGGTCTTTGATGTCTTGAAAATGAGAGCTCCGAGCAGGAACACCATCAGACCCTGAAATACGTCATCCAGGTAAAGGAAAGGAGTGAATACTGATGTGATATCATTCATGAGCGGGCTCCATTCCAGCATTTCTGATGAACTTAAAGTGCTTGCAAACAAGGATTTAAAATCAGTAAAGAATATCAGGCTGAACATTGATTGACCACATGTCTTATCCAGCATGCAAACCATAATATCCAATCCGAAGTAAATCAGACCAAAAATCAGAGGAATGACAATACCTGTTATCAGTATCATTGACACATACTTTTCAAGTCTTGATGCCGGCAGCATGATGAAGGCTGAACCCTCCTTGCGGTCAGTAAGATGTCCGTACAGTTTTGCCGGAGCGGTCATCACGACTACAATGCCCAGTACAAAGAAGAGCAGGAAACGTATGGGAGCTACTGTTCCGAACCAATGTCCGGTTGTCAGCAATGTAATGAGCCCGTTGAAAGCATATGAGGTAACAGCCATTGTGCTCAAAACGAGCAGTGTTATGCCGTATCTGGATATAAAAGCGTTGAAGTCAGACTTGAAATAACGCCAGAATCTGTTCATGTTGAATACTTCGCTTTCCATAGTCATGCGTTTTTATTGTTGAACATCTCCTTAATAACATCCTTGTGCTTGTGCACGGTGTTGAACAGAGCCTCAATATTGACCTTGCTCTCTGCACCTGTAGTATTGGGTACCACCTGTATGCATCCACCGGGAATAAGCTCTGAATAGAGAGCATCCGGATCAATGGAGGTAGAGTAGTCAAAATAGAGCTTTTCCGTGATTTCATCGAGTGATGCGTTTAGCAGTACATCCCTGCGGTCCAGGATTATGATGGGGTCAATCAAGGCCTCAAGGTCACGGACCTGATGGGTTGAGATGAGCAGGGTGGAATCATCGGAAGTGTACTTGGAGACAGCTTTACGGAACTGTGACTTGGAAGGAATGTCCAGACCGTTTGTAGGCTCATCCATAAAGAGGTACTTGGTATTGCAGGCAAGCGCAAAACTGATGTAGGTCTTCTTGAGCTGTCCGTATGACATACGGTCCATACGCATCTTTTCATCAGTTTCAAGGATCTGCATTATCTCACGGAATTTGTTCAGGTCAAACTTTGTCCAGAACTGTCCGCGGTCTGATGCAAAAGACAATGCGCTGGTCCTTGCGGCAGGCACCTCATCAGGCAGATAATAAATTTCAGAAAGGAATGAAGGTTTACGGTCAAACGGATTGTAACCGTCAATCTCAATAGTTCCGTCATCAGTCTTCTTAAGACCGGCAAGCAAAGTGAGAAGAGTGGTCTTGCCCACACCGTTCTCTCCCAGAAGACCGTAAATGCGGCCTTCTTCGAGTTTCATCGAAATGTCCTTCAGTACGGTATTGTCACCATAACTGAATGCTAGTTTCTCAATCTTAATCATATTATTGAAATTTGTCAGTGGTTTCGTTTGTTTATCGGTGTATTACTTCACTAAGACACTGCAAAGATAGGGGGAGTTTTATTACCTGCAATACGTTTAACACACTTTAACTTTTCTGCGCATGTGAATATAATAGGGACGGTTTCGCGGTGCGCAGAACCGTCCCTATTGTGTGCTTAGAACTCTGCCAGATGCATATCGCCCTTTTCAGCAAGAGCCTTATGGAGTGCAAACGCCTTGTCAAGGGCGTGGCTGGTCTGACCCTTTTCAGCAATCTTGAGGTAATCCCACATGAGCTGCTTGTAGTCAGGATGTACGCAGTTCTCAATGATACACTTGGCGCGCTGGGCGGGTGACTTTCCACGCAGGTCAGCTATACCCTGCTCAGTGATGAGAACCTTTACGCTGTGCTCGTTGTGATCCACGTGTGAGCACATGGGAACGATGGCGCTTATCTTACCTCCCTTGGCAACTGAAGGGCAACTGAATATTGAGATGAAAGCATTGCGGGTAAAATCGGCTGATCCGCCCACACCGTTCATCATCTTGACGCCGCTTACGTGGGTTGAGTTGACGTTACCGTAGATATCGGCCTCAAGTGCGGTGTTCATTGCTATCAGACCCAAACGGCGTGCAACCTCGGGATTGTTTGAAATCTCAGTAGGACGGAGCACAAGTTTGTCCTTGAAGAAATCCATATCATCATAGACACTCTGCAGGGTCTCGTTGCTTACGCTAAGTGATGAGCTTGAACCGAACTTGCAGTGGCCTTCACGCATCAGGTCAATAACTGAATCCTGGATAACCTCAGTGTACATCTGGAAAGCGGGAACCGACGGATCCTCACCAAGAGCACCAAGTACAGCATTTGCCACATTACCCACACCGCTCTGCAGAGGCAGGAAAGAAGAAGGAATGATACCGCGCTTAAGGTCACTGATAAGGAACTGAGCTACGTTATGACCAATCTGGAGAGTGGTTTCATCGGGAGCAGTGAAACCGCGAGCCTCATCGGGGATATTGACCTCAACAACACCTATTATCTTAGCGGGATCAACCTGGATATAGTCCTTGCCAATATGGTCGCTGGGCTGATAAATAGGTATCTCACGACGATAAGGAGGATCAGCAGGCTCATAGATGTCATGCAGACCCTTGGCACAACGTGAATGGGCTGCATTGAGCTCAACTATGATCTTATCGGCCAGACGTGCTACGGTGGGAGCTATACCTACACCGGCGGTTACCCATATCTTACCGTCATCACTGATATCAAAGGCCTCCATGATGGCTATGTTGAGCTTGCCGTAAAAACCATAACGCATCTCTTGTGCCATATGGCTCAAGTTAATATCGTTATAAGCAATCTCACCATTGTTTACGGCCGTACGGAAATCCTTGTTGGTGGTATAGGGGGCACGGTACTTAAGAGCATGCTCACGTGCCAGAATTCCGTCACAGGAATCACCTGTAGAGGCACCGGTAAATAAACTGATCTGAAAGTCCTGACCCTTCTCATGGAGTTCATGGGCCATTAAACCAATCTCATGAGTGACTGCTTTAGGAGTACCTGCGGGGGTAAATCCGCTCAAGCCTACATTGTCACCGTTCTTGACAAAACGTGCTGCCTCAGCAGCTGTGATTCTCTTGAAAGCCATTGTAATATGTTTTGTTTACTTGTTTGACAAAAACCTGTTTTTCAAAACCGTGCAAAATTAAAAATAACCTCAAACATAAACAAGTGCACGCGCGCGTAATTCAGAGTGTTGCGGAAAATGAGTAAATTTGCACCCGCTAAGCAAAGTAATATGGAAGAGGCTACAAAGAAACTGTTCATTGAGACTTACGGCTGCCAGATGAATGTGGCCGACAGTGAAGTTATTGCATCAATTATGCGCATGGCAGGTTATGAACCTACTGAAAACATTGATGAGGCCGATGCCATATTCCTGAACACATGCTCCATACGAGAAAATGCTGAGCAGAAAATCTGGAACCGCCTGGAGGCTCTCAATGCCATGAAAAAGAAGAAAAAGAGCCTTTTCATCGGCGTTATGGGCTGTATGGCCGAGCGTACCAAGGAGGACCTTACGGAAAACCATCACGTGGATGTGGTATGCGGCCCGGATGCCTATCTTTCATTGCCTGACCTCATGGCTCAGGTGGAGGCCGGACACAAGGCTATGGATGTGGAACTCTCCACCACGGAGACCTACCGTGACATTATTCCGGAGCGTATTTGCGGAAATCATATAAGCGGTTTTGTATCCATCATGCGAGGCTGCAACAATTTCTGCCACTACTGCATTGTGCCCTACACCCGCGGAAGGGAGCGCAGCCGTGACCCGCAGAGCATCCTGAACGAGGTTCTTGACCTTAAGAAAAAAGGTTACAAAGAGGTTACACTTCTGGGACAGAACGTGAACTCATACAGGTTTGAAAAGGATGATTCCACCGTAGGATTCCCCCAGTTGTTGAGAATGGTAGCTGAAACTGTACCTGAAATGAGAGTCAGGTTCACAACATCACACCCCAAGGATATGAGTGACGAGACCCTGCTCGTGATTGCCGAGGTTCCCAACATATGCCGTCACATACATCTGCCCGTTCAAAGCGGCAGTTCCCGCATACTGAAACTGATGAACCGCAAATATACCCGCGAGTGGTATCTTGAGAGGGTTGATGCTATCAAGCGCATCATTCCGGATTGCGGCCTTACAACCGATATGTTTACCGGTTATCACTCTGAGACTGAGGAGGATCATCAGGAGAGCCTTTCACTTATGCGTGAATGCCGTTTTGATGCATCATTCATGTTCCGTTATTCAGAGCGCCCGGGTACATACGCCAGCAAGCACCTTCCCGACAATGTCCCTGAGGAGATCAAGATACGCCGCCTTAATGAAATGATAGAGTTGCAAAACCAGCTTTCACTGGAACGCAACCGTGAGTGCATCGGAAAGGAGTATGAAGTACTGGCTGAGGGTTACTCCAAACGCTCCCGCCAACAACTGTACGGCCGCACCGAACAGAACCGCACCGTAGTGTTTGACAAAGGCGCCCATCATCCTGGAGATTTCCTTACAGTCCGAATAACAGACGCCACCTCCGCCACCCTATTCGGCATTGAGAATTGAGAGTTTAGAATTCTCAAATTATCCTTAATCACCAAAATAATTCCTAAAACACTTGACAAGGGGTATCGCGAGGTATTATCTTTGCGGTCACTTCGCGCGACATACGCGTGCGTACATTATACGTGAGCGCATGGAGCGAGGCTCCCCGGAATGAACTATCAGGAATTCAAGCCTTGTCCATTATGCGGTGCATCAGGACAGATTCCCTACGCCAGCTGCACCGATTTCACCATAAGCAAAGAGTCTTTCACTCTGATGCGCTGTCCTTCATGCGGTGTGGTCTATGTATCTGATCCCCCTGCTGAAAAGGACATCAACCGCTATGAAAAACTGAATCTGAAACTGGAACTGGGAGACAATCCTTCAGGAATAATAAACAAACTCTACTACCGCATCAGAAGCCGCATGCTCCACAAGAAAGCCATGATAGTTGAGACACAGGCTTACAGAACCAGCGGCACCCTGCTGAATTACGGAGCAAAGACAGGTTTCTTCTCATACGCAATGGAGAGGCGCGGATGGAAGGTTGTATCAGTGGAGAAATATCATGAGGAGAGAGTCTTCTCACTGCAGATGTTCCATCACCGGATGATTGACATACCTGAGATGAACCAGCTCAAATCAGGAACCTTTGATGTAATAACATTGTGGCATGTCTTTGAGCATTGTTATCACCCTCATGAACTTTTGGACAGGTTCTATGAACTGCTCAGACCAGGCGGAGTGCTCATTATGGCGTGCCCCAACTTACGTTCCACCGATGCCATGCACTACGGTCCGTACTGGGCCGCTTATGATGTGCCCAGGCATCTGTGGCATTTCAACCCCACCTCTCTGACTGACCTGGCCGTCAAGCACGGTTTTACATTGATGCACCACGAGAGGCTTCCGTATGACAGTTTTTACATTTCAATATTGTCAGAGAAGCATCAGAGACATAAACTTCCCATTTTACGGGGCATGATACACGGTTTTGACTCATGGCTTGTTTCACTGACAAAACGCGGCAGGAGCAGTTCACTGGTTTACGTTTTCAGAAAAAGGCAACAGACAGAATAACATATGGCTAAGCAAAAGAAAAAGAGAAAGATAGATATGCTGTTCATTACAGCATGCATCAGCACATCGCTCGTGTTGCTGCTCATAGGCATAGTAGCATTGCTGCTTCTGACGGCTAATGACCTGTCAAGGCATCTTAAACAGGAGATGACGGTTGAGGTCATTCTCAAGGAGAGCATCACTGAGGCACAGCTGTCAACCCTGAGACGCAGCATTGAGGCTTCACCTTATTGCGCGACATGCTCATACATATCAAAGGATGACGCTCTCAAGGATATGACCAAAGCCATGGGTACAGACCCGTCACAGTTCCTGGAGTACAATCCTTTCTATGCTTCCCTGAACGTCAGGATAGAGGCTGACTACGCCTGCAACGACAGCATAAAGGTGATTGAGAAAAAGATTGCCGCAAAAGAAGGAGTCCGCGAGGTTACCTGGCAGAAAGACTTGTTGGACATAATAAACAGCAACATCCGCAAGGTGGCCGGAATTCTGCTTATCCTGGCTCTCATTCTTTCTCTGGTATCTTTCACGCTTATAAACAACACCATTAAGCTGACCATTTACTCCCAGCGTTTCATTCTCTACTCAATGAAACTGGTTGGAGCCAAATGGTCATTCATACGCAAACCTTTCATACAGCGAAACCTCTGGATAGGACTGGCATCGGCCTTTCTTACCTGCATCATTATCTGGTACGGGCTTAAGATAGGGCTCAAGTATGAGCCTTGGCTTATCATGTTATCCGAACCCAGAATCATTATCCCCGTATTCATTGTGGTTACACTCATAGGTCTGCTCATAACCGGCCTGTGCGCCCTGCACTCAGTAAACCGTTTCCTGCGCATGAAGTCAGGAGAACTCCATTACGTTTAACGATTAATTCTCAATATGATGGACAAGAAAAAATTTGCATTTACCAAGACCAATTACATTCTGACCGCTGTCGGAATGGCTATCATCATCATCGGACTGCTTCTGATGACCGGTCCCAACTGCACTAATGAGTTCTTTGAACCCGATATCTTCAGTGTACGCCGTATTAAGGTTGCACCCTTGGTAACACTGATAGGTTTCATAACCGTTATCGTGGCTATTGCCTACAGACCCAAAACCGATAAGGAGCAGAAGACTGAATAATGAACTGGTTTGAATCACTCTTGCTGGGACTGCTGCAGGGTCTCACCGAATACCTTCCGATAAGCAGCAGCGGACACCTGGCTATAGCTTCATCACTGTTTGGAATAGACAGTGAGCATAACATGGCGTTCACGGTACTGGTACACGTGGCTACCGTCCTGAGCACTCTGGTAATACTTTGGAAAGAGATTGTCTGGATATTCCGCGACCTCTTTACCAAACAGTCATGGAACAGTTACAGCGGTCTTAATGAAGGCACCCGATATGCTATCAACATCATTATTTCAATGATTCCGGTAGGCATTGTAGGTGTTTTCTTCAAAGACAATATTGAGGCCATATTCGGCTCAGGCACAACCATTGTAGGCTGTTGCCTGCTTGTAACCGCAGCCCTGCTCACCTTCTCGTACTACGCCAAACCGCGTCAGAGGGAGAATATCTCCGGATGGCACGCCTTCATCATCGGTATTGCACAGGCCGTGGCAGTTCTTCCGGGTATTTCACGCTCCGGTTCAACCATTGCAACCGGTATCATGCTGGGTAACAAAAAGGAGCGTCTGGCTCAGTTCTCATTCCTGATGGTGATTCCGCCCATTCTGGGTGAGGCTCTGCTGGATATGAAAGACCTGATTGAATCAGCCGGGACAGGTGCCGCAGGGGCCGATACAAGTTTCGGAGTACTGGCAATAGGCTTCATAGCAGCCTTCCTTTCAGGTTGCGCTGCCTGCAAATGGATGATTTCAATAGTGCGCAAAGGCAAACTGATCTGGTTTGGAATCTATTGCGCTGTTGTGGGTCTCCTTACACTCATATTCCTATAGGCATGATGAATTTTCAGGAAGGGGTGATTCTTGCGTTTGACAAGCCTTACCGTTGGACATCATTCGATGTGGTGGGTAAGATCCGATGGCTGATATGTCGCCGCCTTGGAGTCAAGAAACTCAAGGTGGGTCATGCAGGTACATTGGATCCTCTGGCCACAGGCGTACTGATAGTATGCACCGGCAGGGCAACCAAACGCATTGAAGAGCTACAGTCCGGTACAAAGGAATACCTGGCCACCATAAGGCTCGGAGCGACCACTCCCTCTTTTGACCTGGAAAAACCCATTGATGCCACCTATCCCACCGATCACATTACCCGTGAAATGGTGGAGCAGGTACTGGAAAGGTTCAAGGGTAAGATTGAGCAGGTTCCGCCCACATTCTCAGCCTGCAAGATAGACGGCAAACGCGCTTATAAGATGGCCCGCAAAGGCCATGAGGTGGAGCTCAAACCCAAAACCCTGGTAATAGATGAGATAGAACTTACTGAGTGCAACCTGCCCGACATTACCATCCGGGTGGTATGCAGCAAAGGCACTTACATAAGGGCATTGGCCCGCGACATAGGGCAGGCACTTGACAGTGGCGCACATCTGATAGGCTTGCGCCGCACCCGGGTAGGTGATTTCAAGGTTGAGGAGTGCCTGAATCCTGAAAAGTTTCAGGAATGGCTGGACAACGCAGAAATTGAAATGAACATAACTGAATAACAATAAACACTAAAAAGGGAATGAAACTATCACAATTCAAATTCAAACTCCCCGAAGACAGGATTGCACAATATCCTGTAGAACACCGCGACGAATCAAGACTGATGGTCGTGCACAAGAAGAGCGATGCCATTGAGCATGTACAGTTCAAGGACATTCTGAACTATTTTGATGAAAAGGACGTTTTCGTGTTCAACGACACCCGTGTTTTTCCCGCCCGTATGTACGGAAACAAGGAAAAGACAGGTGCCTGCATTGAAGTTTTCCTGCTGCGTGAGCTGCGTGAGGAGAACCTGCTGTGGGATGTTCAGGTGGATCCCGCCCGTAAGATCCGTATCGGAAACAAGCTTTACTTTGGTGAGGACAACTCAATGGTGGCAGAGGTCATTGACAACACCACCTCACGCGGCCGTGTGCTGAGATTCCTCTATGACGGACCCCACGATGAGTTCAAGAAGGCTCTCTATGCGCTGGGCGAATCACCCATACCCACCTATCTGAAGCGTAAGGCTTGCGCATGGACCTATGATGAGGAGGGCAAGGCTGTAACCAAACCCATGGCCCAGAAGGAGAACGGAGACTTCTGTGACGAGGACAGCTTCCAAACAATATTCGCCACCAATGAGGGTGCCGTTACCGCTCCTACCGCCGGCCTGCACTTTAGCCGTGAGCTGATGAAGCGCATGGAGATAAAGGGTATAGACCGTGCGTTCGTAACCATGCACTGCGGTCTGGGTAATTTCCGCGAGATTGATGTGGAGGACCTGACCAAGCACAAGATGGAATCAGAAGAGATGTATGTAACTGAAGAGTGCACCCGCATTGTGAACGACGCCAAACTGGGCGGTCACAAGATATGCGCCATAGGCAACACTGTGAATCGTGCACTTGAGACTGTTGTTGGAACAGACCATCTTATCAAGCCGTTTGAAGGTTGGACCAACAAGTTCATATTCCCGCCGTATGATTTCAGCGTAGCCGACAGCATGGTAAGCAACTTCCAGCTGCCTGAGTCAATTCAGCTCATGCTCACATGCGCTTACGGCGGATATGAGAAGATTATGGCCGCTTACAACCTGGCCGTCAAGGAGGGTTACCGGTTTGGTTGCTACGGTGACGCAATGCTTATAACAGACTGACAGACCGATGGCCACACTATACCTTTCACTGGGAACCAATCTGGGCGACAGGAAGAAGAATCTTACTTCGGCCATGAAGCTTATTGGAGAAAAAGTGGGTACAGTAGTGTCTGCATCGGACGTTATGGAAACAGATCCGTGGGGATTTGAAAGTGCAAACCGTTTCCTGAACATGGCGATAAAGGTGGATACCACTCTGGAACCCCTTGAGGTGCTGCACGCCACCCAGGAAATTGAGCGAAAGTTGGGACGCACAAAAAAATCAGCGAACAGTGAGTATCATGACCGCCTGATTGATATTGACATACTCCTGTATGACGATCTTGTCATGAACACACCTGAACTGACCATTCCCCATCCGCTCATGTACAAGCGTGAGTTCGTAATGAAACCGCTGGCGCAGATTGCACCGGAACTGACAAGAAGTTGATCATGGCCGATAACTATCTGGAGAAACATTACGAGGACTATCTCAAGCGCAAGGCCGCCTGGGAGAAATCGCATAGACACGGCAAGTCAACCAGACCCGCTCCCCCCGAACGTCCCGATGATGAAGCTTTGTAGGAAAGAATATGTTTATGAGAATTATTTTTAGAACAATATGCAAGCAATAATATTAGCCGCCGGAATGGGCAAAAGGCTTGGTGAACTCACTAAAGAAAACACCAAGTGCATGATTGATGTCAACGGGGAGAAACTCATTGACCGCATGCTGTCCCAACTGTCAGGGCTGAACCTGAAAAGAGTCGTTATTGTGGTGGGTTATCAGGCAGACAACCTGATACAGCATATCGGTAAAAGGTATGAGGGAAAACTCAGGATTGAATTCGTACTGAACCCCATATATGACAAGACCAACAATATCTATTCGCTTGCCCTTGCTAAAGAGCAACTCCAGGAGGATGACACCCTTTTGTTGGAAAGTGACCTGATATTTGAGGACCGGATGCTCAGACTGCTTACTGACAACCCCTATCCCAACCTGGCGCTCGTGGCCAAGTATGAGACCTGGATGGACGGCACTATGGTACGCATTGACGCTGACAACAACATAGTAAGCTTTGTCCCAAAGAAAGCCTTCAGATACAGCGATGTCCCCTACTACTACAAGACCTGTAACATCTATAAGTTCAGTAAAGAGTTCAGCCGCAACCAGTACGTACCGTTCCTTGAGGCTTACAGCAAGTCAATGGGAAACAACGAGTATTACGAGCAGGTGCTGCGCGTGATAACCGCATTGGACAAATCAGCACTCAGAGCCCTGCCTATTACTGATGAGAAATGGTATGAGATAGATGATATCCAGGACCGCGATATAGCCGAGACCAAGTTCTCAGAGGGAAAAGAGATGCTCCAACGTTTCCATCAGTGTTACGGAGGCTATTGGAGATTCCCCCAGATGAAGGATTTCTGCTATCTGGTCAACCCCTACTTCCCGACCGAACGCATGAAGGACGAGATAAGGGCCAACTTTGATACCCTGCTCACCCAATATCCGTCGGGAATGAAAGTCAATTCCCTGCTGGCAGGCAAATATTTCGGAATAAGACAGGAGTTTGTATGCGTAGGCAACGGTGCAGCCGAACTAATAAAATGCCTCGTTGAGAATCACTGCACAGGAAAGACAGGTTTCATTCTGCCCACATTTGAGGAGTATCCCAACCGGGCCGATGCAGAGGACAAGGTTACATTCACTGCCTCAAATCCTGATTTCAGATACACTGCTCAGGATCTGAAAGAGTTCTTCAAGGACAAGGGAATAAAGAACCTTTTGCTTATCAATCCTGATAATCCGTCAGGCAATTACATTCCGTTTGATGAACTGAAGGGGCTTATTGAATGGACTGCAAAGAACTCCATCAACCTGATAGTTGATGAGAGTTTTGTCGATTTCACCGAAAATTTCCACCAGGCATCCCTGCTTAACAACGATATCCTGGCAGCAAATCCGCACCTTACGGTTGTCAAGTCAATTAGTAAGTCCTACGGCGTACCCGGACTCCGACTTGGCATAGTGGCATCGGGCAATACGGCCATGATGGACAGGATGCGCAAGGAGGTGGCTATATGGAACATAAATTCCTTTGCCGAATTCTACATGCAGATATTCAACAAGTATGAGAAAGACTATCAGGAGGCATGCGGCAAGTTCATTCAGGAGAGGACGCTGTTCTACAATGAACTCAAGGAGATTCCTTTCTTACGCGTCATACCTTCAATGGCCAACTATTTCCTTTGTGAGGTAACCGGCAAATACACCTCCTCACAGCTTACACAGAAACTGTTGGATGAGAGCAACATCCTGATCAAGGATTGCGGACAGAAGAGCGCATTTGCAGGAAAGAATTATATCCGCATAGCCATAAGAGACAGGGAGGATAACAGCAAACTCGTTCAGAAACTGAGACAGCTATGATAAGACAAAGGATCTGCATATGCGGTGGAGGCAATCTGGCTCACGTGGTGGGCGGATACCTGGCAGCCAAACCTGACTTTGAGGTCAGGCTGCTTACCCGTCATCCTGAAAGATGGCAACAGGACAGATCCTTGCAATTGACCGACATGAACGGCCGGTCCTTCAACTCAAGGTTTGCCGTAATAAGTTCGGACCCCGCCCTGACAATCTCCGGAGCCGATATGATTCTGCTTTGCCTACCCGGATTCGCAATAGCACAGGTTCTTGAATCGATAAAGAATCATATATCGGGCCACACATTGGTCGGGTCAATCGTATCAAGCACCGGATTCTTCCTTATGGCTCAAAGGACACTGCCCGATGGAACCGGACTGTTCGGATTCCAGCGTGTGCCGTTCATAGCCCGCATCAACGAATACGGAAAGTCAGCATCACTGCTTGGATACAAACCTTCATTGGCTTTCGCAACCATTAACGTAAGCAACCCGCAGGAGTTTGGCAATACACTCTCCAAACTCTTTGATGTCCCTGTAACATGGCTTGACAGCTACCTGAAAGTGACTCTCACCAACAGCAACCCCCTGTTGCACCCGTGCCGCCTGTACGGCATATTCGGAAATGGAAAAACCGTGTTTGACCGACCGATCCTTTTCTATGAGGAATGGGACAACCTTAGCTCACAGACACTCATTGACTGTGACGCTGAGTTCAGGCTTTTGCTTGACAGATTAGGTATAACCCGACAGGAGATAGCTCCCATCCTGGATTATTATGAGAGTCATGACGCCCAGTCCCTGACAGACAAGATAAGGTCAATCCGGGCGTTCAAGGGACTCACTGCGCCTATGATACAGACCCAAAACGGAAAGTACGGCCCCGACTGGCAAAACAGATACTTTACCGAGGATATTCCGTACGGACTACTCATAATCAAGGCTTTTGCCTGCAAATACGGAATTGACACCCCTACCATAGACAGAGTCCTTGAATGGGCCCAGTCGGGAATGGGTAAGCAATATATCGTCAACGGACAATTGACAGGTAAGGATATTTCTCAGACAGCAGTTAATTGCATATAAAGCTATGGCAACCCAAACGGAAATGTCAACATATCGTCGGATAGAAAGAAGGCTCAGGCTTAAGGCCAGTATCTTTCTTTACAATCTCTTTTTGAAGAGACTTGTCCGCAAAGTAGCCCGACGCACACCAGTAAGGGTAATGTTCTATGTCAACAACCTGTCCATGTGGAAGAATGACAAGCTTTTGATGCTTCTCAAGCAAGACAACCGGTTTGAACCGTTTGTTGTCTCCATGCTCTACCCCAAAGACTCGCTGTCAAGGAAAAAGTATCTGGAAGAGAAACTGTCAACCCATTTCAACACACTGGGCGTAAACTTTCTGAGCGGATTCGATTTCAAAAGGAACAAATCTTTCCCTGCTTCCGGATTCAAAGCAGATATCATATTCTTTCCGCAACCTTACATCAATAATCTGAAAGACATTCCCTTCAATGCCCTGCTGTCATACATCCCCTATGGATTCAGTATTGAAGATTCGCCCATTTTCCATAATTCGCTGTATCAAAATATCTGCTGGAAGTTCTTTGCCGTATCTTCATTACAGAAAGAAATGAAGGTAAGGTATAACTACAATCATGGAACAAATGTCATAGTCTCCGGAGACCCTCTGGCCGATTATTTCCTTGACGGCCATACCCCATCCGCTGATAACTGGACAATAGACGACCCCAAAATTAAGAGAGTCATCTGGGCACCCCATCATTCAATTTCATCCCAGGACTGGCTGGACAGGGCTAATTTCCTTAAAATAGCCGATGACATGCTGGAAACGGCAAGAAAATACAAGGATAAAGTCCAGTTTGTATTCAAGCCGCATCCCATGCTTAAAGACAAACTGTACAAACATGAGTCCTGGGGACCTGAAAAGACCGACGCATATTACGATGCGTGGAATACAATGCCCAACACACGACTTGCCGATGGCAACTATGTGGATCTGTTCATGACATCTGATGCCATGATTCATGATTGCAGTGCATTCACGGCAGAATATCTCTACGTGAACAAACCTGTCATGTACGTGACGGCAAAAGAGAGGATAGAGTCTTTCAATTCATTTGCCGACGAATGTTTTCAGGTCCATTATCACGGCTCTTCAATCCGGGATATTGAAACCTTCATTGATAATGTAATCAACGGGAATGACCCGTTATTGGACAAAAGGACGGCACTGGTAAAAGAAAAGCTTCTACCCAAGGGAGATCAGACCGTAGCCGGAAACATCTATAAGGAACTGTGCAAAATCTTTGAGTAAATGGCAGAAAACCTAAAGAATCAGACCGTAAAGGGCGTATGGTGGAGTGTTCTGGAGAAATACTCCACACAAGGTGTTGCCTTTGTCATTACCCTTGTAATGGCCAATATCCTTTCGCCCGATGAATACGGACTGATAGGAATGCTGGCTATCTTCATGTCACTTTCACAGGTTTTCATTGACGGAGGATTCGCCAACGCACTGATTCAGAAAAAGACAAGAACAGACACGGACTTCTCAACCGTATTCTGGATAAACATCTCCATTGGAGTGCTCTGTTATATCCTGCTGTTTATCTTTGCTCCGGCCATCGCCTCATTCTTTAAACAGGATATTCTTGTTCCCATTACAAGAATCTATTCCATAAATCTCATCCTGAACTCACTGTGCGCCGTAAACAAGGTAAAGCTGGTGATTGACATCAATTTCAAGACACAGCTCAAGATTTCACTTGCCGCAGCCGTCACTTCAGGTATTGCCGGTATAACATGCGCTGTCCAGGGATGCGGAGTCTGGGCTATTGTTGTCCAACTGAATGTACAGTCCTTCGTGACCGCATTATTGAGTTTCATATTTGTCCGTTGGAAGCCCGCATTTGTTTTCTCCAAGGAATCCTTCAAATCGCTGTTCGGGTTCGGATCAAAACTGCTGATCGCACAGACCATCAGTACGGTTTATGTGAATCTGTATAACATCGCGATAGGAAAGAAATACACTGCCGCCCAACTGGGCTTATATACCAGAGCCCGTCAGTTTGGCGAGATAGTGAGCACCAACCTGACATCCGTCATGACAAGAGTCCTGTTCCCTGTTCTGAGCCGTGTTCAGGATGATGACACAAAAATGATGGCAGCTTACCGGAAGTTCATAGCTATGGTGGCATTCATAGTCTTTCCCTGCTCACTTGGTTTATGCGGAATTGCCAGGCCGATGGTGGTCTCCCTGATTGGAGAAAAATGGCTGGGATGCGTACCCCTTCTGCAGATCCTGACTTTTGCATATCTGTGTGACGGGATTACCATCATAAATCTGAATCTGCTTTATGTCAAAGGCAAGTCAGATATAGTACTCAAACTTGAGATCATTAAGAAATCCATTGCCGTGGCTTTTCTGCTGATTGCAATCAGGTACGGCGTAACCGCAATCTGCATAAGTCTTGTCATTTATTCCTTTATTGCCCTGATTATCAACACCAGGAACACCAAAAAACTGTTAGACTACGGTTTTCTGAATCAACTGGCGGACCTGTTTCCTTATCTCCTTTGCTCACTCACCATAATGGCATTGGCTTTTTTATCCGATTTTGTTTTTGACAATAACTGGCTTTCATTATCTGTCAGCCTGATTCTGTGTCCTTTGGTGTATATTACCCTATGCTGGATATTCAAACTGAACGCTCAGAAAGAGATGGCGTCTATCATTACATCCAACAAGTATTGCCCAAAATGGTTCCATAGACTCACTAAAAAAATGTACCCCGGACTGTCATGATTGTTTTTCTGCTCATATTGATAGCATTGGTCTTATTCGGCCTTAAAAAAGCCGATGAAAAGGACGCGTGTCTGAAAAAGGAGCACACGGACGCAGTCAAGGGCTTTTTCATAATCTTTGTCCTATATAGTCACATACTGCCGTATCTGACAAGTTCAGGCGTATCGTTTTCGCCCATACTGGATGTCCCTGCCAACAAGATAATCAAGATGACAGGACAACTCATGGTCGTCATGTTCCTGTTCTACTCAGGATATGGAGTGATGGAATCCATCCAGGCCAAAGGAAAAGACTATATCAGATCCATCCCATACAAAAGGATCCTGTCAACACTGGTGAATTATGCAATTGCGATAGCCTTTTTCCTTTGCATGAATCTGCTGTTAGGCATTCATTTTCCTTTTAGACAATACATTCTTTCACTGATAGCATGGGAAAGTGTCGGTCAGAGCAACTGGTATATCTTTGCAATCGTATGCTGCTACCTGTCAACTTACATATCGTTCTCCATATTCAAGGACAAACGGTTTGCATTTACACTGACCGTCATTCTGCATCTCATATACATTATCATACTTCACGAGACAAAGGAAAGCTGGTGGTACAATATCATCCTGTCATATCCGGCAGGAATGGTTGTTTCCCTGAATAAGAAAGAGCTGCTTTCATTCTTGGAAAACAATTACATCATTTCTTTAATCGGCACCCTTGTCATTTTCCTGTTGCTATATACTTTCGCGCACTCTACTGTCGTTTATCTGGCGACATCTGTCGCTTTTGCCTTCCTGATATTCATCATTACATACAAGATGGTAATCAAAAACAGTTTTCTGACATGGTGCGGTAAGAATCTGTTCCAGCTGTACGTATATCAGAGGATTCCCATGATTGCGCTCTATAACCTGTTCCCCGAACTGGTCAAAATGCACCCGTATCTGTATGTAACATGCTGTTTGGCTGTCGCACTGCTGCTTGCCATTCTTATTAAACCCATTTCAATCACTCCCCACAAAACAATAAGATGAAAAAGCCCGATATATCAGTAATAGTTGCAGTCTATAACGCCCAAAAGACGCTCTTAAGACTGGCTGACAGCCTGAAGGCACAGACTATGCCGGATTTTGAGGTGTTGCTGATTAATGACGGAAGCACTGACTCATCAGGGTCCATATGTGACTGCATCGCGGAATCTGACAGCAGGTTCAAGGTTTTCCACAAACCCAATGAAGGCATTGGTTCTACAAGACAGTTCGGAATAGATCATGCATCGGGCGATTATACCATCCACGCAGATTCTGATGACTGGGTTGAACCTGATTATCTTAAGAGTCTCTATGACAACGCCGTTTCAACAGGGGCAGACATGGTAATATGCGACATCTGGATAGAGAACGGTAATAAAACCGTTTACAGAAAGGAGCAACCAAAAGCTTTTGACAGGGAGAGCATGCTCAATGATTTGATTTCACGCCTGCAGAACGGCCCGTGCAATAAGCTTATAAGACGCTCTTTCTATACTGAACGGAACATTTCATACCCTGAAGGGCTGAATGTAGGTGAAGATCAGCTTTTCAACCTTAAGCTGATAATGGAGGGTGCCACGGTTTCATATGTACCTCAAGCCCTTTATCACTATGACACATCGGCCAATCCTGACTCTGCCTCCCGAGGGAGTTCTTTGGAGAAGGTCCTTCAAGGTGAAAAGTTTATTTCGGAACTGCGTAACCTCCTGCCTCAGGGTTTTGAGAAAGGCATTGATGACAAGAACCTGGATGTGGCTTATACCGCCCTTAAAGCAAATGTTTACACCGGATCCCAGTTTAAGGAGAAATTCTCATTCCTTTCACGCGTCAGGTGGAAAGACTACTACAAGAAAGCTTTTTCTATAAAGATCATTATATGGACCTCTTTGCATATCTCATACCGACTGGCTTCATTCATGTACGGGCTCAAAAAAATAAAAAGGCGGATGAGATTGTAAAATAGGGTTCTATGTGTTACTTTTGAACGATAACAACTACTCAATAATAAAGAACTGTATGAGCAGAAACATAGCAGTAATATTGGCAGGAGGAGTAGGCTCCCGTTCGGGACTTGGCACTCCCAAACAGTTTTTCAAAGTGGCCGGCAAGACTGTCATTGAACATACTGTAAACGTATTTGACAACCACAACCTGATTGATGAGATTGCCATTGTTACCAATCCTCTCTATAACAGGGAGATTGAGGAGATGGTTATCCGTAACAAATGGAAAAAGGTCAAGAAGATACTGTCCGGCGGAAAGGAGAGATATGAATCCAGCCTGGCTGCCATAGACGCCTATGCCGATGATCCTGAATGCTGTCTTATTTTCCATGATGCCGTGCGTCCGCTTATAAGCAACAATATCATTGACGGTATAGTGGAGGCTCTCAAGACTTATAACGCAATTGATGTGGCTGTTCCCGCAACCGATACCATAATACAGGTTGACGCCAAGGGTGAAGTAATAGAGAAAATTCCCGACCGCCGTTTCCTGCGCCGCGGACAGACTCCGCAGGCTTTCCGTCAGAAAGTGATACGCAAGGCTTATGACATTGCTCTGAAAGACCCCGCTTTCACATCATCCGATGACTGCGGAACAGTAGTCAAATACCTGCCTCAGGAGAAGGTCTTTGTAGTGCCTGGTGAGGAGGTGAACATGAAACTTACCTACAAGGAGGATTCCTACCTGCTTGACAAACTGTTCCAACTGCGCTCCACCACAGTGCGTGACGATGCTGATTTTTCAGTTCTGAAAGGTAAGGTGATAGTGGTATTCGGCGGAAACTCAGGTATCGGAGCAGAGATTGTATCAAAGGCAAAGCAGTACGGAGCCAAGACCTACTCTTTCTCCCGCAGCACCACCGGTACTGATATCGCTGACCGTAAGGCTGTGGCCAAATGCCTCAAGGATGTATGTGCCAAGGAGAAGCAGATTGATTATGTGGTGAACAGTGCTGCCATTCTTATCCGTGAGCCTCTGGTTACAATGAATCCTGATGTCCTGAGCACCATGATCCGCACCAATTATGACGGAATGGTCAACATTGCCATTGAGAGTTTCCCATACCTCAAGGAGACCAAGGGACAGCTGCTGCTTTATACCTCAAGTTCATACACCCGCGGCAGGGCTCTCTACAGCATATACTCTTCAACAAAGGCTGCTGTAGTGAACTTTATGCAGGCCATATCCCAGGAGTGGGAAGCCGATGGAATACGTGTAAACGTCATGAACCCGGAGCGCACCAAGACACCCATGCGCGTACGCAATTTCGGCAACGAACCCGAGGGTACGCTGCTTGATGCCGCCAGTGTGGCCGACGCTTCACTCAAAACGCTGATTTCTGACCTTACCGGTCAAGTATTTGATGTCAGAATCAAAAAATCTGAAGAATGAAACTTATAGCATACTTTATCTGCTATCTTATCTACCCGCTGTCATTCCTGTTTCCGCGCAGCAAGCGTAAATATGTATTTGGCAGCTACCGCGGGTCATTTGCCGACAATGCAAAATACCTGTTCATCTACTCTATAGAGAAAGGTGATAAGAGCAACAGATATTTATGGCTTTCAACTTCAAGAGCCACAGTCCGCAAGGTACGCAGTCTGGGACTTCCCGCATACTGGGTGCTGGGACCGCGCGGAATATGGCACGCCCTTACCTCAAGATATTGGTTCTTCAACTCATATACATCGGATATCATGTTCTGCCTTTCAGGAGGTGCGGTATGCATCAACCTGTGGCATGGTGTAGGACTTAAGCGGATAGAGTTCAATACCGTATCAGGCCCTCTTGCTGACCGGTACAGCAAAAAGAACCGAAAGGATGTTTTCTGCCACCCTGAGTCGTTCCGACGTCCGGATTGGTTGCTCACATCAACACCGTTCCAGACATCAATGTTTGCAAAGGCGTTCCGTCTGCCTGAATCCAAGTGTCTGGAACTGGGCTACCCTCGTAACTGGATATTGAATGCCGATGAAAAGGCCCGCATTCAATATGTTGACCTATATGAACCCGCACAGACCCGTGAGTTCATAGACAGCATAAAGGGTAAGTATAATAAGGTTTATGTCTATATGCCTACCTGGCGTGATTCACAGCGCACCGTTTTCACACAGAGCATGGATCTGGAGAAGCTGAACGGCATATTGGCAGCAAAGAACGCCCTGCTAATTCTCAAACCCCACGCCAACGTAATCCTCACTGATACACTTGGCTCACTGTCAAACATTGTTCTGGCTGATCCCAAATCAGACATATATCCCATTCTCCCCTATGCACACGTTCTGATTACCGATTATTCATCGATACTTTACGACTGGCTGCTGATGGAGGGAAAGGATGTAATCCTGTATCTGTATGACTACAAGGAGTATGTACGGGAGCGTGACTTCTACTACCCGTTTGATGAGAACGTGGCAGGTTGCAGGGCCCAGACCTTTGATGAATTGTGTTCCCTGATTGAGTCCGGACAGCACACTATTGATACGGATGAGCGCAAACGTATAGTTGAGAAGTTCTGGGGAAAAACGGCCTCATTTGACTCATCGGCCAAGATTCTGGACTTTATAAAGGACTTGAAGAAATGATATCGGTAATAATCTGCACATATAACCGTGACAAGTATATCTACAATGTACTTCAGAGCCTGGCCCAGGGTACACTCGGTCCCGACGGTTATGAGATTGTGCTTGTAGATAACAACTGCACGGACAATACCCGCTCAGAGGTAGAGAGGTTCTGCTATGATTATCCGCAGGTAAGCCTGCGTTATTTTGTAGAGACAAGCCAAGGCCTTTCACATGCCCGCAACCGCGGCATCAAGGAGTCCAAAGGCGATATTCTGGTCTATGTTGACGATGACGCCACCGTTAATCCGGAGTACCTGAAAACATACGCAGACTGGTTTGAATCACATCCTGAAACCGATGCAGCCGGAGGCCCTATCATACCTCATTACGAGACCGGAAGCGAGCCCAAGTGGATGACTTATTTCATTAAGAGGTTACTTACGGGATATCTCTATTTTGGTGACAAGGCCAAACCTTTCCCTGGTCAGAACTACCCGGGTGGTGGCAATGCCGCTTACCGCAGCCGCGTGTTTGAAAAAGTGGGCCTTTACAATGTTGAATTGGGCCGCAACGGAGACAATCTGGGCGGCGGTGAGGAGAAGGATATCTTTGACAAGATGAAACGTGAGGGCATGCAGTTTGTATACCTTCCCGATGCAATATTGTACCACAGCATTCCCGGCTATAAGCTGGAGGCAGATTACTTTAACCGCCTGACCACCGGCATAGGCCAGAGTGAAAGGGCACGCACACTCAGGATAGGCAATTCATCATATCGCAAGCGCCTGCTATCAGAACTCAAGAAATGGTGCGCAACCCTGGTGCTTTGGTGCTTCTACCTCATTACATTAAGACCGGGCCGCGGCAATATGCTGATCAGGTTCCGCCGTAACGTAACAAAAGCATTGTTGGGAAAATGAGGAAACAGGGTAATTTCATTTTCCATGTGCTGGCGTTCCTGACCATGGCTATGTGGGGAATAACATTTGTCTCCACTAAAACCCTTATCAATCAGGGGCTGACACCGGCACAGATTTTTACCATCAGATTTATTATTGCCTATATCGGACTCTTTATGGTATGCCTTTTCCGTGGGGGCCGTGACAAGAGGGCTTTTTCACGTTCGCTGCGTCATGAACTGGTGTTCATCATAACCGGAATTACCGGTGGATCCCTCTATTTCTGGACCGAGAACACCGCACTCAGCTACACACAGGCCTGCAATGTCTCATTCATAGTATGCATTGCCCCGCTCCTGACGGTTCTGCTTACCTTAGCCCTCAAGAAAATGTTCAAGGGACCTTTCATGGACGGACTTGAAGATGTAAAGGTAAGGTTCCCGCTTGTAGCAGGTACAATTATGGCTTTGTCGGGAATGATAATGGTGATATTTGACGGTAACGGCGTGAGCCTTTCGCCCAAAGGTGATATCCTTGCTTTTCTGGCCGCTCTGTGCTGGGCTGTCTACAGCCAGTTCATGGGACAGATGACAGACCGCTACGGCACACTGTTTGCCACACGCAAGGTCTTCTTCTGGGGTTTGGTAACCATAGTGCCGTTCCTGCTTTTTACAGACAACTCCAATCTGGCACAGGTCAGATTCGATCATATACAGGTATGGGGTAACCTGCTGTTCCTGTCAATCATTGCATCGCTGGTCTGTTTTGTGGTATGGAACAGGGTTATGCTGGCTATAGGTAATGTTACCGCTACAAACTATGTATATCTTAATCCCGTTTTCACACTCATTGCAGCTGTGCTTATTCTGGGTGAGAGGATGACTCTGGTATCGGGATTGGGATCGGCCATGATCTTGGGCGGCGTGATACTGGCGGGAATACAAAAGGATCCAACATTAAAAACCAAATAAAACTGTTATGAAAAAGACTATTTTGACTCTGGTATTGGTTTGTTCAATACTTACCGCCTGCGGAAACAGACAGGCGCAAAACTGTGAGAACTGCTGCAAAGAATGTGAGAACTGCTGCAAGGATTGTGAGAACTGCTGCAAGGATTGTGAGAACTGCTGCAGTGATGACAAATGCTGCGATATGGACGATTGTTCCGATAATGCCGTGATCAAGGCTATAATGGACCGCCGTTCAATACGTAAATACAAGGAGACTGCCGTAAGCAAGGAGCAACTCCAGCAGATAGCCGAGTGCGGTATCAATGCTCCCAATGCCGTAAACGCCCAGAACTGGGCCGTAAGGATAACCACTGACCGTAATCTCATAAACAGCATTCAGGGTACATATAATGCACCGGCACTGATCTTTGTTGCCGGAGCTACCGGTGTAGACTGCGGTCTTATGGGTGAGAACATGATGCTGGCAGCCCACTCCATGAGTCTGGGTACAGTATGTCTGGGTGGCCCTGTAAGAGCCATCAAGGCCGGCAACGCCCAGTTGTTGGAGAAACTTGAGATACCCGCAGGAATGGAACTCCAGTTCCTGGTGGCAGTGGGTTATCCCGATGAACAACCGGCAGCCAAACCCCGTAAGAAGGAGGTAATCAAATTTTTGGAATAACATAATATGAAAGTACTGACAAGAATCATGTTGATTGGAGGTGTGCTGACCATTACAGCAGGATGCGGACAGAAAAAGAGTGATTTCAAGTATCTGCTTGATGAGTTTGCAGACCTTAAGGTGATGCGCTACACCATCCCAGGATGGGAAGAGCTCAGCCTGCAGCAGAAAGAGTATGCATACCATCTGGCCGAGGCGGCCAAATGGGGCCGCGACATCCACTGGGACCAGAACTGCAAGTACAACATCCCCATCCGCCATGTGGTGGAGAACATTCTCAACAACTACAAGGGTGACCGCACCACAAAAGAGTTTGACCAGTTTACAGTATACGCCAAGCGTCTGTTCTTTGCAAACGGCATCCATCACCACTATGCCGAGGACAAGTTCTTCCCGGAGTGCTCAAAGGCATACTTCCAGTCTCTCATGGAGGCTGTAGGTGACGGCGGCAAGTGCGCCGAACTGCTGGATGTTATCTATAACCCCAACACCCTGCAGCAGCGCCGTTCAACTTCAACTGACGGTGACATAGTTGTACTGTCTGCCGGAAACTTCTACGAGGGCGTTACCCGCGATGAGGTAGAGAAATACTACGCTTCCATCGAGGATAAGACCGATGAGACTCCCATCGCCTACGGTCTGAACACCAAGGTTACCAAGGATAAGGACGGCAATATCGTTGAGATTCCCTGGAAGATTGACGGCATGTACGGACCTGCCATCAAGAAGATATGCGAGGAACTCAAACTGGCAGCCGCCTGCGCCGAGAACGATATTCAGAAACGTGCCCTGGGTCTGCTCATCAAGTACTACGAGACCGGTGACCTCAAGATATGGGATGAGTTCAATATCGAGTGGGTCAAGGATACCATCGGAACTGTCGATTTCATCAACGGATTCATCGAGGACTACAACGACCCGCTGGGCCGCAAGGGCGCATGGGAAGGCTACGTAAATATCAAGGATCACAAGGCATCCGAGCGCTCCACCATACTGAGCGCCAACGCACAGTGGTTTGAGGACCACTCACCGGTTGATCCCCGCTTCAAGAAGAAGGAGTGCAAGGGCATATCGGCCAAGGTCATCAACGCAGTCTGCCTGGCAGGTGACTCATATCCTTCAACTCCTATCGGTATCAACCTGCCCAACGCTGACTGGATCCGCAAGATGTACGGAAGCAAGAGCGTTACCATAGCCAACATCACGCACGCATATGACTACGCTGCTCAGGAATCACCCACCAGCACTCTGGATGAGTTTGCATGGGATGAGGCTGAGAAGGCATTCTACCGCGAGTGGGGTTCATGGGCCGATGAGATCCATACCGACCTGCACGAGTGCCTGGGTCACGGTTCAGGCCAACTTCTTCCGGGCGTTGCCACAACTGCTATGGGTGAGTATGCATCGGCCCTGGAGGAGGCACGCGCCGACCTCTTTGGTCTTTACTTTACCGCCGATCCCAAGATGGTTGAGTTGGGTATCATGCCCAACAAGGATGCCTACAAGGCCGAGTACGCCAACTACATCCGCAACGGTCTGATGGTGCAGTTCACCCGCGTGGAACTGGGACGTCCCAACACCGAGGCCCACATGCAGAACCGCAAGCTCATTGCCGAATGGTGCTATGAGAAGGGACGTAAGGACAACGTGATTGAGAAGAAGGTACGCGACGGCAAGACCTATTTTGTAGTCAATGACTATGAGAAACTGCGTGACCTCTTTGCCCAGTTGCTGGCCGAGATCCAGCGCATCAAGTCCGAGGGTGATTACGAGGCCGGCAAGTATCTGATTGAGACCTACGCTGTCAACATAGATCCCGCCCTGCACAAGGAGGTCAAGCAGCGTTATGAGGCCCTGAACCTGAAGCCTTACGGCGGATTCATCAATCCAGACATAGTTCCCGTCGAGAAGGACGGCAAGATCATCGACTACCAGGTAATCTACAACGACGACTACCTGAAGCAGCAGCTTGACTATGGCAAGAAATACGGTGCACTCTGAGTCAGTATAAAAAGTGTGCGGAAAAAATCCGCACACTTTTTTTGTTACAACGTCACAAATAATCCGTACCTTTGCAGCGGACAATGTGGAAAGATTTGAGGACCTTAAGATTCCTGACAGCTTGCAACCACACAAAAAAATGCTAAAAGTCACATTTTCTGACAGCATATTTTAATAGGATTGCAGCCCCATTGTCCCAAAAGACAGTAGGACTGATTTTTTTATATATGGCTTATTTATTCACATCCGAATCGGTGTCCGAGGGACACCCTGACAAGGTAGCGGATCAGATTTCCGATGCCGTCGTAGACGAATTGTTAGCCTTTGATCCTGATTCAAAGGTAGCATGTGAGACTCTTGTTACCACCGGTCAGGTGGTGTTGGCAGGTGAGGTAAAATCCAAGGCCTACATAGACCTTCAGGAGACAGCCCGCCGAGTAATCAACCGTATTGGCTATACCCGCTCCGAGTACAAGTTTGACGGCGACTCATGCGGTGTATTCAGTGCCATTCATGAGCAGAGTGCCGATATCAACCGCGGCGTAGAGCGCGAGGACCCCGAGAATCAGGGTGCCGGTGACCAGGGAATGATGTTCGGTTATGCCACAAACGAGACCGATGAATACATGCCCGTTTCACTTGCACTGTCACACCGCATACTGCGTGTTTTGGCCGATATTCGCCGCGAAGGTAAGGTCATGACCTATCTGCGTCCCGACTCAAAAAGCCAGGTAACAGTTGAATATAATGACAACGGCAAACCCGTACGCATAGACACCATAGTGGTATCAACTCAGCACGATGAGTTCATCGCCCCTGAGAACGCCACCGTTGAAGCCCAGTTGGAGGCTGACCGCAAGATGCTTGCTCAGATTGAGGCTGACGTAAAGAACATACTTATTCCGCGTGTTATCAGCACCATCACCTCTGATAAGGTAAAGGCTCTGTTCACCGGTGAAATCAAGTATTTTGTGAACCCAACAGGTAAGTTTGTCATCGGTGGACCTCACGGAGATACCGGACTTACCGGTCGCAAGATAATTGTTGATACCTACGGTGGAAAGGGAGCCCACGGCGGCGGCGCATTCAGCGGCAAGGATCCCAGCAAGGTTGACCGCAGCGCAGCATACGCAACACGTCATATTGCCAAGAACCTGGTTGCAGCAGGTGTGGCCGATGAGGTTCTGGTTCAGGTTTCATACGCCATCGGCGTGGCCAAGCCCATCAACATCTTTGTAAATACATACGGTACCAGTCATGTAAAACTGACCGATGCAGAGATTGCCGCAAAGGTTAATGAGATTTTCGACATGCGCCCCAAGGCCATTGAGAATCGCCTCAAACTGCGCAACCCCATCTACAGCGAAACGGCAGCATACGGTCACATGGGTCGTGAGCCTGAGACTGTGACCAAGGTCTTTACATCACACTACATGCCGGCCAAGACCGTCACGGTGGAGCTCTTCACCTGGGAGAAGCTGGATTACGTAGACAAAATCAGAGAATCTTTCAATCTTTGAAAAACGTGCAATTGGGGTCTGTCCCCTTTTGCACGTTTTTTACTTTACCCAGACGGGACTGTGGACCTTGGTTTTGGAAGGATCATAGTGTTGGGCCTTTACATCGGGAATGTCAACGTAGTAAGTGCGGTGTGACTTGTTGTTGAGCTTAGACTCACGCAGCCAGAGGTTGGCCCGTTTGAGGTCTGCATATGAAACACCGTGTTTCTCGGCAAAATCCACAAGGTCTTCAACGGGATCGGTTATCTTGACCTGTTCCTTAATCGGAATGTAGGGATACAGGTCCTCGCGCTTGAACTTGAACCCGAACTTTGATGGGTCCTCAAACATCATCTTTACAACCAACAGACGGAACATATAGCGAGAGGTCTCATCGACCAGCCACATGTTGAGGGCATCAGTCTGATGCTGAGCCTCAATGCGACGGTCCATTCCCTGCTGCCCTCCGTTATAGCTGGCTGCTACTGTCATCCAGTTACCATATTTCTCATATGCCTCCTTGAGGAAACGACACGCAGCCTCTGTGGCTTTGACAGTATTGTAACGCTCATCTATATTGGCATTGACCTCCAAACCGTAGATTCTCCCGGTAGATTGGGTAAACTGCCATAGACCTGCAGCTCCGGCAGCTGACTGGGCAGACGGATCAAGGTTGCTCTCAATCACCATAAGGTACTTGAGGTCATCAGGTATACCCATGCGTTTAAGGATTGGCTCCACCTGCGGAAAGAACTTGTTTGCCCTCTTTATCATGAGGGTTGAGGTGCTGTGCGTATATGTGAAAGCTATCAGCTCACGGTCCATGCGCTCCCTGAGGTCAGCCCGGTCAAACGTTATCTTTTGACCCGCAAAAACAACATACTCAGGAACATCTGGCACAGTTTGTGCGGTAAGTGGTATCAACGTGAATAACAGCAGTAATGACAATAGTGAATAACGCTTCATAAAAGTGTTCTTTTTAATCAAATAAGTTTTCATAGCGCTAAATTATGCAGTAAAAAGGTAAGTTCAAAGCGATTTATTGATTACCTTCGGCAAAAATAACCGTTATATCCTATCAAACTAATCGATTTTATGAGAAGAGCCTTTCCTCTTTTGTCCTTTTTCCTGACACTTGCAACATTGGTTTCATGCTCAGGTGCCGATGTCAAAGCGGGCAGTGACTACGTATCTTTTCAGGTTCCTCAGGGAACACTGACCATACGTGCTCTGGCCGATAACGCCATACGCGTACAATGCATACCGCAGGGTGTGGACTTGCCACAGTTGGAAGAACTTATTTATACAGAACCTTCTGATGCCGGTTTTGCAGAAATAAACCAAACCCCAAGGAAAGTAAATGCCATCACTAAAAATGGCAATCTCAAAGTATCTGTAAACATCCGCACCGGACAGATTACATTCACTGATGCCAACGGCAATACCCTGCTTGAAGAGGCTGCAGGTTCACGCTCTGTCACTGTGGGAAAAACAGGCGGAATGCAATCTCTTGCAGTAAGCCAGTCTTTTGTGACTCCAAAAGATGAGTTCCTGTTTGGTACCGGACAGTTTCAGGACGGCTATCTGAACATACGCGGCCTGACCCGCCGCCTCACCCAGGTCAACACCCAGATATCCATCCCCATGGTCATATCCAACAAGGGGTACGGAATCCTGTGGAACAACTACGGACTCACGGACTACAATCCCTCCGAAACCGTAATCACACTGGAGCAGGGCGGCGGCGACGGGACATCGGTCACGGTCAATGCCACCGGAACATTGGGTAATGTCCGTGAACGCAGGTTCTTCAATGACTTCAACGGAGAGGTGCAGATATCGGAGAGCGCCGACTATTCAATACTTCTTGATGTAGGTCAGGAGATGGGACGCAAGCATTTCCTTATGATTGACTCTGATACGGTGATCAACGCCAGCAACACCTGGCTGCCGCCCACATCTTCGGTAATCGTTCATATGGAAAAGGGTTCCCATAAACTGTTTGTAAGCGGCTCGCGCGGCGACAAGCCCACCATCGGAATACGCAAGGTAACCGATGTCACAACCTTCAGCTCGCCCGTTGCCGTTGCTCTGGACTACACCGTCTTTGCAGGTAATGCCGATGAGATAATCGGTACATACCGCAACCTTACCGGCCAGGTTCCCGCCATGCCCGACTGGGCTTTCGGCTACATTCACTGCCGCGAGCGCTATGACAGCCAGGCCGAACTGCTGGAGAACGCCCACCGCCTCAAGGATGAGGATTACCGCACCAGCGTTATTGTCCAGGACTGGCAGTGGTGGGGCAAGTACGGCTGGAACGCCATGCAGTTTGACGAGGACAAGTACCCCGATCCCAAGGCCATGACCGACGAACTGCACTCCATGGATATGAAACTCATGCTCTCCGTCTGGTCCAAGATTGACAAGAACAGTGAGGTGGGACGAGAGATGAACGCTGCCGGTTACTACATAGACGGAACCGATTGGATAGACTTTTTCAATCCCGACGCATCAAAGGCATATTGGAAGAACTTCAGCAGCAAACTGCTGCCCACAGGTATCGACGCATGGTGGCAGGATGCTACCGAGCCCGAGAACGACGACCTTAAGGGACGTATGGTGGCAGGCGGCAAGATCCCGGGCGAGTTCTACCGCAACGCTTATCCCAACAAGGTAAATGAGACTGTCTACAACGGTCTGAAAAATGACCAGCCCGACCGCGACCCCATGATCCTGACCCGCAGCGGATTTACGGGCATACAACGTTACGGTGCCATCAACTGGTCAGGTGACGTAGGCAATGACTGGGAGACCCTGCGCCGCCAGATAGCAGGAGGTTTGAACCTGATGGCAACCGGCCAGCCCTGGTGGACATATGATGCAGGCGGATTCTTCCGTCCCAACAACCAATACACCGACCCCGATTATCAGGAGCGTATGCTGCGCTGGATACAGGTTTCGGTATTCCTTCCCTTCATGCGCGTTCACGGCTACATGAGCCGCACCGAGCCCTGGAACTACTCCGAGGAGACACAGGAGATCTTCCGCAAGCAGATTGAACTGCGCTACTTACTCCAGCCCTACATTCTGGAATGTGCCCGCAGAGTAAGTCAGGAGAACTACACCATGATGCGTCCGCTGGTCTTTGACTTCCCCAAAGACAAGGAAGCACTTAAACAGCAGACCGAATTCATGTTCGGGCCCTCGCTGCTGGTATGCCCCGTGACTGTGCCGGGTATTACCAAAATGCGTATTTACCTGCCAAAAAACGAGCACGGATGGATTGAATTTGACTCTAAGTTAATTACAAACAAGGGCGACTTAATGTTCAGAGTCAGCCCTCTCCACGGAGGTACATATGTAGATATTGACGTCACAAAAGACGAAATACCCGTATTTATTAACATGGACAGCAATATTAGAGTATTACTACAATGAAAAGATTACTGACCCTTTGCCTTGCACTGACAGGTATATTAGCCGTTTGCAGTGCACAAACCGTTGATAACAGAGTAGAGGTAACATTCTACACCCCCTCTATAGTACGTATTTATAAGGCTCCGGACCTGAATTTCAGTCCCAAGCAGAGCCTCTCCGTGACAATGCAGCCGCAACAGGTCAAGGTTTCCCGCTCTCAGGAGAAACTTGACCAGAACACGGTAATTGACGTTTATAAGACCGATAAACTCACGGTGACCGTCTTTGAAGGCGGTGTAATGTTCAGGGACAACAAGGGCAATACCCTGTTGGCCGAGCGGACATCGGATAAACTGCGTCAGTCATTCAACATTGACAAGGATGAGCCCATCTACGGATTGGGCATACTTCAGGAGGGCCGCATGGACATGCGCGGAACCAACCGCCGCATGATTCAGGGCAATACCGATGACTACTGCAACATAATCCAGTCCATCAAGGGTTACGGCCTGTTCTGGGACAACTATTCGCCCACCACATTCATAGCCAATGAGGATAATTTCAGCTTTATATCAGAGAACGGCGACGGCATTGACTACTACTTTATCTATGGAGGCGATGCCGACGGAGTGATAGAAGGCATACGCCAGCTTACGGGTACAGTTCCTATGCTGCCGCTGTGGAGCTACGGTTTCATGCAGAGCCGCGAGCGCTACAAGTCATCACGCGAGCTCACCGAGGTACTGGACCGCTACCGCGCCGACGGAGTACCCATTGACTGCATGATTCAGGACTGGCAGTACTGGGGTGACAACTACCTGTGGAACGCCATGGAGTTCAACAACCCCGACTTCAGCAATCCCGAACGCTGGATCAAGCATATCCATGACCAGAATGCAAAACTGATGATCTCCATCTGGTCATCATTCGGTCCCATGACAAAACCGTACCGCGAACTTCAACCCAAGGGCATGCTGCTTGATTTCCAGACATGGCCGCAGAGCGGTCTGTCTGACTGGCCGCCCAGAATGGACTATCCATCTGGAGTACGCCCGTATGACCCCTACAGCAAGGAGGCTCGTGACATCTACTGGAATCACCTTACCCGCCTGTACAATCTGGATATTGACGGATGGTGGATGGATTCTACTGAGCCCGATCATCTGGACTTCAAGGAGGAGGATCTGGACCAGCCCACCGCAATGGGACCATTCCGTAACGTACGCAACGCTTTCCCGCTTATGGCCGTGGGCGGTGTCTATGATAACCAGCGTGCCATGGAGAACGGCAATGACAAGCGTGTCCTTATCCTTACCCGTTCCGTTTTTGCAGGCCAGCAGCGTTATGGTTCAAACACCTGGTCAGGTGACCTGCAGTCCAACTGGAACAGCCTGCGCAACCAGGTTCCCGCCGGACTGAACTTTGCTCTCACGGGCAACCCCAACTTCAACAGTGACCTGGGCGGTTTCTTTGCCAACAGCTACAACGAGCGTTCACAGGACGGCAGCGCCACACAGAATCCGCTGTATCAGGAACTCTATGTGCGCTGGATGCAGTATGGCGTGTTCTGCCCCATGATGCGCAGCCACGGTACCGAGGTTCCGCGTGAGCTCTACTATTACGGCAAGGCCGGTGAACCCGTATATGATGCCCTGCTGGGTGCAGTAAAGATGCGCTACAGCCTTCTACCGTACATTTACTCTTTGGCTCATGACGTAAATGCCAATAACGGTACCTACCAGCGTGCCCTCATTATGGATTTCAAGAATGACCGTAACGTGTGGAACATAGGTAATGAATTCATGTTCGGCCGTTCACTCCTGGTCGCCCCGGTTCTGGAGGCAAAATATACTCCGGAGAGAGCCATGAGCAAGAGTCGCGCAGGCATAGGTGATGTTGATTTCCTGGAAGCCAAGAACACCAAACTCTATCTGCCGGCAGGAACCCGCTGGTATGACTTTGAGACACTTGAGCAGTTTGATGGAGGAATGGAGATTGAGCGCTCTGTCAACATAAAGAGCATTCCGCTTTACGTGAAAGCCGGCAGCATATTGCCCATCGGCCCTGATGTACAGTACTCAACCGAGAAGCCTTGGGATGACCTGGAAATCCGTGTCTATGCAGGAGCCAACGGTAAATTCAGCCTCTACGAGGATGAGTTTGACAACTACAATTATGAAAACGGAGCCTTTTCAACGATTGATTTCAGTTGGAATGACAAGAGCCGCAGCCTGACAATAGGTACCCGTAAAGGTTCATATGACGGAATGATCAAGAACCGCAAGTTCCGCGTAATCCTGATAAAGGACGGCAAACAATCAGAACCCAAAACCGTCAGCTATACCGGCAAGAAAGTTTCAGTGAAACTCTGATTCACAAAAAGGGGCGGTTCGGAACCGCCCCTTTTTCATTCTTCATTGCGCTTTTTGAAAAGGCGAAATTTACGGGTTTTCTTTCGGAGAACCTTCTTCTCTTCGGCCTCTTTCTTCTCAGCCTCAACAGCCGCTTTGGTGCGTATCTCTATCACACCGTTGGCACCTTCCATACCATAAATAGACGATGTTCCGTCCTTGATGATCGTGATTGAATGTACGTTACACGGCTGAACGTACAGAATATTCTCTGTTCTTAAACCATCAACCACAAACAGAGGCTGGAAATTCTTGGAGTTGGTACCGATACCACGGATATACATGGAAGGCATGGTTCCATCATCACCTGTACCCATAATGGTCAGACTGGGCTCACCACGAAGCATGTCAATTATGTTATTGTAAGATGTCTTGCTTCCGGAGTCCTTAACCCGCTCAACACCCTGTCCCAGAACGCTGACAGAGAGCATGAGAACAAACAATGTTGCTAAAAGTCTTGCTCTTTTCATAATTCTTAAAACTATTGACGCTGCCAAGTTAACAAAAAGTGCTGGAATTTCAGTAACTTTGCACCTTGAAAAGAACATCCCGTAAGATGACGGAATTTGAAATGATAGCCAAGACCTTCCAGGGGCTGGAAGAGATTCTTGCAAAAGAACTTATTGAACTTGGAGCCAATGGGGTGGCCATTGGTAACCGAATGGTTTCCTTCAAGGGCGACAAGACCCTGATGTACAAGGCCAATTTCCACCTGCGTACCGCAATCCGTATCCTCAAACCTTTCCTTCACTTCAAGGCAGACAGTGCCGATGAAGTTTATGATATCTGCCGCAAAGTGGATTGGGAGAAATACATGGATATCTCTGACAGCTTTGCCGTTGACTCTGTAGTCTATAGCGAGGATTTCCGTCACTCCAAGTTTGTGGCATACAGGGTTAAGGATGCTATTGCCGACTATTTTCGTGACAAATACGGCAAACGCCCCAACGTGAGCGTGGCCAACCCGGATCTTACATTCCATATCCATATCTCACATGATGACTGCTCACTTTCACTTGACAGCTCAGGTGAGTCACTGCACAAGCGCGGCTACCGCCAGGAGGCCATGGAGGCTCCTCTGAATGAGGTTCTTGCAGCAGGTATGATTCTGATGTCCGGTTGGGACGGCAAATCTGATTTTGTGGACCCCATGTGCGGATCGGGCACAATTCCCATTGAAGCCGCACTTATAGCCAAAAACATGGCTCCCGGTCTGTTCCGCAGCCATTTTGCATTTGAGAAATGGAAGGATTTTGACCGCGACCTCTTTGAGCAGATTTATAACGATGACTCCGCAGAGCGGGAGTTTGAGTTCAGCATAAAAGGTTACGACAAGGATCCCAAGGCTATCCTTACCGCCAAGCGCAATGCCAAGGCCGCCGGCCTGCTCGATATTATCCAGTTTGAACAGCGTGACTTCAAGGACTTTGAACCTGTTAAGGAGCGCACCGTAATCATAACCAATCCTCCATATGGCGAGCGTCTGGTTGAGGATAACCTGCTGGGTCTTTATGAGATGATAGGAGAACGACTCAAGCACGCTCTGATAGGCGGTGAAGCCTGGATCATAAGCTACCACTACGAGTGCTTTGACAAAATAGGTCTTAAGCCTTCTGCTAAAATTCCTCTTTTCAACGGTGCTTTACCCTGCGAACTGCGCAAGTATGAAATCTTTGACGGACGTTACAATGATTTCCGCGGAGGAGACCGCCGTCTTAAGAAAGATGACCTGCCTACCCGCCGCAGCAGCACACTGCGCCACAAGGCCCGTCTGGCAGAGAAAGAGGAGGCACGCAAGGCTGAATTCACGGAACAGACGGAAAAAAAGGAATTCAAGAGGGAAAGACCCGCACGCAAGCCAGCTGGAAAGCCTTTCCGTAAAGACGGAGAGAAACCGTTCAGGAAAACCGAAGGGACAAAGTCCTTTCATAAAGAGGGAACAAAACCTTTCCGTAAATCATCAGAAGGGAAACCTTTCAGGAAATCCTCATCTGAAGGTAAACCCTTCCGCAAGGAGGGTGCACGCCCTGCAACAAAAAGATCATTCAAACCCGGAAACAAAAAACAATAAGATATGAAAATTCTGTTACTTGGAAGCGGAGGCCGTGAGCATGCTCTGGCCTGGAAGATTGCCCAAAGCCCACAGTTGGATAAACTCTACATAGCACCGGGCAATGCCGGTACCGTAAATGTTGGTGAAAACGTAGCCATCAAGGTTAATGACTTTGACGCCATCAAGGCTTTTGTTCTGGACAAGAAGATTGACATGGTGGTTGTAGGTCCTGAGGATCCGCTGGTTAACGGTATCTATGACTACTTCAAAAATGATGCTGCACTTAAGACAATCCCTGTTATCGGCCCCTCAAAGGCTGCCGCACAGTTGGAGGGCAGCAAGGATTTTGCCAAGCGTTTCATGCAGCGTCACGACATACCCACCGCAGCATATCAGACATTCACAGGTGAGAATCTGGAGGCAGGACTCAAGTTCCTTGAAACCCTCAAGGCTCCCTACGTTCTTAAGGCTGACGGCCTATGCGCAGGCAAGGGCGTACTCATACTGCCCACACTTGATGAGGCCAAGAAAGAACTTAAGGAGATGCTGGGCGGTATGTTCGGCAACGCTTCATCACGTGTAGTGATTGAGGAGTTCATGAGCGGCATTGAGTGCTCAGTGTTTATACTCACTGACGGCAAGCACTACAAGATACTGCCCGAGGCAAAGGACTACAAACGCGTAGGTGAGCATGATACCGGTCTGAACACCGGTGGCATGGGTTCAGTATCACCCGTTCCGTTTGCCACCAAGGAGTGGATGAAGAAGGTTGAGGACCGTATAATCCGCCCCACTGTTGAAGGTCTGGCCGCAGAAGGTCTGGATTACAAGGGATTCATATTCTTCGGGCTTATCAACGTAGACGGTGATCCCAAGGTTATAGAATACAACTGCCGCATGGGTGATCCCGAGACCGAGACCGTGATGCTCCGCCTCAAGAGTGATATAGTAGAACTCTTTAAAGGTGTAGCAGAAGGTAATCTTGACACTAAGACCCTTGAACAGGATCCGCGTTCAGCCGTTTGCGTGATGCTGGTTTCCGGCGGATATCCGCAGCACTATGACAAGGGTTATGTCATAAGCGGCATCGATCAGGTCAAAGAGAGCATAGTATTCCACGCAGGTACAGCTTTCAATGAGAAAGGTCAGGTGGTTACGGCAGGCGGTCGCGTGATAGCCGTCAGCTCATACGGAAAGGACAAGGCAGAGGCCCTGGCTCTCTCATTCAAGGGCGCTCACCTGATTGATTTTGAAAAGAAACATTTTCGCGGTGACATAGGTCAGGACCTCTGAACCGCTTCAATGCAATAACAATAAATAACTGTCAATTGATAGCCTTTAACCTTTAAAGGAGTATCTTTGAGGCTCTCTAATTACTATTAATTCACAGAAAAAGATGAATTACAAAAGACTGAACACTATCATCGGATGGCTTGTGTTTGTAATTGCGGCAGTAACCTACTGCATGACAATTGAGCCAACCGCCAGCTTCTGGGATTGCCCGGAGTTCATAACCACCGGCTACAAGTTGGAAGTAGGACACCCGCCCGGGGCACCTATATTCATGCTTACCGCAAACCTGTTCTCACAGTTTACCAGTGATCCCGGCAAGGTTGCCATGATGGTCAACACCATGTCTGCCCTGTTGAGCGCATTCTGCATTCTGTTTCTCTTCTGGAGCATAACCATGCTGGTAAAAAAATTAGTAGCTGGAACAAAAGAACCCGATATGTGGCAGGCCATAACTATCCTGGGATCAGGCGCAGTAGGTGCTCTCGCATATACATGGAGCGATACATTTTGGTTCAGTGCCGTTGAAGGTGAGGTTTATGCATATTCATCTTTCTGCACCGCAGTCACCTTCTGGCTCATTCTGAAATGGGAAGAGAATGCCGATCAGCCACACAGCGCACGCTGGCTGGTACTGATAGCTTACCTTATCGGCGTTTCCGTAGGTGTTCACCTCTTGAACCTGCTCTGTATAACCGCCATAATACTGGTTTACTACTTCAAGAAATCAGAAAAGCCTACATGGAAAGGAGCAGTTCTTGCATTCTGTCTTTCAGGAGTTATAATTGCCGCCGTTCTTTACGGAATAATTCCCGGTATTGTAAAAGTAGGCGGATGGTTTGAACTTCTTTTTGTAAACACTCTCGGTATGCCTTTCAATACAGGTCTGATTGTTTACATAATTCTTCTTGTAGGAGTTCTTATTTGGAGTGTCTATGAAACACAGCGTGGTGATCGCAAGGCTTTGATGTACCTCTCTTTCCTGCTCACAATAGCTTTTGCGGGAATACCTTTCTACGGTCACAAGGTTTCAGGTATAATTCTGGGAATAATAATCCTGGCTGTTGCAGCTGTCTATCTGTTCGCTAACGGAGTTCCTGAAAAGATCAAACCTTCAGCTTATCTTCTCAACACCATCATGCTATGCGTGATGATGATTACCATAGGCTATTCATCCTATGCAGTAATAGTGATACGCTCTACAGCCAACCCGCCTATGGATCAGGATTCTCCTGAAGATATCTTCTCTCTTGGCGAGTATCTGGCACGTGAACAGTACGGTTCCAGACCTTTGCTTTATGGCCAGGCTTACAGTTCTGAACTTGAATATGAGCTCATCAAGGAAAAACAGGGCACGTACATCTCTCCCAAATATGACGTTGTGGGTAAATCTTACGGACGCAAGGAGAAAAAGAATGAAGGTGAAAAGGACAGTTACTATGTAATGGATGAGAAGCGCGAGTACAAGTATGCCCAAAACATGCTTTTCCCGCGTATGTACAGTGCTGATCCCGAACATATAGAGGAGTATAAAAGCTGGTGCGGAGGTATTAAGGGCCGTACATATGATTATTACAGCAATCTTACAGGTTCCAAGATGAAAGTTGTGATTCCTACACAGGGTGAGAACCTCAAGTTCTTCGTGCGTTATCAGGTTAACTTCATGTATTGGAGATACTTTATGTGGAACTTTGCCGGCCGTCAGAACGATACCCAGAACCACTACGGAGAGAAAGAGTACGGAAACTGGGTTACCGGTTTCAATTTCATAGACAAGATACTTGTGGGCGGTGACAATAATCTGTTACCCTACTCTTTAAAAGGAAAAGGACATAACGTATTCTACTGCCTGCCGCTTATTCTGGGTCTCTTGGGACTGTTATGGCAGTTCGGCAAGGACAAGGCCGGATTCCAGCAGTTCTTTGTAGTGCTTTCTCTCTTCTTCATGACAGGTCTGGCTATTGTAGTTTATCTCAATCAGACCCCGCTGCAACCCCGTGAACGTGACTATGCGTACGCAGGATCCTTCTATGCTTTCGCTATATGGATAGGCATGGGCGTGGCTGCCATCTCAGAATGGTTGCGCAAGATTGCCGGAGAGAAAACAGCTCCGGTTATAGCAACGGTAATATGTCTGCTTGTTCCCATCCAGATGGTCAGCCAGACATGGGATGACCACGACCGCAGCAACCGATATGCCTGTCGTGATTTTGGTCAGAACTATCTGAAGACTCTTCAGGAACAGGGTAATCCTATCATCTTTACAAACGGTGACAATGACACCTTCCCTCTCTGGTACAATTTTGAAACAGAAGGGTTCCGTACCGATGCCCGTTGCTGTAATCTGAGTTATCTGCAGACAGACTGGTACATTGACCAGATGAAACGTCCCGCTTATGATTCTCCCGCCCTGCCTATCTCTTTTGAAAGGATAGATTATCAGTCAGGATCCAATGATGTCGTAACCGTCAAGGCTGAAGACAAACAGGCATTGCTCAGAAACAATTCAAAAGAGGCTGTTGACAAATCATTTGAACTCAACAACGTGCTTGATTACTGGATCAAGAAACATCATCACATACCTACTGATACCATCTGGTTCCAGATAGACAAGGATGCTGTTCTGCGTTCAGGAATGAAGATACCCGCACAGTACCTGGGTGCCACCGATGAGGAGACTAAGGCCAAGATGCCAGACAGGATGATAATCTCACTTAAGGGTAAGACCCGTCTGTACAAGAATGAGATCATGATGCTTGACCTGATTGCCCACTGCAACTGGGAAAGACCTCTCTACATGGCCACAACTGTTCCTTCATCAAGTTACCTCAACTTAGGCAACTACTTCCTGCTTGAAGGTCTTGCTTACCGTATTACTCCGTTCAACTGGAATGCCCTTGGCAGCAAGTCACGCTATGGAGACATTGATACAGACAAGATGTACACCAACCTCATGAACTACAATTACGGTGGCCTGGATAATCCGGACCTCTATCTTGATGAGACAATACGTCGCATGTGTTACTCACAGCGTCGTCTGTCGGCACAACTGGCTGTACAACTGTATAATCAAGGAAAGAAAGACAAGGCTCTTGATATCCTGAACAAGATTGATGCCGGCATTTCCGATAAACTTCTGCCCATAGATGATGTCATTTATGGTGCAAGTTCTGAAATAGCCAACATCTATATGGCATTAGGAAAGAATGAGAGAGCCGCTGAAATACTGCTTCAGACTACTGAGAACTCCCTGCAACAGATGCGTTGGTATCTCAGTATGAACGACCGCAACCTCAAACAATGCATAAGCCAGTTCTCCGAAGCAGCTTCCAACCAGTACAGTTATGTATTCCCCCTGATGACAAACTGTGTTGATGAGGATCGTTGCAACGCTCTTGTGGAAGAATGGAAAGAGCTTTGCGATGAATTTGAAAGACGTGTAAACTGACAATGATACTTGAACAGCCTACACCCATACTAAGTAAAATATACCCTAAAGGCATCTTCCGGAAAAATCCGGAAGAGCATTCGATATATCTTACTTTTGACGACGGCCCTATTCCTGAAGTCACCCCATGGCTCCTTGATGTGCTGGATCAGTATGGAGTAAAAGCAACCTTTTTCGTGGTCGGAGACAATGTCCGCAAGCATCCTGATATATTCAAGATGGTAGTGGAGCGTGGACACCATATAGGAAACCACACCTTCAATCATGTACGCGGAATGCGTATGAGAAACCATGACTACATTGACAATGTCAAAAAATGTGATGGCTTTATTACAACCCGTCTTTTCCGTCCTCCGCACGGAGTATTGAGAAGGTGGACCTACCGTTACATGAATGGAGATTATGACATTATCTTCTATGATGTAATTACACGTGATTACAATGAAAAACTCAAACCTGAAAAGGTTCTGGATATAGTAAAGAAATATACCCGTAACGGCTCAATTATTGTTTTTCATGACTCTCTGCGCAGTGAAAAGAACCTGCGCTACGCACTGCCTAAAGCCATAGAATGGCTCAAGGAACAGGGGTATGAATTCAAACAGCTTTAGGGATTACAATCCCAATTCACAGAGATAAGTACAGATTTTATCCTGTATCTTCCTTGAGGGTGCCATCTTGATGGCGCCCTCATTCATTATACAGAATGCCAGGTCACGGCCATCGGCAGTATGTATATAACCGGCCAGGGTACATGAACCTGTTACTGAACCTGTTTTGGCATGAACCTTGTTCAGTGTAGTCTTCTCATTAAGGCGTGTCTTAAGAGTGCCGTCAACACCTGAAATGGGCAGGCTCTTGTATATAACGGAATAAAGCTCATTGCTCCTGTAGATGTATGACAGCATATCAACCATGAACTGAGGAGAACAATAATCATATACTGACAGCCCACAACCATCCACAATATTGTAAGAGGCAGAATACATACCGAACTTGCGCGACACAAAATTCTCTATAAACTTTGCAGCCTGTTTGAATGAAATGTCCAAAGGCTGCTGAATCCGGCCTGTCTGGAGGAACATGGCCTCTGCGTACAGATTGTTGCTCTCTTTCAGGGCCTCCTTTACTATCGCCGTCAGGCTGTGTGAAACAATGGAAATGTCATGTGCCATAACAGGGCATCTGCCCCACCCGTAGTCTCCATATCCTATTCCTGCCTCATCCAGATACTGGCGGAAAAGTGAGAAAGTAAAATCAGCCGATCCCACTACGCTCAGTTCCTTTGTTTCTCTCCTGATGCAGTTTCCGGTAATTATCATTGTATTGTCATTCTGCATCCAGTCACGCGTTATCCTGAGGGTTCCCTGCTTGCTGTCCTGTGTAATAGCTCTGTTATCTATCTTTATCTTGTCATTTGCCGGGTAAAGAGTAACCTCAGGAGCCTGACCCTTGACAGTAGGTTTAACCTGAATACCCACAAACCCCTGATGCACCATGAGAGGTGATATATAGGGCTGGAAACTGGATGGCGCATCATCCCAGCACCATCCCGATGCCCAATATGTGGAATCCATAATAGAGACATCTGCATAAATTGTGCCGTTTATACGGTTCACACCGGCATTCTTAAGATCATTCACCATACTGCGCAGTTCATTCTCATTAAGCGCAGGATCAAGACCTCCCACAAGATATAAATCACCGTTAAGGACACTGTCCCTGATGCTGCCCTGGGTTCTCAGTCTGGTAGAGAACCTGTAATCAGAACCAAGTGATGACAAAGCCGCCGCAGTTGTAATTACCTTCTGTACCGATGCCGGACGACACATTACTTTTTCACGGTAAGCATAGAGAGGCTTGTCGTTTGAAAGGTCATAAACCAAAAGGGCTATATCTGTTCCTTCCGGCAGTTCCTCATAAATTACCTGATCTATGAACTCCGTAACAGAGTCCACATCTGCGCTTACCACCGGTAGTGAAAAAGCAAGCAGCAAAGAGAGGCATATGGTTCTTATATCTTTCATCTCAGTATGATACGGATGTTTCTATTCCATTCTCCCTGAGCAGGCCGGCAATGCGGTCAAGCATCTCATGCGAAGCCTTACGGAGAGTAGAAACAGGTGTTTCACGATCTATAGTGTAAATCATGACCTGACTGGGAGCAATCCTTTTTATAGTTTCAATCCACGGCAGTACATATTTGTCAGTGGTATTATCCATATCGCGGCCGTCAAGAGAACCCGTAAGGAACATGGTCTGTATTATGACATGACCCCTGAAATCACATAAAGCCTTGATGACGGCATCCAGGTCATAGTGTCCTACGGGATTGTCTATAAGCCTGATATAGTCAATATCCACTGTATCCAGTTTCTGGATGTTGTTGTCCAGTTTGAGCAAGGCCTTGAATATAGCAGGATCTGTCACGCGGGTTCCATTGCTAAGAACACTCACCTTGGCCTCAGGGAAGAACTCATCACGCAACGCAATCACATCATCCACTATCCCGGGAAACTCCGGATTGGCAGTAGGCTCACCGTTACCTGCAAATGTCAGGACATTGGGCTCAGGACCATCGGCTTTCATCCTGAGCAACGTGCTGCGCAATGCCTCATATACCTCAGCCCTTGTGGGGCGATGATGCTTGGGGTGATGTTCTCCGTTACGTCCGCACTCACAGTATATACAGTCAAAAGTACATATCTTACCATCGGCAGGCATAAGGTTTATACCCAACGACACTCCCAGACGACGGCTGTGTACCGGTCCGAAAATAGGCGAATCATACAGTACGGTTGACATAACAGTGTAACAATGGTTTTTACACTGCAAAAATACTCATTCGCCTCATGTTTTCCAAATCAGAATTTTGCAATGAATTGCACTGATATATCTTCCTTATGGCAGGAGGCAATTCGCTGTTGTGCGGAACTTATCTCATCACGATCCAGGTAGTATATTCCGCCTGCCTTAAGGTTCAACTGCATTCCGTCACCAAGCCTGCATATTATAGTTGCACTCAGACGCGCACCCCTTCCGTAGAGCGAGATGAAGTTATAGGCATACCTTAACCCGTTCTCATACACCGATATGCGGCTGTCATAGCTTTCAGTACAGAAGGCTGCCGCCGTCAGACTCATATCCACCCGCTCCTTGAACATGCTACGGGAATAGGTTTCTGTCCACGCCCACCCGTTTGAAACAGGCTCAGCGATAAAATCATATCTGGAATAGAACAATTGCGTCTTTAGTTCCCCTCCACTGCGCAGACGGTGAGTCCAGCGCAGTCGGTAACGCTCCGTGATGCAATACTCCGGTTGCTCCGTGTATTTGCAGTCCTTCTGTTTTGACTTGAAACGGACTGTTGCGTACAGATTATCCCTGCGCCCCAAACGCCAGTCGCCCTCCATCCTCAGATCCATACCGTTACTCCTTTCGCTGACACCGTACTTTGGCTCAGGATGCATGAACAGATCCAAGTATCCGCTCAACTTCAGATTCCTGATGCCATGTGAAAAGCCTGTCAGCAAGCCTGTCTCATTCCCCACACCTCCCTCTGCCACAGCATTTGAGTGAAGTGCCATGTATCCGGGACTGTAATGACGTAACACCGCGTTCATTGTCCAATCGCTCTGAAAACGGAATGTCTGTGATGCCAGGAGTGCCACTTTTGAATCAAGCACCGATATTTCTGCTGATAAAGCATAACGCGGCCTGTGCAGCGAGCCGTCCATGGAAATACCTTTAAAACTGTCACGCCCCTTATACTTTAAGGAGAGTCTTTCCGCAAGTGCAGTGACACCAAAACGAACTCCTCTATAACTGTAACGTACATTGGCTGCATAAGTTCTGAAAGTTGAATTGTGTTTTTTTGACCACTCCAACTCCGTACGGTGATAACCGTCTTCCTTGAATGAGCTTATCAGCGTATCACCGTCAAGAGTGGCATCGATTTGTGTGGAGGCCGCAAGCAAAGTGTATGTAAAGTGATTCCAACCCACAGATACTCCTACCCCGCGCAGGTAACCGTACTCCTGAGTGGATGAGTGAGGCTTGACACCCTGAGTGTTACGTTCCATTGAGCTTAAAGCCATGCTTTTGCCCGTACTGAAGCCTCCGCCCAAAAGAAGCCCGTATCCGAACTGAGCCTTGAAATTACCCACGGCAAGCTCTTTAAGCCATCCCATATCCTTTATGTACAGATATGGTGACCAGAAATCATATCCCGCCCTGTTTCTGCCAAAAAAAGCCTCACCCGCATCCTTATCGGCAGTAATACCAAATCTTATACGGTTATGCCAGTTGAAAGAGTAACGCAGCGAGTGTGACAGACGGTTCCCTATGTACGCCCTGTTAGGATAACGCTCCAACTCCTCCGGAGAATGATTCCTGAAACCCTCACGCATATAGAGCGGTATATCCATGCCTGTCACCACTTCATTACGTCCGTACAGCAACAGATCATCAAGTCGCATTTTCTCCCTTTTTACCGGAGGATCGCCGGCATAGATAAAATGCCGCAACATCTGCCTTGTGCTCACATCCAGACTGCCCGTAAGTTGCAGTTCACCCAATGTCAGCATAGGTCCGTGCATATAGATGTAGGCGTGGATATCCTCTATCTGCCTGAATGACAGAAAAGGAAGTTGGGCAAGTTCCTCCCTTGTCGCAGTGTTGATGTTCAATGGCATCTCATGCATTGACTCATACATGAGTGACAGTTCCTCGCGGGCATAGGAGGAGAGGTCTTCATCAGACAGCAGTGATTCCAGGACACTGTCCCATCCGTCATTTTGTAAACTCTGTGGAAATACTGCTGTCGCAGTACAGGAAAGCACAGTAAACCAAGGTATTAACAATCTCCAGTTCATAGTATATTCAGTATTAGAGAACTTTGTTTTCCAAAGGACTGCCTCAAAAGTATGTCTTTTTTGCGAGAATTGGTATTTTTGCGCTCATGAAACGCTTCGTACTATTGATATTTGCCCTGCTTACGGCCATCCCAGCTTTCTGCTATACGGTTCCTGCCGACACCACCAAACAGAAACGGGTTCTCGTAGCTTTGGCTACCATCATAGACGGTGACACCGTTCCTACATTTGAAATGATGGAGATCACCATCTATGGCAAGCGCGTCTATCCCAGTGCACGTAAACAGCGCAAGTATGACAAACTGACCCGCAACGTAATCAAGATGTATCCCATTGCCCTTGAGTTGAAAGCCATTCTTGTGGAGACATATCTTTATCTACAGACCCTGCCCGATGACAACGCACGTGATGAACACCTTAAAATTGTTGAGCAAGGTGTCTGGGACCAGTATCTTCCTGTAATGAAAAAATGCACCCTGGCACAAGGCAAACTGCTTATAAAACTGATTGACCGTGAGTGCAACCAGACCAGCTACGAACTCATCAACGCGTTCATAGGCGGATTCAAAGCCAAATTCTATCAGGCGTTCGCCGCCCTCTTTGGAGCGTCACTAAAGAAGGAATATGATCCCGAACACAATGATGAAGACGCTATGATAGAAGAAATCATCTGGATGATAGACAACGATATGTTGTAACATTTGTAGTATCTTTGCAATTACTTATAAATAACACAGAAACAGATGTCATTGCAATGCGGCATAGTGGGCCTGCCCAACGTAGGCAAATCCACACTTTTCAACTGTCTGTCAAGCGCCAAGGCGCAGGCAGCAAACTTTCCTTTCTGCACTATCGAACCTAACGTAGGAACCATCACCGTCCCTGATGAGCGACTGACCAAACTGGCTGAGCTGGTACATCCGGGCCGCATAGTTCCCGCAACCGTTGAGATTGTTGACATAGCCGGCCTTGTAAAAGGCGCCAGCAAAGGAGAAGGCTTGGGCAACAAGTTCCTGGGTAACATCCGTGAGTGCGACGCCATTATCCATGTTCTGCGCTGCTTTGATGATGAGAACGTGACCCATGTAGACGGTACGGTCAATCCTGTTCGTGACAAGGAGATAATAGACACCGAGCTCCAGATAAAAGACCTTGAAACCATTGACCAGCGCCTGCAGAAGGTATCAAAACAGGCTGCCGTTGGTGACAAGCAGGCCAAGATAGTGTGCGATGTACTGAACGCATACCGCGATGTTCTGCTGCAGGGCAAATCAGCCCGCACCGTAACCTTTGAGTCAAAGGATGAAGAGAAAATTGCACATGATCTGTTCCTGCTTACATCCAAGCCCGTGCTCTATGTCTGCAACGTGGATGAGGACAGCGTAAAGACCGGCAATGCCTATGTGGAGCAGGTACGTGAGTCCATTAAGGATGAGAACGCCCAGCTGCTTGTCATTGCCGCCAAGACAGAGAGTGAGATTGCTGAACTTGAAAGCTATGAGGACCGTCAGATGTTCCTTGAGGAACTGGGTTTGGAGGAATCGGGTGTAAACCGTCTGGTGAAATCGGCCTTCAGCCTGCTGAATCTGGAAACATTCATCACCGCCGGCCCCATGGAAGTAAAGGCGTGGACATACCGCAAAGGCTGGAAGGCTCCGCAGTGCGCAGGGGTTATTCATACCGACTTTGAGAAAGGCTTTATCCGCGCTGAAGTGATAAAATACAACGACTACATAGAACTGGGTTCTGAAGCTGCCGTGCGTGATGCCGGCAAACTCTATGTGGAAGGAAAAGACTATGTTGTTGAAGACGGCGACATAATGCACTTCCGCTTCAACGTGTAAATAACCTGATTAAAATTGAGAATTATGCATAACTTCCTTGCTGTTATATGGGATCCCAACGTTGTGTTTTTCAACTTATTCGGCTTTCCCATCCGATATTATTCACTTATGTGGGTAGTAGGTTTATTGGTAGCTTACAAACTTGTTCAAAGGTACTATGAACACCGTGGATACAGACCGGAAGTTTTTGATCCTTTATTCCTGTATTGTTTCCTGGGAATCCTGATAGGAGCACGTCTTGGACACTGCCTGTTTTATGAACCGGGATACTACCTTACAAGCGGAAAGCATTTTCTGGAAATGCTGTTGCCTATAAGATTCTTGCCGGAAGGTGGGTGGAAACTGGTAGGATACAGCGGTCTGGCCAGTCATGGCGGAACGATAGGCATATTTCTAGGAATGATTCTCTATTGCCACAAACACAAAATAGGTGTTTTGGAATGCGTTGATATGGTCTGTCTGGCCACCCCGTTTACAGCAGGATGCATAAGGATAGGTAACCTCATGAACTCAGAGATTGTAGGCAAGGCCACCGGTACCGACTGGGGATTCATCTTTGTTCAGAATGGAGATACCTTTCCACGTCATCCCGCACAACTATATGAAGCAATTGCCTATTTCCTTATCTTCATAATAATAGGCCTCATTTATCGTCAAAACAGAGAAAGAGTGGGAACCGGATTCTATTTTGGTTTCTGTCTTGCAACCATCTTCACTTTCCGCTTCTTTATAGAATTCTTCAAAGAAGTCCAGGTAGATTTTGAAAAAAGCTTGCCCCTTGATATGGGACAGCTTCTGAGCATACCGTTTGTCATTATTGGCGTGTGGCTGATGATTCGTTCACGCAAAAAATAGCACCAAAAAGTAAATATTATTCTTTGATTTTCAACTATTTAAAAAGCGACTATTTATATGTTTTTATCTGCAAACGGAATAGCGGTAACATCATTTGCTGCGCCTGAAGTGTGGAGCGCCCTCGTTCAGGTTTTTATCATTGCCTTGGCTGTATTGGCAGGAAACATTCTGCGCCGTAAAATCAAAATTCTTCGTCGTAGCCTCATTCCATCAGCACTGCTGGGTGGTCTGATAATACTTTTGCTTAAACTATGGTCGCATTTTAACGGAATCATTGACAAGCAGTTCATGGAGATAATAACCTATCATGCATTGGCAATAGGTTTTATTGCTATGTCACTCCGTCCTTCAAAGGAGACTGACCGCGCCAATACCCGCACGGTAATAGATACCGGTACATTGACAATTTCAACTTATTTGGTTCAAGGTATAATAGGTCTGCTTATTACAATTCCTATGTTCATCTGGTGGCGTTATCCTGCTGTCGGAAATGAAATCTTCTACCCTGGAGGATTGCTCCTTCCTATGGGTTACGGCCAGGGACCAGGTCAGGCTCTCAATTTTGGAACCATCTATCAGATGAGTGCTGCCGAGCAGGATGTAGTATTCTATGGAATAGACTTCGGACTATCTATAGCCGCCGTGGGATTTCTGGTGGGTAGCGTCGTTGGAGTGGTTTACATGAACATGCTGAACCGAAACAAAAAACTTACAATCCACAACAATATTTCCGATAACCAACACACACTTAAGGATTACGAGCAGGAAAATGAACTGCCCCACTCCGAATCAGTAGATAAGCTGACAATTGTCATCGGCATTGTTCTGCTTACATATTTTCTGGTTTATCTCCTTATGTCCGTCATAGGCAAACTGGATCTGGGTAACTTTGGCGAGAATACTATCAAGCCCCTGGTTTACGGATTCAATTTCTTCTGGGGCATAATCTTTGGTTCACTTGTCAAGATTATCATAAGAGCTCTGCGCAAGAGAGGCTGGATGACACGTGAATACCTCAATGAGTTTCTGTTAAACCGTATAAGCGGATTCAGTTTTGATGTGATGATCGTTGCAGGAACTGCCGCCATCAGTTTTGAAAACCTCAAATCTACCTGGCTGCCATTGACCTTTGTCTGCCTGACAGGCGCTTACATAACCTTCAAATATGTAAAATGGGTGTCATTCCAGATTTATCCCGATTACCCATATGAAGGATTCTTCTCCATGTTCGGTATGCTGACCGGTACTGCCAGCAACGGTATGATACTGTTACGTGAGATAGATCCGCGTTTTGAGACGCCTGCAGCCAACAACCTTGTGCTTCAGAACATCCCTGCCATGATTATGGGATTCCCTGTACTGCTGCTGTTGGGGTTTGCGCCCAAGAGTATGCAGGCCACACTGATTACACTTGGCATACTGATAGTATTGTTTGTTATAGCAAACCTGTTCCTTTTCAGGAAACGCAAGAATTAGTTTCAGCCCGATGTCACAGAACAAGCCCGATGAAACGCCGATGATGCGGCAGTTCTACAGTCTCAAGCAAAAACATCCTGATGCTGTACTACTTTTCCGCTGCGGTGATTTTTATGAAACATATGCACAAGATGCTGTTGAGGCTGCAGAGATATTAGGTATTACTCTGACCCGCCGCAACAACGGCAAGAACGGTGCTATGGCGCTTGAGATGGCAGGATTCCCGCATCATGCTCTTGATGTATATCTGCCCAAACTCATCCGTGCGGGCCGCCGTGTGGCTATCTGTGACCAGCTTGAAGACCCCAAACTTACCAAGACTCTTGTAAAGCGCGGCATCACTGAACTTGTAACCCCGGGTGTTGCAATGAGTGACAACGTGCTCCAGAACAAGGAGAACAACTTTCTGGCAGCCGTACACTTTGGCAAAGGAGCATGGGGAATCTCCTTCCTTGATATATCTACCGGTGAGTATCTCATAGCAGAGGGTCCTGCTGACCATATAGACAAACTGCTCTCAAACTTTGCTCCCAAGGAGACCTTGATTGAACGTGGACGCCGCCAGCAGTTTGAGCAGTCATTCGGTACACGCTATTGCCTGCGTGAACTGGACGACTGGGTATTCACTGAGGAGTTTGCCCGCGAGAAACTAACCCGCCATTTCAAGGTGCGTAACCTTAAGGGATTTGGTGTAGATCACCTCAATAACGGTAAGGTTGCTGCCGGTGCAATACTTGAGTATCTTGCAGAGACCCTGCACAACAATATCGGCCACATATCATCCATCCGCATGATTGATGAGGAGCGTTACGTACGCCTTGACAAGTTCACGGTACGTAATCTGGAACTGCTCTCGTCAAACAATGAGGACGGCGTTTCACTGCTCAAGGTGATAGACCGTACTTCATCACCTATGGGTGCACGCTTGCTGCGCCGTTGGATGCTCTTCCCGCTTAAAGACCCCAATGCCACCAACAACCGCCTTGATGTGGTTGATCACCTGTTCCGTTATCCCGATACTGCCGATGCACTTACGGACTCACTTCAGCGTATGGGTGATCTGGAACGTCTGGTGTCAAAAGCTGCCGTGGGCCGCATCAACCCGCGTGAAGTTCTTTCACTGGGCATGGCACTCAAACAGCTGGAACCCGTAAAACTCATCTGCGAAGCATCGGATAATCCGCAACTCCGTGAGGTAGGCCGTAAGATTGACCTTTGCGAGAGCCTGCGTGACAATATTATCAGGACCATCAGGCCTGATACTCCGCTGCTAGTAAGCAAAGGCGGCGTGATTTCAGAAGGTATAGACCCGCAGCTCGATGAGTTGCGAAGCATTGCCTATAGCGGTAAGGATTACCTTATGCAGATCCAGCAGCGTGAGGCTGAGCAGACTGGAATTTCAAGCTTAAAGATTGCATATAACAACGTTTTCGGCTACTATCTGGAGGTGCGCAACACATTCAAGGACAAGGTGCCGGCAGAGTGGATCCGCAAGCAGACCCTTGTCAACGCCGAGCGTTACATCACCCCAGAACTCAAGGAGTATGAGGAGAAAATATTGGGTGCAGAGGACAAAATTCTTGCGTTGGAATCGCAGATTTTTGCAAGTCTTGCCGCCTCCATCATTGAATATGTATCGGCCATTCAGGTCAATGCCACGGAGGTTAGCCGTATAGACTGCCTGCTCTCATTTGCCCGTGTGGCACGTGAACACCATTATGTACGCCCGGTAGTTGACGAGAGCCAGATAATTGATATCAAGGAGGGCCGTCATCCCGTCATTGAGACCCAGATGGCTCCGGGTGAGAGCTACATATCAAACAACGTATTCATAGACAGTGACAGCCAGCAGATACTGATTATTACCGGTCCTAACATGGCAGGTAAATCTGCCCTGCTGCGCCAGACAGCCCTCATTACGCTGCTTGCCCAGATGGGCTGCTATGTTCCTGCTGACAGCGCACGCATAGGCATAGTTGACCGCATCTTTACCCGTGTGGGTGCCAGCGATAACATATCGGCCGGAGAATCAACATTCATGGTTGAGATGACTGAGGCCGCCAGCATCCTGAACAACCTGACCGCCCGCAGCCTGGTGCTCTTTGACGAGCTGGGCCGCGGCACATCCACATATGATGGTATCTCCATAGCCTGGGCAATCGTAGAGTACATTCACGAGCACCCATCGGCCCACGCACGCACGCTGTTTGCCACCCACTACCACGAGCTAAATGAGATGGCGCAGTCGTTCAGCCGCATCCGCAACTTCAACGTCTCTGTAAAGGAGACCGATGGTAAGGTGCTGTTCCTGCGCAAGCTGGTTCCCGGCGGCAGCGAGCACTCGTTCGGTATTCATGTGGCCGAGATGGCAGGCATGCCGCGCAGCATAGTAAAGCGCGCCGGCACAATCCTCAAGGAGATGGAGGAGAGCGGAAGCGACAAGAGCATATCCCGTCCCAGCGTAGAGACCGGTCAGCACCGCGAGGGCCTGCAGATGAGTTTCTTCCAGCTGGACGATCCCGTCCTCTGCCAAATCCGCGACCAGCTGCTCTCTATCGATGTCAACAACCTCACCCCAATCGAGGCTCTGAACAAACTCAACGACATCAAAACGATCCTGAAAGGAAAATGATACCAAAGGGGTCAGGCCCCATTGGTACTATTTTATTATAAAACGGACTATGAGTGAGTATAAGAACATTGATTTGAGCACCTGGACCCAAGTTGGACAAGGAGGCAACGGAATCACATATGAGAATCCGTCTCAGCCGGATTTGATTCTGAAAGTAGATAAAAAGCAGATAAACACATTGGAGTTTGTCAAGCATGAGTTTGACGTTTCCAAGGCAGTGGAGAAGTTGGGGTTACCCACTCCCAAGATGCATGAGATGGTACGTGTGGGAGACCTGTACGCAACTATAACGGAACGCATAAAGGACAAGAGATCCCTTTCACGTATCTGTCACGATGAGCCGCAGCGCATAGAAGAGATGGCACAGATTATGTGCAGCAACGGCAAGATACTTTTCAGCACCAAATGTGACACGGATTTCTTTCCCAGCCGTAAGGAGCAACTCATGAGAGCCCTGGACAAGGTACAGTTCATAAGCCGCAAGAACCGCCGCATACTAAAAGACTTTGCCCGGACCATACAGGACATTAAAACCTGCAGTCACGGTGATTTCAATATGGGAAATCTTGTACTCTCCGGTGACCGGCCCATATGGATAGACCTGGACCGATTCGGTTATGGTGACCCGATGTTTGATATCGGCCATCTTTATCAGATCTGCAATGTGTATGCGCCCATGAAACAGGTCCAGGATCTTTTCCACATGACAGAGCCACAGCTACATCTGTTCTGGGATGCCTTTGCAAAAGCATACACCGGCCAGAAGGACCATTCTGAGTTTGACAGTCAAGCCGGCAGGTTTGCCTGTCTGGATATGATTCTGAGATATGAATTCCAGAAATGCAGTCTCCCCGAGAAGATGTTCTTTGGCGTATATATAAGACGTCTTATAAAGTCTTTCTATCTATAAACCAAAGTTGTCATAATCCGCAAATTATTGGTATAAAGTTTGGTGGTTTAATTAAAAGTGCTTTCCTTTGCATCAAGATGTGAGTTGCATATAGGCGCGATGACATCAAGCTCCGCAACCATCAGTATATTAGAGCCGTTGGTCGAGT
>JAGBPB010000032.1 GCA_017633615.1 Bacteroidaceae bacterium | reverse complement strand
TTCTCCATCCAGTAGTTCTCGGTCACATCCCCGTCCTTGCCCAGCAGGTATCCGCATGACTCATTGGGAGCATCCTTGGTGGCCTGCTCTATGAGTTCCTTTATTACGTTTTCCGGAATATTCATCTCTTCTCAGTGTTTCTTGATGTCACACGCGGGCAGTTCATAATCAATCAGATGGTCGATGGTGGGATTGTCACCGCAGATGGCGCAGTTGTCACGCTTGCGTACCGGGATGGTGCGGAACTGCATGGTCTTGGCATCGAATGTGAGCAGACGGTCGGTGAGCAGCTGGCCTACACCGGTAAAGTACTTGAGCGTCTCGGCTGCCTGGATGGTTCCAAGCATTCCGGCAATGGCACCCAGTACGCCGGCCTGCGAGCAGGTGGGTACTGCCCCTGTTGGAGGCGGCTCCTTAAACATGCAGCGGTAGCATGCCGTGCCGGGCAGATGGGTGAACGTCTGGCCGTTAAAGCGCAGTATGCCGCCGTGTGAGAAGGGCTTGCCGGCCATCACGCATGCATCGTTTATAAGGAACTTGACGGGGAAGTTATCGGTTCCGTCAACAATGAAATCATAATCCTTGATTATGTCAAGGGCGTTTGTGGAATCCAGGAATTCACGGTAAGTGTCCACCTGGACATCGGGATTGATGGCCTGGATCTTCTCCTTGGCGCTGAGCACCTTGGCCACGCCCACATCCTTGGTAAAGTGTATTACCTGACGCTGCAGGTTACTCAAATCAACGGTATCGGCATCGACAATACCTATACGGCCTATTCCGGCAGCTGCCAGATAGAGGCTCACGGGAGCGCCCAGTCCGCCGGCACCCACCACCAGGACACGGGCGTTAAGGATCTTTTCCTGGCCCTCAACCCCTACATCCTGCAGCAGAATATGCCTCGAATAGCGTTGTATCTGTTCTTCAGTAAAATCAATCATAATGCACCTCCTCCCATAAAGAAAAGAAAATCTACACTGTCACCCTCCTTGATCTGGGTTCCGTCCCACTCCGAACGGTCCACAAAATCCTCATTGACCTGTACGCTGACCATCTCGGGCTGCTGTACGTTATTCTGTCTTATCAGTTCTGTAAGGTTGATCGGGAGCTGAACCTCCTGCACCTCACCGTTTACTTGAATCTTTGCCATAGTTTGTCTTAGTTGTTGATTGAACGTTTTCTGCTCTCGCCAATGATCTTACGCACGGCGATAACCAGCTTATCCACATCCTCACGGGTGTTGTAGAGTGCAAATGTAGGTCTTACACTCATCTCATATCCCAGGGCACGCAGGGCGGGCTGTGCACAGTGGTGCCCTGCACGTACGGCTATGCCTTCCTTGTCCAGAAGCGATCCGGTCTCGGGTACCGGTATACCGTCAAGCACAAAACTCACTACCGATACACGGTTCTTGGGATCACCTATCAGAGTGAGTCCTTTTATCTGTGAGAGCTGCTCACGTGCATACTCTGTAAGCTGATGCTCATGGTGCTCAATGCTGCGGATACCTATGCGGCTTACGTAGTCCAGTGCGGCTCCGAGTCCGATGGCATCGGCCACATTGGGAGTGCCGGCCTCAAAACGGGCGGGCGGCACGTTGTACTCGGTACGCTCTATGGTCACGTCCTTTATCATGTTGCCGCCTCCCTGCCAGGGCTGCATCTTGTCCAGCAGCTCCTTGCGGCCATAGACCACGCCTATGCCGTTGGGGCCGTATATCTTATGACCTGAGAACACAAAGAAATCGGCACCCAGCTGCTGTACATCGACCTTGGTATGGGCAATGCTCTGCGCTCCGTCTATGAGCACGGGTATGTTATGCGAGTGGGCTATCTCAATGATACGCTTTACGTCATTGATGGTACCGAACGTGTTGTTAACATGACCCACGCTGACAAACCGTGTGCGGGACGTGATGATACGCTCAAACTCCGAGAGTACCAGATCTCCGTTACGGTCAGTGGGGATAGCCTTGAGCGTGCAGCCTTTCTCATGGCACACCTGCTGCCAGGGTACTATGTTGGCATGATGGTCCAGCTCCGATACTATCACCTCATCGCCGGGTGTCAGATACTGGCGTCCGTATGTCTGGGCTACCAGGTTGATGCCCTCGGTGGTACCGCGCACAAATATGATCTCCTCACTGCTGGAGGCGTTTATGAAACGCTGTACTTTCTGACGTGCCTCCTCATATGCATCGGTGGCACGTGCCGCCAGGGTGTGCGCTCCACGGTGTATGTTGCTGTTGTAGTTCCTGTAATAGTCACTTATCTTGTCTATCACCTGAACCGGTTTCTGCGTAGTGGCGCCGTTGTCCAACCATACCAGGTCATGACCGTTAACCTTCTGGTTAAGGACCGGGAAATCCTTCTTGATCAGGTCTGGATTGAGGGTATCAACCTCATCGTAGTTGAGGTCATGCAGTTTCTGCGTCTCGGGTATCCCTATGCCGAATCCGTTATCCTGCGGGACATATCTGGCCGACCCCGGAGCGTCATCCCCCCTGCCCTGGTAAGGCACGTCGGGGAATCCGCTTCCACCGGCAAGCAGCTGTCTGAAACCGGCCTCCAGCTCCTCCAGATTAAGGGACTCGTCAGGCAGTATGCTCTGACGGATCTCCCTTGCCTCCTCCGGACAGTATTTGGCAGCCAGGTCACGCAACAGAGCCAGCGCGCTGTCATCCTGAGCCTGAAAACTGTTTATGTCTGTAAGGTTGAGCATCACTTCTCTACTTTATTCCTGTGCTGATAATCATGATAATAACCCACCTCTACGTTCTCCAGGACGGCAATGGCGTCATCTGTGAGAGCGGCCAGGGAGAAATATTTGGTAAGCAGGTATGATGCAACACCGAACTTGTCCAGACCCATCAGACGTGCGCTGAGTGAGGGTGCAATCTCGCCGGGAATACCGCTCTGATGCAGTCCAATCACGCCCTGGTTGTGCTCGCCGGTACGTACCAGAATTATCTTGGTGGTTCCTACTCCACGTCCGGTCAGATACTGACCCTCAACCTCAACCTTGTCACTTGGAATGATGGGTACGCCACGCCACAGTATCACCTTGGTACCGAACAGGTCGGTAGTTACAGGAGGGACGCCGCGCCATGTGCACTCGCGCTCAAAGGCGGCTATGGCACGCGGGTGAGCCACAAAGAATGCAGGCTCTTTCCAAACCAGGCTCAACAGCTCGTCCAGGTCATCGGGAGTAGGTGCTCCGTAACGGGCCGATATGCGGTAAGCGGGGTTGGCTGCTGCCAGCAGACCGAACTGACGGTTGTTGATGAGTTCCCACTCCTGACGCTCCTTGATGCTCTCAATAGAGAGGCGCAACTGCTCCTCAAGCTGGTTGTAAGGATTATTGTAGAGGTCCGATACACGCGTATGTACACGTACTACGGTCTGCAATGTATTGAGTGAGTACTCTGTGGGGTTCTCCTCATAATCTATATAGGTCTCGGGGATGATGTTATCCTCCTCATGACCGCTTACCAGATCAATGTGTTTCTCTCCGTTATCGTTTACCGATGCCTTGAGACGCAGCTGTTTATCAACAGCCTTCTCAAACTTTTCACGGAAATCAGGCACCTCCTTGATGAACTTGATAAGTTCCTTGAGTTTGAGGCCCAGGAACACGGTGGGTGTCACGGCACGTACGCTTACGGTTGACTCCTGCTCGTCAAGCAGGTCAGCCTCACCAAAATACTCGCCATCGCCCAGCAGGGCTATCCGCAGTTCCTCACCATGGGGACCCTTACTGATAACCTCTGCCTGGCCGTTGGCTACTATAAAGAAACGCTGTTTATCCTTACCTTCTTCTACGAACAGTTGGTCAACTGCAACCTCCTGTGCCTCAAAAGCACTTACCAGTCGGTCCAGTATCCCGTCGTCAAACTCCGAGAACAAGGGTATAGCCTTAAGGTTCTTGGCTGTAAATGAGGGTACGCCGTTCACATACTCTATTGGAAGGCGGTCATTCTTTCGCAGTTCAACCTTAGTGCGGTTAACACGGAATGTTCCGCCGCTTACCTGTACCCAAGGCAACAGTTTAAGAAGCAGTCTGGGTGTTATACTGCCCATCTGAGGGGCGGTCTTTGTGGTGGTAGCCAGTCTTCTGGCGGTTGCAGTAGTCACACTGCGCTGTAAATTAGATTCTGCCATATTCCTTTTCTGATTTTATTTGTTGTTACTTCCTTATGATTACCTTGTGCGTGGTTCCTTCAACATGTTCTACACTGATTACGTTGTATCCCTGTTCTTTGGCATTGCGTGGTACATTATCCAGAGGCTCGCCCTCAGAGAGCAGCACCTCAAGGATATCACCGGGCTGCAGCTTGGACAGCTCTATCTTGGTCTTGACAAATGTCATGGGGCAATGTTCCTTTGTTATATCCAATATCTTTGTAGCCATATCAATTAAATAAACAGTGTTTCACCACCATCCGACAGTTTAAGGAATGAAGCCACACCCAGCACATCCTTAACTTCCGGAATAAAATCATCTTTTTTGAGTCCCAGTACGTGCATTGCCATCTCGCATGCATAGAAATTTATACCCAGAGCCTTGGCAGCCTCAACCAGTTCCTCAAGAGTAGCCACGTTATTCTTGCGCATCAGGCCACGGAAAATCCTTGGACCTGCACCCAGAAAGTTGAAACGGCTTGTGGGAGTTACCTTGAGGCCACCCATCATGAATCCAAAAATCTTTGTCAGCCAGTTACCACCGGTAAAACTGCGTCCCTGCTTAATCTTGATAGCGTCAAGACCCCAGAAAGTGAAGAATATATTCACCTCATAACCTACTGCTGCAGCACCAGTACCCAATGTGAATACTGCTGTCAGCTTGTCAAAATCACCGCTGAAAGCGATAATGCTCAGTTTCTTTGTCTCTGCCATATCGTTTTGTGTTTATTGTTACTCAATTCAATGCCTGACGTATATCGTCCAAAATATCATCCGGATCCTCAAGACCTATTGAAAAACGTATCGTTGTCTGGCGGACATCCATCTGCTCAAGCTGACGCTCCGGGAACAGGCCGAAAATGGTAGATGCCGGATGTATTGCCAGTGTACGGCTGTCAAACAGGTTCGTGGCACGATGTATCAGTTTGAGACGATTAATGAAACTGAAGCACGCCTGCTTGGATGCCAGGTCAATTGCAATCATAGCTCCCGATGTGGGACCGAACTGCTTGCGTGCCAACTCATAAAAGGGATTATCCTTAAGTCCTATGTAGGTAACACGTTCAATCCCGTCAATTTCTGTCAACCCCTCGGCAACATGCTGTGCGTTTGCGGCCTGACGCTTATAGCGGACATCAAGAGTCTCCAGACCAAGTGTCTGCTGATAAGCAGAATAAGGATTCATATAAGCACCTATATTGAATAGAAGGTCACCTTTGATACGTTTGTTGATTTCCGGAAATGAACCGTAGTCAATCACCAGACCACCCAGTGATGTGCCTCCGCCCGACAGATACTTGGTGCTTGACAGGACCTCGATATCCACACCCAGGTCCTTTAGGGATGTCTCTGTAAAAGGAATAACCGTTGAATCGGCTATCAACGGTATATTCCTGCGGTGTGCAATC
>JAGBPB010000031.1 GCA_017633615.1 Bacteroidaceae bacterium | reverse complement strand
TCATGGTCAAATACCACAGGCTCCTCACCGGCATTGATGAGCTGCTCGTTCAGAATGTCAAGCATCTCAAGGAATGAGGTATCGGTGGGGATATCCTTCATTTCATACACCTTGAACTGGCCCTTCTCCTTAGGACCTCTCTGGCGCCATATTTTCAGTTTGAAGCTTATATTCTTTTCCATAGTGATGCTTATTTATCAGTTCTTGTAATTACGGGTCTGTACCTTGATGTACTCGTAGTTGAGAGGCTCCTTAAGAAGCTCAGGTGCCTTACCCTCACCCTGATAGTTCCAGCAGGCTACGTATGAGAACTTGTCATCATGACGCAGTGCCTCACCCTCGGGCGTCTGATGCTCCTCACGGAAGTGACCGCCGCATGACTCCTCACGGTTAAGACCGTCATAAGCCATCAGCTTGCCAATCTCGATGAAGTCAAGCAGACGCAGGGCCTTTTCAAGCTCAACGTTAAGTGTCTGGGCATCACCGGGAACGCGCAGATCAGTCCAGAAGGTCTTCTCTACCTCGTCCAGTTTCTTGAGAGCGGTCTCAAGAGACTCCTTGGTACGGCCCATACCTACATACTCCCACATAATGTGGCCAAGCTCCTTATGGATAGAATCAACGGAACGCTTTCCGCCGATGCTCATGATCTTGGCAATCTTCTCCTTGACAGCCTTCTCGGCAGCATCGAACTCAGGCAGGTCGGTGCTGAAACGCGGAACCTGGATCTGATCGGCCAGATAGTTCTGGATGGTGTAGGGCAGTACAAAGTAACCGTCAGCAAGACCCTGCATAAGAGCCGATGCACCCAGACGGTTTGCTCCGTGGTCTGAGAAGTTGCACTCACCTATTGCGAACAGGCCGGGGATAGAGGTCTGCAGCTCATAGTCAACCCAGATACCACCCATTGTGTAGTGGATGGCGGGGAATATCATCATCGGGTTCTCGTACGGATTGACATCGGTAATCTCCTCATACATATCGAACAGGTTACCGTACTTGTCGGCTACAGCCTGCTTGCCAAGACGCTGGATAGCATACTTGAAATCAAGGAATACGGCAAGACCGGTGTTGTTTACACCATAGCCCTTGTCGCAACGCTCCTTGGCAGCACGTGAAGCAACGTCACGGGGAACCAGGTTACCGAATGCGGGATAGCGGCGCTCCAGGTAGAAGTCGCGATCCTCATCGGGTATATCGTTGGGGTTGAGTTCACCCTTCTGGAGTTTCTTGGCATCTTCAAGCTTCTTGGGAACCCAGATACGTCCGTCGTTACGCAGAGACTCAGACATCAGTGTCAGCTTGGACTGCTTGTCACCGTGTACGGGAATACAGGTGGGGTGAATCTGAGCAAATGCGGGGTTGGCAAACCATGCACCCTTGCGGTAGCACTGCATAGCGGCCGAACCGTTACTGCCCATAGCGTTGGTTGACAGAAAATAGGTGTTTCCGTAACCGCCTGTGCCGATAACAACGGCGTGGGCTGAGCAACGCTTGATCTCACCGGTAACAAGGTCACGGTAGATGATACCGCGTGCACGCTCCTTACCGTTCTCATCCTTGATCATAACCAGATCAAGCATCTCGCAACGGGTGAAGAGCTCTACGTTACCCTGGTTTACCTGATAGCTCAGTGCTGAGTAAGCACCCAGAAGCAGCTGCTGTCCGGTTTGACCGCGGGCGTAGAATGTACGCGATACCTGAGCACCACCGAAAGAACGGTTGGCAAGTGTACCGCCGTACTCACGTGCAAAAGGTACGCCCTGTGCTACGCACTGGTCAATGATATTGTTTGATACCTCAGCCAGACGGTAAACGTTGGCCTCACGTGAACGGTAGTCACCGCCCTTGATGGTATCGTAGAAAAGACGATATACTGAGTCACCGTC
>JAGBPB010000030.1 GCA_017633615.1 Bacteroidaceae bacterium | reverse complement strand
TCTTCATCTCACCACCGTACCATGTGTTGATGATAACCTGCTCGCGGCTTGTGGTGTTGAAAGCAACGCAAGTCTCTGAGTTCAGACCCAGTTCCTTGTAGTTCTCAACCTTAGCCTTTGAAGCGTTATAGATAACGAAGTTGGGCTGGAACTTCTCAAGTTCTTCAGCGGTGGGTTGAATGAACATGTTCTTTACGAAGTGTGCCTGCCATGCAACCTCAACAATAAAGCGAACAGCAAGACGTGTAGCCTCGTTGGCACCGCAGAAAGCGTCAACTACATAGAGCTCCTTGTTTGAAAGCTCCTTGATGGCGATCTCCTTAACCTTTGCCCATACATCCTCTGACATGGGGTGGTTATCGTTCTTGTACTCATCGGTGGTCCACCATACCTTGTTCTCGCTCTGAGCATCCTTTACGATGTACTTGTCCTTAGGTGAACGGCCAGTGTAGATACCGGTCATTACGTTTACTGCGTTGAGCTCGGTGTTTACGCCCTTGTCGAAACCCTCGAGTCCAGCCTTTGTCTCCTCTTTGAACAGCTCCTCATAAGAAGGATTGTGTGCGATCACGGTAGAACCGTTGATACCGTACTTGCTTAAATCGATTTTTGCCATTGTTTTTATAGTTTGATTGTTACTAAACTTCCAAATTGATAGCCGGTTTCAAAGGGCTTTTTTAAAGCACCCTTGTAAACCGGCTACAAAAGTAACTCCTTTTTGAGGGATAGAGAAATCAAAAAAGCCTTTTTGACTCAACCTGCACATTATTTAATATTTTGTAACAAAAGTGAGTACCATACTTTGCAAATCAGTCAGGTCATTTAAACCGGATGTCAACGGGAATCTTTTCCAGACCCAGGTTCATGCGGTCTGCATCATAGTCAGCATTGCGCTTGGAATAACGGTTTTCAAATTGGTCGGCAAAGGCCTTGTCGCCGGTTGCCTGCGTCTTGAGAACCAGGGCGGTAAGATCAGCAAGTGCCGATTCCATCTTAGCTGTATCTATGGAATACTTACCTGATTCCTTGCGCTGGAAAGCACCGGCTTCATTAAGATAGTTATAAATGATTATATTGGCGCGACCAAGTGAAGAACCTTCACCGAACCGTTCCGAGCGGGCCAGTGACGCAAAGAACGTAACCAGCGCATCCTCTTTGGTAAATAGATGACGTATGTCATAATGGTTCTGGAGCTTGCATACAAGCAGCATTCCGGCGGCATTGGCCTTGATCTCCTCAAAGGTGGGAGCGGCACTGCCTAAAGCATCCTCAACGCTTCCTTTCCCATTGACGGTTTCCTTTACACCCAGTCCGTGCGCCACCTCACGGAATACGATATTCCAGAAAAAGGCATCCTGTGAAAGGTGTTCTGTGGCATCTGATTCAAGAAGAACCTCGCCGGTAGGATTGATGATATGGTTGTACTTGGCTCTGATGATGTTCTCCAGCAGGATGGTGCGGGTTCCGCGGTCACGCTGAACGTCGTTGTCAAAAGGAAGGTTCAGGGCTATCACCTTGACACCTGCATTGGCTTTGCCTGCATAGTATATTGCATCACAGGAGAAAATGTTTGACCCTGTACCGGGCTGGAAGGTCTTGTAAGCGGAGTCTCCGGGTAGTTCCTGCTGGAACTCTCCAATCCGTGACACATACTGCATCAGTTCATTGGTACGTGCCTCATTCTTGAGCAGCACGAACGCCTCATATGAGCGTTTGATACCCAGCAACTGGTCATCGGCAGCCTCATTGGGGCCAATAACCAGATCCATCTTGCTGTCATCCATATCCAGCCATGCCATTGCGCTCTCATAGTAATTGTCAGTGCGCAGTGCATCGGCCTTGGCAAGCAGGTATTTCTTAACGCTGGGCTTGATCGTAATGTCAGCCGCAGCGGTGAGATAGTTTGCAATCCTGTCAATATGATCCTTGTATTCATCATGATACCATACCGTTTCAAGGGAACCGTCTGCGGTACGGCGGATGAGTGTATATGGGCTGTTCTTGTCAGGATTGTCCCATGCATTGAATTCATCAAGGGTCATGTCCCCAGGATAGAATCCTGCGCCGGGAAGGCAGTCGGCATAACCGTCCACGAATGACTGGCCGGTTATACGGTCCCACGGACCATAGTTGATTTTGGCATAGGTTTTCTGTACGGGATCGGTAATGCCGTCCAGGAGTTTCTGCCTGTCGCCGAAATACTGTTCCCAATAGATGGCATCGACTTCATCGGCAATAAAACGGTAGAGATTAAGTACCTCCTTACCGTTGTCAGAGATTCCGCTCAGATCAGGTGCAGGTATCTCAACTACAGCATAATCTGCCACTCTGCGGTCGAACGGAGATTTTGTTCCTTGTTTGCATGATGCCGCACTGACAAGCGCAATGACGGCAAAAATCATAGTCTTTTTCATATCATTCAAGTTTAAGAGCTTTACTAAAATCATAATAATCCCCATTTACCTACAAAGACAAGTACCGTGTAACCGAGTACCAGGCCTATCACACCCATTATTATTCCTACTTTGGCCATGTCTTTCTGCTCTATGAAACCGGTGGAGTGTGCAAGGGCGTTGGGGGGAGTGGAGATGGGCAGGATCATGGAGAGTGATGATCCCAGTGCCACGCCTGCCAGGAGTGTGGTAACACCGCCATAAGGTTCCAGATTCTTTGAGGCGGACATTCCTGCCAAAGCAAGTATTGGGATGAGCAGGTTTGCCGTAGCCGTATGGGATATGAAATTGGCAAGTGCGTAGCAGATAAGGCCTGAGCCGATGATCATGAGCACGGGCGGCCATTCATTGAACGGGATGGACTCCACAAGATGCTTGGCCAGTCCTGAATCCTGGAGAGCCAGTCCCAGAGCAAAGCCTCCTGCTACCATCCACAGAATGCACCAGTTTATCTCTGCAAGGTCATATTTGGTTATTATCCTTGTTACACAGAACACACCCACAGGCAGCATTGCCACCACATTGGCATCGACATGGGTCCATTTGTCACTCATCCACAACAGCACCGTGAGCGCAAATGTTACATAGACGGTTATCTCCTGCCAGGGTTTAAGTACGCGGGTGGGATTCTCCTCAATCTTGAGTTCGATGCGTTTCTGTGTAAACGGGAACAATATCCTGATAACCAACCAAGCTAATACGAGCAGTACTAATGTTACAGGCAGCATAACCATCATCCAGTCACCGAATCCTATGTTCATTCCCATACCGGCGGGGTCATTAAGGAATCTGATGGCGATGGCATTTGGGGGAGTACCTATCGGAGTGGCTATTCCGCCCAGATTGGCTCCTACAGGAATGGCCAGTGCAAGTGCAAGCCTGCCCTTGCCGTTGGTGGGCAGTGACTTTATTACCGGAGTGAGGAATGTAAGCATCATAGCCGCCGTGGCGGTATTGGACAGGAACATTGAAAAGAATCCGGTAACCAGGATAAATCCCAGCAGTATGTTTTCTGACTTGGTGCCGAAAGGAACCAGCAATGCCTTGGCCAGTTTTATGTCAAGACCGGCCTTTGTGGCTGCAAACGCCAGCATGAATCCGCCAATAAAGAGCATTATCACCGGGTCGGCAAAACAGGCCATGATCTTTTTGCTTGACATCAGGGTTCCGAACAGGGGATTATCGTCGGCATCGAGTCTGAAAAGACAAAGGCTGTTATCACTTGCCGTAAATAGCAGCACCACCATAATAGCCACTGATGTTGCCCATGACGGAATCCCCTCTGTAATCCACATTATCGTGGCAAAACAGAATACTGCGATAACCCTTTGCTCAATCACGGTAAGATTCTCAATACCAAACACTGATGATGGCAGATTCCATACTACAAGACCTACAATCACGCCTAAAAGGACCTTGATGGCTCTCCATGACAGCGGCATGGAGGCTTTTTTCAATGCTTTCTGCTTATCCTTCTCCTGAACGAGTTCTGAACCCAAAAATGTTTTCTGCATACTGTTGTTTCAACTAAATCGGGGGCGAAGGTAAGCAGAAAGACTATTTGTTTTTATCGATGATTTAGGTTATTTTCTATAAAACTATTAGATTCTAACGATAAATAAGTACACAATAGGGACGGTTCAAACCGTCCCTATTGTGTGGGGGCTACCTTAAAATTGTACTATTTTTCACCGAAGCACAGATCACCGGCATCGCCCAGACCCGGGATGATGTAGGCGTGGCTGTTCAGCTCAGGATCAACGGCTGCGCACCATAGAGTGGTGTTATCCTGCGGGAACATCTTGCATACGTAGTCAACACCTGCCTGCGCGGCAATGACAGAACACAGATGAACCTTGGCGGGTGTTCCCTTGAGAAGCAGGGCGCGGTATGCCAGATACATACTGTTACCGGTGGCTAACATGGGGTCAACCAGAATCAGGGTCTTTCCGTCAAGTTTGGGTGAAGCCATATACTCAATGTGAACATCAAAGTTCACCTCATCCAGGTATTTGCGGTAGGCCGATACGAATGCATTCTCGCAGTGGTCAAAGTAGTTGTGGAAACCCTGATGCAGAGGTAGTCCGGCGCGGAATACAGTTCCAAGAACAATGTCCTCTTCAGGAACATTGATGGTGGTTGTTCCCAGCGGAGTTGTAACCTCCTTGGTAACATAGTTAAGTTTCTTACTTACCTCAAGAGCCATAATCTCACCTATACGCTCCAGGTTACGGCGGAATCTGAGCTGGTCTTTCTGAATGTTTACATCACGAATCTCAGCGATGAACTGGTTCAGAATACTGTTCTGCTTATTAAAATCTATTACCTCCATATTGTTGTTTTTTTTTCTGTCTTAACAACAAAAGTACACAATTTGTAATAAAAACAATCATTATTATGATAATAATGGGTATCTTCAAACCCCGAAAATAAATCAACACAACATAATAATTATGAGAATCATCAAACACTTTTCTTTCCTGTTGGCCGTAGCCATGACAGGATCAGTTCTGGCTCAGCCAGGAGGTATGGGACAGCAGGTCCCTTCAACAGTTATCAATCCTGATAACACCGTGACATTCAACTATTCAAACCGCAATGCCAAGTCCGTTAAGGTTTGGACCCAGTTCAGTGAAGCCGTTGATATGGCCAAGGGTGCCAACGGCGTATGGACCGCAACCATCGGCCCGGCAGAGCCCGATATCTATCCCTATCATTTTGAGGTTGACGGAATCAGCGTGATGGACCCTCAGTGCGCCGAGTGGTTCCCTAATGAGACCTTCAAGAACAGCCTGCTTGACATGCGCGGTGACAAGCTGAGCGCTCTCAAGGATGTTCCCCACGGCAGCGTTGATTATCTGAACTACTGGTCACCCGGACTCAAGATGTTCATCCCGGTAATAGTCTATACCCCACCGTTCTATGACAGCCCCAAGAACAAGGACAAAAAATACCCCGTAATGTACCTTATCAGCGGTACTACCGATACGGAAGAGGTATATTTCAAGGTCGGTAAGATGAACCTGATCCTTGACAACCTGATTGCAGAGGGCAAGGCCAAGGAGATGATCCTGGTACTCCCTTACGGAAACGCCACACTGCTCAAGACCGAGCGTGAGCCCCAGCGCCAGGGCGGCGGAATGGGCGGATTCGGCGGAATGGGTGGTGGCTTCGGCGGAATGGGTGGAGGCTACAACTTCAATCAGGATTTTGTAGAGGTTCTGATGCCCTTCGTTGAGAGCAACTACCGCACCATCAATGATGCCGATCATCGCGGTATTGGCGGTTTCTCACGCGGCGGTAACCAGGGTCTGGCCATCGGTCTTTCAAACCTGGACAAGTTCACATACCTGTGCTCATACAGCTCATTCACTCAGGTTCGCGACAGCCAGTTTGAGGATTATGAGGCATTCAACAAGAAGGTTCACCTGTTCTGGTCAGGCATAGGTACTGATGATTTCCTCTATGGAAACTCCAAGGACCTGATGCAGATGCTTGACAAGCATAACATCAAGAACGTGAAGGTGTTTACACATGATAAGTTCGGCCACACCTGGATGAACGCCCGCTACTGGCTGGAGAAGTCATTCCCCCTGCTTTTCCAGGACCAGAAGGTTATTGACAAGGCTGTAGCTGAGAGCATGAGCCTTGAGGAGGCTGAGAAGGTACGTCTGGAGAAACTGGGCGGTGCTGAGCCTTCACGTCTTACCGGCTCACTCATGACCAGCCTGTTCCCCGCAGGCGTAAAGTCACCGGAGTACAATGCTGACGGTTCAGTGACATTCCGCTGCCAGGCTCCAAATGCAGAGAAGGTAGTTCTTGAGTGCCAGATGTTCAGCGGCACCAAGCCCATGGAGAAGGATGATCGTGGAGTATGGTCTATCACCGTTAAGCCCGATGCTCCCGATATCTATCCGTATGCGTTCCAGATTGACGGCACACAGGTTGCTGATCCCAACAACATGCATATATTCCCCAATGAGAACTTCAAGTACAGCCTTGTTGATGTACGTGGTGAAGCTCCTTCAGTACAGGATATCCAGGATGTACCGCACGGAAAGGTATCATACCGTTACTATTTCTCAAAGGCCTGCGGCATCGAGCGCCCCATGTGCGTATATACTCCCGCAGGTTATGATCCCAACGGCAAGGAGAAACTGCCCGTTCTCTATCTTATCCACGGTATGACCGATACTTATGAGACTTGGTTCAAGGTTGGCCAGATGAACAACATCCTGGACAATATGATTGCCAAGGGTGAGGCCAAGCGCATGATTGTGGTTATGCCTTACGCCAACCCATATCCTGAGATGATTGCTCAGGGCAAGGCCCAGTCATACAACTCAACCGATGTGGTTCTCACAACCAAGGAGTTTGTTGAGGAGGTAATGCCTTTCATTGAGAAGAACTACAATGTCATTGCCGATGCCGACCATCGCGCAATTGCCGGTTTCTCACTGGGCGGACGCCAGACTCTGGCCGCCGGATTCGGCAATCCTGACAAGTTCCACTATGTAGCAGCCTACGCACCCGCCATTTTCGGCAACGAGTATGAGACCAACTTCCAGAACGGCACATACAAGCCATTGGCCGAACTTGAGACAAAAATCAAGTTTTTCTTCCTGGGCACTGGCAAGGACGACTTCCTTATTCAGGCATCACAGGGTCTGAACAAGTATGTGATTGACAATAGTCCTAAGATGGAAAAGTTCAGTGCTATAGCCGAATTCATGGACAGCTTCACTTTCAACTCCACCGCCGGAAAGAATGTTTTCAAGTATTCATTCTACAATCCGCGCGGCGGCCACACCTGGATGAACTGCCGTGACTATCTTGAACTGACCGTTAAAGAACTGTTCAAATGATGAAACGCTCACTTTTCCTTTCAACATTGCTGCTGGCCGCTCTGCCCCTGATGGCACAGCAGTCAAGAGTGAACATACAGTATGACCCTCAGCGCACCGAGCCTGAGGGCATACTTCCTTATAACTGCCGCGTGCTGTCACCTGAGGTGCATGATGACCACACGGTTACATTCCGTGTAAACGCTCCCAACGCCACTACCGTCCAGCTGACCGGTTCCATGTTCGTAGGCAACAACCGTCAGCGCCCCAATTTTACCAAGGGTGCAAATGGCGTCTGGGAACTGACCATAGGCCCGTTGGCTCCTGAGATTTATCTTTACTACATCATAATTGACGGAGTACAGAACATCGATGCCAACAACCAGTTCACTGGCCACGCAGCCATGCCATCGTTCAGCATGCTGTTCGTACACGGTGACGAGCCCGCATGGTATGATCCCAAGCCCGGTGTACCTCACGGCTCATGGACAACCCATTACTACTACTCAACCGTTACTAACGGCCTGAGGGATATGATTGTCTATACCCCGGCCAATTACAACCCCAAGAAAAAGTACCCCGTACTCTATCTTATGGGTGGTTCAGGTGACCTGACCGAGACCTGGATCATGCACGGACGCGCCAACTGGATCCTGGATAACGTGATTGCCGAGGGCAGGGCCAAGGAGATGATTGTATGCTTCCCCAATGACCAGATGGTAACCCGCAGTCATCCGCAGCACACCGAGCTGGCATTCCCCATGATTGAGAGGGACCTGATTGACAACATCATCCCGTTTGTGGAGTCACACTACAGCTGCATCAAGGACAAGCACGCCCGCGCACTTAGCGGTCTGTCAATGGGCGGCCGTATGACACAGTACGTAATGCTGCGCAACCTTGACGTGTTCGGATCAGCAGGAATCTTGAGTGCCGCAATAGAACTTGATGAGACTCCCGCCATCAAAGAACCCGATGTCAACAAGAAGATTGACTACCTCTTTGTAGGCGGAGGCCAGTATGAGACCGGCTTCATGGGCCGTCACACCACACTGCACAATCAGCTGACAGAGCTTGGAGTAAAGCACGAATATGACGATGACGCTCCCGGAGCCCATGACCTGGTAACATGGCGCCATCTGCTCTACTACCACTTCCTGCCCGGACTCTGGCGCAACAACTACAAGTGGAAATAGTACAATTGGGGTCTGTCCCCAATTGTATCATTTGAAAAAGGCTGGTTGCAGATTATGTGATGATAATGGGAGACATCCTACCTGGTATAGTCCCAAAACCGGCAGATATTTTCAGACCAGTCATCACAAATCAGAGGAGGTTAACCCCGGTACTCTTAAAAGTATATTAAAAGATGCAGGAATAAAATGAAAAGCAATGAAAACAGTAAAAGTAACTATAGAAAGAGGCATTAAAGGAGATTATTCGGCCTTTATATCAAGTAATAACTGCGAGTTTGGCTGTATTGGTGAAGGCAAGACGGCTAAGGAAACTGAAGAGGATTTTTTAGCTGGAGTAGAAGATATAAAACGTGTCTATGCTGCAGAGGGTAAAACTTTTCCTGATCTTAAGTTTGTTTTTCAATATGACGTAGCTTCGTTCCTTAATTACTACTCATACGCCTTTTCATTGGCTGGACTACAACGTATTACAGGAATTAACCAACGCCAATTAAGTCACTACGTAACAGGCGTCAGACGTCCTTCTAAACAAACAACACAAAAGATAGAGAACTCCATGAAGGAGTTTGCCTCTGAAATTGCAGAATTGAATCTTGTGTAAATGAGCAGAAGGCCGGAGATCATCCAGCCTGATTATATTATACTATCTGATCGCGGTATTTGCGGGAGATAGGGAGAATCTCACCGTCTGTAAGGGTTATAGTTTCGACATCGGTCTTGCTAATGTGCTGCCGGCCTACCAGGAATGAGCGGTGAATGCGCACAAAATCTATTCCCAGCAGGTTCTCCCATTGGGAGATGGGAGTCTTGTTGCGGTACTTCTGACCGTCAGCAGCGTGAATCCACACCTCTGTATCATTGCTTTCCACGTAAAGAATATCGGCCTGGATCAGAGTTACCGGCTTTCGGTCACTGGTAAAGGTAATGCTTGGAGGAGCCTGTTTTAGGTGCTTGCGCAGATAATCAGTAAGCAAATAGTCGCCTCCCGCAAAAAGTATAAGCAGCAGGGTAAGGAAGATGGGGTTGACCAGCAGGCTGTTCATCACGGGCTCCGGCTCAGGGCCATAGAAATAATTGAATGATTCGTTACGGATGGTTATCAGGATTCCATGACCTATGAATATGAGCAGAATTTCTACTATCAGGGCGGTAAGAATCAGGAGCAGCAGGTTCCTGTTTTTTGTTTTTGTGGGCTCAAGCAGGATTTTGGGCAACATGAACCTGATGATGATGCCGCCGGGAAGCAGGAGGGTTGCCAGAAGGCAGGACTCAAAAAAAGTATAGGAGAGACTGCACAGCATCAGGGCTGTGAGAAGAATCATAAGGGTCCAGTATGCTGCTATGATTGCTTTCTGTTTCATTTACTGAAAAAGTCTCACTGCGAAGATAATCAAATTTTGAACTGTGAAACCCCTTGTAACCGGACAGAAACCCCTTGAGTGGGTTTTGAAGGGTTTACAAGGGGTTTTAAATTTGGCAATAGCGGTTTTTGACCGTAACATTGCAGTCAGAAAGAGTTTTATGTTCAACCCTTAAAATCAGAATTATTATGAACGGATTGTTTAGATTGTTTGTAGAGGGCAGTGTCGGTTGGATGACGCTTGTTACTCTAGCATTGGTAGGAGTCCTGATTGCAATGTGGAAGGCTCCCAACTGGGTTAAGGAGATTGGCCTTATAGGTCTTGCTTTGGGAATTTTAGGTTCATTGATGGGATGCGCCCGGGCTTGTACCGATATCGTTCTGGCAGGTGACGTTTCACCTACTGTATTATGCGGCGGCATAAAAGTTATGCTTATTCCTACATTATATGGAATGATGGTATATCTGGTGTCAGTAGTAGTCAGTCTGGTACAAAGCCCCCGTAAATGAATTATGTCAAACCTTTAAACATTTACAGTTATGGATAATTCAATGGTAGAAATGATACAGAACGGAAGTTATGGTTATAGAGGTTTCTCAACTTTCGGAGCTATTTTCAGCCCTACAGTACTTCCGTACACCATTATTATGATCTTGCTTCTTGTGGGATTGTGCTTTGCGGCATGGAAAGCACCTCGTTGGGTAAGGCCTATCGGGCGGGCTACAATGATTCTTGTGGCATTTGAGTTTACTGCAGGTCTCAGGCAGCTTTGTGACAGTTTTCAATGGTTCAGCGGTACACAAGAAGGGTGGTCCAACGGCTATCTTGGTATAGGATTCAGGCCTGTTCTTTATGTAGCGATTATCGGTGTATTAATATATCTTATCTCCCTGTTTATCAGTATCGCCCAGAAACCGCGAATATGATTTGTATAAAAAGAGGCCGACTTATTAGCCGGCCTCTTTTTTATCTGCTTGTGTTATTTCTTTTTGAAGAGTGACAGAATCCAAAGCAGTACTACAGCACCAATCACTGCTGTTAGCAGGGTTCCGAACCAACCTCCCCACTGAATTCCAAGCCAGCCTAAAATTTGACTGCCCAAAATACCGCCCAGGATACCTACCAGAAGGTTAATAAGGAAACCGAATCCTCCACCCCTCATTATTTTACCGGCCAGAAAACCGGCCAACACACCAGTAAGAACAGCAATTAAAATGTCCATTTTATAAAACGAAATAGTTAAACACCTCAAAGATAGAGATTTTTCAGAGATATCGGAAAAAAGACTATATTATGCGGATAATATTAATATAAAAAGGTAAATATGAAAGCTTTAAGAATTATTCCGGCGGTACTTATTGTCATTACAACATTACAATTTTGCTAACCGCCCCGTAAAGGCCATAAGGCAATAATTCCGTTTGAAGAAAAAAACTGAAAGAGGATGGCTAATCTGTAGTCATCCTCTTTTATTGTCACGTACCCTCGCTGGGAATCGAACCCAAATTTAAAGTTTAGGAAACTTCCGTTCTATCCATTGAACTACAAGGGCAAATAAGAAAAATCTTATTCGGCCGCGAAGATAGTGCTTTTTTGCGTAAGTTTGCAATAATGACAACTAAATGAGTATGAAAACTATCTTCAAAAGAACGCTTCCGTTGGCCGCCTTTGCATTAGTGCTAGGCCTCATTTCAGCTAAGAAAGCTGAGAAGCCCAGTTATCCTATCAGCAATGTTCCTTTCACCTCGGTAAAGGTTCAACCAGAAACATTCTGGGGGGAACGCATCCGCCAGAGCCGTGAGGTTACCATACCTCTTGCATTCAGCAAGTGTGAGGAGACTGACCGCTACACCAACTTTGAACATGCAGCCGCCAAGATGGCTGAGACAGCCCGCGGTGACAACAGCAGCAACTACCGCCCCACACAGTTCCCGTTTGATGACACTGATGTCTATAAGACCATAGAAGGTGCCAGCTATCTGCTCCAAACCTACCCTGACAAGAAGCTGGAAGCATACATTGATAGTGTGCTTGACATAGTGGCTGCGGCACAAGAGCCAGACGGCTATCTTTATACCGCCCGCACCATGAATCCTGAGCATCCGCACAGTTGGTCAGGTCCCACACGCTGGAGTGCTGAGGAGAGCGGCAGCCATGAGCTCTATAACCTGGGTCATATGGTTGAGGGCGCCATAGCCCACTATCAGGCCACCGGGAGCCGCAAGTTCTTGGATATAGCCATAAAGTACGCCGACTGCGTATGCCGCGAGATTGGTTACGGACCAGGCCAGAAGGTTATTGTACCCGGACATCAGATTGCTGAGATGGCGCTTGCCAAACTCTATCTGGTAACCGGTGACAAGAAATATCTGGATGAGGCCAAACTGTTCCTTGACAACAAGGGCAAGACAGCCCGTAAGGATAAATACGATCAGTCATACAAACCGGTAATTGAGCAGGATGAAGCAGTAGGTCACGCAGTTCGCGCCGGTTATATGTATTCAGGTATGGCCGATGTAGCCGCCCTTACAGGTGACCAGTCATATGTGACTGCCATTGACCGCATATGGGAGAATATGGTTGGCAAGAAGATGTACCTGACCGGAGGCATCGGCTCCACCGGAGGCAGTGAAGGTTTTACAGAGAACTATGACCTGCCTAACATGAACGGCTACTGCGAGACCTGTGCAGCAATTGCAAACGTATATACCAATTACCGTCTGTTCCTGCTTCACGGCGATGCCAAGTATATGGATGTGCTGGAGCGTGCCCTTTACAATGGTGTAATAAGCGGCGTAAGTCTGGATGGCGGTGGATTCTTCTACCCCAATCCGCTTGAGAGCCACGGACAGCATCAGCGTCAGGCCTGGTTCGGCTGCGCCTGCTGCCCCAGCAACATATGCCGATTCATACCTTCTGTTCCCGGCTACGTATATGCTGTAAAAGACAGTAAGGTCTTTGTAAACCTGTTTATGTCAAACACTCTGACTACAAAGGTTGCCGGCAAGAACCTGCAAATGACCCAAACTACAGGCTACCCCTGGAACGGCGATATAAACATAACCATTGACAAGACTCCCGGGCAGTTCTGCCTGAACATCCGCATTCCGGGTTGGGTACGTAATGAAGTGGTTCCCACAGATTTGTATCGTTATGCTGATGGAAAGACATTGGGCTATTCCGTACAGGTAAACGGCCAGGATGTATCGGCCACACTTGAAAACGGATACTTTGGCATAGACCGTAAGTGGAAGAAGGGTGATAAGGTGACCATCCACTTTGATATGGAGCCCCGCATTGTAATGGCTCACCGTCAGGTGGTGGAGGACCGCGGCAAGATTGCCGTTGAACGCGGACCATTGGTTTACTGCGCTGAGTGGACTGACAATGATTTCAATGTACTGAGCACAGCTCTCCCCGCCGACGCATCATTCCAGGTCAAGCCCACAAAGATGACAGTTGAGGGACGTGATTATCCCATGAACGCCCTTGAAACCACTGCGTATGACAACTATGCCGGCAATACAAACAAATCCAAGAAAGTCACCCTGCGTCTTATACCTTATTATGCATGGGCACACCGCGGTAGTGGCAATATGGAGGTGTGGATGACACGCTACATTCAGCCTGCACAGACAACCGCTACTCCACAAATCCCGGATCCTACCGTTGTAATAAACATGTGGCCTGATGGCGCTCCTACCAGCAACGGCCTATCCGGTCCCGAGAGGGTTATGGACATGCACGTATCAAACGTGACCCAGCCCACGCTTACCATCTGGGCTGCCCCCAACCCTAACGGTCTGGCGGTATTAGCCTGCCCCGGTGGCGGATATACCGATGTTTGGAACGGCTCTGAGGGAAACAATATGGCCCAATGGTACATGGATCAAGGCATCACACTGGCTGTACTCAAGTATCGCCTGCCAAACGGTCACACTGAGGTTCCGCTTGATGACGTTCATGAGGCCATGCGTCTGCTCAAGGCCGATGCTGATGAGTACGGAATTAAGAAAATAGGAGTGCAGGGCTGTTCGGCCGGCGGTCACCTGGCTGCAACTGCCGCAACACATTATTCGAGCCCCGAGCAGCGTCCTGATTTCCAGATACTTTTCTATCCGGTTATCACAATGGACAAAACTTTCACCCACATGGGCTCACATAACAACCTTCTGGGCAGGAATGCGCCACAGGAGCTCATAGACCTCTACTCAAATGAAAAACAGGTTACGCGTGATACCCCACCGGCATTCATCATGGCAAATGCCGATGACAATCTGGTGCCTGTCAAAAACAGTATAGAATACTACAATGCACTGCAGTCCAACAGAGTACGTTCAGCGCTCCACGTCTATCCCACGGGCGGTCACGGATGGTGTGCAAATGAAAACTTTGTTTACAGGGAGCAGTGGATGAGCGACCTTAAGCAGTGGCTATCACAGATTGCAAAATAAAAAGAAAAGTCCGGTTTTCACCGGACTTTTCTTTTTATTGAAGAATTAATCATTTTACTTCCCAGATGTCATTGGTCTCAAGGAGTTCAGCAAAGTTGTGATACTTCTTGGCGGCCTTGACCTCCTCTATCTGTGCGGTTACTGCATCATCATAGGTGGGAGCCTCAACGTCGCGGATAACGCCCAATGCTACGGGGAATCCGTCGCCGTCACCCATAAGGGCAAGCTTGAGCTGCAGGGTGTTGTCCTGGCAGTGAGCATCGTGTACAAGGATATCCTTGAGTGTGATGCCGTTCTCGCCGATCTTTACGACCTTAAGGCCGAATCCCTCCTGAACGAGTCCGAACTCATTGTTCTCACCGAATACCAGGGGCTCACCGTGCTTTACGTAGATGGCGTTCTTGGCGCGGCCCTCCTTGTTATATACTGCATCGTGTGTGCCGTTGTTGAAGATAACGCAGTTTTGCAGGATCTCGCATACAGATGCACCCTTGTGGTTGTAGGCAGCCTTGAGGATATCGACTGTGCCGGGAGCATCGGTGGCAACGGCGCGGGCAAAGAAGTGACCGCGTGCACCAAAGCAGAGCTCTGCGGGACGGAACGGATCCTCAACGGTGCCGTAAGGGCTTGACTTGCTCACGAAACCGCGTGGTGAAGTAGGTGAGTACTGACCCTTGGTAAGACCGTAGATACGGTTGTTGAGCAGAATCATATTGAGGTTGATGTTACGACGGTTGGCGTGGATGAAGTGGTTACCGCCGATGGCCAGACCGTCACCGTCACCTGATACCTGCCATACGGTCAGGTTGGGGTTGGCAACCTTGCAGCCTGTTGCGATTGCGGCTGCACGGCCGTGGATGGTGTTCATACCGTATGTAGCCATGTAGTGGGGTAGACGGCTTGAGCAACCGATACCTGATATTACTGCGGTATTGTATGGAGCGACTCCGATTTCGGCCATAGCCTTGTGCAGTGATGCCAGGAAAAAGTGGTCACCGCATCCGGGGCACCAACGGGGCTGTCCCTTCTTGAAATCTTGTGCTGTATATTCCATTTTATTTACTTTGGCTGTTGGCTATTAGCTGTTGGCTGTTAGCCATTGTTTTTTCATTTTTTGAGAATCTCGTTGAAGGCGTTAACCAGCTCGTTTACAACGAACGGCTGGCCCTTTACCTGATTGAACTGGTACGGAACAAATCCGTCAACCTTCATTCTGAGGAATGCGGCCAACTGACCCATGTTCTGCTCGGCAACTACAACCTTCTTGTACTTGGTGAGTACCTGAGCGGCGTTCTTGGGTAGCGGGTTGATGAACTTGAAATGTGCGTGGGCCACCTTCTTGCCCTGAGCACGCAGCTCATCCATAGCGGCACGCAGGTGTCCGTAAGTTCCACCGAATCCTACAATGAGCAGGTCGGCATCATCGACATCACCTATAACTTCCAGATCAGGAACCTCTATGTTGTCAATCTTCTGCTTTCTGAGACGTGTCATCAGGTCATGGTTCTCAGGATTGGTGCTGATAGCGCCGGTCTTGTTATCCTTCTCCAGACCACCCAGGATATGTGTGAATCCCTCACGGCCGGGAACAGCCCAGTAGCGGGTGCCGTTCTCGGCACGCATGTAAGGAGTCCATGTACCCTTGAGTTCCTCGGGAACATAAGGAGGATTGATGGCGGGATACTCGGCCAGGTTGGGCAGCTTGAATGCTGCTGAACCGTTGGCTACGAAAGCATCGGTCAGAAGGACTACCGGAGTCATGTGCTCCAGAGCCATCTTACTTGCCTGGTATGCTGCGTCGAAGCAGTCAACGGGTGATGTGGCTGCGATGACGGGCATGGGGCTCTCACCGTTACGGCCAAAGAGAACCTGCAGGAGGTCTGTCTGCTCTGACTTGGTGGGGAGACCTGTGGCAGGACCGCCGCGCTGTACATCCAGAACAACCAGCGGAAGCTCCATGATGACAGCCAGGTTCATGGCCTCTGACTTAAGGCAGATACCGGGACCTGAAGTTGATGTCACTGCAAGAGCACCTGCGAATGATGCACCTACGGCCGATGAGCAGCCTGCAATCTCATCCTCACACTGAACGGTTGTCACGCCAAGTGACTTGTGTTTGGAGAGTTCATGCAGAACATCGGTGGCAGGGGTGATAGGATATGAACCCAGATAGAGCTTAAGGCCTGCTTTCTCAGCAGCGGCGATGAAACCGTATGCGGTAGCCTTGTTACCGGTAATGTCCATGTAACGGCCGGGCTCTTTCTGCTTTGACTCGATGCGGTAAACGTTCATGGCACTGCTGTGAGTGTTGTGACCGTAGTCATAACCGGCCTGGATAACCTTGATGTTGGCCTCGGCCAGTTCAGGTTTCTTGGCGAACTTGTCACGCAGATAGTTGAAAGCAATCTCCAGGTCACGGCTGAAGAGCCAGCATACCAGACCGAGAGCGAACATATTGCGGCACTTGAGAACTGCCTTGGCATCCATACCGCTGTCAGCAAGAGCGTCCTTTACCATCTGGGTAAGGGGGCATGCGATTACGCGGTCCGGATCAACGCCCAGTTCTGCGAGCGGATCCTCTGTCTGGAAAGCGGCTTTCTCAAGGTCTGCCTTCTTGAAAGCGTCTGTGTCAATGATAATAGTTGCGTTGGGCTTGGCGTACTTGAGCTGTGTCTTGAGAGCGGCAGCGTTCATTGCTACCAGAACATCACACTGATCACCAGGAGTATAAACCTTGCCTGCGCCGATGTGTACCTGGAAACCCGAAACACCGGTAAGTGAGCCTTGCGGGGCGCGGATATCGGCAGGATAGTCGGGGAAGGTACTGATACTGTTTCCGACCGTAGCCGAAACAGTAGAGAAGATGTTGCCGGCCAACTGCATTCCGTCACCGGAGTCACCTGAGAAGCGGACAACAACCTGATCCAATTCTTTAATTGTCATAACTTTTGTATAGTATTTATTGATTTTGCATATCAAACGGACGCAAAATTACAATTTTATTCCTATTATTATTCAGTTTTAAACCTATTTAGCATACAAAATGTAAAAAATATGCGGCATTTCATAAAAATACCGCATATATACAAGAAAGTATACGAAAAATATTCAGAATCCGAATCCTCCTCCGAATCCGCCCATTCCACCGGAACCAAAGCTGACTGTTGCCGTGTGCTGAGCCTGGACAGGTTTTCCGTTTTCATCCTCAGCGGGAATCCAGTCAGGCATAGTCATGATAACTCTTAAGGCCTCTTTGTTCATAAACGGAACCTCTGCTTCACGGCTTACCGTGGGATTGATTATGGCTCCGTCTTTATCGACGGTAAATGATACGGTCACTCTTCCGCTAACTTTCTGGCTTTTAAGCGATTCAGGGAAGAATGTGTTATTGCGGATAAACTGCTGCATCTGTTGTGCACCGCCAGGATAGGTTGCCTGTATGGGTGCCGGTCCCTGCTGCTGTGCGGGAGCTCCACCGCCCGGAAAACCGCCTCCTCCGGGGAATCCTCCGCCACCAGGGAATCCACCTCCCATGCCAGGGAATCCGCCCATCCCGCTTGGAGCGTTCTTGGAAGCCTCTATCTCTTCAGGGGTAGGCATTGGGTCAATTCTCATGGGAATGCCCATGGTGAGAATGCTATAAAGAGTATCAATGTACTGTGAATATGTGGGGAATACAATCTTGGACTGAAGCAGAGTACGGTACCACTTCTTGGCATTGAGCAGTGCGGTGGTATCATTATCCATGCGCCATTTTTCAAGACAGAGTGTGCCCAGCAAAGCCTGTGCATTCAGAACGTTCTCATCCTTGTGGTTAACTTCCGATACCTTGGGGTATGACTCCAGAACTTTAATACCTCCGTCAAAGTATGAAGGTTCATTCTTATATTTACCATACTCACAGTAGAAACTGGAAAGCATAAAGGTGGCGTTGTTGTTGCCGTTCTTGACTGCTTTCTTGAGCCATTTTACGCCCTGTGAGAAGAGGCCGTCATTATCCTTTTTCTGAAGCCAGAAGGCAAAGAAGTAATTACCCAGGTTAAATTGGGCTTCAACATTGTCTTTTTTTGCGGCAGCATCAAGAAGGTTGAGGCCCATCTCCATATTTTTCTTTACATTCTTACCTGACAGACATTCCATACCCAGAAGATTCATGGATTCAGCATCTCCCTTGATGACACCCTTCTTGTAGCGGTCAATCATCTGTTTCATTGCAGGATTGGACAATTCAATCTTGTCCATTTCAGCTTTTATGGAGTCTGTATTGACTTTCTGTGCTGATAAGGGAATAATAAAAAAGACTGATAATAATGAGGAAAGGATTAATCGTTTCATAGTTTGCAATCAGGTTAAATGTTCACTACAAATATCGCAATTAAACTTAATTGCTAAACATTTTTTAATAAGAAAATGGGGGAACCGGAAAAGGAACCCCCATTTTATCAAGTTATAGGTATTGTTATGCCTTTGCTGCTGCAATCTCCTCCTTCTCCTTCTTGGTCTTTTTCATAACCAGGTAAGCGGTAGGAGCGGCTACGAACAGTGATGAGCATGTGCCGAATATAACACCCAGGATCATTGCAAATGCAAAGCTGCGGATGCTGTCTCCACCCAGGAAGAAGATGGCCAGCAACACAATCAGAGTACTTACTGAAGTATTGATGGTACGTGCCAGTGTGGTGTTGAGGGCATCGTCAAACAACTGCTTGCGGTTACGCTTGGGATAGAGACCTGTGAACTCACGGATACGGTCAAATATAACCACCTTATCGTTGATGGAGTAACCGATAGCGGTAAGCACGGCGCCGATGAATGTCTGGTCAATCTCAAGTGAGAACGGCATCCATCCCCAGCAGATTGAGTATATACCTATTATAATAAGTGTATCAAAGCACAGGGCAAAGATGGCACCTACTGAGTAAGCTACGTTGCGGAAACGGATCAGGATGTACAGGAAGATAGCAATCAGAGCCAGAATCACTGAGATGATAGCACCGCGTGTGATATCCTCGGCGATTGAAGGACCAACCTTCTGTGAACTAATGATTGAGCCGCCGTCACGGTTCTCACGGTCAATGAATGTAGCCAGAGTCAGGTTAGAGCTGAGCTTGCCGGCTTTCTTGAGTGATGTAAAGAGGAACTCCTCAATCTCTGAGTCGATATTCTCTGAATCCTCCTCAATACGATAGTTGGTAGAGATACGGATTGTCTTATGATCGGTACCCAGGGCGATAGCCTGTACATTGTCCTCGGTAATTACATCCTGAAGGATTTCACGAACCTCCTCAGGCTCAACAGGATTCTCAAACTGAACCACGAAGTTACGGCCACCTGTAAAGTCAATACTCTTGCTCAGACCGCGTACTGAAAGGAATGCTATGCAGATAATAGCTGCAACACCGAATATCACGAATGACTTCTTGGCAGCCTCCATGAACTTAACCTTGGTATTCTGCATCAGGTTCTTTGAGAAACCTGTTGTGAAGGTAAGATTCTGAAGCTTGCCCTTACCCAGGAAGTGCTCGTAAACGATACGTGTCAGGAACACTGCAGTGAAGAATGAGCAGATGATACCGATGATAAGTGTGGTGGCGAATCCGCGGATAGGACCTGTACCAAAGTTGAACAGGATGATACCGGTGATGATTGATGTGAAGTTGGAGTCAAAGATAGCTGAGAAGGCGTTCTTGTAACCGTCTGTGAGAGCTGACTGAACGCTCTTGCCACCCTTGAGCTCCTCCTTGGTGCGCTCGTAGATAAGCACGTTGGCATCAACCGCCATACCCAGGGTAAGTACGATACCGGCGATACCTGACATTGTCAGGGCAGCCTGGAATGAGGTAAGGATACCCAGAGTGAAGAAGAAGTTGAGCAGCAGTGCTCCGTTGGCAACCATACCCGGAACGAATCCGTATATGACGCACATGTATATCATCAGGATGATGAATGCGATGATGAATGAGGTGAATCCCTTCTGGATAGACTCCTGACCGAGTGAAGGACCTACTATATCCTCCTGAACAATCTTGGCGGGAGCGGGCATCTTACCTGACTTGAGCACGTTGGCAAGGTCCTGAGTATCCTCAACGGTGAAGTTACCTGATATCTCTGAACGGCCTCCTGAAATCTCGTCGTTTACGCGGGGAGCGCTGTAAACATAACCGTCAAGTACGATAGCTATTCCACGACCGATGTTCTGCTTGGTAAGAGTAGCCCACTTGCGTGCGCCCTCAGTATTCATGGCCATGCTAACAACAGGATTGCCATGCTGGTTGAAGTCAGCCTTGGAGTCAACAATCACATCACCTGCAAGATCGGCCTGACCGTTCTTGTTGTCACTCTTGATGCAGTAGAGTTCATAGGTCTGGTCTGTTCCTTCCATAGGCTTGACACCCCACATGAACTTAAGGTCACGGGGAATGATGGCCTTGGCCTCAGGAGAAGCAAGCATCTTGTTAACCTCGGCGGTATCAGCGCTGCGTGAATAACCTGCTACCCAGCTGTCACCGTAACCTGACGGGCGGAGACGTGCAAACAGAGGATTGCTTTTCTTGAGAGCTTCCAGCTGAGCTGCTGTAATCTGCTGGTTTTCATCCTGTGCGTTTTCCAGAAGCTGTCCTGCCAGGTCTGATTCAGCGCTCTGGGCGGTCTGCTCCTGAGCAGGAGCCTCCTTCTTGGCCTCTTCAGTATTCTCATCGGCATATTTCTGTGCCAGACGACTGTCTATGCGGGTAAGGACATCTGATATCTCAGAAAGTTTGTAGGTCTCCCAGAACTCAAGGTTGGCTGAACCCTGAAGGAGCTTACGTACACGCTCGGGCTCCTTGATGCCAGGGAGCTCAACCATGATACGACCCTGCTTTCCGGCCAGTTCCTGAATGTTGGGCTGTGCTACGCCGAAACGGTCAATACGGGTACGCAAAACGTTGAATGAGTTGCCTACTGCAGCGTCAACCTCCTCCTTAAGAACTGAGATTATCTCCTCATTTGATGTCTGTGCGTTGATCTTTTCCTTAAGGTTTGATGTGGCGAAGAACTTGCTCAGCTTTGCATCGCTGCCTGCAATCTTGGCATATTCCTGGGCAAAGATGTCAACGAAGTTATCCTGACTGCTAATGGAGCGTTTCTTGGCAGCGGCAAGTGTCTCAGTGAAAACAGGATCCTGAGAATTGCCTGCAAGAGCTTTTACTACGTCGGGAATGGAAACTTCCAGAATGACGTTCATACCGCCCTTAAGATCAAGGCCAAGGCCTATCTGCATCTCGCGGCACTCTTTGTATGAATAAATACCCAGCCAGACCTTTTTGTTCATCACAGAGTCCAGGTAGGCCTGTTCATCCTGACTCTGAGCAGCTTTTTTCTCAATGCTGCGCGTCTTGAATGTAAAGGAGAGATAGAACAGACACACCAGTGTCAGTGCTATCGCAAAAATCTTTACTAATCCTTTGTTTTGCATACTAGTTATTGTGTTATTAATATTTGTGCGCGTGTGCGTAAAATTTCAAGGGTGCAAATATAGAGTTTTTTTTGGTCCAAAAGACATTGCACCATTGTTTTCTGTAGAATTATATGTCAGAACCTGATTTTTGAGATAACCGGGTAGTGGTCACTGTCCTTTTGTGTACGGTCTATCCATGTGTATAGCGGAACGAGATTCTCGCTGCAGAACAGGTGGTCAATGCGGTAATAGAGCCTGTGCTCATGATATGTGGTTCCCGGACCGTTACCGGTTTTGGCATACGTATCTTTCATGAAACGCTTAAACAGCCAGTGTGAGTAGGAGAGTGGTGTATCATTGAAATCACCGCACACAATGATAAACCGGGCGGATTCCCTGCGGGCCTTGTCTGCGATTATCCGGGCTTGGGTTGCACGCTGGGAGGTTGATGCAAGCAGTTTCTTGATTACCTGCTTTGAAACCTTGTAGTGTGTGCTGTCCGTGGGATGTTCTATGAATTGGCGATATTCACTTAACTCACTGTCGTTAAGCCTGTTTGATTGCAGATGGCAGTTGAAAACGGCCAGAGTGTCCTTGTTGACAAGCATCCTGATGTACTGATAACTGTTTCCGGAGTCCTCAAAACCGGTGCTTTCATCACGGATAACGGGTAACTTGGATAAATACGCAACATCGGTTATATTTTTGGGAATGCTTACGTAAGGATATTGTTTTCTGATTTTTTTGTCACGTGAAATCTTTTCCATCATACTTTTGGGCGTTTCCTGCAGGAAAACCAGATCGGCATCAACGCCAAGAATATATTTGATGACGGGATTGTCCAGAGTCCAGTCTTTGTTGTCATCTACTCCAAAACCCTCTGTATTGTAGGTCATTACAGTGAGATATGGCTCCGTAACATTTTTGCTTATTCCCGGGTGTATAGGGCACCAGTGAAGAAAAGGAAAGAGACATATCAGGGTGGTATAGAGAGGCAGTTTTATGACTTTACGCCATGTAATAAGCCATACGATGAGAAAAAGCAGGTTGATTGCGAAGAGAAACGGAAAAGCCAAGCCTGAGAGTGAAGCGAAAGGCCATTTTCCCACCGGGGCGGCCAATGATCCGTAACAACTGAAAACCAACAGTAATGCCACCGCCCAGTTGACGGCAAGCAGCGGATAAGCTATGAGTTTGCCTGCAAATTTCATGACGGTTTATCCTTTTTGGCAAATAGGCCGTAAATCCATACTGCAATAACCGTTACGGGTGTTGTTATGTCCTTGCCCTTGCGCAGCATTGCATTGAACAGCCATCCTGTAAATACTGCCATAAGATGGGCGGCATCGGTTGCCGGATTGGCATGAGGGAGTATGGCCAGGTCAATGAGAGCCAGGATAATCACAATGTATTTTATTTTTACCGGACCGGCCAGAGGGATGGGTTCTGTGTTGTCGGGAGCGTGGAAAGCAAGTGCGGTGCTGAATGTAAGGATGCATACTGAACACATGGGCATATCATCGGCCCATGCTCTCATCTGCAGGGAAGGAAACAGTAAAAAAACACCGGTGAAAACGAGCATTCCTGCCAATCCTCCTATGATGTAGAGGCCGCGCAGGTTATTTGAGGTGAAGAAACGCAGAAAGACTCCGCCAAGCCAGTAAAGGGTAAGCATGTTGAACAGCAGATGCCACAGGCCCCAACTGGTAAAAAGTGATGTTATGGGAGTCCACGGCCTGAAAGCCAGAAGCAGCGGATTCCATGGATAGTTCAATGAACTGAAGGCTAATTTGTCAGCACCGAATGATATCAGCGTGAATGAGATGTCAAGTGTGAGAGAAATGATAAAAACGCCGCAGTTTATCAGTAACAGACGTGTCAGAACGTCCCCCGTCAGGAATTTGTTCTTTATCTCTTGAAAGATATTCATTACCAGGTGAAATTGATATGATTGTCCTTACGTTCCTTATGTTTCCAATAAAGGATTATCAAAAATCCTGCCAGCATACCTCCCAAATGGGCAAAATGAGCCACATTGTCAGCTGCACTGTTCCTGAGTCCAAGTACCAGTTCCAATAACACGTATCCTGAGACCAACCACTTTGCCTTGATGGGGAACGGGAAGGGGATTATGAACAGTTCATTGTTGGGGTATGTCATGCCGTACCCCAACAGTATTCCGTAAACCGCTCCTGATGCTCCCACTGTGAGAATCTGATCCAGAAAGACCTTCATGGGAATGGTTACGCCACCTCCTATAGCTACTATTTCATAGTGTGAGTAAACAAGTTCGTAATGAATGAACTGACACAGTTCCTGAGTGAGTCCGGCTCCGATTCCGCACAAAAGATAAAACCAAAGGAACTTTTTGGAACCCCAGTGGATCTCCATGACGCGCCCGAACATCCAGACGGCAAACATATTGAAGAATATATGCTGGAAACCGTCATGCAGGAACATGTATGTTACGAGCTGCCATATCCTGAATCCGGGAGCAAGGAAGAAATGCAGTCCAAATAGCTTGTGCAGGTCAACTCCATATTTGACTACAGCCATCGTCGCCATCCAACAGAGAACGTTGATGATTAGCAGATTCTTAGTTACAGGGGGTAGTTTGTTCATTATCTATAGATAAACTATGTCATGAACCGCAAAATTAGCCATTTTTTCAGTAACTTTGCGGTCCATAAATCAAATATATGAAAATAGAAACACTGATAGCTGAGAAGACCGTACTTGCCATTAAGGAACTCTACGGTCAGGAGATTGACGCCACGACGGTACAGGTACAGAAGACCAAGAAGGAGTTCGAGGGTCATCTTACAATAGTAGTATTCCCTTACCTCAAGATGTCGCGTAAAGGGCCTGAACAGACAGCCGTTGAAATAGGCACTTGGCTCAGAGAGAATGTAGAGGAGATAAGTTCTTACAATGTAATCAAGGGATTCCTTAATCTTGTTATCTCAGCTTCCGTATGGGTAGAAATGCTCAACGGGATAAATGCCGATGAGAACTACGGCTTCAGCAAGGCTACTGATAAGTCTCCGCTGGTAATGATTGAGTATTCATCGCCCAATACCAACAAACCGCTTCATCTTGGTCATGTGCGCAACAACCTGCTGGGTGGTGCACTTTCCAATATCATGGCAGCCAACGGTTACAAGGTGGTCAAGACAAATATTGTAAATGACCGCGGTATCCATATTTGCAAGTCAATGCTTGCATGGCTCAAGTGGGGCAACGGCGCCACACCTGAATCCACCGGTAAAAAGGGTGATCATCTTATCGGTGATTACTATGTGGAGTTTGACAAGCATTTCCGCGCAGAGGTAAAGAGCCTGCTGCCCGCAAACTACGCAGAACTTGATGAGAAGGCGCAGGAGGAGGCCAAGGCCAAGGCTGAGAAGGAGTCACCTCTGATGCAGGAGGCTCACGCCATGCTGGTCAAGTGGGAGGCCGGTGACCCTGAGGTTCGTGCCCTTTGGGAGCGTATGAACAGCTGGGTATATGCCGGATTTGATGAGACATACCGCCGTCTGGGCGTAAGCTTTGACAAGATATATTATGAGTCACAGACCTATCTGGAGGGTAAGAAAACCGTCATGGAGGGTCTTGAAAAGGGTCTTTTCTTCCGCAAGGACGACGGCTCCGTATGGGCTGATCTGGCTGAGAATGGCCTTGACCAGAAACTGCTGCTGCGCAGTGACGGCACATCGGTCTATATGACTCAGGATATAGGAACCGCACAGCTGCGTTTCCGTGATTACCCCATTGACCGCATGATTTACGTGGTGGGCAATGAGCAGAACTACCATTTCCAGGTGCTCTCAATACTGCTTGACCGCTTAGGATTCAAGTGGGGCAAGGATCTGGTGCACTTCTCATACGGAATGGTTGAGCTGCCCGAAGGTAAGATGAAGAGCCGTGAGGGTACGGTGGTTGATGCCGATGACCTGATGGATGAGATGATAGCCACCGCGCGTGCCACATCGGCTGAGCTTGGCAAACTGGACGGTCTGTCAAAGGAGGAGACTGATGAGATAATGCGTATTGTAGGCATGGGTGCTCTTAAGTATTTCATCCTTAAGGTTGACGCCCGCAAGAACATGACCTTCAATCCCAAGGAATCCATCGATTTCAACGGTAATACCGGCCCGTTCATACAGTACACATATGCCCGCATACGCTCCATCATGCGCAAAGCCGCAGAGGAGGGTATCAAACTGGAGAATAACCTGTATGCCGATGAGAAATCACAGATTTCAGAGAAAGAGATAGGTCTTATACAGATGCTCAACGGATTCCAGGATGTGGTACGTCAGGCTGCTGATGACTATAATCCTTCAGTAATTGCCAATTACAGCTATGACCTGGCCAAGGAGTTCAACCAGTTCTATCATGACTTCAGCATAATGCATGAGCCCAGTCGTGAACTCAAGCTGTTCCGTCTGGTACTGGCTCAGAATGTGGGTAAGATCCTCAAATTGGGAATGGGCCTGCTGGGTATTGAACTGCCGGAGCGGATGTAATTTTGGGACATGTCACAAAAATACTACGTAGTTTGGATTGGGGTGAGCCCGGGGGTATATGATTCCTGGGAGGCTTGCAAACAGCAGATTGAAGGCTGGAAGGGTGCCGTATATAAAGGGTTCGCTACAAGGGAGGAGGCTGAGGAGGCTTTCAATCTTCCTCCTGAAAACTACATAGAGAAAAAGGTTCCGGAGAAAGCGGGCGGCCGCAAGAAACAACCCAAACCGCTTCCGCCTGAAGTCATACGTCAGGCATTGGCGGTTGATGCGGCTTGCAGCGGCAATCCCGGACAGATGGAGTACCGCGCCGTCTATCTGGGTGATATGGAGGAGAAGTTTCACTTTGGCCCCATACTTGGAACCAACAATATCGGAGAGTTCCTGGCAATTGTTCATGCTCTTGCGCTCTATAAGAGCCGAGGGTTGGACTGGCCGCTCTACAGCGACAGCCGTAACGCTATTGACTGGGTGCAAAAAAAACAGTGCCGCACCAAGCTGGAGCGCACGCCTGCTACAGAGGCCGTGTTTGAACGCATTGAGAGTGCGGAGCGCTGGCTCAGGGAGAACACTTTCAGGAATGTGATAATCAAGTGGGATACTAAGAAGTGGGGTGAAATTCCTGCTGATTTTGGTCGGAAATAACTGGTATGGCCGGATTTGTATGTAAAAGAGGAAGGTTGGAGATGCTGTTGAGGCATTATGTGAGCCTGGTTATTCTGTTCATACTCCAAAAGCCGCTTTTCATGCTCTACGCCGGGGCTGTTAACCAAAGATACGGTTTCAAAGACTGGCTTCTTGTTATGTGGCATGGCCTCTCCATAGACATGTCAGTAGCCGGATATCTTACCGTTCTGCCGGTACTTTTCATCATAATAGGTATTTGGGCGCATTCATTCCCTGTAAAGAAGACAATGAAAGTATATGACGCAATCGTGTCATTGCTCATTTCCGCTATTTTTATAAGTGATGCAGTCCTTTATCCTTTCTGGGGTTTTAAGTTGGATGCTTCAGTCCTGTTCTATCTAAAGACTCCCAAGGAGGCTCTGGCAAGCGTGTCGCCATGGATGGTTGTGTTGGGTATTGTGGTAATCCTGATTACGGCATGGATAATATTCAAGGTTTTGTCCAAATCATTGAAACCGTATGATAATCCCTACAGCAAAGTCCTGATACGCATACCGGTAACGCTGTTCTATATATTATTGTCCGGACCTTTGTTTATCGCCATACGCGGAGGATTGACAGCTTCAACCATGAATGTGGGTCATGCCTATTTCAGTTCAGATCAGTTTCTGAACCACTCTGCGGTGAATCCCTCTTTCAGTATGCTCAGTTCATTGAGTAAGACCTCTGATTACTCCAAGTGGTATGATTATCTTGAAGAGTCCCGACGCAGTGAACTGTTCAACGGTTTATATGAAACAGACAGCAATATAACAGACTCCCTGCTCAATACAGAGCGTCCAAATGTTCTGGTTGTTGTACTTGAGGGGTTTGGAGGAGTTTTTGTAAATGCCATAAGCGGTTTGCCTGATGTTACTCCGCGCCTGGACAGTCTTATTCAGGAAGGAGTCTTTTTCAGCAATTGCTACGCTGGAAGTTATAGGACTGACCGTGGTCTTGTGTGCATCATGAACGGACATCCGGGGCTGCCAACCACTTCTATCATGAAACTGCCGTCCAAGAGTGCCGCCTTGCCTTCCATACCGGGTAAGTTGGCGGAACAGGGATATGCTACATACTTCATGTATGGAGGCGATATCAATTTCACGAACATGCAGAGTTGGCTCTACTCAAGCGGCATAAGCCATATTATCTCAGAATCAGATTTCACTGCGCATGAGCGGAAAACAAATGCTTGGGGTGTAAATGATGACATAACTTTCAGCCGATTGTTTGATGAACTTAAAAACCGTACCGATTCCCTTTGGTTTACCGGTTTTCTGAGTTTGAGCAGCCATGAACCGTTTGAAGTGCCGTATCACAGGCTTGACAATAAGATATACAATGCATTTGCCTATTCTGACAGTTGTCTTGGGGCTTTCATAGACAGCCTTAAAACTACTTCTGTTTGGGATAACCTACTTTTAATGATTCTTCCTGATCACGGATTCAAGGATATGGCTGACGGTATCAGGTCTGATCCGCATATACATCATATTCCTGTGTTGTGGGTTGGCGGAGCAGTGCGCGGTCCACGTAAGATTGACCTTTTAACCGCTCAATCCGATATGGCAGCCACTATTCTTGCACAGATGGGGATAGACCACAGTGATTTCAGATTCAGCAGGAATGTAGTGTCTGATTCTTATGCTTATCCGTTCTCATTCTATACTTTCAATAACGGGTTCTGCTTTATGGACAGCACGGGCGTTACTTTGTATGACGATGATGCCTCAGAGTGTCTGATTAACGACTCTTTTGGTTCACAAATGCGGTTAGACCGCGGCAAGGCAATACTCCAGACTCTGCATGATGATCTGGAGGCCCGTTAGAAGTTGAACAGGTAGTTCATGAAGAAATTCCAGAATGTAACCACGCCTGTTGCAAACAGTTTTGACAGATAGAAATTAAACTTAAGTTTTCCGTGAAGCAGGAATACTGTCAGGCTGTTGATGCCCAATCCTATCAAAGAAATGAGCAGAAAGCGCAGATATTGTGTTCCCGCATCACCCTCTGTGCCCTGAAATGTCCAAATCCTGTTTAGGAAAAAATTACTTGTGGCGGCACAAAGGAAACCCATTGCATTGGCTATGTATTTATTGAAATGGAGCAGTTCCTTGAATAGCCATGTGATGCCAAAGTCGACGAATACTCCTGAACCGCCGACAATACAGAATCTTATAAACTTAAGTATCATCTTTTCACTTTGGTTTTAACGGGAATACAGTTGAACCAGTATGGGCAGATGCCTGATTTAAATGCAAATCCCGTACTGTAGTCACGTCCGGCCAGTTCATCAGGTAGAGTGAATGAAAATGTTCTGTTCACACTTTCACCAGGTTGTAGAGTAAGGTCAATATCAGTGTCATATTCAAAGATATCAAACCTTGACCACTTCCATATCATTACCATACGGGTATCTGTTCCTGTTGACACAGTATAGTTGTAGGGATTTGTCACCGTAAGGTTTATTGTGATATTATCTCCGCTTTTCAGTTTTGTAGGAATTCCGGTAAATTTGATGTCAATCAACCTTACGGGGCGGAAATCAGCACATTCCATCCAAAAGTATTCCTTGCCGTTGGCCAGTTTTACTGAATCAGTGGCATTCTCACGGTCGGTCTGTATCAGTACGTCGCGTCCTGCAAACCGGGTATCATAATCCAGGAATTGCCATTGATGGGTGCGGTACGTTATATTGGGTTCGCAATATGCGGGAGCATCCGTGTAAAAGCGGTACTTGGCAGCTTCACTGTATCTTCCGCTGAAAATCAGGGGACGTCCTGCTGCAAACTGGTTTAGTTTTGAATATGATTCCTCATTTTTAAAGATCTCATATCGGATACCCAGAGGATTGAATACCATCTCAAGCCGGAAAAGGGAAATAAGCACTAAGGTTACAATCCCGGCACGCATCACGTATCGGCGGGTTCTGGTATGCCTGCGGCAATAGTCAAACATCACGTACACTATACCGAAAGAGCATGCTATGACCCATTGGGGCTGAACATATCCGCGTATTGAGGAGAGCAGGAAAAAGCCGATGAAAAGAACGGGAAGCAGACGCAGGTACCTTTGAAAATCATTCTGAGGCTGGGTCTTGCGCCATGCCTGGAAGAAGATGGGAACCATCAACGGGTTGAAAACAACCAGCATATTGATGATGAATTCCATCATGTCACTGAAATTATACTCTCCGTTCCGTCCTGACAGGTGATAAGCAAATGATGCCCAGTTATGGTCATATTGCCATTTCATGTGAGGAAGGATTAATATCAGTGCCAGAAGTCCGGCCAGGTATAAACCCGGTTTCCGGAGCATCCGTGGAATAGCAAGGACTGAAAACAGTACCACAAGTGCACCATGATATTTGCTGTATGCCATGAATGCCATAGCTGCTCCGAGCCCGATCCATGCCAGACGGTTTCCTTTTGTGAAACGGTCAAGAGCCAGCAGGTAACAAGCAGATGAGATCAGGAGTGGACCGTCAGGGACTGCAATGAATCCGTATAGCTGGAACATCAGCAAGGATGCTGTGAGCACAATGAAAAGGTTGGCATCCTGTGTGGTTCTTGAATCCTTTTCTGCGGGTCTGATCAGAGTCCAGAAAATCCACAGATAAATGGGTTGTAGCAGGGTAAAGAAAAGTCTTACCCCTAAACTTCCGCGTGCAACGTGCATGCCCAGCCAAACCAGAATGGCCGTTACGGGAGGATGGTCAAAATAGCCCCAAGCCAGATTGTCGGCAAACAGGGTGTAATAAGCCTCGTCATTGGATAATTCAGTCAGAGCGGCCTGAAGTATATTAATGATGAACCATACTGAAAGCCATATCAGCACTGTCCGGTCACTCTTTGTCAGTCTGCCTTTCTGTAAAGAAACTGTTTCCATAGGAAAATCCTGTCCTTAATAATCAGTGTCTTCTGTTCATAAGGCCGGCAGGTGTGAAATGGTACTTGACCGTAATCATCTGCTGGTTATGAATGGGTGTGTCGGGTGTGAAGTGTATGTTCCAGTTGAATCCGAATGCAATGTTACCATCATCATAAAACTGGATTGCCATACGTGTCTTATTATAGAACGTGTGGTTGTAGAAAGGGTCGCTGCGATGGAAAGCTATTCCTGCGTCGGGGTCATGCAGATACTCCTGTTGGCAGTCACCCTTGTAGAAAGTGCTTTGGACATTGAACCATCGCCATCCGGCCTCAACAGTGCCCAGAAAACCTAATGCCTTGATCCAATTCTCATATTTGCGACAGTGTACACCGGAGCCCAGAAGCCCGCCCTCAAATTTGAGAACCGTATTTTGGGGCATGAAATCAGAGAGATCAAGCCTGATCCAGGGATTGAACATAAACTTCTCATAGAGGGAGTGTCCGGGTTCAATGGGGCCCGCAAAATGTGTCAATGCGGCGTAATAACCTATGCTGATGAATGAGATGTCGTATTGCAGGTCATTCACTATTCTGAAAGCTTCGCGATCATACATTCTCTGGCGGCTGAACCAGTTGCAGTACAGTTCAGTTTCAAGATTTGTTCCGTAATACTGTATGAGTGTTCCGCCTATGACAGGTTCAAAAAAGGCGATGGAATCATAGAGAAAAGCATCGGGAAGCTGACGCTGCAGATGTGTGCGCGGTATGTTTCCGAATGAAGCCGACCATTTTCTGTCACGGAACTGATAGTAAAGTACAGGTGTGGGGTCAATATCACCTTTTGATCCGAACTCCCATATCTTGGAAAGACCTCCCATTATCAGATGATTGCCCTGCTCAAAACCTATTTGCGGTGTAAGACGCATTCCGTATATGGTCTGCGGCATTACGTCACCTTTGAATTCGCGGTTATCAAACAGACCGTCAAAAGATAAGTCAAAACGTACTCCCTGGCCATTTGCCAGAGTGGCAGTAAAAACTGAAAGTGCTGCCGTCAAAAACAAGCGTCCCGACAATCTCATTGTGTTGTTTTTTTATTGAATCAGTAAAAGTAGCTAAAAAACTTGAAATCAGGAATTGTTTTTATTGCGGGATAGCCACTCCTGATAACACTCCCAGGTACGTTTCCAGCGATTGTGCGTCCAGAGCCACAGTTCCGGGCATTCATTTATGTTATCCTCAAGCAGACGCATGTATTTCTCTGTAACTGCAAACTCCGGGAGATCTTTGGTGTGCTCATAAACAAGCTGAATGTCACAACGGTAATATCCGCGGCGCTTACGGGTCATATGGAGATACCATACCTCCAGATCCATCTTTCTTGCCAGGCGTTCAGCTCCAGTAAAAACAGGCGTCTTTCTGTTCATGAACTGTGTCCAGTAATGTATGTTCCACCACAGGGGGACCTGATCGGATATCATTCCTATAAAGAATTTCTTGCCCTCATTCCTGTAGCTGAGGAAACGTCTCATCACCTGTTCCATGGGTATATTGACTGTCCCGAACTTGCTGCGCAGCTTGTACATGAAAAACTCCATGATGTTGTTTTCCAGCCTGTGATAGACCTGGCCTCCCACAAAGTCATTCATATCAGTGAAAAACAGATTCATGGAAGGAATCCATTCCCAGTTTCCTATATGGCCGATATAGCCGATACCCGATCTGCCTTTCAAGGTCTCATCATACAGTTTATCCTGTCCGGTAAACTCTATGTGACGCTCTATCCAGCGTTTTCCTGCCGATACCGTCTTGAGGCTCTCCATTATCTGGCAGGCAAACTGATAGTAAAAACGGCGTTCGGTGCGGCGCAACCATTTGCTGTCCTTTTCCGGATAGGAGAGTGCCAGATTCTTCCTAACTATTGATTTGCGGTATCTGAGCGGCGGACACAGGAACATGATGAGCCATATTATATCCGCAAGGAGATATAGCAGTCTGAGGGGGAGCAGAGAAAGAACCCAGACAATGCCGTACAGAACATATCCGATAACCTTAGCCATAATCAGAATGTATAATTGAATCTGGCGCCCATCACGAATGAACGCCACACCTTATCGTAATAATCCAATCCTCCATGAACGCTGACACTTGAAAATGAGGATGTCCTGAGTGTCAAGCCTATATTTCCAAAATAATGCATACCTGCCGGAATCTCCCATTCCACCGGCTGATTCTGTGCGTCCAGAAAACTGTAGCTGTTGGCCTTTGGTGAGTATCCTGCGATAGCCTGGCCGTTCAGGCTCAGTCTGCTCATGACAGGAATATCCATATCCAGACCTGCACCAATGGTGTATACATCGGCTACGCTTCCGTTATCAGGCAGATATATATCCTGAGTGCCGGTCCATTTCATTTGGGTTACTCCTGCACGCAGTGTAGGACCTATGTACCAGGGCATCCAGGTGGCATCAATGCCTATGGAACAGGCGGGCTTGGCATCAGGGTTGCCATATCGTCCGGACGTAAAGACATCGGAGGTCAGGCTATAGTCTGAATATAGTCCGAATTTCCATCGGGGCATATCAGTGATGTCAGTAAATATTACGGGCCTGTGTAATCTGTACTCTCCGAACAGAAGGTCTGTGAGTTCATATGCCGCCTCTGTTGAGAATATGCCTATGGCTGCTCCTGCCATTACATCTGAGCACCAGTGTCTGTTGGATATTACCCGGAAAATGCCGGTAGTTGCGGCTATCCCATATCCGGTGGCTCCTATCCATGGGCTAAGGGTTTCACCATACTCCTTATGCAGCATAGTGGCGCACATGAATGCGGTGGCGGTATGCCCCGAAGGGTAGGAGTTCCATTCCCTTCCGTCAGGACGTTGTCTTTTTACTGAATATTTGGTTGCATTCGTAACAGATGTCATAATGGCTACAGATGCAATATCAGCGGTAAGCATCCGTGGCCAGTCGCTGCGGCTTTTTACTCCCACTGTCTTCAGTGCCAGCATTATTGCGGCGGGGGAGTATTGCATCAGGTTGGCTGATTGCAATGCCGGTGAAACAATGTATCCCTGCTTGATTATCCGTTTGTCCAGATTGTTGTCGTTAAAGAGTATGCTTGTGGTAAGCAGTGTCGCAGGCAACAGGGAGCGTTCAGTGAAAGAATCGGGTTTGAATGCTATGCTGGCTGAGTCTTTTCCCAATATTGCAGCCCTGGTCCCGATGAGCGGAACAATCAGGATTAACGTTGCATAAAGTATCTTTCTCGTTCGGGCTGTCATGAGCTGAAAACTTGTCAACAGATGCGCAAAGTTACCTAATAAAATTCGTATATTCGCGCAACGAATCAATGCTTTCGCCCGATGAAGGATCTTTTTGCTTTTCTGAGACGTTTTGTCAGGCCATACCGCCGCAATCTGGTGGGGAGCGTGACATATAATCTCCTGTCGGCAATTCTCAATGTTTTCTCTTTTGCTCTGATAGTTCCTATCCTGCGGATCCTATTCAAGATAAGCACTGAGACATATCAATATGTTCCCTTTTCAGAGGCAGAGGGATTGAAAGAGTTCTTCAGCCTGGTAAAGGATAACTTTTTCTACAAAGTAACTGATTTCATCAACCAATACGGCGAGTCCAAGACCCTTCTTATACTGGGTCTTGTGCTGATAGTGATGACTTTCTTCAAGACTGCCTGCTATTTCGGTGCGGCTGCGGTTATGGTTCCGCTCCGTAACGGTATAGTACGTGACATAAGGATCCAGATTTACAACAAGATACTCAGTCTTCCCATGGGCTTCTTCAGCAAGGAGCGCAAGGGCGATATCATAACACGCATGAGCGGTGACGTATCGGAGATAGAGAACTCCATTGCGCAGTCGCTGGACATGCTCATTAAGAACCCGATACTTATCCTGGTATATCTGGGTACTCTGATTGCCATAAGCTGGCGGCTGACCATTTTCACATTGGTCATCGGTCCGCTCATTATCTGGGTCATGGGCTCTATAGGCCGCAAGCTCAAGGCAAACTCACTGGTGGTGCAGTCTTTCTGGAGTGAGACCATGTCTGAGTTGGAAGAGACGTTGGGAGGTCTCAGGGTAATAAAGGCATTCCTTGCGGAAGGCAAAATGTCAAAACGCTTTGCCGGCAGCAGTGAGCAACTCCGTAAGGCTTCCAACAGGGTTCATATGCGTCAGGCTCTGGCTCATCCTGTAAGTGAGTTCATGGGTACGGCGCTCATCGTAGTTGTGCTCTGGTACGGTGGCACTCTCATTCTCAATTCAACCAACGCCCCCATTGACGGTCCTACATTCATCTACTATCTGACCATTCTTTACAGCGTAATCAATCCTATCAAGGATTTCTCCAAAGCCGGCTATGCAATACCCAAGGGTATGGCTTCAGTGGAGCGTATTGACAAGATTCTGCTTGCCGAGAATAACATCAGGAATCCGGAAAATCCGTCTGAGATTAAGGAACTGGCTGATGAGATCAAATTTGAGGGTGTTTCATTCTCATATGAGGACGGCCGTGAGGTATTGCATGATATCAATCTTACAATACCCAGAGGCAAGACAATAGCCTTGGTGGGTCAGTCCGGTTCTGGAAAATCCACTCTGGTTGATCTGCTGCCCCGCTTCTATGATGTTGATAAAGGTTCCATAACCATTGACGGAAAGGATATCCGCAAGATTTCTCTTGCGTCATTACGCAGCCTGATGGGTAATGTCAATCAGGAGGCCATACTGTTCAATGATACGTTCTACAACAACATAACGTTCGGTGTCAAGGATGCCACACGTGAGCAGGTAATAGCTGCCGCCAAGATAGCCAATGCCCATGACTTCATTATGGAGACCGAAAACGGTTATGACACCAACATAGGTGATCGCGGATGCTTGCTTTCCGGCGGTCAGCGCCAGCGCATAAGTATAGCCCGCGCCATACTCAAGAACCCGCCGATACTGATTCTTGACGAGGCCACAAGCGCACTTGACACCGAGTCCGAGCGTCTGGTACAGGAGGCTCTGGAGCGTCTTATGAAGGACCGTACCACAATAGCCATAGCACACCGTTTGTCAACCATTAAAAACGCTGATGAAATCTGCGTTTTGCATGAAGGTAGGATAGTGGAGCGCGGTACACATGAGGAACTTATAGCTCTGAACGGCTATTACAAGCGTCTTAATGATATGCAGCAACTGTAAACAACATAAAACAATGGTAAAAATCGGAACACCGCTTACCAAGGTTGCCAAGAAAGCACTGCTTTGCGGCTCAGGTGAACTTGGAAAAGAAGTTGCAATTGAATTGCAGCGTTATGGAGTTGAGGTCGTAGCTCTCGACCGTTATGAGAATGCCCCTGCCATGCAGGTGGCCCACCGCAGCTATGTTCTGTCAATGCTTGACGGAGCCCGTCTGCGCGAGATTATTGAAAAGGAAAAACCGGATATGATCATTCCGGAGGTAGAGGCTATCGCCACCCCTGAGCTGGTAAAGCTTGAGAAGGAGGGTTACAACGTTATTCCTACCGCCAATGCCACATTCCTCACCATGAACCGCAAGGGCATACGCCAGCTGGCTCATGAGACATTGGGCCTGCCTACTTCAAATTACCGTTTTGCTGCCACCCGTGAAGAGTTTGATGCAGCAATCAAGGAGATTGGTACTCCCTGCGTTGTTAAGCCTATCATGAGTTCATCAGGTCACGGCCAGAGCGTTTGCAAGACTCCTGCTGATGCTGATAATTCTTGGAAGATTGCCCAGGAGGGCGGTCGCGCCGGAGGCGGTGAGGTTATAGTAGAGGGCTTTGTAAAGTTTGACTATGAGATAACTCTCCTTACAGTACGTCACAGCGGAGGTACCACATTTCTGAACCCCATCGGTCACCATCAGGTGGACGGTGACTACCGCGAGTCATGGCAGGCTCAGCCCATGAGTGACAAGGCTCTGGCTCAGGCCCAGGATATTGCAAAGAAGATTACCGACGCTCTGGGCGGTTACGGTATCTTTGGTGTTGAGATGTTCGTTTGCGGTGACAATGTGCTGTTCAGCGAGGTTTCACCCCGTCCGCATGACACCGGTATGGTTACAATGATTTCACAGGATCTTTCAGAGTTTGCTCTGCATGCACGTGCCGTCCTGGGTCTTCCTATCCCCAAGATCAACTTCTTCGGCCCCAGCGCATCAAAGGCCATCGTTGTTGAGGGTGACACCAACATGATTGAGTTTGAGAACGTTGATGAGATTCTCTCTGAGCCCGATGTTCAGGTTCGTTTCTTCGGAAAGCCGTTTATAAAGGGGCATCGCCGTATGGGCGTAATTCTGGCCCGTGCAGAGAGCGTAGAGAAAGCTCTTGAGAAAGTGGAGCGCGCCTACGCCAAACTGAAAGTCAAGGTTTACTGATTAACAACCAATTTTTTGGTTGTCATATACTCAAGGTACTGTTGGATCAGTGCCTTGAGTTTTTTCATCATCTCCTGCTCGGTGGCGGGCAGGGTTCCCTTGAGATTCTGTTTGAGGGTAGGGTCTTGTTTGTAAGCAAACAGGCCGGTCTCTTGCTCTCCATCAAACTGAATCATCAGGTTGCCTTTATAGTATGAATAGAGACCGTTTTGCAGGTTTGCGCCCCACGTCTCATCATCAGGTGTGTTGAACAGATCCTGTCCGAAACTGATAACGGTCTTGTCATAACTCAAATAACCCAGTATTGAGGGATAGATGTCAGACTGCTGTGCTATGGCATTACGTCTGCCGCTCAGGCTGTCACTTGGGCAGTAGAATATGATGGGAACACGGAAATTTCCATAATCAGACTGATAATCAGGATGCTCGGAAAGGTTTGTATGATCGGCCGTAAGCACAAACAGGGTGTTGCTGAACCAGGGCTGCTTTGAGGCCTTTTCAAAGAAGAGCTGCAGGGCATGGTCTGAATAGCGTATCCCCCGATATATTGGGAGATTTCCTTCTTCCGGGAAGATGTTCTGATAACTCTCGGGGATATTGTACGGATGATGTGAAGATGCAGTGAAGGCAGATGCTACAAACGGTTCACGGAATGAACTTATCTCATCACACATGTATTGTAGGAACTCTTCATCCCATATGGCCCAATATCCGTCAAAGGCTGCGTTTCCTCCATACTGGGGCTTCTTAAGGAAATCCTCCATCCCGAAATAGTCATTGTATCCTATAACCTTGGAGAAAGCCTGGAATCCCATGGAGCCGTTATCCGCTCCGTGAAAGAAGGCTGAGTAGTAACCCTTGGTTCCAAGTTCCTTGGCCAATCCTGAAATCTCCTTGGACATTATGGTTGGTGTAAGGAACAGATGGTCCTTAAGCATGGGTATGCCTGACAGGACTGACGGCATGGCGTCAATGCTCTTGCGTCCGTTGGCCAATGACACATCGAAGGTGAGTGACTTTTCTATGAGAGAATCCATAAAAGGAGTGCAGTCATGTATTCCTTCCGTTCCGGGATTCATCGCTCCGATATATTCTGAACCGAAACTTTCCAGAATGAATACCACAACGTTCTTAGGGATGAAAACTGCGGTGGAATCAGGGATTATTACGGGTGAATAAATCTCATTAAGTTCCTTTTCGGAGAAGTATTCAGGTACTTTCATGTCCTCATTGCCCATAGTGCGGATAACGCAGAACGGAGTGTTCAGTATGGCGGCCGCCTGCGCGGGTGTATTTACGTAACGGTATGCGTTACTCATTGTTATGGGTCTTATGTTATGAGCCAATCCTCCACGTATTCCGGCCACCATGCACAGGCCAGTTACGGCCAGACATAGTGTTCTGAAAATGTAATAAACGTATGGTTTGCGGTATCGGAGGGTGGCCGGTATGGTCAGGAATTTGCATAAGGCCCATACAAAGGCTGTGTACAGGAGAACCAGATACCAGTTTGAAAGCAGTGACTTAAGTATAATTGATAATATCTGACCTCCACTTTCATTGCTGAATTCATCAAGGACTTTCAGAGTGCTGCGGCAGCCTGTGTATGGGAAATATACCGTATCCACCAGATTGGCCATAATCCCTATTGAAACCATAACCACCAGGATTATCTTGGTCAGCCGATAGAACCATTTTTTCTCCTTGAAATGAAGTGGGAGCATAATAAGTACCATGTATATGGCACATAAATACATTATTCCCGCTGTGTCAAATACAAGTGATCCCTTGAGCATGGGCCATATCATACCCTGCATGGAACCTTGCAGAGAGTTCCAGTTATACCAGATAAAAATAGGGTGACAGAGAAGGAAAAAGGCATAGACAACGACCAGATTCCTTATCATCACCATGAATGGTGTTCTAAAGATTGATCTGGCATTGTTTTTTTTCATTTCAACGGGATATTTTGTGCCTGTCTGCAAATTCAGTACTCACATAATTTGATGTGCTTAAACAGGCTTCAGTTCCAAAATCAATACCGTATCCTATCAGACGGCTCCACTTATCTTTGTTGATTGTATCCAGATCCTGACGACAGATTCCTTCTTTTATGAGTCCGTAAATAATGCCGGCGTTGAAATTGTCTCCTGCGCCGATGGTACTTACAGGCATGATGGAGCGTGAGCTGAAAACATATTCCTGCCCATGGTCAATCACAAGAACACCGTCTTTGCCTCTGGTGCATATCAGACGCGGGCAGTATCTTGACGTTTCACCATAGATCTTGCGGCAATCATCATGTCCGAATATATTTATGAAATCCTCATGACTGCCGCGAACCACATCGGCCAGGCCATAGTTCTCACGGAAAGTATCCCTCAATGCCTCCACTTCATGTACATGATTGTCACGGAAGTTCAGGTCATAATAGAGTATGGCTCCCTGCTTTTTGGCATATTCCAGGAATGGACGGACCTTTGGTTTCAAAACGGGATTCAGAGCAAAATAGGCGCCGAATGCCACAATATCATCAGGCTTTATGTCAGGAAACTTAAAGTCCAGACGGTTGTTGGGATAGTCCTTGTAGAAACTGTACTTGGCGTCGTTATGCTCGTTCAGATATGCCAGTGAAATGGCGGTTTTTTTACCTTCATAGCATGAAACATAATCGCTGTTAATGCCGTTTTCATGCATGAAGTCCAGAATGATGTGACCAACCATGTCAGAACCTACCTCAGTTATGAAGGTGCAGTCCAGGCCAACTCTTCCAAGTGAAATAAGCCCATTGAAAACTGAGCCCCCAGGGACAGCATCAACGGGCTTGCCGCCTCGGAAAAGAATGTCGTAAACGGTTTCTCCTATTCCGAATATTTTTCTCATAACAGTTTCTTGGAGCGCATTCCCAAATAGCCTCCGTGGTGACGTTTGTTATATTCTTCAACGGTGAAACCAATCTTTTTCATGGTTTCAACCACCAGAGCATCGCCTATAACGTTCATGACGGTAGTGCTGGTGGTGGGCGCAAGGCCCAGAGCGCATACTTCATCGGGATGGCCGGTACCTAGTACAACATCTGCCTGACGGGCCAAAGGACTGTCTGTATTACCGGTGAGTACGATAAAATTGAGTGTGGGATCAAGTGTGCGGCTCAGTTCCATAAGTTCCAGGATCTCACGTGTCTTTCCTGAATTGGAAACAAGCAGGAAGAGGTCATTCTTCTGCAATATACCCAAGTCACCGTGCTGAGCTTCGCTGGGGTGAAGGAATATGGATGGTGTACCTGTAGAACTGAAGGTGGTGGCCATGTTCATGGCTATCTGTCCAGCCTTACCCATACCGCTGGTAATCAACTTTCCGTTTAATTCGTGAACGTGATGAACTATCAGATTCACGGCCTTTTCATATTCATCGCCTACGGGAATATTAAGAATTGCTTGTGCTTCCCTTGAAACGATGTCTTTAATTGATTCTATCATTACTTATACAATGAAGATTCAAAAATGGTTTGCAAATATACATATTTTCTATTACTTTTGCCGCAATTTACTCTGAAAGAGGAATATTTTTTATTAGATGTTTTAATATTAAAATGATGAAAATTGTAACAAAAGAGTTCCAGCTTCCTGATGGCAGAACCATCAAACTGGAGACCGGGAAACTGGCAAAGCAAGCCGATGGAGCCGTGATGCTGACATGTGGCAAAACTATGCTCCTGGCCACTGTATGTGCCGCCAAAGATGCAGTTCCCGGAACTGATTTCATGCCGCTGCAGGTAGAGTATAGAGAGAAGTATGCGTCAATCGGACGTTATCCCGGCGGTTTTACAAAACGTGAAGGCCGTCCCTCTGATTATGAGATTCTGACATGTCGTCTGGTTGACCGCGCTCTGCGTCCTTTGTTTCCTGACAACTATCACGCTGAAGTTTTTGTAAACATCATATTGTTCTCCGCTGACGGAGAGCAGATGCCTGATGCTCTGGCCGGTCTGGCTGCATCAGCAGCCCTGGCAGTATCAGATATACCTTTCCAGGGCCCGATTTCTGAGGTTCGTGTAGCCCGTATCAACGGTGAGTACGTTATTGACCCCACATTCAAGCAGCTTGAAGAGGCCGATATGGATGTAATGGTAGCCGCTACCTATGACAACATCATGATGGTAGAGGGTGAGATGAAGGAGGTCTCTGAGTCTGACCTGCTGGGTGCCATGAAGGCCGCTCATGATGAGATCAAGAAGCATTGCAAGGTTCAGATGGAGTTGACTGAGGAGGTTGGCAAGACCGTTAAGCGCGAGTACTGCCACGAGGTTAACGATGAGGAACTCCGTCAGGCCGTTAAGGATGCCTGCTACCAGAAGTCATACAACCTGGCTGCCGAGGGCAATACAGATAAGCATTCACGTGAGGCCAACTTTGAGGCTGTACGTGATGAGTTCAAGGAGCAGTATCATGCAGCTCACGCTGATATGAGTGAGGATGAGCTGGCTGAGAAGGATGCTCTGATAGACCGTTACTACCACGACGTAGAGCGCGATGCAATGCGTCGCTGCGTGCTCGATGAGGGCAAGCGTCTGGACGGTCGTAAGACAACCGATATCCGTCCCATCTGGTGCGAGGTAGGTTACCTGCCCGGACCTCACGGATCATCAATATTCACCCGTGGTGAGACACAGGCTTTGTGCTCTGTAACACTGGGTACCAAGGATGACGAGAAAATGGTTGATGACGTGCTGGATCAGCACGATGAGCGTTTCCTGCTCCACTACAACTTCCCGCCTTTCTGCACAGGTGAGGCTAAGGCACAGCGCAGTCTGGGTCGTCGTGAGATCGGTCACGGTCATCTGGCATGGCGTGCTCTCAAGGGCCAGATTCCTGAGGATTATCCCTACTGCGTACGCGTAGTATCCGATATCCTTGAGTCAAACGGTTCATCATCAATGGCTACCGTTTGCGCAGGTACACTTGCTCTTATGGATGCCGGCGTAAAGATCAAGAACCCCGTATCAGGTATTGCAATGGGTCTTATCAAGAACCCGGGCGAGGACAAGTATGCAGTCCTTTCAGATATCCTTGGTGATGAGGATCATCTGGGTGATATGGACTTCAAGACCACCGGTACCGTTAAGGGTCT
>JAGBPB010000029.1 GCA_017633615.1 Bacteroidaceae bacterium | reverse complement strand
GCTCATGGGAACAGCCTGACTGCCATACTCCTTAACCAGTATAGACAGCGCCATAATTGCGTATCTTGTCTTGCGTGAAAACATATTGACTGTCTTTTTCGCCTGTAAAGGTATAGATTTCGTTTTAATATTTTTCCGTAAGTTTGCAGGCACTATGAGAAAAAAACTCATCGGGTTCATTGCCTTACTCCAATCTGCAACACTGGCTTTCGGACAAAATACTACGGTCAGGGATTCGTCGGACGTTCAGACGCTCGATGGGGAGCAGTTGCAGGAGGTTGATGTACAGGCATATCAGACCAGTCAGTTAAAATCCATGGGTATTAGCAACATGGAGGTTATAGGCAGCAGGGAACTGCTCCGTGCCGCCTGCTGCAATCTTGGTGAGAGTTTCACTACCAATCCGTCGGTCGATGTCAATTATGCCGATGCGGCTACCGGAGCACAGCAGATCAAGCTGCTGGGGTTGAACGGTACGTACGTGCAGATGCTTACTGAGAATATCCCCAACTATCGCGGTGCGGCGACGCCTTATTCTCTGGGCTACATACCGGGACCGTGGATGCAGAGCATTCAGGTTTCCAAGGGGGCGTCATCGGTCAAGAACGGATATGAGAGCATTACGGGGCAGATAAACGTGGAGTTCAAGAAACCGCAGGAGACTCCGTTTGCCGATGCAAACCTGTTCTATAACTCCAAGGGTAAACTGGAGGCCAACTTTGGGGCTAACCTGCACCTTACTGACAAATGGAGTACCGCTTTGCTGGGACATTACGAGGTGCTTGAGCAGGCGCATGATGAGAACAATGACGGTTTTGCCGATATGCCAAAGGTGAAACAGAGCACATTTCAGGGCCGGTTGGCGCGTATGGGCGACAGCTATATTTTCCAGGCATCGGTCAAGGCATTGAAGGAACACCGTGGGAGCGGGCAGACGGGGCATCACGCCACAATGGGCAATCCTTATCTGATTGACATTACAAACGAGCGGTATGAGGCTTTTGCCAAGAATGCTTACATCTTTGACCAGGCACATTCATCAAACATAGCGCTTATTTTGTCAGGGTCGATGCACAGGCAGAATGCACATTACGGCAACAGGCCCTATAATACCGACCAGCTGAACGGATATGCATCGCTTCTGTTTGAAACGGAATTTGATGAGCGCAATAGTCTGTCAACCGGTATCAGTTTCAACCATGACCGTTTTGACCGCAGTGAGAAAACACCGGGCGTATATGCGCAATACACCTATAAAATTGATGAGATGTTTACTTTGATGGGTGGCCTGCGTTGGGATCACAGCAGCATTTACGGCGGATTCGTGACGCCGCGTATGCACCTTAAATACTCTCCTAACGACATGCTGACCGTAAGGGGTTCTGTTGGTAAGGGTTATCGTACTGCCCATGTAATGAGTGAGTACAATTATCTGATGGCCAGCAGCAGGCAGATTCTTATTGATGATAACCTGGACCAGGAGGAGGCGTGGAACACTGGTGTAAGTGCCACATTGACCGTACCTGTGTCCGGAAAAAATCTGGAGTTGAGCGCTGAGTATTACTATACCACTTTCCTGCATCAGGTGGTTGTGGATATGGACACAGACCCGCATGCCGTTCACTTTACCAATCTTGCGGGCAGCAGTTATTCACATACTTGGCAGGCTGAGGTGTCTTATCCGCTGTTTGACGGCTTTACATTTACGGCTACATACCGGCGCAGCGATGTAAAATCAACATACAGCGGTGTACTGAGGGAGAAGCCGCTTACCAACAGGTATAAAGGTCTTTTGACCGCTCAGTATCAGCCGGGTTTGGGAAAATGGCAATTTGATGTAACTTTGCAGCTGAATGGTGGCGGACGCATGCCCGATGCATATCTGCTGTCAGACGGTACACCGTCATGGGAGAGTAGCTACAATGGCTACGAGCAGCTGAATGCCCAGATAACGCGGTTCTTCCGTTACGGAAGCGTATATGTGGGAGGCGAGAACCTGACCGGGCGCCGTCAGCAGAATCCCATCATCAGTGCGGGTAATCCCTGGGGACAGGATTTTGATGCGACAATGGTTTGGGGTCCTGTGCATGGAGCTATATATTACATAGGACTGAGATTTAATTGGAACAAGATAGAATAAGATATGAGAAAGTTGTTATTAATCATGGCATTGGCGGTGGCAACAGTATGCTCCGCAAAGGACGTAAAGACAGTAGTATTTACCACCAGCCCTGAGATGCACTGCGCCAACTGCGAGAAGAAAATCAAGGATAATATCCGCTTTGAGAAGGGAATCAAGAGCATTGACACCAACCTTGAGAAAAAGACCGTAACCATACAGTATGATGCCGACAAGACATCGGTCGATGCCATTAAAGAAGGTTTCAAGAAGATCAAGTACGAGGCTCAGGAGGTAAAACCCGAAGAAAAGAAGGATGGCGATTGAGGACGCAATATTCAGACGTTCGGAGCTGCTGCTGGGAGTTGATGCGATAGAGCGTATCGGCCAGAAACGCGTCATTATTTTCGGCGTGGGCGGCGTGGGCTCATGGTGTGCCGAGAGTCTGGTGCGCAGCGGTATCCGCCATCTGACCATTGTGGACAGTGACCGCGTCTGCATCACCAATATCAACCGT
>JAGBPB010000028.1 GCA_017633615.1 Bacteroidaceae bacterium | reverse complement strand
GTAATACCGCGCTCCTGCTCCTGGACCATCCAGTCCATGGTAGCGGAACCGTCATGTACCTCACCAATTTTATGTGTTAATCCCGTATAGTAAAGAATACGCTCTGAAGTCGTAGTCTTTCCGGCATCAATGTGAGCCATGATGCCGATGTTTCTCGTGAGATGTAAATCCTGATCTGCCATGCAGTACAATTAGAATCTGAAGTGTGCAAAAGCTCTGTTGGCCTCAGCCATACGGTGCATATCCTCTTTACGTTTGAATGCACCACCAGTGCTGTTAAAAGCATCCACAATCTCTGCAGACAGTTTGTCTGACATTGACTTACCGCCACGCTTACGGGCGAATGAGATAAGGTTCTTCATAGAGATTGACTCCTTGCGGTCAGCACGGATCTCAGTAGGAACCTGGAATGTAGCACCACCAATACGGCGGGACTTAACCTCTACCTGAGGTGTAACGTTATCAAGAGCCTTCTTCCAAATCTCAAGGGCAGACATCTCCTCGTTGGGCATCTTTGCCTTTACCTTGTCCAGACTCTCGTAGAAAATCTCGAATGAAGTGTTCTTCTTGCCATCATACATGAGATGGTTCACGAACTTGGTCACTGCAACGTCGCCGAATACAGGATCCGGAAGGATGACGTGCTTTCTCGGTTTTGCTTTTCTCATTTTAAATCTTTTGTTTTGTTCGGGTTGTCGTTTTTGATTCTTCAACGTCCACGCCTGGACATTTACTCAACCTCAATCTACTGACCAAAACTTGTTATTGACTTTTTACTTCTTTGCTGCTTTAGGACGTTTAGCACCGTACTTGGAACGTCTCTGGAGACGACCGTTTACGCCGGCGGTATCAAGTGTACCGCGGATGATGTGGTAACGTACACCGGGAAGGTCCTTAACACGACCGCCGCGTACAAGCACGATTGAGTGCTCCTGCAGGTTGTGACCCTCACCCGGGATGTAGGAGTTAACCTCCTTCTGGTTGGTAAGACGAACACGTGCAACCTTTCTCATGGCTGAGTTAGGCTTCTTAGGTGTTGTTGTGTAAACTCTCACGCAAACGCCTCTCCTCTGGGGGCAGGAATCCAGGGCCGGAGACTTACTCTTGTCCTCCAGAACCTGACGTCCTTTGCGTACTAACTGCTGAATTGTTGGCATGTTTGTTTGTTTTTAATTATTATATATTAAATAGTAAATCCAGAATTTTTGGCGTGCAAAGATACGGCTATTATTTTATAACGCAAGGGAAAACTTACAGTTTTTGAACTTTTAACTGCAAAAAAGCAAAATAAAGGCGGATGCCGGACCGGCACCCGCCATAAATGGATCAAAAAAACTATACTGTTCAGGCCTCTCCGTGGAAATCTGAAATAGGCGGCATGAAAGTTCCCTTCTGCGCCTTCATCTCAATCTTTCCGAATGCGTTCTCATACTTGGCGACGTTGTCCTGAAGAGCCATCAGCAGACGCTTGGCATGCTCAGGCGACATGATGACACGTGACTTGACCTGGGCTTTTGCCATACCGGGAAGAATGCTTATAAAATCCATCACGAACTCCGATGATGAATGAGTGATCATAGCAAGATTGGAATAAACGCCCTGGGCTGTTTCTTCCTTGAGTTCTATCTGAAGCTGTTTTTGTCCGTTTCCGTTCTGTTCCATAGTTTTTTTGTTTTGAGGACGAAGATAACGCTTATTCCTGACAACCGCAAAAACAGCCCTCAAAAAAGTGTCGTATCCTGCAATTGAACATAGCGAAATATCCTTACATTTTCAAACAATTACACAACATGTATGTTTTATAATCCAGGCGGCGTCTCGGAATAAAAATCAGCAAACTGTTTTTTCTTCTCTCGACTTGCACTATATTTGCTACGATAAAGTTTCAACAGTCCTTTTATTGTAGAATACTAACTAAAGTACATAAACAATTTATCATTATGAGCAATTACAAAGAGACAGGGAGCAAAGCCTATCTTTATGGAATCTGTGCGGTTGCCGTAATAGGCGGTTTATTGTTTGGATATGATACCGCTGTCATATCCGGAGCCGAGCAGGCACTGCAGAAATTCTTCGCCAGCGGATTAGGAGATTTTTACACAACCGGAATGCACGGTTTCGTAACATCCTCAGCCTTGATCGGATGTATTATCGGAGGACTTATTTCAGGCATCATGGCCACCAGACTTGGCCGTAGGAACGCATTGATCTTTGCATCAGTACTGTTCTTCCTTTCAGCTCTGGGAAGTTACATGCCGGAGTTCCTTTTCCGTCCCAACTTTGAATTCTTCCAGCCCGGTGAGGCTACCAAAGGACTTATGTGGGCATTCATCCTGTACCGTATCCTGGGAGGTATCGGCGTAGGTATGGCATCGGCCATCTGCCCCATGTACATAGCAGAGGTTGCGCCCGCGCAGATACGTGGTACATTGGTATCATGCAACCAGTTTGCAATCATTTTCGGCCAATTGGTAGTATACGCCATCAATACCCTGATACGCAGCGGTTTGGCCGATACTCCAGAACTCATTCAGGTTGCAATGGTCGACATCGGCTGGCGCAAGATGTTCGTAAGTGAGGCCTTCCCCGCAGGTGCATTCGGACTGTTGCTGTTACTCGTACCCAAGACCCCGCGTTATCTGGTTATGCGCGGCAACACACAGAAAGCTATGGCCGTTCTTACCCGCATCAACGGCGAGGGTCGCGCACAGCAGATACTGCAGGAGATCAAGGACACTCTGGTTGAAAAGAAAGAGAGCCTCCTGTCTTACGGTATCCTGGTTATCATCGTAGGCGTTCTGCTGTCATTCTTCCAGCAGGCTGTAGGCATCAACGTAGTTCTTTACTACGCCCCGCGCATATTCCAGAACATGGGTTCAAGCGGTGACGCCGCCATGATACAAACTGTTGTAATGGGTGTTGTCAATATCCTGTTCACAGTCGTAGCCATCCTGACTGTCGACAAGTGGGGCCGCAGACCTCTGCTTATCGTTGGTTCAATAGGAATGGCAATAGGTATGATAGCACTGAGTGTTCTTTCCTTCTGCGATGTCATCGGAGTTGCAGCTCTGGTATTCATAATTATTTACACCGCATCATTCATGATGTCATGGGGTCCTATCTGCTGGGTACTTATATCCGAGATATTCCCCAATACCATACGCGGCAATGCAGTAGCTATCGCAGTTGCAGCACAGTGGATATCAAACTACGTGATATCATCAACCTTCCCGTCACTATGCGAGTGGAGCATAGGTGGCACATACCTTATCTATGCAGGTTTCTCAATTCTCTCAGCACTCTTTGTCCTGAAGATGGTTCCCGAAACAAAGGGCAAGACCCTGGAAGAGATGAGTGCCCTGTGGCGCAGCAAAATGAAGAAGTGATAAACTTCAAAGCAAAAAGAAAAGGCCCGCAATCCTGCGGGCCTTTCTTTTTGGTGCGTATTTGATTACTTTACCACGCCCTGCTTGATCAGGTACTCGGCAATCTGAACGGCGTTCAGAGCGGCGCCCTTGCGGATCTGGTCACCTACAATCCAGAAGCACATCACATTAGGATTAGCTATATCCTTGCGGATACGGCCCACGTAAACGGGATCAGTACCTGCCAGGAACAGAGGCATGGGATATTCTTTCTTACTGGGATCATCCATAAGAACAAGCCCCTCACCGTTCTTAACGGCCTCACGGAAAGCCTCTACTGATACAGGCTGCTCGGTCTCTGCCCAGATGGCCTCAGAGTGACAACGCAGAGCAGGAACGCGCACACAGGTGGCACTGCACTTGATGTCATTGTGGAACATCTTGCGGGTCTCATAGAACATCTTTTCCTCCTCCTTGGTATAACCGCTCTCCTTGAATACGTCAATATGGGGAATCAGGTTGAAAGCAAGCTGATAGGCAAACTTGTTTACGGTCACCTCCTCACCTGCCAGAGCCTGGCGATACTGCTGCTCGAGTTCTGCCATAGCTGCAGCACCGGCACCGCTAGCTGCCTGATAGGTTGAAACCTGAACGTTCTTGACGGGCGACAGGTCATTAAGAACCTTAAGTGCCACAATCATCATGATGGTTGAGCAGTTAGGATTGGCAATGATGCCTTTGGGGCGAACCAGGGCATCCTCCGGGTTAACCTCAGGAACTACCAGAGGAACCTGCGGATCCATACGGAAAGCGCTAGAGTTGTCTATCATTATTGCGCCGTACTTGGTGATGGTTTCGGCAAACTCCTCAGAAGTACCGCCTCCGGCTGATACGAATGCTATGTCAATACCCTTGAAATCATCATTATGCTGCAGTAACTTGACCTGAATCTTCTTACCGCCATAGGTGTAATAAGATCCGGCACTACGGGATGACCCGAACAAAACCAACTCATCGAGCGGGAATTTACGCTCTTCCAGCACACGCAGGAACTCCTGTCCTACAGCACCGCTGGCTCCAACAATTGCTACTCGCATAGGATAATTTGTTATAGTATGAATAATTTGGCCGCAAAATTAGCGTTTCCGTACAAAATAGAGACATCAAAAGGCATAAAATCTCATAATAATAGGTCAAAATCAAGTCAAACCGTATATTTTTGCAACATGTTCAATATGCGGTAACAAAAAAACATAGGAAATGATTGAACTGGACAACATTAAGAAAAGTTTCGGTAGCCTGAACGTACTGAAAGGTATCAGCCTCCAGGTGGAACGCGGAAAGATAATAAGCATTACCGGGCCAAGCGGAGCCGGCAAGACCACCCTGCTCCAGATAATGGGTTCACTTGACAAACCGGATAGCGGCCGCGTGATATATGACGGACAGGACATAACCCGTATGGGAGAAAAAGAGCTGTCAGCCTTCCGTAACAGGCACATAGGGTTTGTTTTCCAGTTTCATCAGCTGCTGCCTGAGTTTACAGCCCTTGAGAACATAACCATACCGTTGCTGATTGCCGGTCAGGGAATGCGTCAGGCATCAGCAAGAGCGCAGGAATTGCTTGAATTAATGGGTCTTGCCGACAGGGCGGGACATAAACCGTCAGAACTGTCAGGAGGTGAGAAACAACGTATTGCGGTAGCACGTGCACTTGCCAACCAGCCGGATGTAATCCTGGCTGACGAGCCGTCAGGAAGCCTGGATACAAAAAACAAGGAAGAGCTTCACAAGCTGTTCTTCAATCTGAGAGATATGCTGGGACAGACATTCGTCATTGTAACCCATGACGAGCAACTGGCCGCCATGACAGACCACACCATCCATTTACTGGACGGAGCAATATCAGGCTAATCACGGTTTAGTTCCGTTACACTGGAAGCACCCGCTATTGAAACACTAAAACGCACAAATCTTCTCATAGTATCCTCCATAATTTGGACAGTGTAATCATAATACCGGTATTGTTACCGGTCAAATCGCCGTCATTAAGGTCAAAGCCCACTGAGGCACCAATCTTCCAGCCATATACATCCCCAAATCGATACGAGCCCTCCAGCAGGCAGGAACAAACACTCTGAGTCTCATTGAATGGATCATCATAGGTCCCCCAATGTGTGGTATTGGTTAATAATGCCCTGTAATCCCAACGTGCTCCAAAACCGCCGTCAACACCAATATGATACATAAGAACACGGTTACTTCTAAAGCACTGATTACCATCCTTATTGTAAATTGGAGAAATAAGTACAGGATTACCTAATGCATAACCGGACATACTGTATGAATCATATGATTCATGGTTATACATAGCATCCCTTCCATCCATCGGTTCTGCAACAGGATAAACCGGAGACCTGTATATAGGACCACTTTGACCACGCGTATTCAAAACCTCAAAGACAACATCTCTTACAGGAAATCTCTCCGGGAGATTGACCTCAACACCATACAATCCGTCAAACCAGTTTCGCCTGAAACCATAGAACACAAAATCATTGTTGCCATTCTTATCGCTTTTGTATTCAATACCAAGCATACTGGAATGGTCCTCAAAAAAATGCTCATAATAGGCTCTTACGCCCCAATCCTGACCGCAATAATCAAAAGAAAGATGCCAACTGCCCAAGGTGTTTACATTTTCCCGTCCCTGGTCTCCGTCCTTGTTGAATGGCAGGAGTGCTGTCAAATATGCACTTAACCCTGAGGGCATGTTATACTCTTCCACTATCTCATCAGTATAAAGTCTCCTATTATGGAGAGTTCCTCCAAATATTGAATACATCTCAAGTCCCAATGTCGCTTCAAAAGGAGAACGGTCTATATCACCGAACTTGAGAAAAAAATCCTTGCTATGAAAAAGCAAACCATCAGTATATTTGTTTTCAGTCGTCTTTTCTGCCCAACTCTTGCGCCAATTATCATCAGTAAAACGACCATACCCTACGTGTCCCTTAACTGAGAACCACCTGCCCAACAAAGGAATGCGTGTGTATTCAGGAATACCGATGCGGATTTGAGGAATAGGCTGACTGTTGCCTGACCAGGTCAGTCCTCCGGTGCTCAGACGCGGATTCTTAAGCTCACCCCAACGCTCCTTCATCCCCATAGACATACCAAGCCACTTATAATCCAGGTCTATGTACAACTGATGGACAAACCAGTTGGACTGTAAGCCTGCCCCTATGCCCAGATCCATTCCATAACCCATGCCAAAGCCACTGGGCAGTAACATGCTGCCTAGTGTAGCAAAATGCATGTAGCCGTTGTTGGGATTGGTTGAAGGAAGGCCCTGCCGGTTTGATGTATGCCAGAATGGTGCATAATCACCCTGACCGGCCATACCCACAGTCTCAAAACGATATACCAGATTACGTTTTATCTGAGCCTTAGACCTGGCCTCAAGCATAGCTGCCTGATCCTCATATGATGACGGGCGCCACTGTGCTCCCTGATTGCGCGGAGCACGACGCATGCTGTTCTGCTGAGCCCCGAAAGGATCATCCTCAAAAGGATCATCATTCTGGGCAAATGACTGCACAGGTATCATTATCACCATTGCAGACAGCAGCAAATGAAAGATATTTGTTTTCACCTTGTTCCTTTTCTAAACTCTCTAATTCATTTCAAAGATAAGACAATCCATGTACACAACAAAAAAAGCGGCAACCTTATGGCTGCCGCTTTTCTAAATGTTATCCTTAGGTCAGGCGTTAGCTCTTTTCTCGCGGATACGAGCCTTCTTACCTGTGAGGTTACGCAGATAATAAAGCTTGGCGCGACGAACCTTACCTACCTTGTTCACCTCAATGCTGTCAATAGCCGGTGAACTGATGGGGAATATACGCTCTACACCCACGGTGCCTGACATCTTGCGAACTGTGAAACGACGGTTGTCGCCGTGACCGCAGATCTTGATTACAACACCACGATAAAGCTGGATACGCTCCTTGTTACCCTCAATGATACGATATGCTACGGTTACGGTGTCACCTGACTTGAATGCCGGAAACTTACCCTCATTACCTGTAGCAAATGCCTGCTCGGCAATTTTGATTAAATCCATTGTTCTGGAAATTTTCAAGTTTGTCATACGCTAGAGCGACATACCAAGTTACTCTTCCTTGACAGCGATCGCATAAAGCGGCACAAAGATAGCACCTTTTTCTTACCGGACAAAATATTCTTTCAGAAAATCCGGAATGATTATGGACAGGCTACTCAAAATACAGAGTGAGGACTATCATTCCGCTCTGCGCCTTGTCCAATGAGTGGCTGTACTTGAGAAGGGAATCATCAGTAAGGTCTTTGCGGTTTCTTTCAAGTATGTTGTTGAGTCCGAAACAGAACTTGAGTTCCGGTATCATCTTGAAGAACGGATAATAGAGGTCAACCCCCATACCCACTTCAAGCATAACGTCTGTTTTCTTTACCAGCAGTTCCTTACCCTTCTTGACAGTGAGGTCAAAAACAGGAGCAAGTCCGGCAACCACATACGGGCGATAATTATTGAAACGGTCTGCGCTTATCTTCAGATCAAGCGGAAAAGAGAGATAAGTGGATTTGACATATTGCTCTACAACCTTTCCGCTTCGCTGTTCCTTGAAAACAACCTTCTTGTCACCAAAATGCATTGTCGGTATCAGTCTGACTGACAGCCAGTCATTAGCCTTGAGCTCACCCAGTATACCTACGCTGAAACCGGGTGTATATTCAGGTACATCGGCATACCAATATTCAGCTATTCCGTTGGAGTTGATGTACGGAAGACCGTTATTGGCGATAGAGAGATCCTGTATATTCATGCCAACCAGAAACCCGTAGTGCCACACCCTGTCATCCAGGAAAGGACGGTTCTGAGTCTTACGTTCCTGCGCACAAAGACGGCCTGCGCCCCACATGGGTGCAAGCAGAAGCAGGGCCAGCATGATTACAGCCCTAAAAGTATAACGGTTTCCTGTCATCTCTATAAGAACGATTAAAAGTGGCAGTTATTGTAATTTTAGCCAAGCCATTTGGTGGAGTACTCAAAAGTGTGTATTTTTGCGCCACAAAAACCTTAAAACATAAGACAACTATGGCATACGTAATTGGTGACGACTGCATCGCTTGCGGAACTTGCATCGATGAGTGCCCGTCAGAGGCTATCTCAGAGGGCGATAAGTATTCAATCAACCCTGATCTGTGCGTTGACTGCGGCACTTGCGCCGGAGTTTGCCCGTCAGAGGCTATTCACCCGGGAGAATAAAAAAATCCTGACAAATCAAAAAGAGAGGGTTCCCAAGCAAAGGAATCCTCTTTTTGTTTCCCTCAAGGGAAAAATTTACTCCCCAGTCAGGGCGCAAAATTTCCCTAACTGGGGAGTAAAAAACGTTCTTAAATACAGACGTTATTTCAGGTTGGCAAGAGCCTCCTTTACACGACGAAAAGCTTCAACAATTTTCTCCTCACTGGTAGCATAGCTGAAACGGATGCACTCAGGAGAGCCGAAAGCAGTACCGCCTACGGTTGCCACATGGCCTACCTCAAGCAGGTACATAGCCAGATCCTCAGCGCTATTTATTACCTTGTCACCATAGCGTTTACCAAAGTATGAATCACACTTGGGGAATAGATAGAAAGCACCCTGCGGATTATTGACTTCAAAACCGGGCACCTCCTTGGCAAGAGATACAATCAGATCACGACGCTTCTGGAACACCTGACGCATCTTCTCAACATCATCCTGCGGGCCGTCAAATGCCACCTGAGCGGCTTTCTGAGCGACTGAACATGTACCGCTTGTATATTGGCCCTGCAACTTATTACAAGCCTTTACAAGCCATTCCGGACCGGCCATGAAGCCAATACGCCATCCGGTCATTGCATAAGCCTTGGAAACACCATTGATAACAGCAATACGGTCCTTGTCAACGAACTGGGCAAGACTGTTGTGTCCGCCTATGAAGTTTATATGCTCGTAAATCTCATCGGAAACAATGAATACGTCAGGATACTTGTTGAGAACCTTGCCGATTGACTCAAGCTCCTCCTTTGTATAAACTGAACCTGTGGGGTTTGACGGTGAGCAGATCATTATGGCCTTGGTCTTGGGAGTGATAGCGGCCTCAACCTGAGCGGCTGTTACCTTGAAGTCCTGGTCAATACCGGCCTTGATTACAACGGGAACACCGCCGGCCAGCTTTACCATCTCAGGATAACTTACCCAGCAGGGTGAAGGCAGAAGCACCTCATCACCCGGGTTGATGATAGCCATGATTACATTGCAGAGAGACTGCTTGGCACCGGTTGAAACCAGAATCTCGACGGGAGCATAATCAAGACCGTTCTCACGCTTGAGTTTGTCACTGCAAGCCTTGCGCAGCCACATATAACCCGGAACGGGAGAATACTTGGAGTAGTTCTGCTCTACAGCCTCAACAGCAGCCTTCTTGACGTAGTCAGGTGTATTGAAGTCGGGCTCACCCACACTCATGTTAACCACATCGACACCCTGTGCCGACAGTTCATTACTCTTTTGCAGCATGGCGAAAGTGGCCGATGCTGCGAGTCTGTTGACTCGATCTGAAATCTGTGCCATTTTTTATTTTGTTTGTTGTTGTTTCATATAGTCAATAAGGTTACCGGCCACCTGAGTGGTTTTGACCATCTGGCGCTGAAGCTTGCGCGTAAACAGCCACGCCCTCAGTTCAAACAGCAAGCCAATTGGAAAGACTATGCCGACCAGCTTATTGGCCCACCTTTTGGCGAACGGAGGCTGTACTCCATGACAAGGCAGAACAGGGAATCCGTTCAGCATATCCAGCTCAATACGGTCACGGCTGTTTCCCATCTCCGTGACAACGCTCTCCAGTTCATTGTTGAACCCCACCAATTGTGAGGTCTCCACCTCTCCAAAGAAAAGATTCCGATAATTAGGTACGGAACTCAGCAATTCGGAGCCTGCCAGTTCAGCACTCATGCTGCGTATTTCATCCAGTTCTCCCAGACATCTGTTCCTGTCCGGATCCTCAATCACCACATCCTTGCGAACTATGTTACGGTTCACTCTGCCGCCGAACCAGTATCTGAAGAACTCAGTTATAACATCAAACTGGAACAACGTGGAATCACCGTTGGCTTTAACCGTAAAGAATACGCTCAAGGGAGCGAGCACCATTACGCTGAACCATGTTCCTATTATACTCCACTCTCCTTCACGGTACATCTTATCACCCGATACCGATGTAATATAAAACAGTATGAAGGTGAAAACAGAGACTATGACCGGCACGCCCAAACCGCCCTTCCGGATAATAGCGCCTAACGGAGCACCAATAAAGAAGAAAATCAGAATGGAAAGCGCGTTGGTTATCTTCTTCATCCACTCTATCCAATGCTTGCGTATAGTCCTGTCGCCATAGTACATATTGGAGCTCTTGATGGCCAGATCACTTGTCATTGTCTGAACCCGGGATCTCATGTTGCTCCTTATATCCACCTGCCTTGTGCGACTGGAAACGGCAAAAACACTATCCGCATTTATAATCTTGGATCTAAGTTTATCAAATGCCACTGAATCAGACCGTTGCATCCGGTAAACAGCCAATGCCGTGGATTTGTATTCATTATAATTACCGCGCCCTACACTATCCTGGTTTTCTGAAAGAGAATCAATGGTATGATGTATCTCCGCCATATTCTTGCTCATGGCCTGCGAACTTACAAGACCTTCAGGAGCTTCCTTCATATCAGAGTTGAAATCCAACAGTATGTGTTTCTCGCGGAATGACTCACGCCTGTATGGCTTACCTTTGGCGTCAATATCCTTCTCCTGGCCGAACTGTTCACCGCTGAACAGATGCAGATAAAGATGCTGCTTATCGGCTGTAGTTTCCATGTATGCCGAGTCCGATACAATCACATTCAGTTCATCATAGCCGTTACGATGGTCGTAAATAGTGACATCATACAAGGTTCCCGTATTGAAATCCTTGTTTTTAACGTACATATTGAAGCCTTGTATCTGGCTGTAGAAAACGCCCTCAGGAATCTCCAATTCAGGATTTTTCTCATTTATGGAGAATAACAGCGCATAAAGATTCTTGGCTGCATTAGGAACCGTCACGTTCTGGAAATAGAATGAAACTCCTGCCAGAAAAATGGAGAATACCATAACAGGACGCATAATCCTGAGCAAAGGAATTCCGGCTGTTTTCATGGCCAGCAATTCCAAACGTTCTCCAAAATTACCGAACGTGATGAGTGAAGCCATAAGTACCGCCAAAGGAAGCGCTTGCGGAACAAGTGTCAGTGCAAATTCATAGAAGAACTTGAGCAGAAATGAAAAATTAAGGCCTTTTCCTATAATATCCTCGGCGTATCGCCAAAGGACATTCATCAGGAGTACGAAAAGACATATGGCAAATGCCGCCACGAACAGCAGCAAAAAGCTTTTCAGAATAAAAACATCCAGTCTTTTCGGTTTCATTCAGACGTGCATTTTTTCCAACCTGCGAAGGTACGAAAAAATTGCATCATTCCAGACCAGTTAGGATTATTTTAGGTGGCTTACAGGCCGCAACGCCTTAAAGCATCCATAGAACTATCCCAAAGACTGCGCACATCATCCTCTGCATTCGAATCAGCAAAATCAGTTATCTCAAGAGAATAATTTGAAGTCAAGTCATTTTTAAGGATACGCATTTCAAAATATGTGCCTGGCTCATCATCAAGCCAATGAAAACGTACATATGTGTTCTGACGGCAATTTATAAGCTCGGCCTCACGGGATTCATGCTTGCCCCAGATGAAACTGAAATACTTTCCGTCAGCCTGGACATCATCCGCGAACCATGATGTCAGTCCGGGCGCGGTAGCAATTGCTTCCCAAATCATAGGTACTGACTGCGAACTCAACACATATTCAAGGACGACTTTCATCTTAGTCGATATAGTTTTCTCTGTAGCCATAGCATTAACTTTTTAGAACGGAGGCTCCGATGACATTCGGTGTTCCGTAAGTATTATTGCAAAGAAATATTAAAATCGCTTAATTTCCAAATGAAACAGAGACATTTTTCCAATAAAAATATGCCTTAGAAAAGTTGCAGGAATCAAAAATGAGCATTACCTTTGCACCCGCTTATTAAGCGATGGCGGGATAGCTCAGCTGGTTAGAGCGCATGATTCATAATCATGAGGTCCCCGGTTCAATCCCGGGTCCCGCTACAAAAAAAAGGAGGTCTCGATGACCTCCTTTTTTTGTAAAAAGTGTAATTTTGCGGTGTTTTTGCTAAGTAGAGTTTACAATTTAAAGATATATCTATGGAATTAATGGAGCAAATCATTGCGCGGGCTAAGGAGAACAAGCAGCGCATTGTGTTACCTGAGGGTACTGAAGAGCGTACTCTGAAGGCAGCTGACAGGGTTCTGGCCGACGGTGTGGCAGACCTTATTATATTGGGTAACAAATCAGAGATTGAAGGGCTCGCTTCACAGTGGGGACTCAAGAACATCTCAAAGGCCACCATCATCGACCCTGAAAACAACCCCAAGAAGGACTTCTATGCTAACCTTTTGTTCGAGTTACGCAAGAGCAAGGGCATGACCATTGAAGAGGCTCAGAAGAAGGTACTTGATCCGCTCTACCTGGGTTGCCTCATCATAAAGAACGGCGATGCCGACGGCCAGCTGGCTGGTGCACGCAACACCACAGGCAATGTACTCCGCCCTGCACTCCAGATAATCAAGACCGCTCCCGGTATATCAGTGGTATCAGGTGCATTCATAATGATAACCAAAACCCCACAGTACGGTGAGAACGGCATTATGGTATTTGCCGATTGCGCTGTAACTCCCGTACCTGACGCAGACCAGTTGGCACAGATTGCCGTAGCATCAGCAGGAACCGCTACCGCAGTAGCAGGATTTGCCGAGCCCAGAGTTGCAATGCTAAGTTTCTCAACCAAGGGTTCAGCCAAGCATGAGGTTGTAGACAAGGTTACCGCCGCACTTGCCAAGGCCAAGGAACTGGCTCCCGACCTCAAGATTGACGGTGAGCTCCAGGCCGATGCCGCCATCGTGCCCTCAGTAGGTGCAAGCAAGGCTCCCGGTTCAGAGATTGCAGGAAAGGCAAATGTGCTTGTATTCCCCAATCTGGAGGTAGGCAACATTGCATACAAGCTGGTTCAGCGCATAGGTAACGCTGAGGCCATAGGCCCTATCCTTCAGGGTATAGCACGCCCGGTGAACGACCTGTCACGCGGCTGCTCTGTTGATGACGTATACAAAATGATTGCTGTTACAGCCAACCAGGCTATGGCAGCCAAAAAAGCATAAACACATGAAGATTCTGGTACTTAACTGCGGCAGCTCGTCAATCAAGTACAAGCTGTTTGACATGGACAAGAACGATGTCATTGCACAGGGAGGAATTGAGAAGATAGGCATGAATGGTTCATTCCTCAAACTGACCGACGCCAATGGCGAGAAGGTTATCATTGAGAAGGAGATTCCTGAGCATACCAAGGGTGTTAAGTTCATATTTGAGATACTCACCAGTGACAAATACGGTGTTATTAAATCACTCAATGAAATTGACGCCGTAGGTCACCGCATGGTGCACGGAGGCGAGAAGTTCAACAAGAGCGTCCTGCTTACCCCAGAGGTACTTGAGGCATTCGCAGCCTGCAACGACCTGGCTCCTCTGCATAACCCCGCAAACCTTAAGGGTGTTAATGCAGTAAGCGAGCTGCTCCCCAACATACCGCAGGTAGGTGTGTTTGATACCGCTTTCCATCAGACCATGCCTGACTACGCATATCTGTACGCTATTCCTTATGAACTGTATCAGAAATACGGAGTTCGCCGCTACGGATTCCACGGAACATCACACCGTTTTGTGTCAGGTGAGATATTCAAGTACCTGAACATGCCGGTTGAGGGCTCAAAGGTCATTACCTGTCACATTGGTAACGGCGGTTCAATCACTGCGGTCAAGGACGGCAAGAGCGTTGACACCACTATGGGTCTCACCCCGCTTGAGGGTATCATGATGGGCACCCGCAGCGGTGATATAGACGGCGGTGCAGTGACCTTCCTCATGGAGAAAGAGGGATTGGACAGCACCGGAATGTCAAACCTTCTGAACAAAAAATCAGGTCTGCTGGGTATATCGGGCGTATCATCCGATATGCGTGAGGTTACCGCCTCAATGGAGGCCGGTAATGAACGTGCCGCTCTGGCCAAGAAGATGTACGCTTACCGCATCAAGAAATACATAGGCGCATTCGCAGCCGCAATGGGTGGTGTGGATGTAATCATCTTTACCGGCGGAGTTGGCGAGAACCGTCATGAGGTCCGTGAGGCCGTTTGCGAGAACATGGAGTTTCTGGGAATCAAACTTGACAAGGAGCAGAACTCCAAGATCATGTTCGGCAAGGACGGAATAATATCGACACCTGATTCAAAAGTCAAGGTAGTTGTCCTACCAACCGATGAAGAACTGATGATAGCGTCCGATACGATGACGCTGGTCAAATAAAAAAGCTGCCCTCGGGCAGCTTTTTTTATGGTTTAGAGTCTCCTTCAAGATAATTCGACATCGTCAATTGCTTGCCGTCAAATACGGCGTAGGTGTACTGGCTTATCCAGTCACCTATAATAAGCAGACGGCTGGTATGGCTCAACATCAGATCAAGTTCAATGTGACGGTGGCCGAACATGAAGTAGTTGATATCAGGATGAGTTTTCAGATACTCTTTTGCAAAGACCACCTGGAACTCTTTTTCTTCACCCAGATACTGATCAACCCCCTTGAGTCTATGGTCTTTCATGCTTTTGCTGGCCCATGATTGCCCGAACCTGATGCTCCAGCGTGTAGGCAAGAGAGAAAAAAGGAACTGGCAGAAACGGTTACGGAACACCTTGCGCAGGAAACGGAACTTACGGTCAGGATCACCCAGTCCGTCACCATGGGCCAGATAGAACTCCTTACCCATAATCTCAACGGTTACAGGTTCCTTGTGCAGAATAACACCGCACTCACGCTCCAAGTAACCGAACATCCAGATATCATGGTTACCGATAAAGTAATGCACCTCAACGCCGCTGTCTGTCAGTTCTGAGATTTTTCCCAGAAAACGGGTATAGCCTTTGGGTACTACATATTTGAACTCATACCAGAAATCAAACATGTCACCCAGCATATAAACCGCCTGAGCCTTATCCTTAATATCATCAAGAAAACGCACCAGCCGGCGTTCCTGCATACGCCTGTGGTCTATTGCCCACGACCCCAGATGTGCATCAGAAATGAAATAAACCTGTTTCATATCAGTCCCAATTCAAGTTTGGCTTCATCGGACATCATATCCTTGTCCCATTCCGGCTCAAAAACCAGATTAACAACAGCAGACTTGACACACTCCAACCCCTCTACACGCAACCTCACATCCTCGACAATAAAATCCGCAAGAGAGCATCCGGGCGCAGTAAGAGTCATATCAATGACAACATTTGCGTCATCATCAACATCCACCTTGTATATGAGGCCCAGATTGTATATGTCAACAGGTATCTCAGGATCATATACGGTCTTGAGCACCTCCACTACTTTCTCCTCTATTTCAAACTTATCACTCATTTCTAATTCACAGCCGGCCATGGTCGGCATAACTGTAATATCCGTTATCAGTGAATATTACATGATCCAGCAGCGATATATCCATCGTATAACATGCCTGCCTTACCGCAACGGTCAGCCCGTCATCCTGACGGCTTGGCATAAGGTTTCCCGACGGATGATTATGACACATGGCCACAGCGGTGGCTCTATGCACAATCGCTTCACGTACTATTACGCGTACATCAACTGAGGCGCTTGACAAACCTCCCTGACTGACAAGTATGCTGTCCACCACCTTACCGGCCTGGTTGAGCAGCAGCACATGACACTCCTCAACCTGCTTATCGGCCATGACAGGATAGAACCAGTCATAGATATCACGCGATGTTCTCACTACGGGCTTACGCACAGGTTCCTCCTCCTTGCGGCGTCTGCCCAGTTCACATGCGGCCAAAATAGATATTGCCTTGGCCTCACCAATGCCCTTAAAAGAGCATAGCTCCCCGACGCTAAGTTTTCCAAGTTCGGAAAGACTGTTGCGGCAGGAAGCCATCACCTTTTGTGTCAAAGCCACCACCGAATCTTCAGTGTTTCCAGTGTGTATCAGAATCGCCAATAACTCAGCGTTTGTAAGCGCGCTTGCGCCCTTTTGCTTCATCTTTTCACGGGGGCGATCCTCTGTGGCCCACTGCTTAAGATTCAGCTTGTCTGGCTTATTCATTCATATCTTACGCCTTTACGCGGCCCTGGTATGATCCGTCGCGGGTATCGACCTCAATAAGCTCACCTTCATTGATGAACAGAGGTACGCGAACCTCGCAGCCGGTCTCAACCTTGGCGGGTTTGGTGGCATTGGTAGCCGTATCACCCTTAAGGCCCGGTTCTGTATAAACGACCTTGAGAACAACCTTTACAGGCAGATCAGCAAAAAGGATCTCACCGGTATTGGCATTGGTAACAACGTCAACAACCTCACCCTCCTTAAGGTAATCAACACCGTTGATAAGGTCCTTGATGATTGTAACCTGCTCAAAGTTCTCCTGATTCATAAAGATATAACCCATATCGTCCTGATACAGGTACTGATAGGGACGACGCTCTACACGAACATCCTCCAGTTTGAAGCCAATCTGGAAAGTGCGCTCCAACACGCGGCCGTTAACCACATTCTTGAGCTTGGTACGTACAAAAGTATTTCCCTTACCCGGCTTAACGTGCAGGAAATCAATGCAGAAATAAAGCTGGCCCTCCAGGTTGATGCAGGTACCGATTTTGATGTCTTGACAAAGAATCATAAAAATTTGTTTGTTCTATTATTAATAATACTGTTTTCTGTTCTGCAAAAGTAGTGCAATGACACAAATAGACAAAACTTTAGACAAAAAAAGAAATGCAATTTGCATATTAAGAAAAAACAAACTACCTTTGCCCTCCGATTCCCGAAAGGACAGAAAACAATAAAAATATATAACGATGAAAAGAACATTTCAGCCTTCCAACAGGAAGAGAAAGAACAAGCACGGTTTCCGTGAGAGAATGGCTACAGCCAACGGTCGCAGAGTACTTGCTTCACGCAGAGCCAAGGGCCGCAAGAAGCTCACAGTATCTGACGAGTACTGCGGAAACAAGAAGTAATCCTTATATCATAAGGTATTGAACATCAAAGGGCCGGACAGATTGTCCGGCCCTTTGATGTTATATCGGATTTTTCTATTTAAGCGTTGAACTGATAAACTCCACCACTTTAAACAGATCACCGGACTTGCGCCATTTGATCTTGTTTGCTTTCAGGAAAGACTTCCACTCCTGATTTCCGGATAGGCCAAACATCTTCTCAACATCTTTCTGATATGCAGGAGAACTCTCATCTCCTACTTTTATGTATAACTTTTCCTTAGTAGAAAGACTCTTGCCGCTATCCTCTTTCTTCTCAGCCAAAAGTTTGGCATGACTGACTACGCTCTTTCCGCCAATCTCCAATGATGACTGGCTTCTGACCGCCTGGGTATTGGCGCTGGAACCGTAAGCTCCTGTGCCTACGTACAGAGCCTCAAAATCGCCCAATACAGAAAGAAGGACAAATGCGGTACGGGCGTCATTCTCTTCAATAACCTTCATCATTGACTGCTCTGCAACAACATACTTGTCAGTACCTACAATTGCATACTCTATGTTACGCAGATCAGTTGTCATGATGGCATCGCCCTCAATATATTGTAATTCTCCCTGCTCCAGGTGAATGTTCAGTTTTCCCTTGATGGCCGACCCGTTTTTATACATAACCAGTCCTTCAGTGAAATCCTCATAGATGTAAGGCCACATGGTTGTGGGAGAATATTCAGCCCTTGCAGTAATGCAGAACAAAAGCAACAGAAGATAAACAGCCTTTTTCATATCCTTTTATCTGATAACAGTTTTACTACTTATTTTGCGGCCGTCAGGCATGGTCTTGACACGGATATAAACACCGGGCTTAAGATCCTCCTCCCTCAGTTCAAGTTTTAAACCTGACAACGAATAGAATTCACTGCTTACATCTTTCAATTGAATAGAATCTGTTACACCTGCAGTAGATGACACAGTAAGTATAAATTCCTTCTTCAAGGACTCACGTTCCAGGTTACTGACAGTAATGATAACCTCATACTCCGATCCGCTAACCAAAGATTCTGTTGAAACCAGTTCCTGATTGAAATTGATCTTGAACGGCACAGACGCATATTTATGGGTAACCATATTGTAAGGACCTGTAATCTTGAAATTGAACATACCATCCATCTCACTTTTTACAGACACCTTTGACAATGCAGTACCCGCCGGTAGTCCTGATTGTAATTCAGTATTGGAAAGAGTTATATCCAGAGGAGCTGAAGTGGGTTTCTTAACACCTATTACAACGCTGTGATCAGCATCATAATTCATGTTCATCTTAACATCACGCAGCCCGTCTATAGGGAAATATCCGTTATTTGAACCTCCCCATCCCCAATTGACATGAAAGAGAGCGCCGTCATACCCGTCAATATTAAAGCAATGACCGTAACCTCCTTTGGTATCTGTTCCGGCATAAACCACAGCACGACCAGCTTCAAGCTCGCCAAGAAGCAACTGAGCCCAATTACCCTCATATGAGTCTTTTGGGATGTATTCAACTGTATTTGATGAATAGCCAAAATTTCTCACCAACGCCTTTGCAACTCTGGCGTTAAAAGAACCGGAGCCGTCAACCCCGTATTCCATTGCCACAGCCACTCCGCAATGATACAAAAGATGAGCCACCCACACCTTGCCGTCATCACCAGCTATAATCTTATCCCAATCATACGGATCAGCCTCATCATAGTTTATAGAAATGGTTCCATATTTCTTATGTTTATAAGAATACGTTCCGTTGGGTTTCAACGGCCATCTGGCCACGCTCATAGCCTGAGCCATTCCCACTGCCACACAACCTACTACAGCACGGCCGTCTTCATCCTCCGGACAGAACACATTATAGGGATAGCCCTGATTCCAATTAACCTTGATAAGAGGGTCAATGATGTTTGATCCACGTGTCCTAACCGGCCTGGTAGGTTTATCCCAGTTAGAGATTGGTTTGTCACCGTTTTTTACCGCATCAGTTATCTGCCTGCAATAATAATCCATCCAATCTGAAAGGTTTGACATACCTGGATCATTAACATAAGAACCCTCAGTATTATAGCCCAGAAGAGGCTTGACGCCATCCTGGGCAGAAACCAAAACCCAACCCTCAGGAGCCATATTGATAATGTAATAAACGGCATTACCGTTTTTTGAAACACATTCAGTCTCTTTTACAGAGAAGCCTTCTCCGCACATTGCGGTCATAAACTCCACGGCATACTTTTGGGCACGCTTAACTTCAACCTCTGCAGCTGCAACGTTCTGAAACGCAAACAAAAGCAGCCAGAATAATAACGTTATTTTCTTTCTGTTCATAACAAACCGCAAAGTTAAAGTATTTATTCTAAAGCTCAAACCCAATAAAACTAAAAAAGGAATCCGACTACTGGGCAGCCGGATTCCTTTCAAACATATAGAGTACTACTTACTTTTTGGGAAGCATATCGGTATGCAGCTCAAGAGAATTCCTCGCTGAAGAAGCCTGCCTCATTGGAGTTTCAGCTGATTCCTCCTCAGGATCATACGGTTCAAGATAGAGATCTCCTTCTGACAAACGCAACCAACCGGCTACCTTAGAACCATTCCATGCAGCAATTCCCCACAGCATATTTGATTCAGATGCTGCACCATCTGCCCAAGCTGTTCCGTCGGGAGAGCAATTGAATGTGATATTCTCCAAATCATAAGTACTCATATAGCACTCATAACTGTAGTACATGCCAACGAACTGCCAATCCGGAATGACGAGCTTACCAGAAACCGTATCGAAATAAGCTACTATTTCAGAACCTTCAAATACAAAATCCTTTATGATAAGAGTGGTGTCATTATCTCCGGCAACGATAGAACATGTTATCGTATCCAATGACTCAGGATCCTCATCATCATAATAATCGTGATAAATGAACCTGTAGTCACCCACCATAAGATCCTTATCATAACCGTAGTCCTGATCCTCAGAATAAACAGCCTCAATAGCATAGGTATAATCCATCCAACCGCTCTTACCGGTTGATGTATTAATATAATACTGACCTACTTCAGCCTCCTCACCTGAGAAGAAAGATTTGGTTTCCGGATTATACTGGAGCTGAGCAGCTTCCTGACCTTTAACTCCAGTTACAAAGTAAATGTCATATGATCCATAAAGGGTTGTCATATACTGGAAATCATCAATATAGAGAATACCCATATCTCCATCAAAATGAGCATCCAGGCAAGTTTCATCATAGAACAGCCTGCTCACCTTGAGTCCATCACCGGAACGGGTAATAAGCATTGAAGTCTCAGCAACCTCACCATCGGTAACGGCACTTGCATACTGTACATTATAAAGACCAACAATGTCATCGTCAGTCAAACCGTAACTGCGCATCCATGCATCTTCAATCACAAATTCCTTGTTAGGGTTACCGAATGCGTCAACAACAGCACCTTCAGGAATCGTAAATGAAATCTTTGCACCATAATCCATCTCCTTCTTGAATCCGAGAACGATTGCGGTATCTGCAACATCCCAAAGTGCAGGCAAGAGAATCCGAACATCATCCTTTACATAGAGAATCATGATATCAGCAATCTCGTCATCCTCATCATACTGAACATACAGAGGTTTGGAGTAACTGATTGTAGGCATAAATGTAGTGTAGTCGACAAATGACTCCCCAAGTTTTTCAACACCTGCCTTGGTAAATGAGAACGGTTCATTGGCAACCATGTAATAGCAACCATTATCCACTCTACCGGTCTTCATGTTCATTTCTGTAACAACAGCATTGCAGTTGTTGCCCTTAATATCCTTGAAGGCACCAGCCTCCCATGACACAAGCATAAGAGCACCGGCAGGAACACTGTCGCAAGAAACGCTTATCTCCTTACCATTGATATCACAATTGATATTCTCCTCGGGAACTGTTCCTGTGATAGAGAAATCATAAGGAGCATAATACTTGACAGAAACCTTACCGTCACCACGCTGCATGTTCTCTGAGAAAGCCAGTGTCAGTGAACCGTATGACTCTGAACGGCTTGCCTTGGACAGAGTGGGAGCAAGATTATCAGTTGTAGTAACAGAAAGTCCCTTAACATCACCTGTGAGACCGAACTTATTGGAAACAACAGCCACAAACGTATAAGATGTATTGGGATCAAGACCGGAATAGGTGTATGAGATTGCATCACCTGTGATCTGAACCAACAGGTCCTTGTATACATATGAGATTGTGGTATCATTCCTCAAAACAAGAGTATCTGCATTGAATTTGCAAACTCTGTCTTTAGGATCAACGTTACCCTTAAGAAGAGTCATTGCCTCAGGATATTCCTCAACAGCCATGCTATCGTTGAGAAGAGCTACTGAGAAACGGGTTGTATTAACCTTGTCAATAGCAATCTTGAATGTGGCTGAACTGTCTGCAACAGCAGCGGTAGCATCTATTGAGAAGTCAGGTGCAGGAGCATACTGTTCTGAGGTGGCCTCGTCAAACTTCGTACATCCCACCATAAAGATGGTCAGTAACGCTGTTATACTATATAATAACTTTTTCATAAGTCCCTAGCTTTATTAATTACTTTTTAGTCAAGGTTACACCATTCAACATAATGTTATACCAACCACCTGATGAACCATCGGCTTCAACTACTTGAGAACCGAAGCAATCAGCTATTGTTATGGTTCCGTCTGCACTGATAGTGGCATTCAGGAACTCACCTTCAGGAATAACATCAGTATCATTGTATAAGTCACGGAAACCGTCAAGATAAGCGTGTGCACCATCGCTCCAACTTACAAACACCTGCTTAACAGGAATCTTAAGTTCGGTCTTATCTTCATTAACAATGCCATAGACGGATTTAGCCGAAGAGTGGTTATCTGGTACAAACGGGAAGAACCAAACCTTATTCAAGTCACCATCCGGATCCTTTGTAATAGTCAGGTCCCAACTGCCGTTTCCATTGAAATAGGATTCACCTTTACCGGTGTACGCTCCAAGCATGAATGCAAGCGGATGCTCATCATCAGAAACAGTAACCTGACATGTAGTACTTGCGCCAAGATTAGCACCGTCGGCATTCTTTAGTTTGATTGAGAAGTACATATCTCCAGTAAATATACCATTATCTATAGCCTGGATAAAGATAGTATCTGAAAACTGGTTCTTGGTGAAATACAGCTTTGTGCTGTCTGTAGTTGAGTAGTTTGCAAGACAACTTGTGGTATAGGTAAAATGTATACCCTCCTTTGCACCTTTATCAGTATAAGTAACAACGACTGAGTCCTTGTCACCAACTTTGACAACAGTTGAATCAATCTTAACTTCTCTTGGAGTAATCTCAAACTCAACAGAAGCATTGATTCCATACAAAGATGAGCACAGAACCTCTATCGCAATGGGTTTTTTACTGTTTTCCGCCAAGCTGACATCAGAAGTTGAAAATGCGATAAAAGAATCATCTATCGAAAATTTGGGCAACTCATTCTCAACACACCCTGCAAAAAGGAATGCAAGTGATGAAATGCCTAATATAAGTTTATTTCTTGTTTTCATAACATTCACTAAGTTTGGAGGTGATTAATACGGATTCTGTACCATATTGATATTAGCATCTATTTCACCCTTAGGTATAGGCATTGCCCATATCTTGCCGGGGAATGCAACATCCTTATTCTGAGTAGCACGGAAATCATTACGTGTTATGCTCTTACCCAAACGCTTGTAGTCAAAGTAGATGTGACCCTCAAATGCCAGCTCTCTACGACGCTCGTTAAAGATTGTCTCTATACCGGGAGAAACCTGTGAAGCACCGCGGGCATTGGTGATAACATCAAGATCTGACTGAGCTGAAACATTTGGAATAGCAGCACCATTGTAAATAGCTTCAGCACGGTTAAGATACATCTCTGCAAGACGGAGTACAGGAATATTGTTCTCCTTGGGATCTACAGAACCGGGCTTGCCGGAATATTTGATCAGGAAATGATCAGCCTCATTGTCCTGGAACAGAGACTTGCGAACATCGTCGTCCTCATAGAGATCATACAAATCATTGGTTGCGCATACGTCAGCACTTCCTTCAATTGATGTGATATAAGGAAGCATTGTCCAACCTGACTCATCCCATGAATCATTTTTCTTTGAAGAGTATATCTCAAATATAATTTCACCGCCCTTATCGGCAATACTCTTTGACCAGATTCCGGCATAATCAGCCTTATCAGCCATCTTGAACTTACCTGAGTTGATTACCACAGTTGCATAATCAGCACATTTCTGCCATTCTCCCATATAGAGATATACGCGGGACAGAAGAGCCTGGATAGCCGGCTTGGTAACTGTTGCCAGAGGATCGGTTACTGATGCGCGCTGATACTTGTCACTCATGAGAGATTCGGCTTTAAGAAGGTCAGCTACAACCTGATTGTAAACTTCACCAACAGTGTTACGGGCAGGAGTTCCTATCTCAGATTTAAGCATAACAGGAACGCCCAACTCATTTTTGTTTGCACCCTTAAGATAAGGCTGTGAGTAGATATTAACCAGCTGGAAGTGGCAGAATGCACGCAGGAACAGGCACTCAGCCTCCAGATTATCTATATCTGACTGTTTTACACCACTACCTACCTTACCGTCCAGATTGGCCAGGACGTTGTTGACAGCATTGATAGTGTAATATGCATAAGCCCAAGTGGACCATGTGGAACTCTCTGTGAAACTCCAGGGCTCTGCAGTTCTGTAACGACCTGAACCTGGCAGAGATTTGGGGTTAGTAGCATTTCCGGCCATCAACTCTCCGTTGAGAACGTACTGGCATCCGTACCAGTCGCAACTCTGGAAATAGAGATATGCGCCGGCTGTGGAATTATCCAAGCCTTCATATTTTGACAGCGTAAGTTCGTTACTCTGCGACAATTTAGGCTCCTCTATCAGGAAATCCTGACATGATGCTGTGACAAGTGTCAGAGCTGCAAGATAAAATATTGTCTTTTTCATACTTTCGCCTTTTTTTAGAATGCAAGATCAAGACCTACAACAAATGACTTTGTCATAGGATAGATACCATATCCCATACCGTCAATACCGCGCTCGGGATCCCAGAAGTCTACATCATGGAATGTGTAAACGTTCAGACCACTGGCGTAAATCTTGCAAGAATTCAGATTAATCTTGTTGATCAGATTGCGGGGGAATTCATAAGAGATTGTTATATCCTTGATACGGAAATAATCACCATTCTCAACAAAACGGTCAGTAGCGTAACTGTATGAGTTAGTAGAGTTACCGGCTATCGGCTTGGGGTTAACACCAGTATCACCACGCTTCTTCCAATAATTCAGTTCAGAAGCCGACTGGTTCATTGACATCTGGTTACCGTCTGAATGCAGATAACGGTTTTCAATTATCATAACCTTGTTGCCACCCTTGAATTCACCTACGGCACTCAAAGTAACGCCCTTGATTGTAAGTGAAGTGCTTACACCACCTGTATATGTGGGTTCAGGACTTCCCGCCTCAATGTAACGGGCTTTATTGAAATCATTTGTAAGAGCACCATCCTCAGCAACAAACAGAGCCTCACCGTTGACGGGGTTAACGCCATAATAGTCTCTCAGGTAGAAAGTAAGAAGGCTGTTGCCTACTATGTGTTTAAGACGGCTGTCTTCAGAATAGCTGAGCATCTCGTCCTCACCCAGATCAATAATCTTGGTCTTATTATGAGAGATGTTGAATCCGACGGTCCAGTTCACGTTCTTTTTGGCAATCACATCATAGTCAACCTGGAACTCGATACCCTTGTTCTCCATCTTACCTATATTCATAAGAGCGCTGCCGAAACCAGATGTTCTTGACAGAGACTTGTTAAGCAACATATCCTCTGTTGTACGGGTATAGACATCAATGTTACCATACAGTCTCTTGAAGAAGCGGAAGTCAAGACCTACGTTGTATGACCTGTTCTTCTCCCAAGAAAGAGTAGGATTGGCGGGTGTTGAAGGATACATACCGCTTACACCATTATAAGATACGGTGGTATAAAGACCGTACTGGCGGTAAGGTGATATGTTATTGTTACCGTTAAGACCATAAGATACACGCAGTTTAAACAGGTCTATGCCTCTAAGACTGCTGATAAACTTCTCATTGTGGAGGTTCCAGCTGGCACCTACTGAATAGAACGTACCCCAACGGTTCTCCTCACCGAACAACGAACTGCCGTCCTCACGGATTGAAGCCTGCAGGTAGTAACGTGAATCATAGTTGTAATCCAGGATACCAAAGAATGACATCATGGTTCTGCGGTTGGTAGAATAACTGATATCATTGGTGGTATTACCGCTTGTGTGGTAAGGAATATCAGGATTCAGATTCTCAGCTGACTCATACATATATGAATAGTCACGGGAGTTAGCCTCCTGACCTGCCAGAATACGGAAGCTGTGCTTACCTATAATATTTTCATAAGTAGCAGTATTTGAAGTGGTCATAAGACGATACTGCACCTGTGAAGTCTGAAGTGTTGCGGACTGGTTCTTGCCTGAGAGAGGAGACCAGTAACGACGGCCCTCGTTGAATGTCATCTCAGCTGCATTTGTAGTCTTAATTGTCAGACCCTTGATAGGCTTGAACTCCAGATACATGCTACCGTTGAAACGATACTGTTTCTCCCACTGGTTATCATACTCAGCAGTTGCACGGGGGTTGGTGTAGGAGTTTTCAGGAATGTCAATTGTATGTGTACCGTCCTCATTATAAGCGGGTGACCACGGCAGGATTGTCATACCTGCAAATGCAGGGTTAGAGTAATAGAGGCTCTGCATAGGTACATCCTCATTATACATATAACCTGCGTTGATACGGACACCGGTATTGAAATACTTGTTAATCTCATGATCAGCATTGATACGAGCCTGGAACTTATTGAAAGTTACACCGTAGAACACGCCCTCGTTATCATGATATGAAATTGAACTGTAGTACTTGGTCTTGGAAGAACCGCCTGTCATATTGACCTCATACTCCTGCATCTGACCAATACGGGAAAAATGATCCATCCAGTTGGTCTGAGGCCTTGTAAGAAGCTCATAAGGACGATAATATGTTCCGTTGGGATCATCAGGATCACCTCCTGCGTTGACAATGGCATCACGCTGGTAAGACAGCAACTCTGCACTGTTCATTATCCTGAAGTTATTGTCATTTGCCAAAGATGAGATACCATACTTGGCGCGTGCTGTGATAACGCTCTTTCCCTCCTTACCGCTCTTAGTGGTAATAAGGATAACTCCGTTTGCTGCACGTGAACCATATACGCTTGCTGATGCTGCATCCTTAAGAACGGTGATGCTTTCAATATCATCAGGATTGATCATTGCTATAGCATTGTTGGTATTAGTGAAGGTACTCTGGTCACCGTTCATGACCGGAATGCCATCCACTACATACAAAGGTTCGTTTCCTGAGTTGATTGAAGATGTTCCGCGGATACGGATGCTTGTTGATGAACCCGGCTGACCTGACTGGGATGTAATCTGCACACCAGCCAATTTACCGGAAAGCATCTTGTCAATTGATGATGCCGGAAGTGAAGTAATCTTGTCAGCTGCAACAGAAACCACAGAACCTGTCTTAGCCTCACGTTTTGTGGTACCATAAGCAACAATCACTACATCCTCCAGGAGTTCTGATTCCTCATCAAGTGCCACGTCTACTCTAGAAGCGACGGGAACCTCAACGGTATTCATGCCGAGGAAAGAGATTACCAAAGTTTTTGCTTCTGCAGGAAGCCCTGTCAGTTCGAATCTACCGTTAACATCAGTTGCGGTACCTCTGAGAGGAACTTCTTTGACGGCAACTGATGCGCCCACGATAGGCTCTCCATCAGCACTGCTGGTCACCCTACCGGTAACCCTTGCAGTTTGAGCTGTTATTGAACAGATACCCATAAGGATACAAGCCAATAATACAGTCAATCTTTTCATCATAGAATAAATTATAGTTATTTAGTTTGACAATAGTTTGTTCTGCACATTCAAAATGATAAGTTTGGCTCAGCCGTTTTTAAATCATTTTTTTTAACTTGGCTTTAACTTAGCAAAAGTAATCAAAATGAATCTAAACCATACATAAAATCGAGAAAAAGTGAAAAAACAACTCATTTTTATACCTTATTGAACTCAAAATAGCTAAAAAAAAGGCCTTTCGCACCTGAAAAATAACTATTTTTGCAAACAGTAAAAGGATTTGGTACATGGCAAAAGACAATACAAAAAAGAAGCACGGACTGTTGATTCTCCTACTCAACATACTGGCTATGGTTATTCTGGCTGTTATGTTGATAATCATTACGTTCCGTTGGATGAAATCATACACGCGCCACGGACAGTACATCACTGTTCCGGACGTATCCGGTATGTATGAGGAGGAGGCAGGCCGGATCCTTGCCTCTACCGGATTGAATTATGAGATCTCTGACTACAAATTTGACAAGATGATGGTAGAGGGAGGTGTCATCGAACAGAAGCCGAAACCCGGAGCATACGTAAAGGAGGGCCGCAAAATTTATCTTACACTTAACTCCGGCAAGGAACCCACCAAGGCTGTTCCTGACCTGGCTGACAACAGTTCCCTGCGCGCTGCAGAATCCTACCTTCAGGCTGCAGGATTCAAGCTCGGCCCCACCGTCTATATTGACGGAGACCAGGACTGGGTATATGAAATAAGGTATCAGGAACAGAAAATTGAGGCCGGAACTGAGATCCCGGAGGGCTCCATGCTGACCATTGTTGCCGGCAACGGCAACCCCGTTATTGAAGAAAGCAGCATTGACTCAACTGCTGTAATCGATTCTGATTTTTTTGAGTAGCCGTCATGCTTAATCTGGAGGACGAGATTGAAGAGTCACTCGATGACCTTGAACCAACCCCCGATGCGGTAGAGTTGTATGAACACTTCCGCGTTGTAGCCGATAAGGGCCAAAGTCTGCTCCGTGTTGACAAGTTCCTTTTTGACCACCTGGAACACTCATCCCGCAACCGCATACAGAAAGCCGCCGATGCCGGAATGGTGATGGCAAACGGCCGTCCTGTCAAGAGCAATTACAAGGTCAAGCCGCTGGACGTGATTACGGTAATGATGGACCGTCCGCGTTACAGCAGTGACATTGAACCTGAGGATATACCTCTGGACATAGTGTATGAAGATGATTGCCTTCTGGTGGTAAACAAGCCTGCAGGGCTGGTGGTTCACCCAGGATGCGGCAATTTTCACGGTACTCTGGTAAACGCCGTGGCGTGGCATCTGCGTGATAACCCGGACTATGACCCCAACAGCCCTCAGGTAGGACTGGTTCACCGCATAGACAAGGACACATCAGGACTGCTGGTGGTTGCCAAGACTCCCGATGCCAAGACCAGTCTGGGCAAACAGTTTTATGACAAGACCACCAAACGAGCATATCAGGCACTGGTATGGGGCGTTCCCCAACCGGCTGAAGGTACTGTCGAGAGCCAGATAACCCGAAATCCCAAGGACCGTCTGCAGATGGCTGTCTCATTTGACCCGGAGGTGGGAAAACATGCGGTGACGCACTACACCGTGCTGGAGCGGTTTGGTTACACATCACTCGTGGAATGCCGTCTGGAGACCGGACGGACACACCAGATAAGGGTGCACATGAAACATTTGGGCCACCCCTTGTTCAGCGACAGCCGATATGGAGGAGACCAGATACTCAAAGGCACCACATACAGCCGTTACCGACAGTTTGTGCAGAACTGCTTTGAGGTATGCCCGCGTCAGGCCCTGCATGCCAAGACACTGGGTTTTGTACACCCTGTTACCGGCCAGGAGATGTTTTTCAACTCTGAACTGCCGGAGGATATGAGCACGCTCTTAAACAGATGGCGTGACTATGTGAAATCAAGAGATTTTGAAAAATAACATATAAATGACAAAACGTATAATTGCAATAGTTGCCGGAGGTGATTCAAGTGAGAACCCGGTATCACTCAGGAGTGCTGCCACCATCCTGGAGCACATGGACAAGAACAGGTATGAACCTTATATAGTTGAGATTGAAGGCAAGAACTGGCAGGTTCATGTAAAGGAGGGAGTGACGGCACCTGTTGACAGGAATGATTTCAGTTTCAGCCATCAAGGTACAAAGAAGGTGTTTGACTATGCCTACATAACGATACACGGCACTCCCGGAGAGAACGGCGTATTTGAAGGCTATCTCAGACTGATGCGTATCCCGTTCTCAACATGTGATGTTCTGGCGTCAGCCCTTACGTTCAATAAGTTTGTACTTAACAAGACGATGAAAAGCTGCAAGGTCAACGTAGCCAATTCACGCCGCCTTCGCAAGGGAGACAAAGTGGACCCCGACAAGATAATCAGCAAGGTAGGTCTGCCCTGCTTTATCAAGCCCACTGACGGCGGTTCAAGTTTCGGCACCACAAAGGTCAAGACGCGTGAGCAGATAATACCCGCCGTAGAGGAGGCTTTCAAGGAGAATAATGAAATAATGATAGAGTCATTCATGCAAGGCACTGAGGTTACCAACGGTTATTACAAGACCCGTAAGCGTGAAGTGAAACTGCCCGTGACGGAGGTCGTACCCAAGAGTGACTTCTTTGATTATGATGCCAAGTATAACGGCAAGGTTGAGGAAATCACTCCTGCCCGCATTTCCGATGAGCTGCGTGACCGTATTCAGGACCTCACAGCCCGGATATATGACCTGATAGGCTGTCACGGAATCATACGCAATGACTACATAATCACAGACGGAGACAAGATAAACCTGCTTGAGGTCAACACCACCCCGGGTATGACAGCCACCAGTTTTATCCCACAGCAGATAAGAGCCGCCGGCATGAACCTGACTGATGTATTTACAGAGATAATTGAGGACAGCTTTTAATCCAGGAAAGAAATGGAGATACCCCAGGAATTTGAATCAATGAGGTCCTATGAGGACTCTGAGGTACGTGGTGCCATACTCCGTCTATTGGAGGATACCAGATTCAGAAGGACTATACTCCGTCCCAACCTGAAAGGTATCCCGGTTTGGGCTATCAAACTTTATACCAAACGCTTCAAGACCATTGACGGTTTCCAGCTTGGTATGATACTCCCCATTATCAAAAGGAACTTCAAGAAGAGCTGTGACGGATTCTCACATAACCTCAAGAGCATGCCAAAGGAGCGTCAGGATTACCTCTTCCTTTCAAATCACAGAGATATAGTTCTTGATTCGGCTTTTCTGGATTACATACTCCTTACAAATGGCAAATCATCAGTTGAAATAGGAATCGGAAATAACCTTCTCATTTATCCCTGGATAGAGACCATAGTAAGGCTTAACCGCAGTTTTATTGTTAACCGTTCTGCCAGTGCCGCCGAACTGCTTGAGGCTTCAGAAAAACTCTCCTCTTACATACGTTTTGTTATTGAAAAAAAACGCAAACCAGTGTGGTTGGCACAACGTGAGGGGCGTGCAAAAGATTCTGACGACCGCACACAGAAGAGTGTTCTCAAGATGCTTTCCATGTCAGGTCAAGGTTCCTTACGTGAAAAACTTATGTCGCTGCACATAACGCCCCTGACCATAAGCTATGAATATGATCCATGTGATTGGCTCAAGGCAGAGGAGTTCCAGCTCAAGCGGGATAACCCGGGATACAGGAAATCCAAGCAAGATGACCTGGACAACATGAAAACCGGCATTAACGGCTACAAAGGACGTATTCACTATGAGGTTTCTGAACCTATTGACAACGAGATCGCCGGTATGGATGATTCCGTACCGCGCAACCAGTTCCTGGATCAGGTAGCCGCCGTTATAGACAAACATATTTTCAAGGGTTACAAGATATATCCATGTAACAGGATTGCGCTCGATATGCTGCGGGGTGACAATGCACAATCAGCCTATTATACAGAGCGTGACAAACAGAAATTCATGAAGTATCTTGACGGACAACTGGCCAAGATAACTATACCCGCCCCTGATTGGGATTATCTCAAGGAGAGAATCCTGACCATGTATGCCAACCCGCTCATCAACCAGTTAAGCGTATCACAGTGATGAAAAGATTTACAGCAACATTCGTTCTGGCTGCAGCAGCATGCTTTACAGTTTTTATCTCATGTAAAGAAAAAGATGAAATTGAAACCATGTTGAGCGGTTTCATGACCGGATATACCGACTCAGAAGGGTATATCAGCGTTTTGAATGATGATCTGGGCAATCAGTATATGATCAGTGGAGAGACTGAAAAGTTCACTCCTGACACTCTGTTGCGTATGGTTGTTGTCATTGCACTTGAAGAAAACAACTCCGCACGTATTCTGCAGAAGGTTTATCCTTTCGCATACAAGGCACCAGAGGATTCAGTGATTGAAGATTCATTACGTATTAAAGATCCCGTGCAGATAGAGAGTGTCTACATAGGAGGCGGATTCCTCAATCTGAGTTTAGGTGTTAAAGTGCAGAAAGAAGGTACAAAGCATAAAATCGGATATACGCATCTGGACACTCCCGGAAAACTCAGTTTCACCATCTACCACAATGCCTACGGTGACGGTCAGGTCTATACAAAACATGCCTATCTGTCCATTCCGCTGGCCGGTTACGGTCTAGGCAAGAACGACACAGTCTTCCTGAGCTGCAAAGGTTATCAGGAAGACTATGACTATAAACTGATTTACAGGTAATCCTTATTTCAGACCCTCAAGTATCTTTTTGAGAACAACTGTTGCCGATATCTCACGGTTGGCAGCCTCCGGAATAACAAGAGAACGGGGGCTCTCTATCACATCATCTGTCACAATCATGTTACGGCGTACAGGCAGGCAGTGCATAAAGAAGGCATTGTCAGTTACTGCCATCTGACGGTCACTGATGGTCCAGCTGCGGTCCTTGCTCAGCACCTCACCGTAATGCTCGGGGCTGGCGCATGACCAGTTCTTTCCGTAAATGAAGTGTGCGCCCTCAAAGGCTTTCATCTGGTCATACTCTATCCTGGCACCTGCGGTGAACTTGGGGTCAAGTTCATAACCTTCAGGGTGTGTAACAACTACGTCATAACCGGCAGCAACCATCCACTGTGCAAATGAGTTAGGAACGGCCTGCGGCAGAGCTTTAGGATGCGGAGCCCAACTCATGACGACCTTGGGACGCTCTACGGTCTTGTGTTCCTCAATGGTAATCCAGTCAGCAAAACTCTGGAGCGGATGTCCTGTAGCAGCCTCCATTGAGAAAACGGGGCGGCCTGAGTATTGGATGAACTGGTTGAGTATCTTCTCCTCATAATCATCCTCACGGCTCTCAAAACGGGCGAATGAACGCACGCCGATGACATCGCAGTAGCAACCCATAACGGGAATAGCCTCAAGCAGATGCTCAGATTTATCACCGTCCATTATCACGCCGCGCTCTGTCTCCAGTTTCCATGCACCCTGGTTGACATCCAGCACAATCACGTTCATGCCCAGGTTGAGGGCAGCTTTCTGAGTACTCAAGCGGGTACGCAGGCTGGAGTTGAAGAACACCATAAGCAAGGTCTTGTTACGTCCCAGCTCTACATACTTGAAACGGTCTCTCTTTATCTCAAGGGCCTCCTGCAATGCCTTATGCAGATCACCCAGATCTTTAACGCAAGTAAAATGTCTCATCCTTAAACAGGTTTATTGTCTTGTCTGGCCGTCACCGTTGATCAGCCATTTGTATGTTGTAATCTCTTCAAGTCCCATAGGACCGCGGGCATGCATCTTCTGGGTGCTGATACCGATCTCGGCTCCCAGTCCGAACTGTGCACCATCTGTAAATGCGGTTGACACGTTCACATAGACGCAGGCGGCGTCGATGTACTGCTGGAACTTACGTCCGTATCCGGCATTCTCAGTCACGATGCACTCGCTGTGATGTGATGTATATCGGCGAATATGCATCAGGGCTTCCTCAAATGAACCAACAGTCTTTATTGACATACGGTATGCCAGGAACTCCCTGCCGTAACTCTCATCAGTGGCATGCTCCAGCAGTTCTGCGGGATACTTTCCCTCAAGAGCAGCGTAGGCCTGCTCATCGGCCTCAATGACTACGTTCTTATCAGCCATACGGATGCAGAGCTCAGGCAGATCCTTAAGGCGGTCAGCATGAATGACCAGTGAGTCAAGCGCATTGCATACACTGACGCGACGGGTCTTGGAGTTGAATATTATATCGGTTCCCTTCTTGAGGTCACCTTCCTTATCAAAGTAAGTGTGACATACTCCTGCTCCGGTCTCTATGCACGGTATCTGAGCCTGCTCGCGGACCGACTTGATAAGGCGTGCACTGCCGCGCGGAATAAGCAGGTCTACCATACCTACGGCCTTCATAAGTTCGGCGGCAGCCTCATGGCCGGCAGGAAGCAGTTCTACAACATGGGGATCTATGCCCTTCTGCTCAAGGACACGGTGTATCAGGTCAACTATGGCGCAGTTGGAGTCATAGGCATCGCTGCCACCCTTGAGGGCGCAGGCGTTGCGTGACTTGAAGCAGAGCGAGAATACGTCAAAACTTACGTTTGGACGGGCCTCATATATGACGCCTATTACACCGAACGGTACACGTACACGGGTCAGCTTCATACCGTTGGGGCGGACCCTTTCGTCTATGACCTTACCGACAGGGCTTTCCAGTTCTGCCACGTGACGCATATCGGACGCTATTCCCTTAAGTCGATCCTCTGTCAGAAGAAGGCGGTCATAAACAGGATTGCTGCGGTCCATACGGGCCAGATCCTTGGCGTTAGCCTCAAGCAGAACGGAAGCATTGCTCTCAATGGCATCAGCCAGAGTGAGCAGCAGGTCATTTATCTGATTCTCCTCCAGTACCGGAAGAGAATATGATGCATCTTTAAGAAGTTGTAAGGTATTCTCTATCATGGTTATTTCTTTGAAGCATGGAAACGGGTGCAACGGGCATTCTCGGGATCTGTAAGGACCTCAAGCAGCACATCCTGACGGCGGCCGTTTGCAATACGCACCTCAATGCCGTCGGCAGCCACGCCAAGAGCGGTCTTCATCTTGGTCAGCATGCCGCCACGGCCATATTTTGACTTGTTGCTGCCTACGCATGACGAGTAGTCATCATCAGGATATACATCATGTATGAGCTCAGAACCGGGTTCATCGGGATTACCGGTAAACACACCGTCCACATTGCTCAGAATAATGAGTAGCTCAGCTTTCATCATGCGTGCCACAAGACCTGAAAGCTCGTCGTTATCAGTGAACATAAGTTCCTCTACAGATACCGTATCATTCTCATTGATGACAGGTACGATGCCGTTGTCAAGCATTGCCTTCATACAACGCATCTGGTTGGCATGGAGAGTCTCGTTGATGAAATTCTCCTTTGTGGTAAGAATCTGGCCTACAGTTATGCCATACTCCTGGAACAGGTCGTAGTAATGCTCAATGAGCTTGGCCTGGCCCACTGCGGCAAACAACTGGCGGCCGGTTACACTCTCATCCTTGAGAGCGGGCAGCGCACCGCGACCTGATGCTACCGCACCTGATGAAATAAGCAGAACCTCAATACCCTTGTGACGCAGTTCTGCTATCTGATCGACCAAAGCCGCCATCCTGGCTATATCAAGACGTCCGTCAGCACGGGTAAGCACATTGCTGCCCACCTTGACAGCTATACGTTCAGGCTGTTTCATTGTTCTTCAATTAGTTTACGGGCACGTTCCTCATCCTCAGGATTGACAAGCACTCCCATAGGACCGGCCATTGCGGTATATGCAGAAAAAATAGCACTCATTGAATTGTTCATGATCATTGCGGGAATGCCCTCTGATTCCAGACGGGCACGGACTACCTCCACCTCAAAGGCCTGACCTTTGAACACGCACACCAAATCCTGTTTTTCATTCATAACTTATAGGGATTATCCATTGTGAACTCGCAAAGTTAATGATTTTTCCCTACCTTTACACCGATATGTCACTCAAACCCGTATTCTTACTCTCAATATTGTCCGTATGCACCCTTTTGGTGCAAGCACAGACTCCGGCCGATGCCATCGCCGCAAATGACACGATATGGTTTGAAGACGGCGCATGGTACTGCGGAGAGATAGCAGATTCCTTATTCAACGGCTATGGGAAAATGGTATATCCTGACAGTACTGTATATGAAGGAGAATGGAAAGACGGTCTGTGGAACGGAAAAGGAGAACTGCGTTATCCTGACGGAGACAGCTATTCAGGTCAATTCAAACAGCATGAATTCAGCGGATACGGCACATATCTTTATGCTGACGGCGGTTCATATGAAGGATACTGGGAAAACGGCATGTTCAATGGGCCCGGTACGATGAACTACGCTGACGGCAGCACATACTCAGGCAACTGGAAGGACGACATGAAGGATGGACCCGGATTCTACTACAACAGTTCAACAGGCAGTCTTTTGAAAGGACTCTTCAATGAAGACCTTTTCTTATATCAAAACACTTCAGAAGGCAGGAGCGGCAATTTTTCAAAAGCGAACGCCACAGAAGATGACGGGAAGTTCCATTACGACGGACTGTTCACATTATCCCTTACCTATGGAATGGGGCAGATTCTCTCATTTCATGCTGATTATCACACATCTGACAGTTTTTTTGCAGGTTTTCAGTTAGGTTTCAACACCGTCAGCCATGAAATAGGAAAAGTTTCCGTTACCACTGATGACGAGACAGGTGAGAAGGTAACCCTTGTAGGATGGGACTGGTATATGAATGAGATACTTACTGAAAAGACCCATACGGCTTTCAAGATATCAGGAGAATGCGGTTACAGTTTGAGAAGGTTCTCAATCGGAACCGCGCTCGGCCTGGGGCTTGACTGTACCGTGCGCAACTGCCGCAGCAGGGAGGAAAACGACAGTTACTATGAACCCGGCACCCTCTATTACCGCAGCAAGATTACAGGTGTCCGGTTTGCATTTGATTTTTTCACGGAATATGTCCCCAACCTTAATCTCCCATGGTTTGACATATCACTTAGAGCCGGCTACTCAAATCTGGAACGTTTCCATATAGGAATGGGTGTTGTTTTCTAATGCACAATTATGTCACCACGCAAAGTACTGTACATATTGCTTTTTATGTGGTCAGGCATAACCTGCCATGCACAGATATTGTCTGACAGTATTCCTGTTGACACACTTCTGCTGGAAGACGGCACTCTGTATACAGGCCAGGTCCAGGACTCCCTGTTCAACGGACAGGGAACCTGCATATATCCTGACGGCACAGTCTATGAAGGGTCATGGAAAGAAGGCCTATGGGATGGCAAGGGTACCCTCAGATATCCGGACGGTGATGTTTATACGGGACACTTCAAACAGCACGAGAAAGAAGGAGAAGGTTCTTACCTTTATGCTGACGGAGCCAGATATGACGGAGAATGGAGCCATGACATGTTCAACGGAAAGGGAAGGCTTTTGTTTTCTGACGGAGGCGTATATGAAGGATTCTGGAAAGATGACAAGAAACACGGATTCGGCCAGCTTACAACATATGACCGTAATAAATATACGGGATATTTCTACAATGATGAGTATCTGGGCATGCCTTTTGATGTTGAAATAGATGCCGAAGTCCCTCTTACTGATGATCTCAAACAGTGGGGATTCAAGCAAGAAGAAACATATGAGATTCCACAGTGCTCATTTGCTCTCTCTTACAGTTCTAAGGGAATAGCCACGCTGAGTTTCTGGATGGATTACTCCAACAACTTTTTTTGGGGATTATCCGTAGGTAAAAACCTGAATCCTCCCACACAGGGCAAGGAAACAGGTATGGCATGGTCCTCATTTCCTGGCGATGTTCATATGGAAGGCCAATTCATCTCATCCGTTTATTATGTTGACTTGGGTATCAGATTCAACAAGATTTCCGTGGGAGGAGGTATCGGCGCAGGCATAGAGAACATTTACAGGAACTGCAGGACCAACGGAAATCCCGAATCCTACAAAGAATGGGAGATCAAATACGGTGAAACATATTACAAAAAAAACATGACGGGTGCCACGACGGTTTACAGAGCCATTCTCAGATACTCCATATACATAAAAAACCGACCCAAGGCATCTGCACACCTTGGGTACGGTAACTCTGAAGGTCTGTTCCTGGGATTCGGGATAACCCTATAAACTGTAAATATCAGACAAGATGCCTGACCAGATCATCCCTGTCACCGTACAGATAGTCTATAACAGGTATCTCAATCATAGTATAGCAACCGGGTTTCTGGAGCATTGAAGCACGTGCAGCACATACCAGGATCTGTCCCGTTAATGCCGGATTGTTGATTTTCATATCAAACTCAAAGAGTTGGTTCTGGGTCTTGCCCGATACACCTTTACGGGTAAGGTTTACACCGTGTCCCATATCCTTGAGAGCATCAACTGACTCAACCTGCATTACATGCGTCTCATCATTTACAAAGTAAGGATCAGCCTTGATTGCAGCAGCCACATCCTCAAAACGGTAGCCGTCAAGAATTTCAACATATACCATACGGCGATGTATGCCTGTGCCTACCGGGATTGTCATTGAAAGAGCAGCCTTTACACCCGGAACAGCCTTTACTGCCACTGAATGGCCCATTGACATTCCGGGACCGAAATTGGTATAGCTGACACCCTTGGGAGCCATTGCCTGCATGAGAGCACGTACTATAGAATCTGTACCCGGATCCCATCCTGCTGATATTATAGCCACCTTTCCAGCCTCTGCTGCCACCTGGTTCAGACGCTTACGGGTTTCAGGGATGAGAGTATGTATATCAAAACTGTCAACTGTATTTATGCCAAGTGTAAGTATCTCATTTGCGTACTCCTCGGTCTTGCGGCTAGGTACGGCAAGGATAGCTACATCAGGCTTGGGAAGCTCTGAAATTTTCCTTACAATCTTATAACCCTGCAACTCTTTGGGGCAGTCAACGTCACCATTACGGCGTACTATTCCGGCCACCTCAAAATCAGGAGCAGTCTCAAGTGCTTCAAGTACGTACTTGCCAATGTTTCCATAGCCTATTATAGCGGCTTTTATCTTTTCCATAGGATTCTTGTTTATTGTTTTCAGGGTGCGAAGTTATGAAAAAACGGCTTTATGTGTACGCGCACGTGCAATAATAACGCACGGAATACGTTATTTCATAGCAAACACATTTACAACACGTCATGATTGAATTCATACAGGGAAAGATTGAGGAACTCACCCCCACACAAGCCGTCCTGCTTACCGCAGGAGGTGTAGCATATGACCTGAACATATCAGTTTATACATATTCAGCCATACAGGGCAAGGATGAAACACGACTTTATGTCTATGAGGCCATCCGTGAAGACGCCTACATTCTGTACGGTTTCAGCGGAAAGCAGGAACGTGATCTGTTCCTGATGCTCATATCCGTTCCGGGCATAGGTGGCGCATCTGCCAGAATGATACTCTCTTCTTTTTCTCCGTCTGAGCTGATAGGCATAATCAGTTCCGGCAATGACTCACTTCTCAAGAAAGTAAAGGGCATTGGAGCAAAGACAGCACAGCGCATCATTGTGGACCTGCATGACAAGATTGCAAAGACACAGTCAGATGAGATGCCTCTGGACCTCAATACCGGCATCCAGACAGGACAGGTGGCCAGCGAGGCCGTTACCGCCATGGTCACCCTGGGCTTCCCGCAGGCGGCATCACAGAAAGTAGTACAGGCCATACTTAAGGAACAGCAGGGTCTCAGCGTGGAGGCTGTCATCCGCGAAGCATTGAAACGTATCTGACACCATATCCGTAACAGTTGATGATTAAGGGAAGAAACCTGGTAGCAGCAATGCTGCTCATAGGCTCCTGCTTATGCGGGAGCCTTGACCCTCTTTTTGCACAGGGGGTTCAGAGAACACTTCCCTACCCGGAAAACATAACTGAAGCTGTAACATATGACGACAATGATAATACTTACAGCATCGGTTATAAACTGGGAGACAGCTATTTGGAGGTTCCCGACCTGTTGACTCCGGAGGAATACAGCCGGTTGTTCATGCAACGCTCCATGCAGTCATACTATCTGAGCAAATATGCTGAGGAGCTAAAGAACCAGGACGATGACCGTTTTGACTTTACCAACATGAAGTTTGACCTGGGACCTGCTGAGAAGATATTCGGTCCGGGAGGTGTCCAGGTAAGGACCAGCGGATCGGCCGCCCTTAAATTCGGCTATAACCGCAATAAAGTGGACAACCCTTCACTCTCCGTCCAGAACCGCACTACAGGAGGGTTTGATTTTGATGAGCAGATAAACCTTAATATAAGTGCCAGTGTGGGTGACAAGATCAATATGAACCTCAACTATAACACTGAGGCCACGTTTGATATTGACGCCAAACAGATCAAACTGCGTTATGAGGGTAAGGAGGATGAGATAATCCGGCTGCTTGAAGCAGGAAACATAAGTTTCCCCACCAACTCATCACTCATACAGGGAGCGTCATCACTGTTCGGTATCCGTACAGACCTGCAGTTCGGTAAGCTCAAACTCCAGATGGTACTCTCTCAAAAGGAATCTTCATCAGCATCAGTAAACTCAGAGGGAGGCCAGCAGATAACTGACTTTGAAATAGACGCCAGCAGCTATGATGAGAACCGTCACTTCTTCCTGGCCCATTTCTTCCGTGACAACTATGATGCCAACATGGCTATGCTGCCCAGCATAGTATCAGGAGTACAGATTACCAGAATAGAGGTCTGGGTAACCAACAAACGCAGCAACTATGACAATCCGCGTAACATCGTGGCGTTTACAGACCTTGGCGAGAGCGGCCATATAAGCAACAAGATATGGAACGTGCAAGGCGGTCCTGCCCCGGCAAATGCCGCCAATGACCTGTACCGCCGCATCACCTCTGATTATCCCGGAGCACGCGACATTGATCAGGTTGCCACCACGCTGGGTACATTCCTGGAGGGAAGCACTGATTATGAGAAGATATCAAATGCCCGCAAGCTGAATGAATCTGACTACACACTGAACAGTGAACTGGGCTACATATCACTTAAGAACGCCCTCTCATCCGATGAGGTTCTGGCCGTAGCATTTGAATACACCTACGGAGGCAACAGCTATCAGGTGGGTGAATTCTCATCAGACAAGACTGATGCCAAGGAAACCCTGTTCGTCAAACTGCTTAAGTCAAACTCCAACTCACCGGGAAGCGGAACTTGGGACCTGATGATGAAGAACATCTACTCCATCACGCAGGGCAGTCTGCAGAGTGCACAGTTCAAACTAGGCATCTACTATGACAGCGACAGCACAGGAAGCCGCCTCACATACATCCCTGAGGCAGGGCTCAAGAACACCCCGTTGCTGCGCCTGCTGAATCTGGACCGTCTGGATGACAACAACAATTCCCATCCCAACGGCAAGTTTGACTTTATTGAGAAATATACAGTTCTGGCATCGGCCGGTAAGATAATATTCCCTGTTGTGGAGCCGTTCGGCAGCCATCTGAGGAAAGTCATTGCCGATGATGCCATAGCTGACAAATACGTTTTCCAGGAACTGTATGATTCTACCAGAGTGGTGGCAAAGCGCATAGCTGACAAGGACAAATTCATACTGATGGGACAGTATTCAGGCACCAGCAGCAATGTCATATCGCTGGGTTCATACAATATCCCGCGCGGCTCAGTGATAGTGACAGCAGGAGGTGTAACACTGGTTGAGAACAGTGACTACACTGTGGATTACAGTATGGGAACTGTCACAATCATCAACCAGAACATTATTGATGCCGGCACAAGCGTAAACGTTCAGCTGGAGAGCAACACAGAGTTCAGCATGCAGCGCAAGACCATGGCGGGATTGAACTGGATGTATGATTTCAGCAAGGATTTCCAGATGGGCGGAACACTCATGCACCTGAACGAGAAACCGCTCACCAGCAAGGTAACCATGGGCGATGAGCCCTTGGTTAACACCATGTACGGCCTGAACATCAACTGGAAACGTGAGAGCCAGATGCTTACCAATCTGATAGACATGATACCTTTTGTAAATGCCACCAAGCCCTCAAGCATAAACTTCAAGGCAGAGATGGCGGCATTACAGTCATCAGTATCGGACAAAGTGCAGGGCAAATCATCATATATTGATGACTTTGAAGCGGCAGAAAACGGAATAAGCATCCTGCAGCCATCGGCATGGACGTTATCTGCCGTACCCAAAGGCATGAAAGGATACGGCAAATCCGGCCAGGTGGAATCAGGATACAATCGTGCTCTGCTCAACTGGTTTACCATTGACCCGCTATTTACACGCCGTAACTCGCCATTGACTCCATCACATATCAAGACTGATCTGGACCAGCTCTCAGACCACTATGTACGTGAGGTTTATGAACGTGAGCTCTACCCCAACAAGGAATCTACATCAAGTGAATCAACCACACTCCAGATACTCAATCTGGCATACTATCCTGATGAGCGCGGTCCGTACAACCTCAACCCTGACCTTAACGCTGACGGCCGTCTGAGTAACCCCCAGGACAACTGGGGCGGTATCATGCGCAAGCTTACCACCACAGACTTCGAGGCCGCCAACATTGAGTATATAGAGTTCTGGATGCTTGATCCGTTCATTTACAATCCCGGCGCTTCAGGCGGTGACCTGTATCTGAACCTGGGTGAAGTATCAGAAGATGTATTGCTTGACGGAAAGAAATTCTTTGAGAACGGCATGCCCGTGAATGGTGACTCCACCAAATGGGATGCCACAGTATGGGGAAAGGTGCCTAACGGCAAGAGTCTGGTTTATGCCTTTGACAACACCAACGCCGATGCCCGTGACCGTCAGGACGTAGGTTTGAACGGCTTGACATCCGAAGAGGAACGCAGCTGGCCTGCATACGCATCATATCTGAATGAGATACGCGGCAAGCTCAAGCCTGAGGTATTCCAGTCTTTCTATGATGATCCCGCCGCTGACACGTACCATTATTATCGCGGTTCTGACTATGATAATCTGCAGATGTCAGTTCTGGACCGATACCGCAAATACAACGGTACTGAGGGTAACTCACCCAACTCTGCCGAGAGCGGCAGCCGTTATGACCAGTCATCACGCACCACTCCTGACGCTGAGGATGCCAATGCGGACTACACCATGGATGAATATGAAAAATTCTTCCAGTACCGCATATCACTGCGCCCGTCAGATCTGGATATAGGCAAGAATTATATATCCGACAAGCGTGAGGTAAAGGTCAAGCTGCGCAACGGCAATACCGAGACAGTGAACTGGTACTGTTTCCGTGTACCTATTACAGAATATGAAAAGGCAGAGGGAGGCATTCGCGACTTCAGTTCAATAAGATTCATGCGTATCTATCTGACCGGATTCAGTGAAGAGGTACACGTGCGTTTCGGTTCACTGGAGCTCATGACCAGCCAGTGGCGCAACTATGAGCAGCCCATTTACAGCGCGACCAACCGCACTCCCACAATTTCAGGAAAGTTCTCAGCCACATCAGTCAATATTGAGGAGAACGGTGACCGCAGTCCCGTAAACTATGTAGTTCCTCCCGGGGTAACACGAATACTTGACCCAACTCAGGTTCAGCTGGTCCAGGACAATGAGCAGGCCATGAGCCTCAAGGTGACAGGACTTGGCGCTGGCGAGGCACGCGGTATCTACAAGAAGAGCTCACTTGACCTGCGCAAGTATAAGCGCATCCAGATGTTCAGCCACGCCGAGGCAGCGCTTCCGGATGACGGAACTCTGCGCAACGGCGATATCTCCGTATTCATACGCTTGGGTTCTGACTATTCAGGAAACTACTATGAATATGAGATTCCGCTGAAGCTTACACCCGCAGGTCATTACAGCGGCACCAATGAGAGTGACCGAAGGCAGGTATGGCCTGATGAGAACATGCTGGACATAGATTTCAATGTCCTGACTCAAGTCAAGAACAACCGCAATATTCAGAAGAATCTGGGCGCTATAAGCATATCATCGGTATACAGTGAATATGATCCTGACAAACCCGACAATAGGATTACCGTAGTGGGTAACCCCTCTATAGGCAATGTCCGCGCCATCATGATAGGTGTACGCAACAACTCCATGAGCGCCAAGTCTGCCGAAGTCTGGGTCAATGAACTGCGTCTGGTAGGCTTTGAGAGCAAAGGCGGAGTGGCTGCTCAGAGCCAGATGGGAATAAGACTCTCTGACGTAGCGTCTGTTGACATGTCAGGCCAGATGAGTACGGCCGGATACGGAGGTCTGGAGCAGAGCATCAAAGACCGCAAAACAGATGACTACTACAAATACGCCATCACCACAAGCACCAATGTAGGCCGTTTCCTCCCGGAGAAGGCAAACATATCAATACCTATTTATTATTCATACACCAAGGAGAAGACTTCACCCAAATACAGTCCTTATGATACTGATCTTATCCTGGATGATGTGATAGAATCTTATCCTGAAGGCAATGCCCGTGATTCTGTCCGTAGCATCTCACAGGATCTCAAGGAGAGCCATAATTTCAGCATATCCAATGCTAAGATCAACATCAAAAGTGAACACCCCATGCCGTATGACCCTGCAAACTTCTCGTTCAGCTATTCCAAGAACGTGAGTGACAGGAGCAACAGCACCATAGAATATGAGCATGACGAGAACTGGAGGGCATCACTTGACTACAGCTACGCCACCGGACTCAAAGGATGGGCCCCATTTGCCAACATCCCATTCCAGTCCAAGTGGTTTACCATTGTAAAGGACACCAAGCTGAACTTCCTGCCACAAAGCATATCGTTCAACACAGGCCTGCAACGCAGCTATCATGAACTTCAGGAACGTGACCTGGAAGGTTCAGAAGGAATTCCGGTAACATTCTCACAGCAGTTCTACTGGAACCGTGATTTCTCATTGCGCTGGAATCCGGTACAACTGCTCAAACTCACATTCAATGCCAGGACAAGGGCAGAAGTTGAGGAGCCGTACATGGTTGTAAACAAGGACCTCTATCCTGACCTGTATCAGGTATGGAAGGACTCCATAAAGATGAGCCTCATGAATATGGGCCGCCCGCTTGACTACAGCCAGTCATTCAACGCATCCTACAGCCTGCCTCTCAACAAGATTCCGGCTTTGGACTGGATGACCGCCGATGCCAGCTTCAATTCCAGCTATTCATGGAACCGCGGCACAACATACGCCAATGGCGCATCATACGGAAATATCATATCCAACAGACGCTCCATCTCCCTGAACGGAAGGCTTAACCTGTTGAATATGTACAACAAGGTACCTCACCTGCATATATTGAATACCCGCAGTTCATCAGGCAACTCATCCAGCTATTCAACTAACCGCAACAAGAAATACCAACAGGAGGTAACACTGCTGCCGGGACAGCGCAATGTCATAAAGCATGATCTGGGAACGCTCACTCCTATGCTGACTGCCACCACCAAAGATGGCAAATCAGTCAAGCTCAAGTTCCACAAGATGGGTACAGACAGTGTCTACATCAAGGTCAAGGACACCCTCAACGTAGTAATCAAAATGACGCAGGATCCAGACAGGGCTGTCCGCAAGACCAGGTTCAATACACGTGAAGCCATGGATATAGGGCTCAGAATCCTTATGATGGTACGCAACGTATCATTCACATACCGCAATGACTACTCCATGTCACTGCCCGGCTTCATGCCTAACTCACAGATGTTCGGCCAGAACAATACAAATGGTCTGCTGGCTCCGGGACTGGATTTTGCATTCGGAATGACGAGCGATGAATACCTCTACAAAGCCATCAACAACGGTTGGCTGCTTACAGGCGACAGCATAGCCCACACCGCTTCTTCAACGGCCACTGAGGATCTCCAGATAAAGATGACCATTGAGCCTTTCCGCGACATCAAGATTGATGCCAACGCCAGCTGGAGCAAATCAGGTTCCAACCGCATCCAGTATATGTATGCCGGCATGCCAAGCACCCGTGGCGGAACATTCAACATGACCACCGTAACCATAGGAAGCGCTTTTGAGAGACACTCATCAGACAACAACTATCGTTCACGCAGTTTTGACAAGATGGTCAACAGCCTGCCTACCTTCCGTGACCGTATTGAGTCACAGTATGAGGGAGCGCATTATCCGGTTGGAAGCAGCCGTGCGGGCCAGCCCTATGACAAGGCAAACGGAGGAGTGGATATGTACTCATCGGATGTGCTTATACCCGCTTTTCTGGCTGCATATACCGGTCGTGACTCAAAGAAAGCCACATTAGACCTGTTCCCGAGCATGTTATCCATTCTGCCCAACTGGACATTCACATACAGCGGTCTGAGCAAACTGCCGTTCTTTAAGAAATACTTCAAGAGCTTCAACCTTACCCATGGTTACAAGAGTGTCTATTCAATTGGCAGTTTCAACACGTTCAACAGTTATATGGAGTATATGAACGGCCGCGGTTTCATTGAAGACGTAACGAGCGGCAATCCCATACCGAGCTCCATGTACAACATCAGCTCAGTCTCCATCAATGAATCATTCGCTCCGCTGGCAGGAGTCAACATGACTTTCCTGAATGACATATCCGCTCGCTTTGAGTACCGCAAGACCCGTGTACTCACCCTCAGCACCACAGCCGTGCAGGTGGTTGAAACCACTTCCGATGACATAACCGCCGGTGCGGGATACAAGATAACCGGAGTCAAGTTGTTCGGAGCACAGGCCGGGACTGGAAAGAACAAGGTAAGCAATGACCTTAACATGAGTGCAGACTTCTCATTCCGCAATCAGAATGCATTGTGCCGTAGCCTGCGTGAGGAGAGCACTCAGGCTACCAGCGGTAACCGCGCGCTCAAGTTCTCTTTCCAGGCAGACTACACCTACAGCCGCATGCTTACCCTGAACTTCTACTACGATTTCCAGAGCAACTTCCCGCTTGTATCAACATCAGCCTACCCAACATCAACTCACGATGCTGGATTTACCATGAAGTTTACTCTTTCGAGATAATTAATAAAACTTTTAGAGCTTACCTATGGCGGGGAAGGACTGTGTTTTTGAGATAGTGAACGGTGCCTGGCAACGGATGTCCTGCGATGAGGCGGCAAAATCAGCTTTATAATCGCCTTGCAGAGTCTGCCAGCATGATGACTCTAAACTGAAGCCGGCCAGTTCATACTCTGACAGCTTGAATTCCAGCACCTCACTCTCACCCGGCTGAAGCAATGCGGTCTTGCCATAGGCTTTAAGTTCCTTTGTCAGACTGTTAAGACCACCGCCAGGGGCTTCAATATATACCTGTACAGCCTCCTTGCCGGCTATTGAACCGGTATTGGTTACCTTTACAGAAAGGTTTACCACACCGTCAGCAATCTTGGCCTGCGGCTCGCTGTAAGCGAATGTGGTATAGCTCAGTCCGAACCCGAACGGATATGATACCTCCTCAGGATGACGGTCATAATAGCGATAACCTATGTCCAAACGTTCCTCGTATACTGTAAAGTCATAGTTGGCAACAGGCTCGGCATCGGGGTTGTTACGGTTTGCTCGTGCGGCAGACTGCAGTTCACGTGCATTGACCGGGAAGTTGGCAGTTGAAGGAATAGTCATGAAATCAACTACGTAAGTGTCAACCAGTTTACCCGAAGGATTTACAGCACCCTTGAGCACATCAGTAACGGCATAACCAGCCTCCTGTCCGGGCAGACCTGCAAGCAGAATTGCATCAGGATACTCTTTCCAGCTGGCGGTCTCAATGGGAGCGCCAATGTTGAGTATTACCACAACTTTCTTGTTCTTGAAATGGAATGCATCGCACACATCCTTTATCAGACCCAGCTCAATATCAGTGAGTGTATAGTCACCCTCATAGCCACGATCGGCTGACTCACCGCAACTGCGGCCTATGGTTATGACAGCTATATCGCTTGCAATTGCATCGGCCCTGTACTGATAGGACTTGCGAACAAGAGACTGCGGTATAACATGATTGGTCAAATTTGTACGCATAAAGTTGCCGGGACGGGCAGACTGCTTGTGCTCCTCAACATACTTGCTGTAAGCGGTTGAGACTGACGGCTCCAGCTTGTATCCGGCAGCCTTGAGACCTTCATCCAGACCTACTGCATGCTTGTAGTTTACACTGCCGCTACCGGTACCTACAACATACATGTCATATGAGCTGACACCATAAAGGGCTATTGTCTTGCAATCCTGCGCAAAAGGCAGAGCGGCATTGTTCTTGAGCAGTACCATACCCTCTGTAGCACTTGAACGGGATACTGCGGCATGAGCGGCCAGGTCTGGATCGTTCTGGAACTCATAACCCTGTGCCTTGGGCGAACGGGCCACAAACTCAAGAATACGCTCAACGTTGCGGTCTATGATTTTCTCATCAAGAGTTCCGTTCTGTACGGCCTCAATTATAGCATTGATCTGGTTTGCACTACCGGGCATGATAAGGTCATTGCCGGCAATAACAGTACCGACGGCATCGCGTCCGCCGCCCCAGTCAGTCATTACCATTCCTTCAAATCCCCACTCCTTGCGCAGAATCTGCTCAATAAGGTTTTCATTCTCAGGTGCGTAAGTACCGTTGATCTTGTTGTATGATGTCATCACGGCCCAAGGCTGTGACTCACGTACTGCAATCTCAAAGCCTTTGAGGTAGAGTTCACGGGCAACTTGGTTATCAACACGTGCATCATTGGCCATACGGTTGGTCTCCTGGTTATTCAGGGCAAAGTGCTTGATTGTTGCTCCCACGCCGTTTGACTGCACGCCGCGAACCATAGCGGCAGCAGTCTTGCCCGATATTACAGGATCCTCAGAGTAATACTCAAAGTTACGGCCCAGCAACGGATTGCGGTGCAGATTAAGTGCGGGTGCCAGCAGGCAGTCTGCACCGTAACGTTTAACCTCATCGCCTATTGCAACACCAACCTCCTCAACAAGCTGCTGGTTCCAGCTTTGAGCCAGAACAGTTGCTACCGGGAAAGATGTACAGTAGTATGTCTTTTCATCATTCTGGCGTGTGGGATTGATACGCAGTCCGCCGGGGCCATCTGGCAACATCACTGACGGGATACCTAAACGTGGTATGGGATAGGTCTGGCCGGCGCAACCGGGAATAAGAGCTTTGGCATCCTTAATCTCCTGGGCTATGTCATTGCCGTTCCAGGCTCCCACGCCCACAAGCAGGTTAACTTTCTCCTCAAGAGTCATCTCTGCAACCACCTTGTTTATCGGTGACTTGCCGAACTCCACCGTACGGTTACATGAAACCGATACGATTGATACCAATGAGGCACAAATAATTGGAATAAACGCTTTTCTTTTCATAATGAGGTTAGTATTTAGGTTAGTATTCAAATCATTTATTTTGGTTCAAGACCATGTTTGCGCGCCTCTTCAAGAAGGAATCTGAAAGCGGCATCATGCTCATTAGGAATCACTCCATCCAGAATGGCATCCTTTATGGCCGCCTTGAGTTCCCCCACAATAGCCGTAGGCTCAAGCCCAAAGGTATTCATTATCTCCACACCATCAACTGGCGGCTGGAAATTACGTATGCGGTCACGCTCCTCCAGGTCAACCATCTTCTGGCGTACCAGTTTGAAATTCTCAAGATGCCGTTTCTTTTTCTGCTCGTTCTTGGAGGTGATATCGGCTTCACAGAGGGTCATCAGGTCATCAATGTCATCACCGGCATCAAACAGCAGACGGCGTACAGCCGAATCGGTCACTTCATCATCAACTATGGCTATGGGGCGCATATGCAGTTCAACCATCTTCTGAACATATTTCATCTTCTCATTCTTGGGAAGTTTCATGCGCTCGAATATACCGGGAATCATTTTCATACCCACATAGTTGTGGTTATAGAATGTCCACCCGTGCTCAGGCTCCCATTTCTTGGTGCGTGGTTTGCCTATGTCATGCAGCAAAGCAGCCCAGCGCAGCCATAAGTCATTGCTGTTACGGGCCACGTTGTCAAGTACCTCAAGAGTATGCAGGAACACATCCTTATGACCGCGTCCATTTACGGTCTCTACGCCTTCAAGTGCAATGAGTTCAGGGAATATCAGTTCCAACAGACCGCACCGGTCCAGGTCAATGAACCCTTTTGAAGGGATGGGGGCAAGCAGAATCTTGTTCAGTTCCTCAGCTATACGTTCCTTTGATATTATGCCTATACGCTCACGGTTCTTCTCAAGCGATGTGAATGTCTCATCTTCAATATAGAAATTGAGTTGTGTTGCAAACCTTATGCAGCGCATCATGCGCAGAGGATCATCACTGAATGTTATATCAGGATCCAGCGGAGTGCGGATTATACGCTCCTGCAGATCGTCAATGCCCCCGAAAGGATCAACCAACTCACCGAAACGGTCACCGTTAAGGCATATGGCCATAGCGTTTATGGTAAAGTCACGACGGTTCTGGTCATCTTCAAGAGTACCGTCCTCAACGATGGGGTTGCGTGACTCCCGGTGATATGACTCCTTGCGAGCTCCCACAAACTCAACCTCCATATCACCTTTCTTGACCTGCGCCGTACCGAAGTTCTTGAACAGGCTGACATGTGCCCCGCGCCCCAACGCTTTGCCGTAAGCCTTAGCCATCTCCAGACCACTGCCCACCACAACCACATCAATATCCTTGCTGGGGCGCTCCAGAAACAGGTCGCGCACATATCCACCCACTACATAGCACTCCAGTCCGAGACTGTCGGCAATCTCTGACAGCAGCCTGAACTCCTTCTTGTCAAGTAGCCTGGCTAACTCCTCATCACTATATATCTTCATATATGGTGCAAAAGTAGTAATTTTGCAACTGACAATAAACAACACTTAGTCAGATATGAGAAAATCGCTGTTATTATTGGCTGTTATGGCTTTGACCATATCCTGCGGAGAGAACATAGAGAAAATGGCCGGACACCATCTGGACAACGCCAAGGAGGCGTTCAGCGTTGGTAATTACAATGTGGCCAAGCAGGAGATAGACAGCATAAAGATACTTTATCCCAAGGCATTTGAGGCACGCAGGCAAGGCATCAAACTGATGCAGCAGATTGAGGAGACTGAGCAAATGCGCATCATTGAGTATGAGGACAGCATGATTGCAGCGGCTCAAACCTCTTTTGACAGGATTAAGGCAAACTACGCATTTGAAAAAGATGACCGTTACCAGGATTTAGGTCTTTACACCATAAAGAGCCAGGCCCCGCAGCGCAACACCGACCGCACATATATCCGTGCTCAGGTTGATGAACTGGGCCGCATGACGCTTATTTCATGCTATCGCGGAAGTTCATATATACACCACGACTGGCTCAAGCTAAGCGTGGGTGAGGTATACGTGGATACCCCTGAATCAAGAGACCGTCATGAGTTTGAGGACCTGGGTGTATACTACGAGTGGGTGAGTTTTATTAACGGTAATGATGGCGGTGCAGCAGCATTCATCAATGCCAACAAGGATGAGAACATCACCTTTACGCTCTACCGCAAGACCGGCCCTGACAGCAGCCGTCCGGTATACCGCAACCTGAAACTTAACAAGAATGACCGACATGCAATAGCAAGCCTGTATGACCTGGCGCAGATTCTGCAGTCACTTGAGGAGCACAAGAAGCTGCGTGACGAGGCTGAACGCCACCTCCAGTTCATACGTTCCAAGATGAATGAGGAACCAGCTGATGACTCAGCTCAGGATACTGTTCAGGAAGATAAGTAAGATTCCTACCGGAGCAACTAACTTTACCAGATAGTAGATTGTAAGACAGAGCCAGCGGGGGATCTTGAGTTTACCGCTGTTAGTCAGCTCATCAAGGAAATTGGCCCGTCTGAGACGCCAGCCGGCAAACACTGCAAGCAGCAGACCGCCCACGGGCAGCATTATGTTTGATGTGATATAATCAAAGAAATCAAACACACTCAGACCGAACAGTTTGAATCCCGTAAGCGGACCGAATGAGAGGGAGCAGAACGCTCCTACCACACCGCAGATGACAAAGCAGAGAGCTACAGCTTTCTTGCGTGAGCGGTGCATCTCCTCAATAATAAACGCAACCACTACCTCCATTAACGATATGGCTGATGTCACTGCAGCCAGCAGCAAGGCCAGGAAGAACAGTATGGCAGCCACATTGCCCAAAGGCATCTGACTGAACACACCCGGCAGAGTGATGAACACCAGACCGGGACCAGCGCTGACATCAGGCTCCACGCCGTTTATGTAAGCAATGGCATAAACAGCAGGTATTATAGCCAACCCGGCTATAATGGCGAAAGTGGTATCAAAGAATGATATCCATGCCGATGATGCCAGGATATTCTCCTCCTTCTTTACATATGAAGCATAGGTAAGGATTGTGCCGCAACCAATGCTGAGCGAGAAAAATGCCTGTCCCATGGCTGCGATGCAGGTATCGGCCGTAACCTTGCTGAAGTCCGGCACAAACATGTATTTTACACCCTCCATAGCACCCGGAAGTGTAAGTGAGCGTATAACCACCATCACTATGATTATGAACAGCATGGAGATCATGACCTTTGACATGCGCTCTATGCCTTTACGTACTCCGAACACTATGATTGCTCCGGTCAATGCCAGGAATATCAGGGTGTAGACAAGAGGCTTCCAAGGGTTACTGATGAATGTCCCGAAACTGAGCGCATAATCACCCTGTGCATCAGAGAACGCCAGGATGCACGAGTCAGCCAGATACTTGACAGACCAGCCTCCCACCACGCAGTAGAATGAGAGAATACAGGCCGATGCAAGCACGGCCAAAAAGCCTATCCAGCGCCATTTGGAGCCGGGAGCGAGACGGTCAAAACTGCTGAAAGGATTTGATGCTCCACGACGTCCTATAAGGTATTCTGATACCATGACCGGCAGACAGAGCACCACAAGCATAATCACATAAATGAGAATGAATGCTGCACCGCCGTTCTTACCCATCATGTAAGGGAAACGCCATATATTGCCCAAGCCGATGGCAGAGCCTGCCATAGCCAGAAGCATGCCCATACGGCTTCCGAATGTCTCCCTTGATTTAAGTGCCATCAGAACAATCTCAAAACATCATTAAGGTTAGCGTATATGAGTAACCCGAAAAGAATTATCATTCCGATGGTATTGGCTACCTCCAGGAACTTGTCGCCTGGTTTCTTGCCGGTAATGACCTCAACCAGCAGGAACAGCACATAACCGCCGTCAAGCGCCGGAATAGGCAGAATGTTCATGAACGCAAGAATGATTGAAAGGAATGCAGTCATGAGCCAGAAAGCGTGCCAGTTCCATTTTTCCGGGAAGATGCTGCCTATGGTGCCGAATCCGCCCAGACTCTTGGCTCCCTCCTTGGTAAACACATAGCGGAAATCACCCACATAACTCTTAAGAGTGTTCCAACCGTATTTGATTCCTGCAGGTATTGAAGCCCAGAAGCCATATTCAAGGTATACCGGTTCATACTCATCAGTATAGTGTACGATACCTATCCTGAAATTCTCATTGGCGGTAACGGTAAGGGTATCAAGGCCTGAGCCAGGACGGCTTATCACCATATCAAGGTTACGGTCCACATATGAACTCTCAGCACTAGTGCGCATATCGGCCAGAATAGTCTGGAAAGAGGACCATGTTGAGGCATTCTTCCCGTTCACCATGAGAATGGTATCACCCGCCATCAAACCGGCAATATAAGCTCCGTTTGAACCCTCATCATTCAAAACGCTGTCAACAACCATAGGGCTGAGTATATTTACAAACCGAGGTTCACGTGTAAAATCAAAAAGCGACAATTCCTCGGGCATATCAATCTCAACCTCCTGCCCGCAACGGAGAACCGTCACTTTTGAAGCCTTGGCAATAGCACGGTAAAGGTCACCGTCAAACTCAATGACAGGTTTGCCGTCTGTGGCAATGATCACATCACCGTCACGGAAACCTATTGACTCAGCTTGCTCATTGAACTCCATTCCATGCTTGAGTCCCTGAGCAGGAATATAGCTGTCACCCCACTTGCACAAGACCATGGAATAGATAAAGAAAGCCAGTATAAGGTTGAACAGTACTCCGCCCACCATAATAAGCAGACGCTTGCCGGCAGACTTGGTGCGGAACTCCCAGGGTTGGGGCTCCTGTTTCATAGCGGCTATATCCATTGACTCATCAATCATGCCGGCAATCTTGCAGTATCCCCCAAACGGCACCCAGCCCACACCGAACTCCGTGTTCTCAGGTGAACGGCGCCAGTCATCCTCCGGTAGCGTATCCAAGTCAATAGGCTTGTATGTTATCTCCTCTTTGCCTTCAAAGTTGTAGTGTTTCTCCTCTTCAAAGCTATCAGGAACATTGGCACTGAAGAACTTGACACGTAACTTACCGTTTACACGCTTAATCCTTAAGAGTGAGAAACGGGGATTGAAGAATGCGTAGAACTTCTCAACCCTTACACCGAACAAGCGTGAAAAGAGAAAGTGTCCGAACTCATGGAAAACGACCAGAATGGTAAGTGAAAGAACTAATTGAATGAATTTAATCCAGAATGTTGACATGTCTGTTTGTGTTTCTTAATCAATGAATCAGTGATGCAGCAACCCTGCGGGCCTCAGCATCGGTATTAATATAATCTTCAAGTGATGACTCCTTACGGAACGGAACACGCTCCATAGTCTCAGCTATAACATCACTCATCTCAAGGAATCCCATACTGTCATGCAGGAAAGCAGCCACGCAAACCTCATTGGCGGCATTCAGTATGCACGGCATATTGCCTCCGCGCTCTATTGCCCTGTATGCCAACGCAAGATTGCGAAAACGTTCAGTATCGGGCTCCTCAAAGGTAAGTGTACCCAGAGTAGTGAAATCAACCCGTGGAAAATCAGCGTTCAGACGGCGCGGATATGAGAAGGCGTACTGTATAGGCAGACGCATATCAGGAGCGCCCAGCTGTGCCTTGACAGCTCCATCGGCAAACTGCACCATAGAGTGTATTACTGACTGCGGATGCACCACGACCTGAATCTTGCTGAACGGCACACCGAACAGCCACTTGGCCTCAATAACCTCAAAGCCCTTGTTCATCATTGAAGCGGAGTCAATAGTTATCTTGGCACCCATATCCCAGTTGGGATGTCGGAGAGCCTGAGCTTTCGTGACGGTTTTCAACTGGTCCATGCCAAGTGTACGGAAAGGACCACCTGATGCCGTTAACAGTATCTTCTCTACCGGATTCATGGCCTCACCGCTCAGGCACTGGAATATGGCTGAGTGCTCTGAATCAACCGGCAGTATAGGAGTCTTGTATTTGAGTGCCAGGGAGGTAACCAGTTCACCGGCCACAACCATAGTCTCCTTATTGGCCAGCGCAATTACCTTACCCGCCTTGATTGCCTCAATTGTGGGGCAGAGCCCTGCAAAACCCACCATTGATGCAAGGACTATGTCAATAGGCTCAGCCTGAACCACCTGGCTCAAGGCATCGGCTCCGGCATATACCTTTATGGGCTTTCCGGCAAGGGCGTCACGGAGCTTGGAGTAATGCTCCTCATTGGCTATTACCACCGCCTCAGGATTGAACCTGAGAGCCTGCTCAATAAGCAGATCCACACTGTTATGGGCGGTAAGCGCATATACCTCATATTCATCAGGATGTGAGGCAATCACATCAAGCGCCTGCCTTCCTATGGAACCGGTTGAACCTAATATAGCTATCTGTTTCACTGAAATAAAATATACTTTTCGGGATCAAGAGGCTGCCCCTGATACCACAATTCAAAATGCAGATGTGAGCCCTGGAAACTGTTGTCTGTTTCACGGCCCACAAGAGCTACCACATCACCCTGCTTGACCTTGTCACCGGATTTCTTGAGCAGAGACTCGCAGTGTTTATATACCGACACCAACTCACCCGGATGTACAATGCAGATGGTGTAACCCATCTCTGATGTATATGTAGCCAGCAGTACCGTACCGTCAAGCACCGCCACGACACTCTGGTTGGGGCTGGCTGCAATGTCAACGCCAAGATGTGTATCAAGCGCATTGTAACTCTTTGCCACCAGACCGGCAGTAGGACGGAACATTGTTATGCTGCGCACATCATTTACCGGCTGTGACTGGGATGTTATGTTATAACGCTCTGACTCCTCATACTGACGCATGAATGACTCCTCCAGCTCAGTACGCTGCATTAGCAGCTCACTGCGCTGACGTGCCAGAGAATCAACAGAGTAAACAGTATCAATCTTGACAGTGCCGGCTATTATATCCTGCATGTTTGTTATATAGCGGTTCTGGAGTTCAAACACATGTTCAAGTGAATCTATGCGCAGAGCCTCGTTTACTATTGACTGCCTTATGAGATAATCCTCACGGTCTGCGTTTTTCTGTCTGGGAGAGTGCCTGTATACAGATACGCCCAGCCAAACGCCAAGTCCGGCTATGATAAGTACTACCAGAGTCAGTATGAAATGTGATATTTTCATTCTGAACACTGTACGTTGCTCATCTTCATTTATAACAATAAGCCTGTACAAATACAGGAATCTCAGGATCAGATTCCTGCGGCCAGGTGTATGGGATCTGCTACGTATTCTCTTCATATTTTACAGTTCAGCAAGCCCCTGGGGCAGGTTATATGTTATTGTACAATTATCCTTATCCACTCCGGTTATCCACTCCTCATTGGCCGGAATGATACGCTCGCGTTCACCATCCTTAACCAGGAACAGTATATTGGGAGTGCTGTCATCGACGGCATGGATGGTACCCAGCAGTCCAGCCTCCTCATCAACAACCTTCCAGTCTATGAAAGAGCTCCATGTAAGCTGGCCAGACTCATCCTCAACCACAAACTCACGCGGCATATAGACCGTAACACCCATAAAACGACGGGTAGCCTCAATAGAGTCATAACCCTCAAATTTCACCAATATTGAAGTGCTGCTTTTTTCACGGATAGATTCCAACCAGAACGGCACCAATATACCGTCAAGCGAGCAGACCAGACAATCCAGGTCATCAGCCCAATCAAGTGAAGCGGGCACAGTAAGCACCATCTCACCGCCCACACCGTGCGGTTTTACAATCTGGCCTATCCTCTGTACCTCGTTCAACTCAATCATATCAGTCCACTCTTGTTATTTTTGCACCAAGCGCATTCAGACGGCCGTCGATATCCTGATAACCGCGGTCTATCTGACCGATGTTGTCAATGCGACTGGTTCCGTTGGCACTCATGGCTGCAATAAGCAACGCAATACCGGCACGTATATCGGGTGATGACATACGGCGTGCCTGCAGCGCAAAGTTGCGGTCATGCCCTATCACCACCACACGGTGCGGATCACATAGTATCACCTGAGCACCCATGTCAATCAGGTTATCAACAAAGAACAAGCGGCTTTCAAACATCTTCTGATGTATAAGCACACTGCCCTTGGCCTGTGTGGCCGTTACCAGCAGAACGCTCAGAAGGTCAGGAGTTAATCCCGGCCACGGAGCATCAGCCAGTGTCATAATGGAACCGTCAATAAATGAATCTATCTGATAGTGCTCCTGTGCAGGAATAAATATATCATCAACCCTCTGCTCCATCTTTATGCCCAGACGTGCAAAACTTTCCGGAATGATACCCAGGTTCTGGTAAGATACATCCTTGATGGTTATCTCACTCGCGGTCATTGCGGCCATTCCTATAAAGCTGCCTACCTCAATCATATCAGGCAGAACCTTGTGTTTTGTTCCGTGCAGTTCCCTTACGCCATGAATGGTAAGGCGGTTGCTGCCTATACCCTCTATGCGAGCCCCCATGCGCACCAGCATACGGCATAGTTGCTGCACGTAAGGTTCACAGGCGGCATTGTAGATTACGGTATCACCCTCAGCAAGCACAGCTGCCATTACGATATTGGCGGTACCGGTTACCGATGCCTCATCGAGCAGCATATAATTACCGCGCAGGCAGTCTGCCCTGAGCTCATAATATCCGCGTGACTCATTCAGCGTGAAGGTTGCTCCCAGTGCCTGGAATCCCTTGATGTGGGTATCCACGCGGCGGCGGCCTATCTTGTCACCTCCCGGTTTGCTTACCGTAGCATGCCCAAGCCTTGCCAACAGCGGTCCTAACAGCATGACAGAACCGCGCAATCCTGCGCTGCGTGTTACAAAATCCATGCTCTCAGCATAATTGCGGTCTATGGATTCAGCTTTGAATGACCAGCACCCCGGAGCGGTATTTGATACCTTTACGCCCAACTTGGCAAGCATATCTATCAGGTTCCTGACATCAAGAATATCAGGAACATTCTGTACCGTCACCTCATCGGGGGTGAGCAGTACGGCACAAAGAATCTGCAGGACCTCATTCTTGGCGCCCTGCGGACAGATGGTCCCCTTAAGTCTGTGACCTCCCTCTATCAGAAATGACGGCATAGCGTAATATCAATAACGGCGTTTGTTCTTTTTCTTTCCGTGCTGTCCCTGACGCTGCTGTGGCGGAGCCTGTGCGAATGTAACGTCCAGATCACCCTCCTGCAGGTTTAAACGGCCATGTGAGAAATAGTCAATATCGGCAGCAATACGCTCGTCACTGACCAGTTCCTTGTTCCAGGTCATCAGGTCTTTCTTCATCTGCACTGCAAGCAGGCGTACCAACTGGCTGCGCTCAGGCCCCTCGGGCATACTCACGGCCACCTTTATCAGGTCCGGCACAATACGTCCGTAATGGCGGTAACGTATGTCTCCTGACGGATAGTCTATATGGTCAGGCACCTGTTTGGTCTTTTCCAGACGGGTTATCTCACAAGGATAATCTATATCCAGTTTATAATCTGACATGAAAGCCAGGTGGTCCCACAGTTTGCCCTGAAAATCAGGCACATCACGCAGTGTAGGGAACATACTCCCCATAATTGCAATAATAGTGTTTGCACAGCGCTGACGCTCCTCTCGATTCTCTATGGTCAGTGCATGCTCAACCATATACTGCACGGCACGGCCGTACTCAGGCATAGGAAGCTGTTCTCGTTGGGTATTGTAGTTCATCAAACCAGTTTTTTAGGTTTAACAGCAATAAAATCTTTCAGGTAATAGGGTTCAAAATAGGCCACGTCACGGAACTCATTCCTGTTGAATGACTGCTCTGCAAGCGGAAACATCCAGCGGGCCTCCGGGTTGATGTCATCCAGGAAATGAGCATTAGGATGATTTATTGTCTCGCAGCACTTGGCGGCACCGTTTCCCATGAACCACACGGGATGCCTGTCCAGATACTCCCTGTAAGTATCGGCATCAACAATGTCTGCACGGATCTCACGCACCTCATTAAGAGCACGGTCATAAATGGCTGAATATACCTCCATGCGGCGGGCATCAATCATCGGGCAAAGCAGTGCATCATCAGGCAGTTCAAGACTCAACAAAGGCTGTACGCACAGCAACTTGAGAGTTGAAACTGATATCAGCTTAAGCCCCCTCCCATAGCATACGCCTTTAGCCATGGACACTCCGATACGCAGGCCGGTATATGAACCGGGACCTTCACTCACAGCAACAGCATCAAGCTTAAGCCCACGGCTGTCAACAAGAGCAAGAGCCTCATCAACCAGCACGCCAAGTGATACGGCGTTGTTGTGACCCTCACGGTCAGCCTTGTCAAACACAAGCTGTCCCTCATCACTCACCGCCACTGAACAACCGTCAGTAGCTGACTCTATGTGCAATATTACACTCATCTCAGGAATTGACCCTATTAACTTGCGAAGATAAAGATATTTTTCCAAAGGAAAAGGCCGTATCGGGGTCTATTTTCTGCCCCAATACGGCCTTTAGCCTGTTTTAACGGAGAATATCCGGTTTACTTGCCGAAATAACGCTTGTAGAGAGCCTCGAATCCCTTGCCGTGACGGGCCTCATCCTTGGCCATCTCATGAACGGTATCGTGGATGGCATCCCAGTTCTGAGCCTTGGCGGTCTTGGCAATGGCAAGCTTGCCCTCACATGCTCCATGCTCAGCTTTCATGCGCTTCTCAAGGTTGGTCTTGGTGTCCCAAACAACCTCTCCGAGCAACTCTGCAAACTTGGCTGCATGCTCAGCCTCCTCAAAAGCATAACGCTTAAAAGCCTCAGCCACCTCAGGATAGCCCTCGCGGTCAGCTTGGCGGCTCATGGCCAGATACATGCCCACCTCTGAGCACTCTCCGTTAAACTGCATGCGCAGGTCATTGATCATCTCAGGAGAGCCGACCTGGCCGTCTCCAAGAATATGCTCGCAGGCAAACTGAAGAGCCTCACCGTTCTCTACAACCTCCTTGAATTTCTCTCTCGGTGCTTTACACTGTGGGCAACGCTCAGGAGCCTCATCGCCTTCATGTACATATCCGCATACTGTGCAAATGAATTTCTTTTTCATAATCCTTTATCTTAATTGGTTTGTTAATGGTCAGATTGCGAATATATGATATTTTGCGGGAATTCACTATTTTTGCACTCAAATTTATTGCGTTATATGATTCAGTCAATGACAGGCTACGGCAAGGCTACGGCCCAGGCCGGAGACAGGAAGGTGATAGTTGAAATAAAGTCACTCAACAGCAAGGCAATGGATATATCCGCCAAGATTATCCCTGCCTACCGTGACAAGGAACTCGATATACGCTCCCGCATCACTACCGCTCTGGAACGCGGCAAAGTGGATTTTTCTCTTTACATTGACTCCTCCGCCACATCCGGAGCACAGGCTATCAACGTACCCGTATTCAAGAGTTATCTTGAGCAAATCAAGGCAGTTGCAACAGAAACAGGTACACCTATGCCTGCCGATCTGTTCCCCGTCATCCTGCGTATGCCTGAGATTCTCAGCACCAACCAGCAGGAGGAGGTGAGTGATGAGGAGTGGGCAGCAGTATCAGTTGCTGTTGACCAGGCAATCCAGGCACTGGTTGAATACCGCAAGATTGAGGGTGCCGCACTTGAAAAGAAGTTCCGCGAGAAGATATCCAACATATCAGCCCTGCTGGCATCAGTTGAGCCCTATGAAAAAGACCGCGTGGCCAAGATCAAAGAGCGCATGCGTACAGCCATGGTTGATGCCGTAGGCAAGAACTATGATGAGAACCGCTTTGAACAGGAGATGATTTTCTATATAGAGAAGCTGGACATAAGCGAGGAGAAACAGCGCCTGACCAACCATCTGGACTACTTCATCAAGACTCTTGAGGAGGGTCACGGACAGGGCAAGAAGTTAGGATTCATAGCCCAGGAGATGGGCCGCGAGATAAACACTTTAGGCAGTAAGAGCAACCAGGCCGAAATGCAGAACATAGTGGTGCGCATGAAGGATGAACTGGAGCAGATAAAGGAACAGGTTCTTAATGTTATGTGATCATGCGCGGAAAATGTCTTATATTCTCAGCCCCTTCAGGCTCAGGCAAGTCAACCATAGTAAACTGGCTGCTGCAGCACCCCGAGCTCAAGATGGCGTTCTCCATCTCTGCCACCAGCCGTGCCCCGCGAGGCACTGAACAGAACGGCGTGGAGTATTTTTTCCTTACAGCCGATGAGTTCCGCAGCCGCATAGCAAAGGGTGAGTTCCTTGAGTATGAGGAGGTCTATCCCGGCTGTTATTACGGCACGCTTAAGGAGCAGGTTGAAAAGCGCCTCAATGAAGGTATGAACGTAGTGTTTGATGTGGATGTAGCCGGAGGCTGCAACATTAAGAAATACTTTGGCAATGAAGCACTATCCATGTTCATTCAGCCACCATCGGTAGAAGAGCTGGAACGCCGCCTCATAAACCGCGGTACTGACAGCGCCGAGATGATAACCAAGCGTGTAGCCAAGGCCAGCTATGAACTTACCTTTGCCCCCAAATTTGATGTGGTAATCGTAAATGATGACCTTGAGGAGGCTCAGCAAAAGGCGCTCTCCACCATTAAATCATTCTTACAAATCTGAATAATTCCGCACTATGCCCGCGCCCATAAGGACTGCTCTCTTCGGGGGAACTTTTGACCCTCTGCACAATGGTCATCTTACCATTGCCAAGAGTGTTTTGGAGCAAAATCTGGCCGACGAGGTATGGCTGCTTGTAACCCCATGCAATCCTTGGAAAAAAGAGAGCAAGCTGCTTGATGACAAATTGAGGTATGACATGGCATTTGAGGCTGTAAAAGACATAAAAGGAATAACAGTTTCAGATTACGAATTCCACCTTCCTCAGCCCTCATATACCGCCAATACTCTGCGGCATATCAGCGCTGATTACCCCGACCGCAGATTCATACTCACCATAGGAGCTGACAACTGGTCCAAGTTCAGTGACTGGAATGAATCTGAATATATACTGGAAAACTATCCCATAATAGTTTATCCCCGCAGAGGTTTCAAGGTCAGCGGTCTGACCCCCAACTCCGTATTACTGGACTGCCCTCTGGTAAACATATCCTCCACCTCCATCCGCAATCGTATCCGCAAAGGGGAGCCTATAGACAAAATGGTCCCGGCATCTGTTGCCAGGACCATCGCAGACCTGAATCTGTATCATTAAATCTTCTCGATCAAAGCAACGGCGTGGGCGGATATGCCCTCCTCACGGCCGGTAAAACCAAGTTTTTCTGTAGTGGTAGCTTTGATTGAAACCTGGTCATTGTCAACACCCATCACCTGAGCCATAACGCTCTGCATCTCGGGGATATGCGGATTGAGCTTGGGACGTTCAGCACAGACAGTAGCATCAACATTTACCACCTGCCAACCTTTTGATGCCAGCAGATCAACAGTACGTTTAAGCAGTATCTTGCTGTCAATATCCTTGTACTGCATATCAGTATCCGGGAAGTTGTAGCCTATGTCACGCAAGGTGGCAGCGCCCAGCAAGGCATCACAGACAGCGTGTATAAGCACATCGGCATCAGAGTGTCCAAGCAAGCCCAAGCTATGTTCTATCTTGATTCCTCCTATCCAGAGGTCACGCCCCTCCACCAGACGGTGAACATCAAATCCGTATCCTACACGTATGTTTGTCATCTTCCTATTATCTGTTTAATGCCGTCCATATCAAACGACAGTGTAAAACGTAATGTCTGATCCAGAGGATTGCTCTGTGCCGTTGAAATAAGATATGCGGCATCAAGTGAAAAAACATTCATCCTGAAACCGGCACCCAGCGTGAAGTATTTACGGTTACCCTTGTATTCATTCTCATAGTGATAACCTCCACGCAGGAAGAACTGGTCATTATAATTATACTCGGCGCCTACACCCCAGTAAATCTCACGGAGTTCCTCTTCAAAACCGCCGGGAGCATCACTGAAAGACTTGAAAATACCTGCAATAGGTGACATTTCATTGTAACCCGTAGATGCCACCCACTCATTGTATGCAGATATCTCCTGCATATAATTGGGATCATCAGGAGTGATGTCAGGATTATGCTCCTCCATGTACTGTTTATAAGTGGGTTTGGTGGGAACCATCAGTTTGTTTAAATCAGCAGAGATGGCAAATGAGTTGTACTCGTCAATGGGTACGGTGAGCGATGCACCCAGACGAAGATTGGTGGGAATGAATTCATTGGTCTGTCCACCGTCATATGAAATCTTGCTGCCTATGTTTGATGCAGCCAATCCCAAGCCAAGCAAACAATCCCTACGCCCCACCCCTATGTAGTTCTGATAGAACATAGAGATGTCAGCGGAGAAAGCCTTGCCGGGAAAAACGTCATCAGAGTAATTGTACTGAAGATCCGAGTAGATGAAACGCATGCCTACGGCAGCTGAGAAATGCTCTGAGAGCTTGCGTGAATAATCAAAATCAACAGCCATCTCATACGGACGTATTATCACTTCCGTACTTCCGTCCATGGCAATAACCTCACCTAAAGAGAAATAGGTGAGCGAACCGCTCAATGCTGAATAATCATCCAGTTTGTAATATCCGGTAAGATTTGCCAGATCAATATCACTCACCAGCTTGCGCAACCACGGTGTATAGCATAGTGAGATACCGGCCTGACTGTTAGTGAAAGGATATTTTGAAGGGTTCCAATACTGGCTGTTATTATCCAAATACGGGTCTGTGGCACATCCCACATCGCCCATTGCTCCCGCACGTGAGTCAGGGGCGATAGAGAGAGATGTAACACCGGTATATACCGGATTGAATTGCCTTACGTCACTCTCACTCTTCTGCGAATATACATCCTGCCCAGCAAGAACAAATCCCACGAGCAGTATTAATTGTACTATTCTATTGCGTTTCATCATACTATTAACTCAAAAACATGGCTTTTATTGTATCACCGCCCCACTATGACAATTTTGCATGAGGCCGACGAACTGCCTCCTCCGTCTGTGCCGACTGATGCCCGGACAATGTACAGTCCCGGTTGCAAACGATGACCTGAGTTGCTGCTGAGATTCCAATCCACAACAGTCACTCCTGTTCCGGATTCATCCCTGCAGCTTTTCATCCATTTCAATGTTCCGTCTGAACTTGAAACCTGAACCGTAACATTTGCATTCTGTCCCGGACGATCATGCGTTATTATGAAAGAGGTGCTCTCACGCGCAGGACTCTCCGTCACACCGATTGTAAAGCTGGGCTTGAGGTCTGTCACCACCTTGAAGCCAAGATATACGGTAGTGGAGTTGTTCATAACATCCCATGCACGGAGCATAAGCGTATGCTTACCCTCCGGCAGTCCCGGAATATTGAACACCACCCTGCCGCGGGTATAATCACCAGGATTCTGCTCAAAGTTGCTGTTGAGAACCCACGTCCAATTGGGATCATTGTCAATGACAAGCAGTATGTCATGTCCCAGTCCGTTTCCCGCCGTATTAAGACCGGAACTGTCACAAAGTTCAACCACCAGCGTAGGAGATGCATTCACATTGGCGCCGTACTGGAATGACGGCGTATTAAGATAGAGTCTGATGTCCGGTCCAACGGTATCCGTTACAAGACCATCGGCCGTACCTCCCACTACAAAGTTCTCAAACAATCCATTGGCACAGCGACCGTCATTGCCCTGTGCGTACAGGATTATCTGCCCCTTTTCATCTGAATAGTTGATATCCATAGGAACCGGGAAACTGAAACTGAATTCACCGTTCCTTACAGAATCCGAGCCTGAATACAATACCCTGTCTCTGTACATGAAGGTAAGGGGCTCATCGGCTGTCTTAAGATTATTGTAACAGGTTATAAGCCTTTCATTGTCATAGACAGTACTGGACAAGAGTCCCCTGAAATCAGACACGCGTTCACCATTGCACTCAATATGACCGCTCACGGTGATTACAGACCCGGCACTAGCCACGCCTGTAACCGCAGCATCCGTGTTGTTGAATTTGTCCACCACAGCTGTCAGGTCAGCTACAGCAAGCCGCAAGGCAGGATCACCCAACAGCACGAAATGGATCTTGTTTTCTGTCCTGTCCGTTTCACCCTCCCCTGCCGTGACAAGTTCATTCTTAGCCAGACGCAAAGCATCGCCCAAAGCATTCAGACGGCCATCAGCTGATCTGGAAAGAGCATATCGGCAGAAACTGCGGTTGACGGCTCCGTTCATGGAAGAATATACCGTTCTGGTAGTAGCAAGCATACCTATTGCTCCGCCTTCAGTATTTGAAATCAGGTTTATTCCCATGCTCTCCAAGGGAGAATCAAAAGGAGCTATATCACATGATGCGGTAATCCAGAACGGGAGATGTTTTGAACGCAGTTCTTTCACGTCAACTTTGTTCATGACGAATTCATGTGACAAGACTTCCGTACTGCCATGACCTGAATAGTTCACAATCAGCGCGCCCTCCGACAACTGATCCAGCAACAACTTGCGGATTGAAGGATAAGCGTTGTATGATGCAGTCACCTCCATCTTGTACGCATCCCAATATATCTTGCGCACATCAATTGAAGGATCTGCATTATGTATGACTGATGCTATCTTTTCAGCATCCTGCATGTGAGTATTGTTATCACCGTCATCACCCAGCACCAAAATCCTGTTGCACCATGCTCCTGCATACGCGCCACGCATGTAGTCAATGATCTGATCCACCTTCTTTGCCGCTTCAGCAACTGTTCCTACAGGAAGACGGCCCACACCCACATCAACCTTCTCAGTAAGGAGTGAATAACCCTCCGTATCATCAAGCAAACCGTAATAATCCTCCATTACGTATGACCCGGTATGACTCATAGACTCATATGACTCATAACAGAGCAGGTAATCATCAGGATTCTGTCCGGACCAGTCAGAAACATGCATACGGTTATCCCATGCTCCGTTACCCATAAGCAACAGATATCGCGGAGCAGCAGCGTTTCCACAACGGTCATACAGCATCTTCATGAAACGGCGCAGGGCTGTGGCATCAGGAGTTCCTGATGAGAACTCATTATAAACCATGTCAGCTCTTACAACAGCCACCTTCATACTGTCCATAGTACGGTGCGCTGCCGCCAGACGTTCAGCCTGAGCTACAAGTTTACCCGATGCAGGCACTACAATAACCATATCCACGGAATCCATACCATGCAAATTCTGGTTCTGAATATCGGCCACCAACTGAGGCTCCGGGAAACTGCCCTTGACATTGACCGCCACAAGAATGTCACTGGCAGAGTATGATGCATTGAGCGTAACGGTTTTGGTACCATCAAAAACAGACGGAACAATAAAGCATGAACCGTCAGTTGACAGCCTCCATACCATTACATCAGCAGTTGAATTCTCTATTATAAAACTCGCTTCACTAACTGCCCTATCAACTCTGAATATTGTACTTGAACCGTACAAAGCCAACTTACGAATGTAATTAATCTGTATGTAATCCAGATGGCCTGACTCACCTGAAGGTCTTTCATGTTCAATACGGATTGTGTTCTGCTCTTTGAACTGACCGCGGCTTATAAAAGATTTCTCTCCTACTGCCGCCACATTAGTAGAACCCACAGTTCCGATACTTATTTTTCCAACCTCAGACCCGTTAACATACGCTGTAACTGCAGTGGATTTGGCAGATGATGCAGAGAACGCAATACTCACTCCAACGCTATCACTGGCCAAGCCCTCAAGATCAAACCTATATGAACGTGAATTACCGCCGGCATAATCATATTCCTCAAAGAATCTCCGTCCTGAGCGGTACCAACTGAACTCATCAGGATCATAAGCCATGAAATCAGGATAGGTCTCAATTCTCACATCCGATACGCTGTCCGCCTCAATTTCAGCAAATGAGACACTGATTGAATCCGCCCTGTCAGTCAGGAAATAATATCCCCAATCAGAGTATGTGTTAACCTCTTGCTTATATCCATCTTTTGTCCGTTTCCAGGATACCGGCCCCTGTCCATAGAACAGCATATAGTTATCGGTACGCCACAGAGGCTGCTCAGGCAAATCATCGATCAGCCCCTGCAGATTGGTCTCAGGCAGGACAGCGCCTCCATATCCATACAGACGGACCTTTGACGGATCACTGAAACCCATGGAGCGGAGTGAACTATATGTAAGCTTGTAAACACCGGATTCAGCAATCCTTATCTTAACCCATTTTCCGTCCGACAGTACAGATTTACGGGTATAACGTTCCCGTGCAGGAGCCTTGTAAACTGCAGTTCTTGCTGCCGACGGTCTTGATCTTATTATAAATTTGTATGATTGTATAGCCCAGTATCCCCCGTCGCGGCTTATGATGGGTAAGAAACCGGAATCAAAGGTGGCATTGCCGCGGGACATACTTACAGAAGACTCTATCCTGGGCCACTCTGGAATATCATCAGGTCGTAGATTCCACCTGGCAAGATCATCAGAATCAATCCTCATCAACTCAGGATACTCAATCTCTGCCGTATATACTGAATCCTGCCAACAACCGTCCAGCCGGACTCCAAAGCCGGTCCACGGCCGTACAGAGTCCGCGCGCATGGACTCCCAACCGGAATCCACCAGACGGGTTCTCTGCGCCTGCATAACTATGCCGGCACTAAGAAACAGAATCAGAATGGCAAGTGACTTCCTCAATATACGTCTACCTTACATGAAAATCCAGCACGTTCTCTCCTTCAAGGTATCCTTGCAGATGCTGTCCGACGCTTACCGGCCCCACTCCTACCGGTGTTCCGGTAAAAATAAGGTCACCTGTCTTGAGCGTACAGAAACCGCTTACATATTCTATTATCCTTGCTACCGGAAATATCATATCAGCGGTATGTCCTTTTTGAACCGTATTACCGTCTATATCCAAACGGAAATGAACGTTCTGCAAATCACCTATCTTTTCCTTGGGAATCCATTCACCCACTACTGCCGACTGGTCAAAGCCTTTGCACAGTTCCCACGGCAACCCCTTGCTGCGGAAATCATTCTGCATATCCCGTGCCGTGAAATCTATGCCCAGCGTAACAGCATCAATGTATCGGTCAGCAAACCGCGCGCTGATGCTTTTGCCCAGACGGTTTATCCTCACCACAAGCTCCGTCTCATAGTCCACCCTGCCCAGATGGTCAGGCAGAAAGAACGGTCGCCGGTTCCTAAGGATTGAAGAATCAGGTTTCATGAAAATAACCGGACTCTCCGGCTTTAATAACGTTTCACCCAGTTCTTTATTGTGCCTGGAGTAGTTCATTCCAACGCAGATGATTTTCATATCGTGCCTTGTGTTTGTGTGTTGTGTTGCAAAGTTACTATCTTTGGGCATTAGAAATCTCACTTATTATGGGAAAGAACACAAATGACTGGAAGGACAGGCTTGGAGTGATGTACTCCACCAACCCTGATTTCAAATACGAGACTGATGATGAGCCTGAGCAGGAACTACTGCCTCCCCAGCAGCAGAAACTGCGTCTGCGTATGGAGAAGAACGGCCGTGGCGGCAAGACCGTAACCGTGATAAGCGGATTCCAAGGCCCACAAACTGATATGGAGGCTCTTGCCCGCACTCTCAAGACTTTCTGCGGTTGCGGGGGCTCCGCCAAGGACGGTGAAATCATAATCCAGGGTGATTTCCGCGAGAAACTCAAAGCAAAACTTATTTCTTTAGGCTATTCCCAAACAAAAGGATAGTTTTCTTAGGCAGCCTAAGAAAAAACAGGCTCCCAAATTGGGAGGCTGTTTTTTCTATAGAGAAATCTTAAATTATTCGGATTTCCTAAGCGGTCCCGGAGGGCCGCCCGTTTACGGAGTAAACTAAAAAAAGGATAGGTTTACCTGAAATCCGGATTTATTCGGATTTCAAGGTAAAACGACGGAATGCAGTTACGGTGAGGTCCTTATCAAGAGCCTTGAGGTACTCCGCAACGGTCTTCTTCTCATCAACGATGTACTTCTGGTTCAAGAGGCAACTCTCATCGTAGAACTTCTTCATACGACCCTCAGCGATGCGCTCGATCATATTCTCGGGCTTGCCCTCCTCACGTGCCTTGTCAGCAGCGATTTCTTTCTCACGTGCAACGATGTCAGCGGGAACCTCCTCGGGCTTAACAGCGATAGGATTCTGAGCGGCAACCTGCAGAGCGATCTCATGAACATACTCCTTGTCTGATACCTCCTTGTTGAAAGCAACCAGGCAGCAGAGGAAATTCTTACCCTGATGGTTGTAAGAAGCAATCTCAGGAGCCTCAATGAAGTTGTAACCGTCCAGTTCAAGCTTCTCACCTACAATACCGGTGCGCTCAAGAACGATATCAGCTACGGTCTTACCCTCAAAAGGCAGAGCCTTAACCTCATCAAGTGACTTGGCCTTAGCAGCAACAGCAGCATCCAGGATGCTCTGGGTAAGAGCAATGAAATCCTTGTTGTTGGCAACAAAGTCTGTCTCGCACTTAAGAGCTATGATAGCACCAAAGTTACCGTCAACCTTAACCAGAACACAACCTTCAGAAGCCTCACGGTCAGAACGCTTTGCAGCAACTGCCAGACCCTTCTTACGGATTATCTCAATAGCCTTCTCAAAATCGCCTTCAGCCTCGGTGAGAGCCTTCTTGCAATCTGACATACCGGCACCTGTCTTGGTGCGCAGGGCTTTAATATCATCAAGTGTTACAGCCATTTTCTTTTAATTTAAGTGGTTATAAAATCAAGCCTCCTCCTTCTTGTCATCCTTAGGAGCAGCAGCCTTACGGGTGCGCTTAGGTTTGGCGGGAGCCTCCTCTGCAGGAGCTTCAGCAGGTGCCTCCTCTGCTACAGGTGCCTCAGCGGCAGGAGCCTCTTCAAGAGTCTCTTCCTTCTTGGCAACCTTACGGATGCGCTCCTTACGGGGCTTCTCAGCCTTCTCCTCATCATCTGAGGCAGCCTCCTCACCCTTCTCAGCCTTACGCTCTGCAAGACCCTCAGCGATAGCATCGCAGCAAGCGGTCAGGATAACGTCAACTGACTTGGTAGCGTCATCATTGGCAGGAATGACATAGTCAATGTTTGAAGGATCACTGTTGGTATCAACGATAGCGAATACGGGGATACCCAGACGGTTAGCCTCACGAACGGCGATGTTCTCCTTGAGCACGTCAATTACGAACAAAGCAGCCGGCAGACGTGACAGATCAGCGATAGAACCAAGGTTCTTCTCCAGCTTGGCACGCTGACGTGTAATCTGAAGGATCTCACGCTTTGAGAGGTTTGAATATGTACCGTCATTTGTCAGCTTATCGATAGTGGCCATCTTCTTCACAGCCTTGCGGATTGTAGGGAAGTTTGTGAGCATACCACCGGGCCAGCGCTCAATAACGTAAGGCATACCTACTGTTGATACCTTCTGGGCAACAAGCTCCTTGAGCTGTTTCTTGGTACCTACAAAGAGAATCTTCTTGCCGTCGCGGGCCATACGTTTGAGAACCTCAGCAGCCTGATCAATAGCGGCTACAGTCTGGTTAAGATCGATGATATGAATGCCATTGCGCTCCATGAAAATGTAAGGAGCCATAGCGGGATTCCATTTGCGGCGCAGGTGGCCGAAGTGGCAACCAGCTTCGAGAAGCTGTTCAAAATTTGTTCTTGACATAAATTGTTTTGATAGTTTGTTTACATTCTTTTTTAAATCAACCGTCGGGTAGCTGTCCTTTTAAGCGGCAGATCCCGACAGTTTAGATACTAAACACAGATTGCCAGAGGCCTGTATATATCAATGTACAGGCGTGGAAATATATCCAGAGCTTAACGCTTGCTGAACTGGAATCTGCGGCGTGCCTTGGGCTGACCGGGCTTCTTACGCTCAACAGAGCGAGCATCGCGGGTCAGGAAGCCTTCTGAACGAAGGGCCTTCTTGTCATCAGGATTGATCTTAACGAGAGCGCGAGCGATAGCAAGACGCAGGGCATTAGCCTGGCCATTGTAACCACCACCGTCCAGATTCACCTTGATATCATACTTCTCAGCCACCTCAAGTTTCTTAAGAGGCTGGAGAACTACGTACTGAAGCAGTGAAGACGGGAAGTATACTGCGAGATCTCTCTTGTTGATGGTAATCTTACCTGTTCCTTCAGAAACGAAGACACGTGCCACGGCGCGTTTTCTACGGCCTATTGCATTGATTACTTCCATTCTCTTTCAAATTAACTAAGTGAATTGATATCGATTGCCTTAGGCTGCTGAGCCTCATGCTTGTGCTCTGTACCGGCATAAACATACAGGTTGTCCAGAAGCTTGTCACCAAGCTTGGTCTTGGGCAGCATACCCTTAACAACTTTCCTCATAAGTCTCTCGGCGCCGTTGGGCTTAGCCATCAGCTGGGCAGGTGTGGTCTCGCGCTGACCGCCGGGATAACCGGTGTAACGCAGATAAACCCTGTCAGTCCATTTCTTGCCGGTCAGAACAACCTTATCGGCATTGAGAACGATGACATTATCGCCGCAGTCAACGTGCGGAGTGAAATTTGTCTTATACTTACCGCGCAGCAGCTTGGCAACCTTCACGGCGAAGCGGCCCAGGACCTGGTCCTTGGCATCTACCACGACCCATTCCTTATTAACGGTAGCCTTGTTGGCCGAAACAGTCTTGTAACTTAAAGTATCCATTCTAAACTTTAAATCAATAATTAAACATTCTTTCTACACGCAACCTTCCGTCATCCCGACGTCACGGAAACTCCCTAAACGCTTGTTTTCAGCGGTTACGCTATACCGCAGAACCCGTACTCGGGGGTTTAACACGCTAATAACTAACCCTTTATCCAAGGGTTGATAATAATCGGCTCGCAAAATTACACTTTTTGAATGAATTAGCGTACTATTAGCTGGTTTTTTTTCATAATTTTACATCTCCAAAACCAAACAGATTCTAAAAACCTCATAGCACATGAATCCTAATTATAGTGTTTATCGCATTCACAAAAAAATGGCTACTCTTGAGAAGCTGTTTAATCTGGACAAGTATGTAACAGGTGAAACAAACACCCCTGAAAAAATCCAGAAGTATTACCACATCAATGAGTGGGCATACAGGCATTACCATTCTCAGGACGGTTTTTTACACTTCAGAATATCCAAGAACGGTTGCTTTGCCGATGATGACATTTATCATCAGCCCGATGCCGTATCACAATACATCAAACCAGGCAATGTGGTAATGGAATTAGGTTTCGGGCAAGGCGCCAATCTACTTTATCTGGCACATAGCCACCCCTATGCTACATTCATCGGTGTGGACCTCTCACCGCTTAAGCAAAAAGATATTCCCTCAAATGTCACTACCTACGCTCTGAACTACAATAACCTCTCCACGTTTAAAGACAATTCAGTAGATGTTTTGTACGCTTTTGAAACAATAGTGCATAATAGCGATAAGGAGAAGATTTATCGTGAAGTCTGTCGTGTCCTGAAACCGGGTGGAACAGTAATTATATATGATTATGCTCTCAAATGGAGTTTCGATGCTTTTGATCCTGTTATGCAAAGAGCTATTGAACTCTACAAGGGACCAGCCAGTTCCATGATAGAATCACTGGATGAACTCAACAAGCACTACACCAACAGCGGTCTCCTAATAGAAAAAGATACTGATTACACTCTTGAAACACTCCCGGACCTGAGACGTCTGGAGCGCAAAGCCGTCAAGATTATAGAGAAGCCTTGGCTAGCCAAACTGTTGTCATGGCTGCTCCCTGATTATTTCGTAATCAATATAATAATAGGTTATATAAGCTTTGACGGAGCAAACACCGGCCTTGGCACGTATCACGAGTGGATTCTGAGAAAACCGGACAACAGCAAATAGCTCCACACATATCACATACCAGTCTGAATAGGCCTCATAATTTCTACTCTTGTAGATGAGGTTGAACTTTGGTTGCTGTCTTATCGGTGTCAGTGAGAGACAACAATCCACAAAATGAGTGAAGAACTTGCTACCGTGGAACTATAAAAAACCTGTAAAAGGGGACAGTCCCCTTTTGTATCAATAATACACATCCATTTCGCATCCAGTTATAAAGAATCATTTATAGACTCGAACGTGATGAACGGTACCCAAATTGGGTACATTTATTCAGTCGTACAAATCACTGTCCGATTAGAGTTTCAAATTCTATGGACTGACTGGGGAGGATACAGTCGGATTCAACATGTATGTCTTGACCATCGGCAGCGGGTACAGCGGGTATTTCAACCCACAGTTCCTGGCCAGGGAGTATGTCGCGCAGGGAGATGGCGGAACGGATGTCACCTATGGTAAACCACGCATCACGGTATAACGGCGCCACACCCTGGTTGGTTACCAACAGGCGGGTTATGCTGCCGTTGGTCTGGCACTGCTTTACGACAAAGCGGTAGCCTGTAGCCATTGATGCTTCACGAAAAAGTTGGGGAGTAGCCACACCACCATGAGGGGCATCGTTGGCAATCATGAAAGTGATATGGTATTTGGCCGCCTGTTCTGCCCAGGTGTGGCCGTACAGGCCATCGGGACTAAGGAAACTCTTTTGGTCATTCGGCGAATAATAGCTTATCTCACCGCCGCATACACCTGTCTGCCAGCGTACGCCCCGACCTATGGCGTTCCAACATTGCTCGTTGTAACCATCGGTAGTACCAATCTCGTGGTTCTTGTGCATAAAAGAATCATCAAACAGCCCAAAACGCAATGCCATAAGGCTTTCATCGGCCACCACAGGAGAATGGTCTGCCGATGCGGCATCAATGGAAACCGCCCACGGGATGCCGGCCATAGCGGTGCCCAAGTGTTCAAAGAACCGTTTCTGGAAATCCATCGAGGGGAAATTACTACCCAATTGGTATTTGGTACCATAGATATGGTATTCTGCCCAATGGCCGAAACCGACCTCCACAAACGCCAGGCGGTAATCATGCGCATAACGCTGCGCAAAGTCCGAGTAGAACTGCAGTGTAAACCTTTGCAGTTCACTGTTGCTCCAGTCTGCATACCAGGTGGGACCGTCGCCACCGGGATTTGCGGAGTATGTCTCTTTGTAGTCCTGTAGCTTCTTTATATACTGCGGTACGGCTGTTGTGCCACGGTTACCATCCACATCCCTGCCTGACGGATACTCGTACCGGAAACGTGCTATAAGCTGATGACCGCGCCTTGCAACATCATCAAGCAAATGGTCAAACCAACTCCAATCATAAAGGATTGTACCGTCATCAGCACAGCCTGTCACCACCTTGCAAGGCTGGCAATATGAAAACTCCAACTGTATGATCTGACCGTATTCTTCATTGCGGCTACGGGCCTCATCGGGCCAAAGCACCAGCCCTGTCATGGGCTGCACCCCGGCAATCTGTCTTTCCAATGCCACCTGTTGCCATTGCTGAGCAAAACAATCCAAATGGCCCAGCAGTAATATCATAGCCCAAATAAAGATTACTGACTTTTTCACAACAATATGGAGTGTAATAATTATGGCTTATGCAGCGCGCTCGCGGCGGTCACGTTCTACCTGAACGGTAATTTTCTGACGGGCGTTCTTGTGCATCTTGATGCAGAAATATATCAGAAGGATAAAACTGATTCCTCCCAATACAGGCTCCACTGTACCGGTAAGTGCAAATGCGTCATAACAGCCGTGTGCCAGTACAGGTATGAAGAATATGCTCAAGAGGTTCTTGGCTGATTTCTGGCCAAAGTGATAGAGCGAGTAGTAATAGCCCATGAAAACGGCAAATGCATAATGGCCGGGCACGGCCAGAAGAGCACGGGTTACGGCTACAGACAGCCATGCATCGACATGCATCAGGACATATCCCACATTCTCAACTGCAGCAAAGCCTAACCCAACGCAGACCGCATATACTATGCCGTCATAGTGCTCGTCAAAGAATGGATTATGTCTGAGTATCAACCATAAAGCCAGCAGTTTGAAACCCTCTTCCGGCACGGCAGCTACTATGAATGCCTCTAGTGTGGAACCTATCAGATTTGACGGACTGCCTTCCGATGCAAACAACGTCCCGCTTATATAGTTCTCGACAAACGACACGGGAATACAAATCAATGCACCATACAGAAACGCCTTTAGCATCTGTGACATAGGCTCAGGCTGAGCATCTTTCCTGCAGGTATATAACCAAAGAAGTATGGCGGGCAATATCGCGGCGACAATCAGAATCATATTCCTAATATTTTATTCTAAACCTGAGAATGGAGCGGGCATACGTTTGGTGTAGCCCTGGGCGTGGAAAGTTGCTATTATGGTGCCGTTCTGGTCAGTAACCTGCACCTCAGCGGCGGGAATCTTGGGATGGCGGCTGGTAAAATGGCCCTGGGCAGTAAGCACATCACCCAGCTTGGCCGATACATGATAATATATGGTGGAGTTGATGGCAAAAGCCATGTTATCACCCTGATTGACAAGCGCCGCGAACACCAGGTCAGCGAGCGTAAACAATGCCCCACCCTGACAGATGTTACCTGCATTCATGTGATGCTCTGTAACCGTCATGGTAGCCTTGGCTGTGCCCGGCCTGATTTCTGTAAGTTCTATACCTATGTATTTGGCAAACTTGTCGCCTTCATTCAGAAAATCCTTGAGTGTCATGATTAGTTGAAGTTGAATGCCACAAAGATACACTTTTTGACTATCTTTACGCCAGAAATTACTCTAACCTTATAATTATATGAAAACAAGAACATTTATCATTGCCATCTTGGCCTCAATGATGGCATTGCCGATTTCAGCAAAAAGCGTAGAACTCTCATTCAACTATCAGAAACAGAGCGGAGCAGGCTCCAACCAGTATGCCGTGTGGGTTGAGAACAGCGAGGGCAAGGTTGTCCGTACCCTGGTAGTTACCTCATTTACCTCAAAGGGCCGCGGAGGCCGTCGCGGTTATACATTCCGTCCCACCTGCGTACCCACATGGGTCAAGAACGCCGGAGCAGAGCAGATGACCGATGAACAGATTGATGCCGTAACAGGTGCAACACCTAAAGAGAGCGGTATCCAGAAATACACATGGGATTTTAAGGATGCCAACGGCAAGGAGGTTCCCGCCGGTGATTACAAGATATGCCTTGAGGCTACACTCTATTTCAACAGTGTAATCCTCTACACCGGCACATTCTCAACCAAGGACAAGGCAGGTGATATCAAACTCACCTCCACCCTGACGGAGGAGGATGAGGCTCACAAGAACATGATTACTGAGGTAAAAGCAGCCCTCAAGTAATAACTTAGAAAGATATTGATCCATTTAGTGCGGCGGCCGATGAACAGTCAGTCGCCGTTACTGTTACCCTACCGCTATCCGATGTGCGGCGTATGTAGGCAATCATACGTCCCTGATAAGTGTTGAATACCGCGCTTTTATGGGTAGTCTCATGTGCCAGAACATCGGCATTGTCAACGGCAATCAGATCAGCACCATCAACTTTCAGTTCTATGCGGCAGTCGTTGTTTGGGCAGACATTGCCTTCAGCGTCAGCAATGAAGACTGACAGTATCTCCACATCATCAAAGCCTGTTCCGGCGCGGCCTCCTATTTTTTCAATCACGATATTTTTGGGATCACCTACGGTAACAGAATAGCATTTGGCGGCCTCTATTCCGTCATTATACCCTCTAACATTTATTACCCCGGGAGTGAAGTTGACATTATACAGCGCGGGACGGGCGTTGTCCGGCATCGGCCTGCGGCCCTGAGGCTCTCCGTTTATCCAAAGATCCACCTCCTGGCAGTTTGAATAGACCTCAATGACAGCCTGGTCATAGGTGTCCATATCAGCCGGTGTCCAGTCCGATACCAGTGCACCGGCACCGTTGTTATCGGCATGGCGGGCAAAAGCCACCATAGGCTCTTTTGTCCACCAGCTGGCACGCTGCATTCCGGCCGGTTTGACACCTCCAGTGACATCCAGCAGGGATGTGCTCCACATGACCTGGGGCCATGCGGCCTCACCAAGATAGTCAATACCTGCCCATAGGAACTGCCCGCACAGTGACGGGTCATCACGCAACATCAGCCACGATTGTATATCATGCGTATTCTCAGTGCCAATGATTGCTTTCTCAGGATGAGCCTCATGATATGCCTTGAGTTCATCCACGCGGTAGTTCTGGCCAACGACATCCATCATTTCTGCAAATCCGTTCCGGTAAACCCCGGAAGAGTTGGGGCGGAACAGGGCCATCGTTACCGGGCGGGTAGGATCCAACTCATGAATCAGATCCTGCTGCATGCGGTATTTGTCAAAGCCCTGCTCGTTATTCAGGTTGTCGCGAATCTCATTGCCAACGCTGTAAATGACTACGCAAGGATGATTGCGGGCCTGTTCAACCATAGCACGGGTGTCACGTTCCCACCATTCATCAAAGTAGAGATTGTAACCTTTTTCAGCATGATTCTTGGGAGTATTCCAGGTGTCAAATGACTCTGCCATAACCAGAAATCCCATCCTGTCGCACAGGTCATACAGAGTAGGGTCTGCAGGGTTATGTGCCATCCTGATGGCGTTCACTCCCAGTTTCTTGAGTTGAGTAAGACGGTACTCCCAAACTGATGCCGGAACAGCAGTACCTAAGCCTCCGGCATCTGAATGAAGGCATACACCATACATCTTAAGGTTCTTATCATTAATGAAAAAACCCTCCTTGTTGTCAAACCGGATTGTGCGCAAACCAATTGTCACGGTCTCTGCATCCAACTGTTTGCGTCCTTCAATCAATTCAACATCGACTGTATATAAATAGGGATTGTCCGGTGACCAGAGTTGGGGTTCCTTTATTTGAACTGTTCCACCAAGTTCGGTCTGACTGCCGGCTTCCACTTGCATCTCTGTACTGTTGCCTTTTGCCACGACCTTGCCTTTAGCATCCTTCAGACTATATTGAAGTTTTATGGTGCGGGCTTTGGCTGAAACATTGGATACGTTTGCCCTTATGTTTATCTTGCCGTCCAGAAGTGATACGAATACACCATCGGTGGGGATATGACAGGAGTTTTTGCTTACCAAACGCACATGACGGTTTATGCCGCTGCCTGTGTACCAGCGTGAAGCAGGCTGAACGGAGTTATCAACCTTAACGGCAACCACAGCATCTTTGCCGGGAGTAACGAGGTCGGTGATATCGTATGTAAACCCCACATATCCATTAGGTCTGTATCCGGCCTGTTTGCCATCCACATAAACGCTGCTGCAAGCCATCACCCCGTCAAACTCCAGGAACAACCGTTCATCGACTCCGATATCGGCCTTGATGGTCTTGCGATACCAGCCTGTACCGGCAGGGAGATATGCGCCACCCTGCCCGGTTGGATTGCTGCGGTCAAATTCACCCTCAATGCTCCAGTCATGTGGAACATCAACGTTGCGCCAGCCTTCAACATCAGGCAGCTCATCAATTGATGCATCATTCAGCACAAACTGCCAGCCAGCATCAATGCTACGGCTCTCACGCGCTATGGTGCAGAGAGGAAACAACAATGCCAATGCAAGCAACAGCTTTTTCATAAACAATCAGTTTATTATTGCAAAGATAAACCATTACATCTGATAATGGCATCAATCAACTCCTGACTGGGGAAATCCATCGGAATAATGCCTATAGGGCTCTTTTGGTCCGCCAAGTACTCCAGCAGGCGTGCATTAGTGGTCTTGGCGTTACGGCTTATATTGGTACTGACACCGGAACCCGTATAACCTGACATATGGTTAATGCACCATACCCCCTCCGGAGCTGTTGCAAACTCATTTATCATATCCGTAACCTTATCCCATTTGGAGTCCAGATAATTACCCTTGCCCCCGCCAGTGAAATAGTCCTGCGCCCAAAGTACGGAACTCTTACCTGAAGCAGACACAATCAAGCCCCAGCGTGATGAACCGTTACCCAGCCAGCCACGCACCAATGCCCCTGGTATTTCAACCTCTGTAGACGGGGTATTACGGTGAATGAACAAAATCTTGCCACGGATATCGTCCACGGTCATATCTGCCTTAAAAACAGCCAGCATGCCGGCCGGTATCATGGAGCGGATCATTTCCATTGTCATATCAACTGCCGTCTGACCGCCGCCAGCACTGTTGGTCATCACAATGCAGAACTCCGTAGGGTTCTCGGCCAGTTTTTGTTTCAAGATAATCAGCACCTCTGCAAATGTAATGTGACAATTGGCAGGACCATGATAAATTTGCAAATCACCTTTTTCCAGTTTGGGCCGCACATCAAAGAAACGGATTCCTGCATCCCACTGCTCGCTGATGGAAAGTGTCTGGGTACGGGCGTAATGCTTCATGGGAAAGCGCACGCCCGCGGTACCGGAATCATGCGTTCCCGGAATTGATACCCGGCAAACCTTCACCGTATCGGGCAGTCCTGTCATCCAACTGGAGTAGACGGTTTTTGCCCCAGAAGCAAGTGTCAACACCTGACATGTCAAAAGGACGATGTATCGCCTTAAATGTGTAATGTCCAACGACTTACTTTATAGTTTTGCGTACCAGGTTAAGCAGTTTCTTTGAAGGAACGGCTTCATCCTTAAGAGGGATCAGATACCAGTTAACGGTCCAGGTAAGGCTCTCACCCGGAGCGAGTTTCTTATATTCACCCTGGCTCTCCAACTCAATGTAGGTCTTACCCTGATTTACATAGACTTGGATTTCAGCTTCATCGGGTGCAGGCTGAGCAGGTGTAATGTCATCAAACTTCTTGATCATGAGCAAGCCGTTTGCGGCATATGCCAGCCAACCCTTGCCGTCAGAGTTTATCTTGCGGTTCTGCGGAGCCTGCTCAAATGAATACCATGATGCGCCGGCCTCACCCTTGAAAGGAATCAGTCCGGCGGGAGTGATACTCTCTACGGGAGCATCAAAGAATATCAGACCCTCTTCATCGGCTACCACTCGTGATATCTCCCACGGAGCAACCTTGCGCTCTGCATCGCCCTTATTTACAATGGTATACGCAACCTTTATGAATTTGCCCTTGGTATCGGGAGTATAACGCTTCTGAATCTGGAAGGGGAGCTTGCGGGCAACCTGGCTGGTCAGCACGAGCGCCTTTCCTGCATCGGCGGGACTGGTCTCATCAGTATAAGCGCCACGATCAAACTCAGTTACGGGCGGCCAGTTCCACTCCTTCTGCGGGCTTGTCCAGAACGTGCTGCCGTACTGGTTCTGCATACGAAGTTGTGACAGCATCTCCTTGTCATCATACTTGTAGGACATGATCTTACCGCCTTCCTTGGCGTTAACTGTCATAGTTACGTTACCGGCTTTGATGGTAAAGCCTTCATCCACTGAACCTTGAACGGTCTGAGCTAACACGGGGGCCGATGCCAGAACGGCTATTGCGGCTGCAAATAATCTGTAAGATTTCATAAGCATATATTTTTTATTTGCTAGCAAAGATAGTAAAAAAGATACCAATCAAAGCTTGTTCAGAAGTTTCTTCAGGGCGGGCAGGTTGGCGGGAGAGCAGGACCCTTCCATCAGAGCTCCGTGACGGTTCAAGACGCGGTAAGTGGGGTAGCCCTCAACCTTGAGGTACTGCTCCACCATAGCCTGCTGGTCAGGAGGCAGATTGTAGTGAACGCAATCGGGGCCGGCAAGATTATACTCCTTGATGATTGTCTTCCAAGCATCCTCGGCAGTATTGTTTGCAAGATACAGATAGACAATGTCATAGTCCTTAAGCGCCTTCTTGAGCTCACCCGCATTGGCCAAATTCTCCATGCACGGATGGCACCATGAACCCCATACGTCAATGTAGATTATCTTGCCTCGATAAGGCTCCGTAATCTTACGCAGAATAGCCTGACCATCGGACATCTGAGTCAACTCCTGGGCCGATACCTGATTACCCAATGACGCCAAATCAACGCCCTCAAGCTCCAGATACTTGTAATTCAAAGCGTGAACCGCATCCTGGCAAGGCTTGTAAGTGACGATGCTGTCAAATGCCGCAATCATCTCCGGCTTGACCGAGTGGCGCTCATTAGTCATCTCATTGATAAAG
>JAGBPB010000027.1 GCA_017633615.1 Bacteroidaceae bacterium | reverse complement strand
ATACTATACAAAAGACTCTGCGCTACTATAACTGTAGCGTTATTTGCGGGCTTGAGTTTTGCCCAGACAGAGAATGATACAGTCTATGTTTTCCTCAAGGATATGCCCGACGCCGGCATTTACCTGCCGCCACCACCCGAAATGACCAGCACCCAGTATGCCGATGACTTTGCCCAGTGGCAGTGGGGAAAGACCGTACGTCCCACCGACCGCGGCCAGCAGGCCAACGATGATTCCCAGTGGGGCATTAACGGAATGATCAGGATACATCAGGAGACTCTTGGTTTTGAGATAAGCAAGGAAAAGACTCCTGCAATCTACAAGTTGCTGTACAATGTACTTTGGACTGAGAACCTGAGTACCCACAACGCCAAGCGCAAGTATATGCGTACACGTCCGTTTGCACAGTACAACGAGCATACATGGGGCCGTTTTGACAATGAGCGTGAACTGCGTTTCAACGGTTCATATCCTTCAGGCCACACCGCTCTTGGATGGTCCACCGCACTGGTTCTGTCCGAGATGGTTCCCGAGTTACAGGACACTCTTCTGCGTTCAGGATTCCAATACGGTGAGAGCCGCGTCATAGTAGGTGCTCACTACCAGAGTGACGTTGATGCCGGATATCTTTGCGGAAGTACCGCCGTTGCTGTAATGCACGCAAGTGAATTCTTCCAGAAAGACCTGGAGGCAGCCCGCAAGGAGTACTGCAAGATCAAGGGTATCAAAAACGTAAGCCAGACCGAGGGATTCCCCGATGGAACCAAGGTATTTGACGGACCTGTCACTGAAGACAGCCACCGTTTCTACGGTGATGTAATCAAATACTTTGAGGCACAGGCCGAGAGGGAAACCGAGCGCGGCGAGCAGGCTAAAATTGATGCCGACAACAGTACTGAAGCAATACTCAAAAACTTCTCTGCACCCGCAGCAAGGGAACTCAGCGCCAAAGCTACTCCCGCCATTGCAGCCCTGGTGGCTTATACAAGGGACAATCTTGTAAAAACCGCCGGTGAATTGGGAAGTTCCACATTCCGTGAGCGCCCCTATGTAAAGATCAATCCCAGAAGAAACAAGACACTTATCAGCGATGATGAGGATGCCAAAAAGGAGACCACCAGTTATCCTTCAACCAGTTCTGAAATCGGTTGGGGTGTGGCGCTTCTGCTGGTTGAAATCATGCCGCGCGAGACAGCAAACGATATCCTGAACCGTGGCTTTGAATACGGACGCAGCCGCGTCATTGCAGGTTATAACTATCCCAGTGATGTTCAGACCGGACGTCTGTGGGCATCGGCCACACTGGCTCACCTGCACACCATTCCTGAATTCCAGAAACTGCTTAAGGCTGCCAAGGACGAGTTGAAATAATGAAACCTACCCTTTCCATTATTGTTCCCTGTTACAAGCAGGCGGCATATATAGCCCAGACGCTTGATTCAGTTCTGAAACAGACGTTACAGGACTGGGAGTGCATAGTGGTAAATGACGGTTCACCAGACAACGCATCGGAGATAGTCAGCCGTTATGTCGCGCTTGATTCCAGGATCAGGCTGATAGAAACAGAGAACAGGGGTGTCAGCGCAGCCAGGAACACCGGTATCAGGGCATCTGAGGGTGAGTTCATACTCCCTCTGGATGCAGATGACATAATCCTTCCTGAATATACGCTACTGGCAGTTGACTATTTCAGGCAGCATCCTGAGACCAAACTGGTCTACTGTGAGGCCCGCAAATTCGGCGAGGAAAACAAATACTGGGACCTGCCTGAATACAAATGGGAAAGGTTCATTTTCAGCAACTGCATATTCAGTTCATGTGTTATCAGACGCAGTGATTTTGACAAGACACCGGGGTTTAATGAGAGCATGAGAGTCGGTTGGGAGGATTGGGATTTCCTGTTGGGATTCCTTGATGAACATGATATCGTCTACAGAATTCCCAAGGTGCTCATGCTCTACCGGATAAAGAACGTATCGAAATCAACCGAGGTCCTGGCCAAAACAGAGGCTCTCACATGGCAGCTCATAGACAATCATCCTGATATTTACAGGAAATATTCGTTCAACAGGATGTCGGGCGTTACAGGCGACAGATACAGCAGTACCGAAAAGCTGGAAAAGGCTATAGGCCATGCCATTACCAAACCCGTACGCCTTATCAGGAAATTAATCCTCAAGTTCAAATAGCCATTACGTTATTTACACTAACTTTGAAGTCCGTATGGATTTCAAGTATGACGTTATAGTTATCGGTGCCGGACATGCCGGTTGTGAGGCTGCCGCCGCTGCCGCACAGATGGGCTCCAAGACTTGTCTCATCACCATGGACATGAACAAGATTGCACAGATGAGTTGCAATCCTGCTGTCGGCGGTATAGCTAAAGGACAGATTGTCAGAGAGATAGATGCTCTTGGAGGACACATGGGACTGGTTACCGACCAGACTGCCATACAGTTCCGCATTCTTAACCGTTCCAAAGGTCCCGCCATGTGGAGCCCCCGCGCACAATGTGACCGGGCCAAATTCATCTGGGCCTGGAGATCGGTCCTGGAGAACCAGCCTAACCTGAACATCTGGCAGGACACCGTAACGGAACTCCTGGTAAAAGACGGCCAACTTGTTGGTTTAAAGACACTTGAGGGTGCTGAGTTCAGTTGTAAATGCGTTGTTCTGACTGCCGGAACGTTCCTTAACGGACTCATGCATATAGGCCGCGTGACCATGCCCGGCGGACGCATATCGGAACCCGCTTCATACCTTCTTACCGAATCCATTACCCGTCACGGAATACGTACCGGCCGAATGAAGACCGGCACTCCCGTACGCATAGACAGCCGCAGCGTTCATTTTGAGGAGATGGAGCGTCAGGACGGCGAGAATGATTTCCACCGTTTCTCATTCATGGGTTCGGAGCGTCATCTAAAACAGATGTGCTGCTGGACCTGCTATACCAATGAACGTGTCCATGAAGTCCTCAAGTCAGGACTAGCCGACTCGCCGCTGTTTAACGGTCAGATCAAGAGCATCGGCCCGCGCTATTGCCCAAGCATAGAGACCAAACTGGTAACTTTCCCTGACCGCGACCAGCACCAGCTGTTCCTGGAGCCCGAGGGTGAAGATACTACCGAGATGTACCTGAACGGATTCTCATCATCAATGCCGATGGATATCCAGATCAAGGCTTTGAAGGAGATTCCCGCTTTCCGTGACCTGGTAATCTATCGTCCTGGATATGCCATTGAGTATGACTACTTCGACCCCACCCAACTCAAGCACACACTTGAGTCAAAGGTGGTATCGGGACTCTTTATGGCCGGACAGGTAAACGGCACCACAGGTTACGAGGAGGCCGGCGGACAAGGCATACTTGCAGGAATAAACGCACATATCACCTGTCATGGTGGAGCACCGTTTACACTTGCACGTGACGAAGCATACATAGGTGTCCTGGTGGATGATCTGATAACCAAGGGTGTCGATGAGCCGTATCGCATGTTCACATCAAGGGCCGAGTACCGCATACTGCTGCGCCAAGATGATGCCGATATCCGACTTACCGAACGCGCCTACAACATAGGGCTTGCCACAAAGGAGCGTTATGACAAGATGTGCGCAAAGCGCGCTGAGGTAAACCGAATTGTGGAGTTTGCAAAAGGATTCTCAGTCAAACCCGCACTCATTAATGATGCTCTTGAGACACTAGGCACCACTCCACTGCGTGAAGGATGCAAGCTGGCCGACCTGATTGAGAGGCCCCAACTGACACTTGAAAACCTGTCAGGACACATAAAGGCGCTCAAGGCCGAACTTGACAAGACAGAGCCCGAGCGCAAGGATGAAATTGTTGAGGCAGCCGAGATCCTGATGAAATACAGCGGATACATAAGCCGCGAAAGACTGATTGCCGACAAGATGAAACGTCTTGAGGATATCCGCATAAAAGGACGTTTTGATTACAACTCGCTTCAGTCGCTATCGACGGAATGCCGCCAGAAACTGATCAAGCACGACCCCGAGACACTTGCTGAGGCAAGCCGCATACCCGGAGTATCACCCAGCGACATCAATGTTCTGCTGGTACTTTTGAACCGATAAAACAAAAATGTTCCACGTGAAACAATTTAAAAGATATGAGTAAACAGACGCTTATCAGCCACCTCCGTAACATTCCGGACTATCCTATGGAGGGCATACAGTTCAAGGATGTCACGTCCTGGTTCATGAATCCTGATGATTTTGCAGAGATTGTGGATTCACTGTATGAAATGTACAAGGACAAGGGTATCACTAAGGTCTGCGGCGTAGAGTCAAGAGGCTTTATCATTGGTGCAGCTCTTGCTTACAGGCTTGGAGCAGGTTTTATTCTTATACGCAAACCGGGCAAACTGCCGTATGAGAAGGTTAGTCTGGAGTATAAGAAAGAGTATGGCTTTGACCGTATAGAGATGCATAAGGACTCAATCACAACAGATGATACGGTTCTTATTCACGACGATCTTCTGGCAACAGGCGGAACTCTTTTGGCTGCATGTGAGCTTGTCAAGACATTCAAGCCCAAAAAGGTTCTGGTGAACTGCATAATAGAACTTACAAACTTCCATGCAAAAGACAAATTCCCTCAGGATTGCCCTGTGGACAGCTTTATTGCCATGGACGAATTTGACGGAGTTGAGTAATTGAAAGGCAGGGAGGCATACGAGAAACATCTCAGACTGATTGTCCAGAACCTTCCGGAGAAACCGGGTTGTTACCAGTATCTGGACGAGCAGGGAACCGTCATATACGTAGGAAAGGCCAAAAACCTGAAACGCAGAGTCTCGTCTTACTTCCTTAAAGAAGCCCAAACTGACAAGACACGTATGCTTGTAAGCCGCATATCGGATATCAAGTATATTGTCGTTGAGACGGAGTGGGATGCTTTTCTGCTTGAAAACAACCTGATTAAACGGTACAAACCGCGCTACAACATACTCCTGAAAGATGATAAGACATACCCATCCATTTGCATAACGCGCGAGGATTATCCCAGAGTATTCAAGACCCGTAAGATAATACGCAACGGCAGCGAGTATTATGGTCCATTCAGCCATACAGGCACCCTGAACGGACTTTTACAGATAATTGCACAGGCTTACAAGGTAAGAACGTGCCGATTACCGCTCACTGAAGAAGCTATAAGTGCAGGCAAGTACAAAGAGTGTCTGGAATATCACATAAAGAATTGCCCCGCGCCTTGTATAGGCCGAGTATCAAAGGCTGACTATAACACGCAGATAGCCGAGATAAGGGAGATTCTGAAAGGACGCAGCCAGGACCTTACAAAATCAATGATGCAGGAAATGAAGGAACTGGCATCAAAGATGAAATTTGAAGAGGCTCAGGAGGTAAAACTGCGCTATGATACCATCATGGAGTTCCGCGAAAAGAGCAGGGTAGTGGATACCGGACTGGACAATGTCGATGTCTACAACATAGACAATGACGATGATGTGGTATTTGTAAACTACCTGCATGTGGCCGGCGGATGCATAAACCAGGCTTTCACATTCGAGTACAAGCGCAAGATGGACGAATCACTCGATGAAATGCTTATGCTTGCCATTGTTGAGATGCGTGGACGATACCATAGCACAGCCCGTGAAATAATAGTTCCGTTCATGCCTGAAACCGAGATTACGGGTGTTACCTGGACTGTTCCCCAGAAGGGTGAAAAAAAGAAACTTCTGGAACTGTCGGCACTCAACGTAAAACAGTATAGGGCAGACAGGCTTAAACGAAGCGACAAACTCAATCCGGAGCAGAAACATGTAAGACTAATGAAGGAGTTGGGAACACTTTTAGGCATGGAAAAGACTCCGCTTCGCATAGAGTGCTTTGACAACTCGCACATATCAGGAACAGATGCCGTAGCGGCCTGTGTGGTATATGAGAACGGCAAACCGTCGCGTAAGGACTACCGATTATACAACATAAAGAGCGGAGCAGGCGGCGATGATTACGGCTCAATGTATGAGGTAATGATGCGCCGATGGATAAGAGCGGTCGAAGAGGGTAGTGCGTTGCCTGATCTGGTAATAGTTGATGGTGGAAAAGGACAGATGTCAATTGCAAAGGAAGTAATTGATAATCTGAATATTAACATCAATATAGCCGGCCTTGTAAAGAACACTCATCACAAGACATCGGGGCTGCTTTACGGATTCCCTGGACAGGAGGTCGGCGTAAAACCGGACAGCGAACTTTTCCGTCTTCTTGAGCAGATGCAGGAGGAGGTACACAGGGTTGCCATCTCCTTCCATAAAAAGAAACGCAGTAAACGTCAGACGCACTCCGAACTGACTGATATAAAGGGAATTGGCGAAAATACAGCAACTGCATTGATCAAACGTTTCAAGAGTGTCAAGAGGATATCAGAGGCAAGTATTGAGGATCTTGCCAACGAGGTGGGCAAGGCAAAGGCGGAAACAATATATAACTGGTTTCATAAATGAGAACGGTAATACAGAGAGTGACAGAAGCTAGTGTCAAGGTTGACGGCAAGGTTACAGGAGCCATAAAAGAGGGACTCCTGATTCTTGTCGGCGTAGAGGATGCTGATACACAGGAGGATATAGACTGGCTTGTCAAGAAGATAGTCGGACTTAGGATATTCAACGATGAAAACGGGGTTATGAACCTCTCTGTTCAGGATGTCGGAGGTGGTCTGCTGGCAGTGAGCCAGTTCACACTCATGGCCAGTACAAAGAAGGGCAACAGGCCGTCATACATCAGGGCATCAAAAGGAGATTATGCACAGCCCATGTATGAAAAGTTCTGCCTGGCACTTGAAAAAGAGTCCGGTAAAAAGGTAGAAAAAGGCATATTCGGAGCCGATATGAAAGTATCACTTCTGAACGATGGCCCTGTAACGATAATTATGGATACTAAAAACAAGGAATAGATATGGAAATCTACGATGAAATGGATGAACAGTCAGTAAATCAGCCCAATACTGACAAGTTCAGCGAGGCATTCAGCAAATACAATATGAAAGTTGACGCCTCTTGGGTGAAATCAGTTGTTGAAAAGGCCAAAAAAGAGGCCTTTGGAACGCATGACAAGGAGACTCTGAAAAAGATCTTCAGCTGCATTGACCTTACTACTCTGAAACCAACCGACAACGAGGATACGGTACTGGCATTTGTTGAGAAAGTGAACAAAATGGAGGATGATTATCCTGACCTGCCATCAGTTGCGTCAATATGCACATGGCCTCTCTATGCTGCAACTGTAAGCCGTTCACTTGAAGTTGAAAGTGTCAAAACATGCTGTGTATCAGGCGGTTTCCCGTCATCACAGACTTTCTTTGAGGTTAAGGTGGCTGAGACATCGCTGGCCCTGCATGACGGAGCCGATGAGATTGACATTGTCCAGAATGCAGGACATATCCTTAACGGTGACTATGAGACTCTGGCCGACGAGATCGATGAACTCAAGTCACTATGTGCCGACAAGACACTCAAGGTAATACTGGAAACAGGCGCACTTGAGTCACTTGATAATGTAAAGAAGGCTTCACTGATTGCAATGTACTCAGGAGCCGACTTCATCAAGACATCCACCGGAAAAGAGGTTCCCGGAGCCGATCCCGAATCATTCTGCGTTATGTGCAAGACAATACGCGAATACGCCGATGAAACCGGACGCTCAGTAGGTGTCAAGGCAGCCGGCGGAATAAGCACAGTTGATGACGCTCTGCTCTATTGGACAATAGCAAAGATGGTTCTGGGAAAAGACTGGCTAAACAATACACGTTTCCGTATAGGCGCCAGCCGTCTGGCCGACAAATTACTTGATGCGATTTGTAATTAAATCCAGATAGCACTCAAAAGAACCTCGGAGATCAGGAGATATGAAAGCGGGCAGTCCCTGGATTGCCTGCTTTTTCAGTTCCTCCATCTTGGCAAGGGCATACTCAATTCCGCCGTTGGAAACAGAATATTCAGTTACCTCACGGATCTGATCGGGAGTTGCCTCAAGGGAACGTATTGCTTTGATGTGACCGGACCAGTCACGGTTACTATGGGTCAGTGCGTATATTGCAGGAAGAGTGAACTTTCCCTCTTTCAGGTCGTTACCCGACGGCTTGCCTGTCTCGCTGCTGTCATGGTAATCCAGTATGTCATCCATTATCTGGAAGCACAGTCCTGCAACATGTCCGAACTGGCGGAAAGCTTCAACCTCTACATCGGATGCTCCGTTCAAAAGGGCTGAAAGTGATGTGCAGGATGAGAACAGTATTGCCGTTTTCTTGGATATGATATCAAAGTAAAGATCCTCTGAAAGGGTGGTGGTGTCAAGGGCGTTGAGTTGGGTTATCTCACCCTCTGAAAGTGTTCCTATCAATGTTGAAAGAGATTCAACGCTCTTGATATTTGCAGTAGCTGTGATCTGGATCAATGCCATGGAAACTATATAGTCACCAAGCAACACAGCCATCTTATTGTCATAAACAGCATTAGCCGATTTCTTTCCGCGACGCTTGTCGCTTTCATCGACCACATCATCGTGGATAAGACTACCCTGATGAAGCAGTTCCACGGCCGATGCCAGATGATAAGTGGATTCCTTTATTATTCCGTAGCATTTTGCTACAAGCAGCACAAGTATCGGGCGCATAAGTTTACCCTTGCGTTCCAGCAGGAATTTGAGCAGCAGGTCAACACCGGGATTCGCCGATGAAAACAGCTGAGAGTACCTTTTGCGGAACTCTTCAAATTCAACCTCAATGGGTGCACATATCTGCTTTATGTAATCCATATCGGGCGCAAAATTAGCAATAAATGTCCGTTTGAAGAAAAATTTGTATTTTTACGTATCAATATATCTATATATGGACAAACTGTTTCTGCTTGATGCATACGCACTTATATACAGGGCATACTACGCTTTCCTCAAGGCTCCCAGGATAAACTCCAAAGGCTTCAACACATCGGCCGTACTGGGCTTTGTGAACACTCTTGAGGATATCCTGAACACTGAAAAGCCCACCCATATAGGTGTAGCGTTCGATCCCAAGGGAGGTACTTTCCGTCATGAACTCTACAAGGAGTACAAGGCTCAGCGCGAGGAAACCCCCGAGGTTATACGCGAATCTGTGCCGGTCATCAAACAGATACTTGAAGCATACCGCATTCCCATACTTGAAGTTGCAGGATTCGAGGCCGATGACGTAATTGGAACACTGTCCAAAAAGGCCGATGACAAGGGCATAACCACGTACATGATGACCCCTGATAAGGACTACTGTCAGTTGGTTACGGACAGGGCACTTATATACCGCCCCCGCTATGGCAACAACGGCTATGAGATAATGGGACCGGCCGAGGTGAAACAGAAATACGGACTTGACAATACCGGACAGGTAATCGATATGCTCGGTCTTATGGGTGACAGTTCCGATAACATCCCCGGCTGCCCGGGCATCGGCGAAAAGACAGCCGTCAAACTCATAACCGAATTCGGAGGAATAGACGGACTGCTGGCCAACACCGACAAACTGAAAGGTGCGCTCAAGGAAAAAGTTGAAGCCAACGTAGAGCAGATAAAATTCAGCCGACTGCTTGCAACCATAAGGACCGATGTCCCCATCGACCTCGATATGGATTCCCTGAAATTTGAGGGACCCGACGAGCAGAAACTCTACTCGATTTTTGAGGACCTGGAGTTCCGCACTCTGTTGAATCGGGTAAGATCCAAGCAACCGGCTCCAACTCTTTTTCAGGAGACATCAACCGAGCCCGATAAAACCGAACAGACCGCACAGCCAAAACAACAGAAAAATGACGGTTTTCATGGCGATCTCTTTGATTTATTCCAGCCCGATGTACAGCCTGTGCAGGAATTTTCAAATCTCACGGACATAAAATCCGTGCAACACACTTACTATCTCATTGAGACTGAAAAAGATGCTGAAACGTTAGCCCACAAAATCGCATCCCAGGATTTTTTCTGTTTTGACACAGAAACTACCGGAACCAACCCGATTGCAGCCGAAATAGTAGGTTTGAGCATTGCACTCCGTGAGCATGAGGCCTGGTACGTGGCGATGCCCAAAGAGAAAGATGGAAAGCAGCGCATGCTTGAGATTTTCCGCTCAGTCTTTGAAAATCCCAAGACACTCAAGATAGGACAGAACATAAAGTATGACATTCTGGTCCTGGGCAACTACGGCATTCAGGTTGAAGGCCCCATGTTCGACACAATGATCGCACATTACCTTCTGCAACCCGAACTCCATCACAACATGGACTATCTGGCCGAGATCTATCTGGGCTACAAAACCATCCATATTGAGGAACTGATAGGAGAGAAGGGAAAGAACCAGAAGAACATGGCAGACTTGAGTCCGGCCGATGTCTATGAGTATGCATGTGAAGATGCCGATGTCACCCTTCAACTCAAGACAATTCTGGAGAAGGAACTTGAAAAGGATGGAACCACTCCGCTGTTCCGTGACGTTGAGATGCCGCTTGTAAGCGTGCTTGCATACATGGAACGTAACGGAGCAATGATTGATCCTGCAGCTCTGGCAGAGACCTCCAAACTCTTTACCGAGCGAATGGAGGTTCTTGAAAAGCAGATATATGATGAGGCCGGCGGTACACCGTTCAACATTCTCTCACCCAAGCAGGTTGGTGATATCCTGTTTGACCGTATGAAGATCGTTGACAAACCCAAGAAAACCAAGACCGGACAGTATGTTACATCCGAGGATGTGCTTGAGTCACTACGTGCCGACCACAAAATTGTGGACCTTATCCTCAAATACCGCGGTCTGAAGAAACTGCTTGGTACCTATATTGATGCGCTTCCGCAACTTGTCAACCCGGCAACAGGCAAAATCCATACATCATACAACCAGACCGTAACAGCCACCGGCCGACTGAGTTCAAGCAATCCCAACCTGCAGAACATCCCGATACGTGACGAGGACGGTAAGGAGGTACGCAAGGCTTTCATTCCCGAACCCGGCTGCAAGTTCTTCAGTGCCGACTATTCACAGATTGAACTCCGCATCATGGCTCATCTGAGTCAGGATCAGAACATGATAGAGGATTTCCGCCAGGGACATGACATCCATGCTGCCACTGCCGCCAAAGTATTCCACAAATCACTCAATGAAGTAACCAAGACTGAGCGCAGCAAGGCCAAGACCGCCAACTTCGGAATCATTTACGGGATATCGGCCTTTGGTCTGGCACAGCGTATGGGTGTAAGCCGTACCGAGGCAAAGGAACTTATTGAAAACTACTTCAAGACTTACAGCGGCATAAAGAACTACATGGATCACTCCATTGAGGAGGCCCGTGCCAGAGGTTATATTGAAACCATACTCAAACGTAAACGTTATCTGCCCGATATCAACTCACACAATGCAACCGTACGCGGCTTTGCCGAGCGCAATGCCATAAACGCTCCCATTCAGGGAAGCGCAGCCGATATAATCAAGATTGCAATGATTGCAATATACCGTAGGTTCAAGGCCGAAAACATCAAGTCAACCATGATCCTGCAGGTTCATGATGAACTCAACTTCAATGTAGTTCCAGGTGAAGAGGAAAAGGTTGAAAAGATAGTTATTGAGGAGATGCAGAAGGCATGGCCAATGTCAGTACCTCTTATTGCCGATTGCGGATGGGGTACTAACTGGCTTGAGGCACATTAAAGCAATCCTTTGAGTTGCTTATAGAATTCCCATATTACAACACCTGCAGTTACTGACACATTCAGTGAATGTTTGGTGCCGTATTGAGGTATCTCAAGAGACATTTTACAGATATCAACAACATCCTGGTTAACTCCCTTTACCTCATTACCCAAAACAAGTGCATAACTGCTACCTTGCTGTACCTTGAATTCATCAAGTTTATGGCTACCTTCAACCTGTTCAACGGCAACTGTTATATAACCTTTGTCATTAAGGTCTTTGACAACACTGACACAATCATTTGAATAGATCCATTCAACACTCTCCTCGGCACCCAGGGCAGTCTTATGAATCTCAACCAGAGAATTGTCAGGAGTAGCTGTAATACCGCAAAGTATTATTCTTTCTATTCTGAAAGCATCCGATGTACGGAATACAGAACCTACATTATACAGACTTCTTACATCATCCAGAATAATGGTAAGCGGCAGTTTTTTACTGTTTTTGAATTGTTCAATATCAATTCTGCCAAGTTCCGTTACATTCAGCTTTCTCATGCCTGATATATTTTTGACGGTGTAAAATTAGTTCATTTATGTGACTATATCTGTTGAAAACAGTGTAAATAAGTGTTCAAAAGAAAAAGATAAAAAGTGAACTTAAAAATTGCTTTTTCAAAAGAAGTTTGCACATGAAATTATTTTTGAAAAAACGGTGTTGAAATCAGATTTTTATCACAGTTTTTGCAAACACAGAATTAACAGCAATGATATGTTTAACGAATTGAAAATTGATTCAAACCAATATATAAACAGTATGTTTAAAACTATATAATATATTGATTAATTATAAATTAGATTGTTTACAAACCTGTTATCAAACTATTTGAAAAGTTGATAAATAAAAATGACTTCAAATTGAAAAAGATATCAACAGTTTCAACAGCCTTAAAACAACAAAATAAGAAATGAAATAAAAAGAAAACATACATATTAATTATATCATCGGATAGAATGAGTGTTATCTGATGACTGTAATTGATACGCTTTCGCTAATGTTGTTTTCCTGATTTGTAATGATTGCGTGATATACTCCGGATGAAACTCTGTTACCGTTCATATCAGTAAGATTCCAACTATATGAACCTCCATTGGATGTTCCTACATGAACTAAACGGCCTGAATTTCCAAGAATTCTGATTGTACTGAATTCAGTAAGACCGGTAATTGTAACATAACCGTCAAAATCAGGTTTTACTGGATTCGGATAAACAAGAATATTTGATTCTGACAGACTTTCTTCAGGGTCTCTGGCCTGGCCTCCATATTCGACCATTCCAAGGCTTGTACCAAAGAATAAAGAGCCATTGCGGCCATCTTCAGTAATACTCAGTATATTGTTTGAAGGAAGCGGGCTGTTATTAACTGTAAAATGTTCCAAAGTCTGAGTTCCATCGGCACTTAAAAGGAATATACCGTCATCAAGAGTACCTATCCATTTACGGTTTCCCTGATCAATGTAAATTGCGGTTGTCATGACTCCGCTGAACAGATAATCGGCCAATCCTGAAAAATCATCTCTTGATATTTTGATTCTTTCAAATACAGGGTTTGAATCATTGATGAATGAATCAGGATCTTTAAGAACAAAAATGCCTCTGTTTGTTCCTATCCACATTTTTCCATCCAGATCAAAATCATAGAAATAAACATCATAAATTTCTTCGGTAGTACCATCCTGATTAGTCCAATAGGAACCGGAATACTTTATGATATCATCAGAATTATCTTTAGGAGTACCATTCAAATCAATACAGAACAAACCTGGTTTGACACCTCTTGACGAGTTTATCCACAACCGGCCATTACTGTCAAATCTCAACTGTTTATATGTTGGCAGACCTGCCATCTCATTATAATACAATCCGAACCAATTGCCGTCAGGTTCCAGTACCTTTAGAATTGTATCGGTTTCATTGTTGGCCATCCACAGGTTTCCATCCTTGTCATACTGCAGGGCACTAATACGGACAAAATTGTTTTTCTGTACGATAGTGTTGTTCAATATACTGGTAAGTCCGCTGTTATTCCATGTATGCAGTTTCTTGAATTTTCCGTCTTGGAATTCATAAAGACCCTGTCCTGTAGAGCCTACGAATATATGATCTGGGTCAAGAGGATCCTGAACTGCCTCAGTAAGATTGATATATTGAAGACCTGTCTTGGATGTAATATCCTCATCAAGTGAACTCCATCGGTCATTCTCATATATCATTACAGTGCCAGGATAGTCTATTCCTGAATAGTTGTGACATCCGCCTACAACAAGCAGTCTTCCCTGTTGGGGCCATGAAACTGAATGAAACCAGTTACGGCGGGGGCTGTTTGGTTTTATTCCGACACTCTTACATACAAGATTGTCATCGGTCACCTGATATCTGCAGAGTCCGTAGAATCCCTGCGCCAACCACCAGTCATTACCGTCAATCACCATATCATTAACAGGGTAATTGAAGGTTATCTCATATGAGTCGGAATATGAATTATATAGAGTGAGCAAGGTATCCTGAATAATGACCAGTCTGTCATCGGTAAATGACAGGCCCGATACATGATCTTTAATGTTTGTAAGGGCGCCATTAGACTTGTTGATTGTCCATACACGGTTGTCATAGGACATTCCTGAAAGGCTGCCGTCAAATTCAAACAGACTGATGAACTTGATATTTCTGAACATCTTCCAATTGGTATTATCCAGGAGATTCTGATCCATCATGCCAAGATAAATGCCGTTGTCAGTACCGCAGAACAGGGAATCATTGATTATGACCGATGTGTTTACGGGTGAATCAAACCGATAGGTGTTTTTTATTTCCCTGCGGCTGATATCAAATACCACAAGCCCGATATTGGTTGAGATGTAAGCAATGTTCCCGACAATCTTCAGCTCGTTAACCGTTACGCTTCCGGTGTTGCTGTTCTTGAGGTCGGTAAAGTTGTAGATGGTTTCGTTGGCGTAGACAAGGTCTATGTTTCCGTTGGCGTAGACCATTATAACGGCACCTTCGGGTTTGCAGAAACCTATGTCGGCAATATCGGTATCACCGAGTCCTCCGGTCTTATCAATGGTATAGAGACCGTTATCAATAGGATCATAGAAATACAAGGCACCCTCGCTGAGAACAAAGATGTATCCGAATGCCTTGACTGCCTTGGTTGCGTTGTTGTAGGCAGGATGTGAGCGCCAAGTTCCTACCGGGATGCCAGCGCTGACCCTATTAAAAGGCAAAAGGAGCATTACCGCAGTTAGTGCGATAATGGCTCCTCTTGTCAGTTTTCTTATCATAATTGTTTCAGATAATCTGCCAGTTTTCTTACGGCGCGGCCCCTGTGACTTATCAGGTTCTTGCCTTGGGCGCTCATTTGAGAGAATGTTTCGGTATAGCCGTCAGGTACAAAGATGGGATCATATCCGAATCCTCCGTCTCCGTAATGACGCTCTGTTGCTATCTGTCCGGTAACAATTCCTTCAAACAGAACTTCCTGTCCGTTAAGTATTAACGCAACAACTGTGCGGAATTGTGCACTGCGGTCCGATTTTTTTTCAAGTTCATGGAGCAACTTGGTCATATTTGCCTCCGAATCATGGTCACCTGCATAGCGTGCGGAGTGTACTCCGGGTGCTCCGTCAAGGGCTTTTACCTCAAGTCCGGTGTCATCGGCAAAACAGTCATAACCGTAATGCTCCTTGACGTAACGGGCCTTCTGGAGGGCGTTTCCCTGGAATGTATCGGCTGTCTCGGGGATATCCTCGTGGCAGTTTATGTCATTCAGCGAGAGCACCTTGAAGCGATCACCGAGTATCTGGCGGACCTCCTCCAGCTTGTGGGCGTTATTTGTGGCAAATACCAATTCCATGTTGCTTAGAGAACTATATTCACGATCTTGCGCGGTACTACGATCACCTTGCGGATAGGCTTGCCCTCAATGTAACCTTGAGCCTTCTCATTGGCCAGAACTGCATCCTGAATCTCCTGCTGTGTGGCATCAACCGGAAAGTCCATTGTGAAGCGGGTCTTGCCGTTGAATGAGATGGAGTAGGTTATGCTGTCCTCCTTGAGGTACTCCTCGTTGAACTTGGGCCATGCGGCATCACATACTGAACCGGCGTTACCAAGTGACGACCAGAGTTCCTCGGCGGTGTGAGGTGCAAAGGGAGCGATTACCTTGGCCAGGTCAGCCAGTACTGAGCGCTTGTTGCACTTAAGGCCTGAGAGTTCGTTTACGCATATCATGAATGCGGCAACAGATGTATTGAATGAGAAGTTCTCAATATCCTCAGTTACCTTCTTTATGAGCTTGTGGATTGACTTGAGTTCGTCCTTTGATGCCTGCTCATCGCTTACTGCCAACTTACCGTCGCGGTCGAAGTAGAGAGCCCACATCTTGCGGATAAAGCGGTGGCAGCCGTCAATACCATTGGTATCCCAGGGCTTTGACTGCTCAAGCGGTCCCAGGAACATCTCGTACATGCGCAGAGTATCGGCACCGTACTTCTCGATGATGTCATCGGGGTTGACTACGTTGAACATTGACTTACTCATCTTCTCAACTGCCCATCCGCAGATGTACTTGCCGTTCTCAAGGATGAACTCGGCGTTGTTGTATTCAGGACGCCAGTTCTTGAATGCCTCAACGTCCAGGACATCGGCACTTACAATGTTTACGTCAACGTGTATGGGAGTGGTGTCATACTGGTCCTTGAGGCCGTATGATACGAACTTGTTTGTATCCTTGATACGATATACAAAGTTACTGCGACCCTGTATCATACCCTGGTTGATCAGTTTGCTGAACGGCTCCTCAACCTCGCTTACGCCCAGGTCCTTGAGGAACTTGTTCCAGAAACGTGAGTAGATAAGGTGACCGGTGGCGTGCTCCGAACCTCCCAGATAGAGGTCAACGCACTTCCAGTAGTTATCGGCCTCCTTGCTTACAAGAGCCTTGTCGTT
>JAGBPB010000026.1 GCA_017633615.1 Bacteroidaceae bacterium | reverse complement strand
GTTGAGAAGGTTCTGAACAACTCAGTTAAGCCTGTAACCGCTATCATCGGTGGTTCAAAGGTATCTTCAAAGATCACCATCATTGAGAACCTGCTGCAGAAGGTTGACAACCTGGTTATCATTGGCGGTATGGCTTACACATTCGTTCTGGCCAAGGGCGGTAAGGTTGGTAACTCACTTTGCGAGCCTGATCAGGTTGACGTAGCTCTGGCAGTTCTCAAGAAGGCTCAGGAGCTGGGCGTAAACATCGTTCTGCCCGTTGACTGCCTTGCAGCCGATAAGTTTGACAACAACGCCAACACCCAGGTTGTTGACAACAACAATGTACCCGATGGTTGGGAAGGTATGGATATAGGTCCTGCTTCAGCCAAGGCTATGGCCGGTGTAATCGAGTCATCCAAGACCATCCTCTGGAACGGTCCTGCCGGCGTATTTGAGTTCAGCAACTTCCAGGCCGGCACAAAGGCTATCGCTACTGCTGTCGCAAACGCAACCTCCAAGAACGGTGCTTTCTCACTCGTTGGCGGCGGTGACTCTGTAAGCGCTGTAAAGCAGTTCGGTTTTGCCGATAAGGTATCATACGTATCAACCGGTGGCGGTGCTCTGCTTGAGGCTATCGAGGGTAAGATTCTGCCGGGTATCGCAGCAATCAAGGGATAATTCCGAATTATTTCGTATATTTGAAACCGCGGGAACAAAACTCCTGCGGTTTTTTGATTATGGGTGTTGATGAGGATTTGAAAAAGCGTGCCGGACGCATCAGGGAACTGCTGCTGAACTCTTCATTGAAAGAGGCTCTGGAACAGATCCAGGCACAGATGGCAGGCGTTACAGACTGGTCTGTACTGTCCCGTTTTGAGGATATTGACCGCTCATACAAGTATATGCTCCAGTATTACAGTCAGGGCTCTCCTGATGACCACCGGACAAGCGTTTACCAGCAGCTTGTGCGCCGCTCACTCATACTCAATGATGATGTGCTGCAGGCACGCCTTCAACCTGAATCCATGCTTCTGTACTACCAGCATGCCCGTCTGCGTGTGGCAAGCAGTGAGACCATAGAGGGCATAAGAACCGTCCTGGAATCTTTCATAGAGAAGCATGACACTGATGCCCATGAGCATGCACTCATAATGCTTTTTGACCTTATCTGGACTAACGGACAGTGGAGCTCACAAGATTCAGCATCACTGCTTGAACTCATTGATTCACCGCTTGTTATGGAAGATGATTCAGCGCTTGTGGTAAGCGCTGTCACACTCTCCCTGATGGAGCGTTTTGACCCGCTCAAATGCCTGTTCCTGTGCCAGGCCGCTGAGAACCTGAGCCTGGTGGTGTCAGTGCGTGCATTGACAGGTCTGGCCGTATCATTACCGTGTTATAAGGAGATCCTGCCCTACTTCCCTGAGGTAACTGACCGCATAGCGTTGTTATCGGATGCACCGGGTATGCGCCAGCGTATGCTCAAGGTGCAGATGGCGCTGCTTATTTGCCGTGAGACCAAGGAGATAGACCGCCGTATGCGTGAGGAGTTCATCCCCACCATGCTGCGTAACCCCAAGCTGGGTGACCTTATGCGTGAGGAGCTGGAGCGTGATGACGTAAGCCCTGACTGGATGGAATGGATTGAGAAACCGGAAATCAAGGATAAGCTCATGGAGATGACAGAACTCCAGATGGAAGGCGCAGATGTCTATATGAGCACCTTCTCCAACCTCAAGAACTATCCGTTTTTCCGTGAGATATCCAACTGGTTCCGCATATTCAGCATGGACCAGCCTGATGTAAGGAAAGCGTTCGGAACTGAAGGCGTATCATCAGCCATAGGCAAATCAATGCTCTCAAGCAGCGTATTCTGCAATTCTGACAAGTATTCATTTGCCCTTACATTCTCACAGATACCGCGTGAGCAGCGTGAGATGATATCCGGGCAGCTCAATGATGAGGCTATTGAGGCCATGCAGGAGAAAGGGGCCGCTCCGTCGCCGGCTGACCTGAATGAATCCCTTTCAGCCCGCCAGTATGCCCAGGACCTGTACCGTTTCTTCAACCTGTTTTCTCGCCGTCATGAGTTCCATGATCCCTTTGCGGGGAATCTCAACCTGCTCATTGATACGCCGTTATCAATACTTCTACAGACTGATGATGCCGAGCAGAAGATTGCAGCCTGGCTGTTGCAGAAAAACTATTATGAGGAGGCTGTAGAGGCTTATCGGCTTATGGAGAAGAGAGCCAACCCCTATTCCACTGATTACCGCTTCTATCAGCAGTACGGCTATGCCCTGCAGCGCACGCAAGCCTACAGGGATGCATTGGAGGCATACCGCCGGTCAGACATACTGCAGTCAAACAACAACTGGACAATGCGCCACTCAGCCCAGTGCCTGCGTATATTAGGTCAGCCTGAGGAGGCGCTCAAGCTGCTTCTGGAGGCAGAAAAGAACAGCTCTGACAATCTCTCGCTCCAGATCCAGATAGGTGACTGTCTGGTTGACCTAAAGCGTTATGATGAGGCTCTGACGCGTTTCTTCAAGGTTGACTACCTTAAGCCTGATTACCCCAAGGCGTGGCGTGCCATTGGCTGGTGCGCATTCCTGGCCGGCCGTTATGACCGCTCCATAGAGTATTACAACAAGCTGCTTGCAGCCAAACCCACCGCCAATGACTGCCTCAATGCAGGTCATGTCTATTTTGTTACAGGCGATATCCTGAGGACCGTTTCCCTGTACCGTCAGTGCATAAGCAAGATGGGTAAGGAGGCGTTTGATACAGAGTTCAACAAGGACCGTGAAACCCTTATATCAAAAGGAATACATGAGCAGGATATACCTCTCCTGCTGGACCTGATTTAACTTTTTCTTATTTTTGCAATCTAATAAAGAGGAATAACCTAAAACCAATAATAATAACTGAAAAATGAAAGCCAATAGACTTTTTATCGGCGCATTGCTTCTGTCTTGCGCCGTAGCCCTGTCAACACAGGACGCATCAGCTGCCAAGAAGACCAAGGAAGGTCCCATTAAAGCTTCGCAGCGATTCGTGCATACCACAGGCGGCAACCCCTACCTCCCTCTCTGGGAGCATGTTCCGGATGGTGAGCCCCATGTATTTGAAGATCCCGACCACAAGGGCAAGTACCGTGCATACCTTATCGGTTCACATGATGTAAGGTTCGGCAGCTACTGCGGCCCCGATATCCACATGTGGTCAGCTCCTATCGATAATCTTACTGAGTGGCGTGATGACGGTCCTATCTTTACCTTCCAGGCCGCTAACGGACGTTGGGATGTAATGTATGCTCCTGATATCGCTGAGGTTATTGAGAAGGATGATAAGGGCAAGGACAAGAAAGTCTATTATCTCTATCCGCACAGCCGCGGTCCCCGTCGTGAGGCTATGGTCTGCAAGTGTGACCGTCCTGACGGCCCCTTCACTCCCCTTAACCTTGATGAGAATGAGGCTGCTGTTGCAGGTAGCTGCATAGGTTTTGACCCCTCTGTATTCATTGAGAAGATAACTGACACTAATGATCCTGACTACGCAAAGGGTTTCCGTGCATACGCATACTGGGGGTTCCAGGGCTCCACAGGCGCTCAGCTTGACCAGGAGACCATGTACTCAGTACGTCCCGGCACACAGGCCATTACCCCGTTCCTGCCTGCAAGCTCAAGCTACGGCCGCGTACGCGGTCCTCAGGATGCCGCCAGCTATCCTGCTCTCGCTGAGGGCCAGGATCCCGGTGATTTCAACTTCTTTGAGGCATCATCAATCCGTCAGGTGGGTAACAAGTACGTCATGATATTCTCAGGCTACTCAGGTCCTGACTACGGACTGGGTTCAACCAACTCAGCCCTGCGTTACTGCTATGCAGACTCTCCTCTGGGCCCATGGCGCAGCGGCGGCGTAGCTGTTGACTCACGTGGCGTTACCCTTAACAAGGAGGGCGATAAGCTCATGACCACAAACTTTGCCCACAACACGCACGGCAGTATCCAGCAGATCGGTGACCAGTGGTATATATTCTACCATCGTCCTCCAAGAGGCTTTGGTTATGCCCGTCAGGCTGTAGTAGCTCCTATCAAGATTCAGGTTGATGAGAAACCCGTATCTGAAGGCGGTAAGGTAGTCATCTCAGGTTATGATCCCTATGCTCCTGATGAGGTTTGGACAGCCAAGGCTTCAAACGGTGATCACTACACCGGCGCTGAGGTTACATCAGAGGGATTCAATATCTACGGTCTGCCTCCATACGCTTATTATTCAGCAGGTTATGCTTGCTTCTTTACAAACAACAACGCCCTGCAGGATACATGGGATGTCTGGAGCAATGAGCAGGTTGCCAATGTAAACGCAGGCGATATCATAGGCTACAAGTACTTTGGTCTGGGCGGCCTCAAGAAAGACAGCAAGGGCGTTCCCGCATTTGACGGCACCACATCAAAGATGCACTCATCATTCAACGTATGGTTCAAGAGAACTGCCGGTGAGGGCGGTATCAACATCAAGGTCATGATGGACGGCCCCTGGAAGAATGATGTATGGAACGGTAAGGAGATAGGTAAGATAAAGATCCCCGCAAACTCACCTGTTGACAAGGTTGAGAAATACACCATTGATGTATCAGAGTTTGTTGATGATGTTGAGGGCAAGCACGCCATCTATCTGGTGTTTGACGCTGCTGTTGACGGCGCATTAGGCCAGTTCTACGGCTGCGGATTCAGCACCAAGGTACAGTCACTCAAGCGCCCCTTACCCCCCACTCTGAACGTTACCATCGGCGGCAAGGAGGTTACCCTGCCTGAGACTCCCGTACGCTCAACTGAGGCCAACGGTATAGTTGACAACTGCTTCTATGAGATGGACTACAAGCTTGAGCCCGGTCAGAAGTCAAAGGTATCTGTAGAGTGCGTCTGGTCAACAATGCAGTTCTGGATAGATCAGATCAAGGGCGATGAGGGCACCGCCGTCATCACCGCTGAGTACCTCTATCCCGGCACCACCAGCAAGCAGACCAAGGTCTACAACATCCACATCTCAAAATAAAAATGAGGTAAACAAAAAGAGGCGGCCGATTGGTCGCCTCTTTTTGTTTGTGTATTCGATAATTAATGTCTCTCTTGTGCTATTAAAGTGCTGTTATCTGTTCCTCAGTTAAGCCCGTAATCTCAGTAATCAGAGATAATTCCATCCCTTTTTCCTTCATAGCTCTAGCTGTTTCAGCTATACCTTCGGCACGACCTTTGGCAAGTCCTTTGGCTTCACCTCGTTCCTCACCGGTCATAATGGCTGTAGCGAGCTGACTCTCGCGGTCCCATTCTGCCATCATCTGACGTACGTATTTCATCTGCATATCTTCATTCATGTGAGCAAACATACACGTTTCAAAGAACTTATCCAAACCTTTTCCATGAAATTCTTTTGGCATCCCCTTCATTACCCCCATATTCTTAATTGCACTTTATTTTAAAACAAATCAGGGAACCCGTATTGGATTCCCTGATTTTCTTTGTCCTGCACGCTGTCAGAACGGCAGGGGGATGGGACCGTAGCCCATGCAACTGGTGGTGGTCAGTGCCGTGACAAATGCTGTCAGCGCAGCTACTATCACCTTTACTGCAATCTCAATGTACTTCTGCTTTTTGTCTTCCATGATAATTTAAAATTAAAGAGTTCGTTAATAGAGGGCCCAGGTCCGATGAGCCTGGCACCGGCCTTAAGCCCTCTCATCAAATAGTTCAATCTCCTTCTCCGGAACCTGCGTTCTCACCGCCGGCGGTATTACCGCCTTCACCTGAGCCGGACTCACCGCCCTCATCCTGGGTGGTTGAGCCTTCCTGCTCAGGATCCTCAACGGTACCGGGATCAGTGCTGGTAACACGCTTCACCTCCACGCCGTTGCGGTCAAAACAGGTAATCTGGATGGTGGTTGAGGCCAGCTCATCCTTGAGCTCTGTGGTGGGTGTGAAAATGATACGGCGGCTCTGGATAAGACTGCCCCTGACCTCATTCACGGTGGCGCAACTCTTGGCCTTCAGGCCGAAACGCATGGTACCCAGACCGGGCAGTGCCACGCTGTGACCCTCAGTGGCCCAAGCCTTGATAACCTCACCGGCTGCATCCCAGCAAGCCTGCATCACTCCGCGGCTTATGCCGCTGCGCAGTGCAGCCTCCTTGATAACCTTGTCCTGTGCCAGGGCTGCATAAAGCTCCGGGACCATAATGTAACGATAATCGCCAGCATACTTTCCAACATTGATAAGCTGCTCTTTTGCTCTAACTTTAATTGCCATAATACTTGTGTTTTTTTAGTAGTTAATAAATAGTG
>JAGBPB010000025.1 GCA_017633615.1 Bacteroidaceae bacterium | reverse complement strand
CCTTCACGGTGAGGATCTTGGCATTGCCCAGAACCCCGGTTATTAATCTCAAAAACAGAATGATATCATGAATATAGGTAAAGTATTATTGATAGGAGGGGCAGTGCTGCTGGGCACTGCCATCACCTCCTGCAACTCAAACGATGATTTAGGAAAAGTGGATATTGAGATCCCGGGTATAACAATTGACGGTGATATTGACTGCTGCTCGGCCGAGGAGGCGCTGCAGGTCTATAATTTCCTTCAGACAGTAAAGATAATACCCTCTCTCACAACAGTGATTGATGACAAGTACGTGGTTTATGCTTACTCCAAGACCGGTTCTTTCCATGTAGGTTACAACGACATCTATTTTGTGGCAACCAAAAAGAAGAACGGAAACTACGTCAAGAACTATGATATTTCAGGAGTCACTCCACACATGCTGATGGTCAAAATGAAAATGACTCACAGCACTCCCGTAAGCGAGGGTGTTGAGAGTTTCAACGAAGACTATCTGGCAGTAAAGCACGGTTGGATATCATTCATAATGGCTACAAGCGATGCCGGTTCATGGACTCTGGCTTTCAACTACTCGATACTGGGCAGCCATGGAACTTCAAGTAAGGCCGATATCACCGTCGATGCCCTGCCTGCAGGTCAGGAGTGGGTCAAATCATTCAAGGCCGGTGATGACACATACTATGTATCAGTGGTCAACCCTCTGGAGTGGAAGACCGGAAAGAATGCCTTTACGGCCTACGTATCCAAGAAGAGTACTCCTGCTACAACACCTTATGCTGTTGCCGCTGAGCAGTATGTCATTGAGATTGATCCGCGTATGCCTGACATGGGCAACCATACATCACCCGATAACGAGGCTCTCAGCCAGCAGGCTGACGGCAGTTACCTGGGTACCGTCAATCTGACCATGACCGGAAGATGGCGCATACATCTTACAGTGAAAGATAATCAGGGCAATGTCGTTGCCGGTGGCGACGACCTTGACGAAGGATATAGCTCACTCTATTTTGATGTGACTATTTAAGAATCTATTTACAGATTCATAAGTTTTGTGTTTTTCAAGATGCTGGAAACTGCTCTCTTGACAATAGTGCTGTTGACCGATTCGGTGTCCATCGACAAGGTGCATAACCTTGACGAGGTGGTCATCGTGTCGGCCGACAGAAAGGCTAGAACCCGCTCTGTCAAGGGACAGGCTGCCAGCATTGATGAACATCTGAGCGGGTTGCGTAACGTAAATCTGGTCCGTCGCGGATCATACGCATGGGAACCCGTAGTGAACAACATGCAGACAGAGAGGCTGTCAACAACCATTGACGGCATGAAGATATTCTATGCCTGCACGGATAAGATGGATCCTGTGACCTCTTATGTGGAGAGCGGCAACCTGCAGAGCATCAGCCTGAACTCCGGGCTGGACGGCAACCCGCAGGCAACCGGAAACATAGGCGGCAGTCTGGACCTGAAACTGCGTAAGATAGGTTTTGAGGCCGATCCCCGACACATCAACATCCTGGCCGGACACGAGTGGAACGGACACCTGCAGGTTTACGGGGCCGATGCTGCATTCAGCACTGACCGTACATATCTGAACACAGGACTGTTCTACCGCTCAGCCGACTGCTACCGGGTGGGCGGAGGTGAACTGCTCAATTACTCACAGTTCGGCAAGGTGAACTTCTTTGCCAACGCAGGGCTACGTCTTACTGACATAGATGTGCTTGAGACCACGTTCATATTTGACCGAGCCACCGATGTGGGCTATCCTGCGCTCAACATGGATGTATCAAAAGCTCAGGGCCTGATTACATCACTCTCATACAAGCACCAGTTCAGTAAAGTGGGTTGGGAGACAAAGGCCTATTACAATCACATAATCCATATCATGGATGATACCACGCGTCCCGATGTGGCCATCCACATGGATATGCCCGGCGACAGTTGGACCGCAGGCCTCTACAGCCTGGCTACCACCTCGCTCGACCTGGCGGAGCTGCAGCATGATGTGGCGGTAAACTACGACCTCTACTACAACCGCCTTTTTGCCGACATGACCATGTATCCGGGCGGTGCCGCACCCATGTATATGGTTACCTGGCCCGATGTGAGTACATTCAATACAGGTCTGGCACTGACTGATAACGTGAGCGTTGCATCCAATCAGTCGCTGCGCCTGTCGGCCAAGATAGCATGGCAGCATCAGCGCCTTAACAACGAGGAGGGCTATCATGGCCAGAAGGTGTTCTTTCCGCGTATGACAGACACTTACTATCAGACCACCGGTCGCATAGCCGCAGCCTATCAGTTCTCAACTCTGAATTCTGAATTTTCAATAGGAACGGGTTGGGGCAGCCGTGCTCCCTCGGTCACTGAAGCCTATGGATACTACCTGAACAATACTTTTGATCAATATGATTATATGGGCAATCCTCACCTTAGCAATGAATCGGCGGTTGAGGTTAACGGTGCTTACAAGTTCTCTACACATGATTTCAGCATCAGTCTGGACGCGAATGCGTTCTTCTTTAAGGATTTTATCATAGGTCATCTTGACAGCAGGATTTCAGCAATGACAGTGGGAGCTGAAGGGGTGAAGGTTTACGGCAATTTGGATCATGCTGTGATTGCAAATACGTCACTCACTGCTGATTGGCAGATTACCGGGCGTCTGGCCTGGAACTTAAAGCTCAGCTATAGTCTGGGACGTGATGATGTAGGTGATCCTCTGCCGCTGATATCACCTGTGGCTTGGCGCACGGAACTTAAGTATGATTTTGGCCGCTTGAAGACCCAGGTTGAGGTCAGGGGTAATGCACGCCAGGAAAAATATGCAGCTAAGTATGGTGAGACAGAGACATCAGCCTGGAATATTGTAAATTTGTCAGCCGCATACAGTTTTAAGATTGTTACCTTACGCGGTGGCGTGGAGAACCTTTTTGACAGGAAATACTCGGCCTATTCTGATTGGAACAATATTCCGCAGAAGGGCCGTAACATATACTTGAACTTAACATTTGAACTTTAAATGAAGAAGATAGTCATTTGGGTAGGAGCACTCGTGCTGGGCGCAGTCCTTGGAGTCCTGGGTATTCATGCGCTTGATCAGGTGATGAATGTTATCGCAACGGTCTATACCAGGCTGTTTCAGTTGCTGGCCGTGCCAACTATCGTGCTTGCAGTGATAACCACTTTTGCTACTTTCGGGTCAAAAGGTTCAGGACGGATATTTGGAAAAACACTGACATATACATTGTTCACCACCTTTGCTGCAGCTGCTGTAGGCGCCCTGCTTTATGTGATTATTGCTCCGGGCAATCTGTCTCTGGATTCTGTGGGCTCCGCTTCTTCTGTTTTGGAGAATGCATCACAGGAGAGTTATCTGGAGCATATCTTAGGGGTCGTTCCCAATAACATTATCCGTCCTTTCCTGGAGGGTAATGTGCTGTCACTTCTGGTGCTGGCTTTTGCAGTGGGAATAGGTTTGTCAAAACTTCCGGATTCAGAGAACAAGGCGGTCGTGGTCAAGGGACTGACCGGTCTGCAGGACCTGTTGTTCCTGCTTATACGTGCTCTCATCTGGACTCTGCCCCTTGGTATCGTGGCTTTCTCGGCCCAACTGTCGGCCCAGATATCGGCCGGCGTCATTGCCGATTCAATTGGCAAGTATGTTCTGGTGGTGCTTGGCGGTAATTTCATACAGTTCTTTGTGGTGCTGCCGCTGTTCCTGCTTTCGCGCGGTCTCAATCCCGTTCATGTGCTGGGACGCATGAGCCCCGCCGTGCTTATGGCGCTCTTTACCAAGAGCAGCGCCGCCACGCTTCCCGTGACTATGGAATCGGCCGAGGACCGTCTTGGTGTGCGCAAGGAGGTGTCGCGTTTTGTGCTGCCCATATGCACTACCATCAATATGAACGGTTGCGCGGCGTTCATTCTGGTTACGTCGCTGTTTGTAATGCAGAACGGCGGAACTCCCATCACTTTGGGCACTATACTGCTTTGGATCCTTATTTCTGTGATATCGGCAATAGGCAACGCCGGCGTACCCATGGGCTGTTTCTTCCTGACTCTGTCACTCATGTCCGGAATTGGTGCTCCCGTGGCCATTCTTGGAATCATCCTGCCCATCTACACCATTATTGATATGGTTGAGACAGCAGAGAACGTGTGGTCAGACTCCTGCGTCTGCGCAATGACCAACCATGACCTTGCACATTCTGCAAAAGATTCCATTTGACGCTCTTTTTAGAATCACATTCTACATGCAGGCCGCATTATTGCCAGTTTTTCTGTATTTTCTACGCAGTTGGGTTGTTTATTCGGCAGATTCTATTTTTGTGATGCCTAAAACCGCACCACAGAATGAATGATGCTCAAGGAATAGACATTGAACTTATCCTGAAAAAGAAATTCGGAAAGGCACCGCGTCTGCTCACGTGGTATCTCAAGCATCTTATTCATCAGGATTACCTCAACGGCTTTTTTGTTCAGGGTTATACCGGTGTTGAGTTCTGCACCAAAGCGCTGGAATACCTGGATATTTCAATCACAGTTGAGGGCAGTATTCCGGAAGGCGGTCCCTATACATTTGTATCAAACCATCCGTTGGGAGGTGTTGACGGCCTGGCGCTACTGCACATTATAGGGCAAAAGAACCCTGATGTGATGATGCTGGGCAATGATTTCCTTACCAACATACAGGGACTTAAGTCAATGATTGTACCCGTAAGCAAGGTAGGAATTCAGAGCCGCACTCTGAAAGACAACATTGACCAGGCTTTCAGCAGCAGTGCCCATATCCTGGTCTTGCCGGCCGGAAAGGTTTCAAGAAAGACTGATGGCGTTATTCAGGACCAGCCTTGGAAAAAGACTTTTCTGGTTAAGAGCATTGAAACTGGCAGAGACATAGTACCTATACATTTCATAGGTACAAACTCACGCCGTTTCTACCGCATAGGCCGCCTGGAGAAATACTTCAAACTGCGTTTTCCGTTGGGAATGCTGTTCCTGCCCGATGAGATGTATCGCGCCCGCGGTAAAAGCTACAGAGTAGTAATTGGTAACACAATGCCAATCAGCATGTTTGATGAAAGCCAAAGCATTGTCCAGTGGACTGATCTGGTAAGGGATATAGTGTATAAACTGTAATACAAGTATATGGAAAAGATTATTGAACCCGTTGCATTGGAGCTTATAAAAGCTGAACTTACTGATGAGCGCAAGCTCATGGATACAAACAAGGGTGGTAATGAACTCTATGTGGTAGATTGCCATAATGCTCCCAATACGCTACGTGAGATAGGGCGTCTGCGTGAGATTACCTATCGTGCTGCAGGCGGATGCTCAGGCAAGTCAATGGATCTTGATGAGTATGACCTTATGGATAAGCCGTATCAGCAGATAATAGTATGGGACCCTGATGCGCAGGCTATCATTGGCGGTTACCGCTATATCCTGGGTACTGATGCGGGTTTTGATGAGAAAGGACAGCCCAAGGTAACATCATCACATCTATATCATTTTACTGACAAGTTTATCAAAGATTATCTTCCATATACTATGGAGCTGGGCCGATCATTCGTAAGGCCCGAGTATCAGACTGCAGCTGCCGGACGCAAATCACTCTTTACGCTTGATAATCTATGGGACGGAATAACGGGCGTGGTACTGAGCAGCCCGGGTATAGACTATCTGTTCGGTAAGATGACCATATACAACTCTTATGACAAGGCTGCGCGTGAACTGATACTGCATTTCCTTGAGAAACATTTCCCTGACAATGACTGCCTGGTGCGTCCATATCAGGCAATGGTTCCTGATACAGACCCCAGGATTCTTGAACTGCTGCTTAGTGATGACCGCCTCAAGGCCGATTACCGCAACCTCAAGGATGCCGTACACCGTCTGGGCACCAATATCCCGCCTCTGATCAACTCTTACATCAACACCTCATCGACCATGAAGATATTCGGCTCCACGGTAAATGATGAACTGTCTGATGCTATTGAGACCGGTTTGATGATACGTTTCAGCGAGATTAATCTGGAAAAGAAAGAGCGTCATGTCAGAGCCTTCATAGAAAAACGGATGCCGCGATTCCGCCGCATCCGCCGCACAGACCTCATCACTCCGGAGATAGAATTCAAATAAAGTCCTTCGGACCCAGTTTGTAGTAGATACTTTCTGAGTCCCGATAGAACTCGGTGGCACCCCAACGTTGCCAGTATGCGTGCGTTTTGAGCCGGTGCATTACCGGTATGAAGATAAAGTCATAGCGAGCCTTTAGTTCCGGCATGATGGACATAAGCATATCGTAGTTGAGGCGTGTACCGCGATACTCCGGGGCTACTATGAATGAGAATACTGCGGTATAGCGGCGGGCATTCAGGCTGGCCAGCAGTTTTGGAGCATCGGCAAGAATCTGTGGAGTCTCCTCTTCAATGCGGTAGTCACTCATATTGAGCAGACCTATAACGTTTCCGTTATCATCAACGGCCTTGATGCTCAGCGGCCAGTTAAAGTGCAGGTCACGCACCCAGGTCTCAACCTTTGCACGGTCAAAGCCGTATTCCCGCACCATCCACTCTATGGTTAGCGGTGCATCGGCCGACGTCATTCTTTGCAACGTGTACGGCTTTCCAATATGTACGACATTGAAACTCAGCAGAATTTCAGGGTGATATGACAGTTTAGCCTTTCTAAGGCCCGGTAAGCCCATATCATCTTCACGGTTTACGTAGATGAATTGCTCGGGCAGATGGCTGGCAAACTGCTGGTTTATGATGGCAAATGCACCCTCAATGTTGCGGTCAGCCTTTTCTACACAGATATCAAATGTATCATTGGTGACTGCCGCTCCGTAACTGAATGCAATCATATGGCCGTTTACCCAAATGCTGCCGCCAATCATACCCAGTGATTCCCAGTTACTGAAAATGTTTTCCATAACCTGCCTTTCAACATCTATGGTTTCACTGGCACCTTTCTCACCCTGCCATATCTCTGTAAGCCTTCGGCATTCATCAAACAGTTCCGGCATGAGCGGGCGGTATTCAAAATTGGGATTATCGGTCTTGAAACGGTTTACATGGTTGCGCTTGGCCTGCAGATGACCGCCTTGCAGCATGGCCAGATACGTGCGGCGGTATATGTAATCATATAGGTCACGCATGGGCTTTACTTCAGCTTTAAATGATGAGAGAGCCTGTGCCTGTGAGTCCTCAAGGGCATAGATGGTCAGTTTACCTCCACTGTCTGCCAGCAGTGCATCAACCAGTTCATCGGTCAGATAGCCGGCCGTACAAACCGTATAGGCACGTTCCCCTTCATAAATGTAACGCAACACTACTGCTTCCTGGAGCACGCACGCCTCTGTTTTATACCAGAACTGCCAGCCTAACAGATTGGCAAAGGTATAATTGCAGTTGCGGCGCCCGGCGTGGAGAGTCACAGCCTGCATCGCCTCCCGGTCAGAGAGAGTCAAAGGGTGAAATGACACAGGGATGCGGCCCATTTGTGCTACTTTTACATCAATCACAGTAATTGTGATCTATAACGATTGTGATTTCCTGATCCTTGAGGATAGGTTTGAGTTTCTCTGTTAGTGAGTTTATGAATGCCTGATCATCGGTAACGGTCATATCGGGGACCACATCCACCGATATGCGGTTATCGGACTCGTAATAGTAGAAGCCGTGTACCTGGATTACGTGCTCCTGTTGCGAGATGGTCTGAATGACCTCTTTCTGCAGGGCGGCATTCGGGTTGTTTCCGGTAGCATTGGCGTAGATCCCTACCGTCATGACTATTCCGTGACGGCTCATCATCATCTCTGATATCTTTCTGGTAAGGCCATGAATCTGGTGAGCATCCATAGTGTCAGGCACGCTGATATGCAGTGAGCCTATACTGAGGTTGGGACCGTAACCGTGCACGATGATGTCATACACGCCCTGCACGCCCTCCATCTCCAGAATCTCGCTCTTAATCTGACGGGTAAGTTCGGCCGATACGCTTGCACCCAGCAGCTGGTTTATAGGCGATGCAAGCATCTCTATACCGGCCTTTATGATTACAGCCGATATAAGCACGCCCAGATAGCCGTCCAGCGACATATTCCATATAAGCATGATGCCGGCCGATACCAAAGTAGCCAATGTGATTACAGCGTCAAACAGCGCATCACTTCCGGAGGCTATGAGCGCATCGCTCTCCAGTTTTTGACCCTGCTTGCGGACATACCAACCCAGCACCAGTTTGGTCACGATGGCTGCTATGATTACAATCAGCGTGATTGTGGTGTAATCAGGCAGCGTGGGATTGATGATTTTCTTGACTGATTCAACCAGTGATGTGATACCGGTGGTGAGTACAATGGCCGATATGATTATTGCTGTAAAGTACTCCACGCGACCATAACCGAACGGATGCTCCTTATCAGCAGGACGTTCTGAAAGTTTGGTGCCGATAATGGTGATGACGCTTGAAAGCGCATCACTCAGGTTGTTCACGGCATCAAGCACTATGGCAACAGAGTGCGCCAGCAAGCCGACAAGGGCCTTGAACGCAGCCAGGAGTACATTAGTAACAATACCTATTACGCTGGTGCGTATGATTTGTTTGGATCTGTTCATTTGTTCAGTTTGGTTATGATATCGTCAAGCATATGATATAATGTAGGAGCAGTCTCCGGTGTAACGCTGCCACATAGAACGGCGCTACCAACGGTAAAAGGAACTGCGGCCAGCTTTTTTTGCAGGTCGCAGCCTTTTTTTGTCAGTGATACAATCATCTGACGGGCATCCTTTTCACCGCGACGGCGGGTCAGTATGCCCTCTTTTTCCATGCGCTGCAACAACGGTGTCACCGTGTTGGTCTCAAGATAGAGTTTGCGCGCAATGTCATTGACCGGCTGTGCGTCGGACTCCCATAGGACCATCAGTACCAGATACTGCGGATATGTGAGTCCGTGCGCTGACAGCAACGGATGATAAGCCTGAGTCAACAGGCGTGATGCCGTGTAGAGCCTGAAGCAGAGTTGGTTGTCCAGTTTGAATTCCTCTTTCATTTGAGCAGTTCCTGAATGTCCTTTTCCATCTCCTCTGGGGTTGTAGTAGGAGCAAAGCGCTTAACAACAGTACCATCACGGCTAATCAGAAATTTAGTAAAGTTCCACATGATATCACTCTCTTTCTCAACACTCTTACTGATGGACTTGAAGAGTTTCTGCGCAGCCTTGGCCTTGAGTCCTTTGTACTCCTCAGTGGGAGCCTGCTCCTTGAGATACTCAAAGATGGGGTGCGCATTGGCTCCGTTTACATCAATCTTCTTCATCAGTTGAAATGTTACTCCATGGTTTACGCGGCAAAATTCCTCTATCTCCGCGTCTGTACCCGGCTCCTGATGTGCAAACTGGTCGCAGGGAAAACCGATGATGATGAAATCCCGGTCCTTGTACTTCTTGTAAAGAGCCTCCAACCCGTCATACTGCGGAGTGAAACCGCACTTTGAGGCTGTGTTTACAATCATGAGTACCTTACCCTCAAGCTGAGAGAAATCCAGCTCTGCGCCCTTTCCGGTCTGGGCCTTGAAATCAAAAATCCTTTTCATATATCATTGGGTCTTAATATTATACTTGCTATTTATATCGTTCACGATGCAAATGTAATGCTTTAATTTTATATCGCAAGCGATATTTTATGAAAGTTTGTTAAAGACACTACAAATGGGGTCTGTCCCCAATTGTATCATTTTGTCAGGCGTAGGAGTGCATGCCTCCCAGCAGGAAATTGACTCCAAAGTATGTGATAAGTACAGTCAGGAAGGCTATGATTGCGTAAGCGTGGAAGAAACGCGGCCTTGCAAAACGGGACACGGTACTGCTGTGGAGCATTGCGGCATATACCAGCATGGTTATGAGCGCCCATGTCTCCTTGGGATCCCAGCCCCAGTAGTTTCCCCATGAAATATTGGCCCAGACGGCGCCGATGAATGTGCCGGTAGTCAGCATGAATACAGCGGGGTAGAGTATGCTCAGACTCATGTCGCGCAGCATGGAGCGTGTGTCATCATTGTGTTTTATCAACCCGACCACACCTATCAGGGCTACAAGTCCGAACAGTGTGTACGATACCATCATGCAGAGCACATGCACGCTCAGGAACGGTGAGCGCAGCACCGGCATAAGGTTGGCCTCGGGGTCAGAGAATGAGAGCGATGCCACCAGTATGGAGAATCCGGCCAGTACAAAGCCAAGCGGCTGGATAATGGGCAGGCGCTTGCGCAACATTGCCATAGCCACTGTCACAAGCCAGGCCATAAGCATCATCACGGAGTATGTGCCTACAAACGGGCCGTGTCCGGAGCGGTACCAGTTCCGGCCTATGATAAAGGTCAGGTAACCGAACAACAGTATGTTCAGAACCAGCAGGACAGTTCTTGCCGGCTTGGAGAATCCCTCGCTGCGGGCCTTCAGGGCCATACGGAATCCGGAGTTTTTCTGGAAGAAGAACCCTATCATGGAGAGCAACAGCAGGATGTATCCTGTGTAGGTCACTGATACGCCCCAGGGGTCATGGCTCACTGAGAATACGCTTCCGTTAAGGTCTGAGTCATAGCTGGTCTGATAGAAACGGTAACCTCCGTACTTGAGTATGTTGTTCATGGATATGGTGTACTCAGTGGCAGCCCCGGTATTGCTGTCGGTAACAGCCACCTTGCTGATGTAGTCTTTTGGATCCTTGGTACCGGGATAGTACTCAATGCTGAAATCCTTTAGCGTCAGTTTGAAAGGAAGTTTCTGACGGAATCCCTGGTCCGATGACCAATTTGCCGATGTCTCACCGCGGCGCAGGTACATGCTGCCGCTCTTGCCTGTAAGCAGGGTAATCAATGCGCCGGCCAGTATAAGCACGAATGCTATGTGCAGGAAGAATGTGGCGGGCTTCTTTATTGTGCCGCGTTTGATCATGAGCCATACCCCTGATATTGCGGTGACGGCCCAGAGTGCAATGAATACCGGGCTGTGATAGAAATGCCGGAATGCGGTTTCTGTACCGTACAGCTTCTCAACAATGGTAGCGGCTGCCATCATAAGGATGACGGCGGCCGCTGAACCAATGCCTGTGTATTTAAGTATCCTGTTTGTTTTCACGCTACTAAATTAGATTGAATTGATGAATTCCACAACGGCATCGCGCTCTTCTTTTTTGAGGTTGTAGAACTTTTCAGTGCACCAGTATGCATCACTTTCCTTGCTGTAACCATGCCACATAATGGCTTCAATAACGTCACGGGCACGGTTGTCATGCAGACGGTCCTCAGCTCCGGTGTTGGTGCGTGAGAGCCCGCGGCCCCAAAGCGGAGTGGTGCGGCACCAGCTGCCGTGAATGCCGTTCTTCATGTAGAGACGGTGCTGTATCATATCAGTATAAGGCCAGATGGTCTGCTCCTCATAACGGGGCAACTCCTTGTCGGCATAGACGGCAGGTTTCCAGTAATTGTCCTTTCCGGTATTCCAAGAGGGACGGTGGCAGGTGGCGCAACCGATGCGGTTGAATACCTCCTTACCCTTCTGCACCTCCTCACGGTTCAGGTTACGGGCACGAGGGATGGATAGACCGCGGTGCCATACCATAAAGTTGTAGTACTGCTGGTCACTCATCTCCGGTTCAAAGTCGTGCCACTGGTTGTCAAACTGGTTGGTTGAGGGATCGAGAAGGTTCAGGACCGCCTCACGTATGCCCTCATCGGTGCCGTCGGCATAGTAGGGTGATGTGGGATCGGCCTTGATGGCGGCTATCACCTGTGCGTTCTCAGACATTGCCTTGGCCCATGCCTTGGTGGTGTACAGGTAGTGGCGGTCGCTGCGGCTTACGTTTGTGATATTCCAGATGGCGTTGGCGCCGGCACCGTCCTGCAGTGAGGCGCGGGTCATGGCGTATGTGAATTTCTTGACCATCTTGGTTCCTGCGGGTGCATCGGTTCCGTCAGCAAAACGTCCGGCTGCCAGCGTGTACCATGCCGTGGGTGCAAAATCATTGGCCTCCTTATCCCAGAATGCGGGGTTCAGGTCAGCGTGGGCTGCCTCGCTGCGGTACTGCTCGCGGATGCTGTCCTGTGATATGGCATCAAGCAGTCCTGAGCCGATAATGCCGATGGTCGATTCCAGACGGAATGCAACCGCTCCGGTCTCATAAGGAGTGGGGCTGGTGTGGAATGCGCTTGCGGGGATGGTTACCTCGGGGTATATGAGGCTGTATTCCTCACCGTCAGGGAATGTCATGGGCAGACCGCTCTCCATGCTGGTTACGGGTAGCCACTGGATGACAATCTGCTCCTCGTCGATAGGGGGCAGGAAGGGGTAGGTAGCCTTTGTCTGGGGCATACCTGTAACCTCGCTTACATACGGACCGTCATCGCTGTTCTGGCCGTCAACGGGATGGTAGATGACCAGCAGATAGCCGTTGCCGAACTCCGATCGGTATTCAGACTGACGCTTGCCGTGTCCGTAGCCGGGATGGCAGTCCAGACATGATGAGCGCAGGTAAGCGGGGCCCAGACCCTTGAAGGGGGCTGTGGCGGTTGTGTACTTGCGCTCAAATGCAGCTTCACCTAGGTTGAAGGCTGTTTCAAGCCCCTGAAGTGTAACGGATGGTGTCTCATCCTCATAGCATCCGGCAGTTACATTGTCGGTTGTACCAAGTTCTCCACCCGGGAACCACTCGCTTGCACTGAAGTTGCCTACGGCCTGTCCAACGTACTTGGCATCGGGCTCCCTTGAACTGTTCACATTTAAACTGCTATTGCCGTCGCAGGAAACGACGGCAACAGTGAGCCCAATAAGGGCTGTACAAATTATGGCTTTTTGTTTCATATCATTACTGCCTGGTTATCCATTTGGCAGCGTTGTTTAGTTCATCATCAAGTTCACTTATTACATCTATGGCAGCCTGAACAGAGGCGTCCTGATATATGTCAACGAATGCACCCTTGCCCTGGCAAACCTTGAGGGCTGCGATTGACTCTGACAACTTGTTTGTCAGACTGTTCACACCTTCATACTTGTTGTCCTTGAGCAGGTTGATGAGTGAATTCTTTACAGGATCTGTCGCACCAGCCTTGCCGTACAGTGTGTACTGGATGCTCAGTATGTTGTCAATGAAATCCTGGAATGATTTCTTGCTGTAGGGTGACTCGATGTAGTTTACATCCTCACCGCTGTGGGCGTTACCCATCTTGACTGCGGCAACCTCATTGCAGATGTTTGAGCAACCTGCAACAAGGATAGATGCAAGTGTCTCCTGCCATGTGGCGTATGTGCTGCCCAGCTGTGCTGCACCAAGCATGTTCTCGCCGTAGCACTTATCGGATCCGGTCATTGAAACGGCAACCTCAAGTTCCTCACAACGCTCCTTATAAGCCTCAGGTGCATCGGGGTTCCATGCTACGCAAAGACGGTAGCAGTTGTCACGGAGGTCACCTGCTACAGCGGTAGCGTAGATGAGTTCCTGAGCTCCGGTAACGGTCTTGCCCTCAAAAGCCTCATTGTCCTCATTAGCCTGCAGAGCGCTTACTGTGCGGTTTGCTCCATCGCGGAACAGTATGAACTCAATTCCGTGGAATCCTAAGAGCTCGGCACCCAGTTTGGCCGATGCATACGCAATGCCGTCTTCACCCTCAAGGGCTGCAACCTGCTCGGCATTGCTCAGAGCGGTAGCAAGAGCCTCAACATCCAGGGGCCATGTGTCAATATGCGGGTCGATACCAAAATCTGTGGCTGCACCAAAGAGGAAAGCCTCAGATTCCTCCCATGACTGACGTGCCTGCAGGAACTTGGCGCAGATGGCATCAATATCAGACTGCTGCAGAGCATTTACGCCTCTCTCACTGGCTGCAGCCAGCAGGTCATAAAGCTCACTTGACTCCTTGGCCAGGTCATTATAGGTTGAGTAGATTACGTTGGGTACATACTGCTCAACAACTGCCTTTGCATCTGACTGGAACTTGCTGAGTCCTTCATCCTCTTTTGACTTGTCACAGGCGGTCAGTACAAGTGCGGCTGCCGCCATACCTAAAATCAGTTTCTTTTTCATTTCAATTATGGTTTTATTATTTGAAAAATCCCATGTATGCTATACCTATTGATACTGACGGCTCGTTGTTGTAGCGCTCTGAGCGGAAACGCTCCGAGAATTCAGCCTTGACGGCAATCTCCGGTATGGGGAGCCAGTTGATGCCGGCTGCTATGCGGTGTACATCAGTAAATGTGTAGTCCTGCTGATCAGCTGCGGGGGTGTACGGGTCATAGAACTCGTATCGGCCAAAGACAAAGAGCTTTTCATCAGACTTTCCCAGTATGTTGTAACCGGCCTCGCCTCCGTATGTGACGGCGGCTTTTCCAACCGGAGTCTTCTTGTAGGGGGCGTTGTTTGACGTCATGTTACGTTTTACGGTGCTGATAGTCACGGCGTCCGATACATATCCGTAGTCGGCGTTTCCACGTACTATCAGGTTGCGGCCTTTATAGCTGAAGTCAAAACATCCTATGGCGGTACGGCCCTTTATATCCTTGTAGCGGGTGTCCTTCATATCATTGGGAAATGAGTTGTGCATGCTGTTACCGTAGTAGCCGCTCAGGCTAAGACGCAGGCTCTTGATAGAGCGGTTATCAATCCTGGCTGCAAAACCGTAGTTGTTGGCCACCTTGAACTCATAGGGTGAAGCAGCACCGTATTTTATGAAGTTGTCGCGGTTGAACATGAAAGCGTCAAGTCCGGCAATCACCTGGAACTCATAACTCCACTTTTCAAAGTCTCCCCAAAGGCCGATGCCCGTATCGTGCCATGTGGAGGGTAGGATGGTGAACTCACCCTCGGGACGATATACAGTAAAGAAGTTCAGGGGCTCGTGTGCATTGTTGAGGGCGCCTACGGGAACGACCATATGTCCTACGCGTATGTTGAGCCAGGGTTTTATGGTTTTCTGTAGCCAGAACTGCTCAAGTGCTACCTCACCGCCTTTCTCTATCTCGGTTTCCCATTCACCGGCCTCAGTGAACTCCTTTTCCACAGCGCTTCCGGTGCCGGTATGCTCAAACTCAATCTCGGTCTGCATGGACCAGCCTTTACCAAAGTCATACCCAATATATAGTACTGCGTGCGGGATATCGAATCTTCCATGGCTGGGGTCATCCTTATACTTGGTGGGATTTGAGTAGCGATACACATTATCGCTGTAGAAGTTCCGGCTCATTACAACCTCACCGTAGCCTCCCACGCTCAGACGCGTATCAGAGGCATTTTCCTGTGCCGAGGCTTGTGCCGATATTAATAAGGTTACGCATGTAACCAGTGTTTTCAGGACTCTTTCCATTGTCGTTTCATTTACGCTGCAAAGGTCCTCTCTTATCGGTGTTGCGGCAATACTCATTTTTAGTGATAATGGCCTGTGGACACCTCTGTGGTGCAGAATCACATGTTTTGGGTATTACACAGCCCGATTGGGCGCTGTACCTTTGCAGCCGTAAACATTGATGAATTATGGTCCTGATGATTATTGGATTATGTTTTGGTTTTTTGAGGAGAGAGACAGGAGCGGATTCCGCTCCTAGTGGGGATAGATTATTGAATAAAAGGGAGAGCCTGCGTAGCAAGCTCTCCTTTTTTTTGTCTGAGTTCACAATAAATCAATAAGTTATGAAAACAATTTTTAAAGTTATCCTGTTGGCAATCGCTTATCTTGCCACATTCTTTCTGGGTGCATTTACCGGTATCATTCATCCTGCATGCTACGCCTACGTAGGTGCTCTGCTGCCGTTTATCACGGCCTTCATTTACAAGGCTATGGTCAAGCAGGTTCCGGGATTCGGCGCCGCAAGTATCATGAACGGATTCGTCATCGTGCTGTTTCTTCTGGTAGGTGAGGCCGATGCCAATGTTGTAATAGGTATGATTTTCCTGGCAGCCCTTTCTGAGTTCTTAAGGATCAAGTTTAAGTCAAACCCTGTAAAGAGCCTGCGTTGGGGATTCGTGCCGATGGCATTCTCATTCTTTACCTACACTGCTCACTGGTGGACCGACACAGAGGGCTCCCTTGCCGCTGCCGTTGAGGAGATGCGTCCCGGCTACGATCAGTTGATGATTCCCGTCATCGACAACATCCCTGTCCTGATTCTTGTCTACCTTATCACAATCCCTCTGGCCATCCTGGCAATCAGATTAGCAACAAAATAGTATTCACAGTGTTTATTTATAATCAGGCGGGCTGAGATTTCTCGGTCCGCCTGTTTTTTTTGCATCGCCGGACTTATAGATTTGGATATAAGAGATTTATTTATAACCTTTGCATTCAGAAATTAATACATAATATCATGTTAGGAATTGAATCTACACACAAACCATTAAAGGGGCAGTTCGCGAAAGAGCTTCGCGAAGCATTGCATCGTGCCCGTACAGGAAATCTAAATCAGGAAGAAAAAGAAGGCGTTCTCCGCTCTGAGAAGGCATCGAAAAGATATAATGCCATCTGGAAATAATCAATGATTTTAGATCTTTCATTTGAAAGAATTGATGAAGCATCAGTTCTTTCAGGTTTCTATTGTGGCGTCCTTTCTATGGATGTCTTCATCCATGAGAAACTTCAGGAATACCTAAACCAAACTGACTGTATTGCATACGTGATAAAGGCCGGTAGTGAGATAGTAGCGATGCTTTGTCTTGGTTCAGACACATTAACTCTGGATGATGACGATAAAGATGAGATGAAATCCGGAATTATTCCAAAGCCTGATGCCGCACTAAAGATTCAACAATTCTTCGCAGAAAAGGAGTTTCCGGCAATTGAAATCACATATCTTGCAGTTGACCAGAAATGGCGAGGGCAAGGCATAGGTGAATACATTATCAGTCAAGTAGAAAAGAAAGTTCAGAGAGATAATCCTGAATGTGAATTTTTGACAGTTGAAGCATACAAAACCACTGATTACTCTGCAGTAGGGTTTTATCTCAAATGCAATTTCACTCCTGCAGAAACGCCACTTGGTTATAAGGACACACTGAGAATGTACAAAGTTCTGCGCCCTAAAATTGAGTGACACAGAAGTATCGTTTTGTGCTACAACGCTGTAAGGCCATTTTTGGTTATAGGAGTGAAAAAATGCGGAAAACAGGAAAAGGAGACGCCTCCTTTGAGTTATTCAGTCATTGTCTATGCTGTAATCATCGGGCAGACATGCGCCGACTCTTTTTTTAGAGATTTCACCCATAAATCGTATGTTATTGTCAATGACAATGCCATCCTGAAAGAAAATGCAGGTATCTTTCATGAAAGCAATCCCGGACTCTGAAAAAGGATATAGGGTTGTCTTGTTATCTTTCAGATTCAAGGGAGTGCCGTCATACTTATGATAGTACAGTATTTTCAGTCTCTTGTCTTTCAGACCAAATATCTGCATAATACTGTCTTCTATTACGTCCGAATACCTTTCAATGTTTATAGGCTTATATTTTATCATGTCCAGGCGTATTCCTTTATCTGCCATTGCCAATATGTAGCCGTTCTCTTCCAGACGGTTTTCATATACAGACCTTAGAAAATGCTGGCTTGAATTGTAATAAGCCTGACGGCGGTTCTTCTTAAAACTAAGAAGTTTTGAATTTGTTCCTATGGAGTAGGGTTTGTAGTAAAAGTAGCCAAGCATATCACACAGAGTATTACCGCCAACGTGTTCGACTGTGAAATGTACCAGATCTACATATAAAACATATCCCAATAAAGGCAACTCTATGATTAAGGGTTCACTGGCCCAAGCCTTGAAAACAGACACTCCGTTATAATTGTTGTTTTCAATCATGATAACATTCTCATTCCTGATATTTGCATGTCGTCCCCATCTGTCATCGCCCAGAAACATGCTTTTGAAATATGTCAGGTCTTTCCTTTTCACTTTCTTGTCTGTTATCACGACCTCGGGCAATTCAATGTTTGGCTTGAGCTTTACCGATAAATGGCCTGGATTACGGGTAAAATCGTATGCTTTAGGCTTATAACCCACAAAACTGAATACAACGGTGGCAGGGAATGAAACGTCTCTAAGTTCAAATTGTCCATGGACATCGGTAACTGTTCCTTTGGTAGTGCCGTTGATATAGACTGTGGCCAATGATAGCGGCTCTTGCGTCAGGCTGTCAATAACTGTTCCCGTTATGATGTTTTGTCCTTGTACGGCAACGGGGAGACATATTGATGCAAACGCAATTACAGCTATAACGGCAAGGGTTCTTTTCATTTCTAAAACTTGATACACTCGCAAAGATATTTGGTATCTGTTAAAAAAACGAGATTAATAAAGATTTTTTGTAGCGAAAAATTTTTGTTGAACAAAATAAATCATTTTACTTTGCGGAGAAAGAATTTCTTTAATGCATCTCCTGCACAAAGAGTAAATGGCAAATTATAAAAAGGTATAGATATGAGGAAACTGACCAAGAAAGAGCAGGTTATCATGAATTATTACTGGACATACGGACCCCTGTTCATCCGTGAGCTCCAGGAAAAGTACCCGGACCCTAAACCATCATTCGGTACGCTGTCCAATCAGGTACGTACACTTCAGGCCGACGGCTTTATGGACCACAAGGCCTATGGAACCAACTACCAGTATTACCCTGTAGTGAGCCGTGAGGAGTACAGCAAGTCCGGTATTCACGGCATTATTGATGAGTTCTTCAGCAGCTCATATTCCAGCGTGGTAATGTCATTCGTCAAGGATGAGAAACTCTCCGTTGAGGAACTTGAGCAGATAATCAAAGAAATCAAGAAAAGCAGAAAGAAATGAGCACATTCCTTATCTACATATTGAAGGTTGCACTGCTTACTGCAGCATTTGTTTTGCTGTATCATCTACTTGCAAGACGTGATACATTTTATAGCGTTGGCCGTGCAGTCATGGTTGCATCGTTGGTAATATCATACATACTGCCACTATGCGTTATAACTTTACACAAACCTGTAAATGAATCTCCAAGTACAGTAATAAGTAACATAACTGTATCCCCAAAGGTTACCAATAATTCGGCTAATGATATGCCTGTTGGTATGGAGGCAGTTTCCGGGCACGCGGAAATATCAGATTTGCCATCGGCCAATAATCCGGACTTATTGTTAATGATAGCCATTACTGTTTATTTAGCCGGAGTGGCGCTTCTGCTTGTGTTAAGGAGCATCTCAATTTATAAGGTAATACAGATAGTCAGAAACAGTCATGTCTTTAAGAAAGATAAGGACTACACTATTTTGATTTCATCCCATGACGTTCAGTCTTTCAGCTGGATGAGATACATAATAGTGCCTGAATCTATTGGTAATAGACTGATGACAGACAATACGGAAAGTGGATCCTGGGAAGACGCTGTAATATGTCACGAACGTGCTCACGTAGTAAACCATCATTCATTAGAGCTATTGTTTACTGATATGATGTCTGTCTTTCAATGGTTCAATCCTGCAGTCTGGCTACTTCGTCATGACCTTTGCAACATACATGAATATCAGGCAGATTCCGCAGTCCTTAATGCCGGATATGAAAAAAGCAAATATCAGGAATCTCTTTTAAACATAGCATGCGGATACAATGCTCTGCTTTCCGTGAATGGAATAGGTATCAGTAATCTTCGCTCCAGAATGTTGATGATGAATTGTCAGGCTTCAGGAAAGAAGGCACTTCTTAAATATATGTATTTGCCTCTTCTTATAGTTGCATCAATGTTATTGACCTCAAACAAGGTCTATGACAGACACGAGGCCCCGTATGTGTTATCCGATTCCCGCCAGAATCAAAGCATCAGACGTTTATATGAATATCCAGATACAGAATACTATTATCAGGGATTAAGATTTAATATCGCAAATGGTGTTGCTGTACTTGACGGATATGATTGGGCTGCCATGAATAATGGACCGGAACGATATGATATGGATTTAGAATTAACAGTTCCTTCAACAATTCCATTTGATGGAAAAGAATATACCGTAAGAGTGATTGCTCCCACTGCGTTGAACGGTACGCGCTATACCCGTATTGTCTTGCCTGAAACAATAACGGAGATAGGTGCTGATGCATTTGCTTCTTGCCGTATGCTTGAGAGTATAACTATCCCATCCTCCGTATGTGTACTACAATCCCGCGCTTTCACCAGATGCGATAACCTTAAATCGGTCTATATTGAAAATGGCTTGAAAGAACTGCCTGAAGGATTGTTCTTAAATTGCAGGAACTTGGAATCTGTTCATCTTCCTTCAACTCTTAAAACTATTGGAGATGGCGCTTTTTCAGATTGCAGGCATCTTACAGAAATCAATCTTCCTAAGAAATTAGAAAGGATTGGAGATGAAGCCTTTTTCAGGTGCATAAGATTATCATCAGTTATTATACCTAAGAAAGTAAGCTATATAGGTAATGGAGCTTTCTATGATTGTAGGTCATTGGAAAATGTTGACCCATCAAAACTGAAGGCCGAAATTGGCGATAAAGCATTCTATATGTCAGAAAACTAAGGAGAAAGAAAAATGAAAAGAACAATGATAATTATGCTGGTGTTGGCAACCATCAACACTAGTTTTAAAGCACAGGACCTTAGAGGTGAGGTTTTATCATATGAGACTGTCATCAACCGGGTTCATCTTGTTAAAGGCAACAGAGGTATCCTGAACCTTGTTTCTGATACGGTAGTTGACGGTCCGGTTGAATCCCTGACTGCTGTTTTGTTGGATAAAGACGGTAATCGTGTAAGGACAGAAACCTATACAGCCAGGATAATGGGTATGGGAGGTGCAGGTGCAAAAGGCACTTTCTTCTCATTGACTTCAGATACAGTCAAAAGAATAGACGGTAGGATTGATACGGAAACAGGTGGCATGGTATTTTGGGGCAATGATCTTGAAACAGAGGCTCTCCACTTTGAAAGACGTGGATTTGATTATCAGGCATCCTGGGATCAATTAGCCAATTGGACAGATTATACATACCAGAACGGAAGGCTGATACAAGAATCAACAATGGGTAACAGTATGATTGCTCAAAGCACTTCTGTTAACTATGAATATAACACTGATGGTACCATTAAATCCCGGATTTTTGAAAACAAGACAACCGGACGCAAGGAACGTATGGACTATTATTGTCATAACGGCAGGATTGATAGTCTTGAAACATCATATTTCAACTATTTGGGTAATGAGATTGGCCCTGATTACAACCCTACAGTTAAAGGAAATCTGAACAATACACTTATGTATGCATCAGGAACTGCTACTGCATCTGACTTCAAAAGAGCCAAACAGTATTACACATATTCCGCTGATGGCAGTTATCAGATTAAACATAAATATGACGGTACAGACAAGACAGAATACTTTGATAAAAAAGGAACACTGCTAAAGACCGTATTGCCAGATGGCACTATTTACAATAATCGCTACAACAATAACGGTGATCTTCTTCTGGAATCCAAAGTCTTTAAAGATAGAATTGAAACCACCAAATATGACCTTTATAAATATGACAAGCACGGAAACTGGACACGCAGACTTGTTTATATTTCTGATGAAGACGGATTTTTGATCCCAGACCATGTGGAATATAGACGCTTTTGCTATCGGAACGGCGAAAGATACAATTCCAGCGCTTTCGGAGATGTTAGACTGAAACCGTGGTATGTACACGTTATAGTGAGTGATGACAATCCTGACTCAGACATTTTTGTACAAGATTTCAGTTTTGGAGAAGAAATAAAAGAGGTAAATGAGTCTTTACTGAACAAACTTAAGATGCTGCCAGGATTTGAAGCTGATGCAAACGGTAATTACACTCTTGAAGGTCATCCTCTCATCATCACAAAGGTGGTTGCAGAATAAGCAATCCGAGTTCTGACACAATAGGACCGTTTCCCTGTGCCATAGTGTGCAATAATGTAAATATGTAACTAATAATAATGGTTAAAAGGCTGTCAATTAGTTGGATTGTAATGCTAAGTAGGTATATTTACGATAATTTCAACTCACCTTGTGATAAACAGTTTCCAACTCTACAAATAAAAGCTTCTAAGGAGATGACGCATTTTGATTCTTTCTCCGTTTAATCAATAATAGCAATAACCTATGAGAGTCTATATTTACACTCTGATTGTCTTTTTGGTAGCACAATTCCCGTCTTCTGTTTCTGCACGGAAGATTGTTGCTGACGGAATGAAAGTCAAAATATCATATTTCAAAAAGACTGCAAGTGTTATTGGTCCGGAAAATCGTGAAACATTCAATTTGGATTCACTTTTTATCCCTGAATCATTCAGTGTAAAAGGACGTGATTACAGGACAATTTCAGTAGGTGGTTTTGCATATTGCAAATCTCTTGTATATGTATCTTTGCCATCAACTGTTGAGAATCTTGAAAGAGCTTGTTTTCAAGGATGCAGCAATATAGAGACGCTGGAAATACCGCCTTTGGTAAAGAACATTCCGGAAGCTTTCATAGAGATGACTACAGATTACGTTATGTCAGACGGGGCCGTTTCATCAAAACTCAAGCGTGTAACTCTGGGTGAAAACCTTATTACAATAGGCAATTGGGCCTTTTCAGGCAATTCATTACAGAAGATTGTGATTCCAGAAAACGTGAAAAGCATAGGTACAGAAGCATTATCCTCATTAAGGACATTGACAGATGTTTATTGCCTTTCAACTACACCTCCATCTATCCATATTGAATATACAGATTCAAACAGGACTGAAATAATGGATTGGAGTTTCCAATTCATCGGGCCACATAACCCGGGTCTTGATCCTTCAAGAACCTTATATGTGCCAGTAGGCTCACTTCAGGCATACCAAAACGCTCCGGGGTGGTGCTCTTTTGATAAGTTTGAAGAAATACTTGTCTGTGGCCCTGAGTTTGATCCTGAGGCTTTTCGTCTGCCAGAAGGGACAACTATCAGAGATGTTATTCTAAAGCTACCCGGCGTAACCATAGACAGCCTTGATAACATATATGTGAACGGCAGACTCGTTCCAACGGAGACAGATATCCTTGTTAACGGTAAGGAATTCTTTAATGAAGCCAAACGCGACACCATGAGCCTTGAACAGCTCACTCACGACATGATTGAACGCGTAAAGGCATATGACATGAGATTTGAGCAAAACTACACGCCGCAGGACCCTCAAGTCAAATAACCTATTAGATGTTTATTTATGCAACCCATTTCACTAAACATCAACAACACCGCCACCGGAGTCGTTTGCCTCTGTAAAAACAATCAGGGAAACCTCCTCACATGCTATTTTCCGGACATCATCAAGCAAACAGAACCGCTGCTCAAAGATGATGTGATAGACATTACTGTTGATGTTTCAGACAGTGACCATATCAAGTTATCCATAACTAAGACCCATCAGGAGAGTATCAATACAGCAAAAGATTGCTATGAATTATCCCACAACAATGAAATAATCAGTCTCCCGTTCATAGATAGTCCCGGAACAGCAACCATAATCGCCTTAACCTTCAATAAAGGTACTCTCACCCTTGATGCCAGTTCCTCTATAGCCGATGACAAAGTATCCCAATATCATTGTCATCAATTCAGCCCCCACACCAAACTGTCAATCCGTATAAACTAACCTACACAGCAGCCCACACCTGCTGTGTTGGTTTTTTCACTACCTTTGCTTTATAACCTCTAAAGCCATGACACCATGCCAAAATTCCATCCCACACCCATCATTCAGGACTGCTGGTCCTCCATAGGTGATATCACCTTCTACCACCGTAACGGCCAATGCTACTGGAAACGCAAGCCCAAACCGTCATTCAACCATACTCCGGCCCGTCTTGATCAGGCACAGGTTCATCATCGTGCCATACTTGCCTGGCAGCAGCTGCAGCACTCAGTGCAACTGGAGTGGAGGGAACTTGCTCGCTGCGTTCCCTCACACCGCCCGCCGTATGATGACAAGAATCACATCAGCGGCTACAACCTCTTTGTCAGTGCCTATCACGGCTTTGCCCAGCTCGGCCGTGAACACGTTCCGGTACCACAACCATATCCGGAGTTCCCAATATCATCATTACAGCTGCTGTCTGCCACCTACAGTAATAGTGTGGCCACCATCCGCTGCCGGCTAACGCTATCTGATACTGTCAATCCTGAACGCTGGCACCTATCCGCCAGAATCCAACTTACCGCTCCGGGCGTGGGCTGTGATCCCAGCAAGATGCGCAGCTGCATGGGAATAAGAAAGCATGATAATGAAGTAGAATTCAGTGTTCCTAATTCAGGTAATAATAACTATCAGGCCTACATCCGTTATCGCCTCATAGATGAGGTAACCGGCTACCGTAACAACTGGATAAAACTACCTACAAAATAGTTTTGAAACACACACCTCGTCATTTCAAGTGATAGAACACCAGTGCATCATTCTCTCTGCCTGCAATAGCTTCCAGCATGACCTTGTCCCGCTCCGGAATAATGTCCGGATGTTCCTTAAGTGCAGTCTGTGCATTGATTGCGGTTACACCGGCTATCATCACATCGCCAACCACGCCTACTATCTTGCGGCGGTAGGGCAGATTGGCTATGTCATACCTGTAACAGGTGCATTTGCCTGTGGGCTTGTGATACACATAATCGGCAGCCTCAAATTCACTTGCCACAAAATAGGCGGGAGTCTCATAGCATTCGCTTGGATGCTTCAGGGTAATCAGATAATCAAAAGTAAGGTTCTCCAGTTTGTTGGCCGGGGGCACGTCAATAAACTCAAAATATCCGCATGAGTCAGCCTTGCCATCAGAGATTCTGTAGAGCGTATTGTCAAACGCCCGCATATGGTAGAACTCTTTCAGGTCCTGGTCTCTAAAATGGCTGACAATACCTACGCGCCAGCCTCCGTCAGTTGCCATCTGCCTCATAGGCAGTAATGGCGTATATGAACCATCCTCCTTTAACTCCATAAAGTCATCCGATACATCATTGGGGACCGTTGACTGAACGTACATCCTTTTGTCAGTAAGGAAAAGCTTCATCAAGTCAATCTCTTTGGGAATTGAGGTCTGGCTGATGAATGTCCCGTCATACGTGTATTTCTTTATGGCGTAAGCGTCCAGGTCATACATCAGAACCTCTTTGCTATCCTTATCTATACACCATGACCGAATGCGCAAGAACTCGTTCCGGGCACGCCCCTTTTGTCCTATCTTGTTCAGGAACCGTCCCTCCTTGTCATATACTGATATTATCTGGTCAATATCGTTGCCTTTAGCATTAGGGATGTGCGATACAAAAATCAGCCCGTCATCAACCATAACCTGGGTAATATCGCCCACAATTGCATCAAGAGAGCCATCATCAAGCAGCACATAACTGCGGCTGTCAGCAATCTCATCAAGGAAATATGTGTCCTCCACCTCTTCAACGGGAATGGCCTGCATGCTCTTGCCCTTGCCGCACGATGCTACTACAATTACAATAACTAACAAAGCAATATGGAAAAAAGTCCTTTTGTTCATATTTTGTTTAATCAGTTGCCATTCATGTAATTAATATCATTTATAAAGAGTACTTGAGGACGCTGTTGTCCATATCGCAGGCTATCAGGGTACGGTCATCGGGGGAGACTGAGATGCGCCAGATGTATTCCCTTGTGGCGTAGGTCCTTATGTGGCGGCCGCTCCAGTCAAAGACGTGAATCTCCATGGGTTTTTCAACCTCGTATGAGTCATCGTAGGCCTGGTTCATGTAGAGGGCATAGACGTAGTTACGCGACGCGGTAATGTTACAGTAGTACCGCATTTGTCTTTCATCAGGCAAGACAGGAGGCTCGTATAGGGAACTGGATGCCCGCTTGCCGTTGTCCAATGATATGAAGTTAATCTGGTTCATGCGGTTCATTGCCAGCGCTACAATCCTCTTGGAGAGGTTGACT
>JAGBPB010000024.1 GCA_017633615.1 Bacteroidaceae bacterium | reverse complement strand
ACCTCGCTTACGCCCAGGTCCTTGAGGAACTTGTTCCAGAAACGTGAGTAGATAAGGTGACCGGTGGCGTGCTCTGAGCCTCCCAGATAAAGGTCAACGCACTTCCAGTAATTATCGGCCTCCTTGCTTACCAGAGCCTTGTTGTTATGGGGATCCATGTAACGGAGATAGTAGGCCGATGAGCCTGCAAATCCGGGCATGGTGTTGAGTTCAAGCGGGAATACGGTCTTGCCATCTATGAGTGATTTGTCAACGACCTTGTTGTTAGCCTCATCAAAGGCCCAAATCTTAGCGTGACCCAGAGGGGGTTCACCGGTCTCGGTGGGCTTGTACTCACTGATTTCGGGGAGCTCCAGCGGCAGGCACTGCTCGGGTACCATTGTGGGTATTCCGTTCTTGTAGTAAACGGGGAACGGCTCGCCCCAGTAGCGCTGACGGCTGAATATGGCGTCACGCAGACGGTAGTTGACCTTTACCTTACCCAGTTTGTTCTCCTGAACATATTTCTTGGTGGCTGCAATAGCCTCCTTTACTGTCAGACCGTTCAGGTTGAGACCGCCCTCGCGGATCTGGTCCGGACGGGGTGAGTTCATCATTGTGCCCTCCTTGGCATCAAAGCTCTCCTCGGATACATCGCAACCTTCAATCAAAGGACGGATCTCAAGGCCAAAATGCTTTGCGAATGCGTAGTCACGGCTGTCATGTGCAGGTACGGCCATGATGGCGCCTGTACCGTAGCCGGCCAGTACGTAGTCACTGATCCATACGGGTACATCCTCACCGGTAAGCGGGTTGATTGCGTATGATCCGCTGAATACGCCGGTTACGCGGCGGTCAGCAATACGCTCGCGCTCGGTGCGCTTCTTTACGGCTGCAACGTAGGCATCCACCTCCTTCTTCTGGGCGGGAGTGGTGAGCTGTGCCACCAGCTCACTTTCAGGAGCAAGTACCATGAATGTTACACCGAATATGGTATCGGCACGGGTGGTGAATATGGTGAATTCTATGTCGCTGTCCTTTACGTGGAACTGCATCTCAGTACCCTCAGAGCGGCCTATCCAGTTGCGCTGGGTCTCCTTGATGGAGTCTGACCAGTCTATCTTGTCCAGGCCGTCAAGCAGGCGCTGTGCGTAGGCTGATACACGGAGGCACCACTGACGCATCTTTTTCTGTTCTACGGGGAATCCGCCGCGTACCGATACGCCCTCAACAACCTCATCGTTGGCAAGCACAGTGCCCAGTCCGGCGCACCAGTTTACCATGGTCTCGCCCAGGTAGGCTATGCGGTAGTTCATCAGGACATTGGATTTCTGCTTCTCGTCCATGGCCTTCCATTCATCGGCAGTGAAGTTGAGCTCCTCACTTTGGGCTACGTCCAGGCCCTCGGTTCCCTTCTGCTCAAAGTGCTCTATCAGCTTCTCAATGGGCTGTGCGCTCTGGCACTTGTTGCAGTAGAAAGAGTTGAACATCTTCTGAAATGCCCACTGGGTCCAGTGGTAGTAGCCGGGCTCACATGTCCTGACCTCGCGGTCCCAGTCAAATGAGAATCCTATCTTGTCCAGCTGCTCGCGGTAGCGGTTGATGTTCTTCTCGGTTGTGATGGCCGGATGCTGTCCAGTCTGAATGGCATACTGCTCGGCGGGCAGGCCGTATGCATCGTAACCCATGGGGTTCAGTACGTTGAATCCGCACTGACGCTTGTAGCGTGCGTAGATATCGGATGCAATGTAACCTAACGGATGACCTACGTGCAGGCCAGCGCCTGACGGGTAGGGGAACATGTTAAGTACGTAAAACTTGGGCTTTGCGGGATTCTCAACTACCTTATAAGTTCCCTCTTTGGCCCACTTTTCCTGCCACTTTTTCTCAATAGCTCTGAAATCGTATTCCATCTTCTGAAATTTTGGTGTGCAAAATTACACAATTTCAGGCAGAAACGAGATGTGTCAGCCTATTTGTTTGTTGTTTTCTGCTTCTTTTTGAGTGGGGATTTGCTGATTGAAGAGGGAGCGAAGGCCTTCCTCGTATGTACTTAAGGCTTCATGTCCTTGATGGGTAATACGGCACACTGTGTGCGACTGGCGGCCCAGTCCGGTTTTTATTACTTCAATGTAACCGGCATCTTTCAGAGTTGTTATCTGTACGCTCAGGTTACCTTTTGTTGAATCCGTAATCTGACAGAGATATAGAAAATCAGCACTTTCCAGATTGTCAAGCGCTACCATTATCTTAAGGCGTAGCTCATTATGGAGCAACGGGTTAATTACGGGGAATTTGAAATCCATATTGGTAGCAACTAAGGTTGGGAATGTTTGGCATAATATCGGAACAAGTGTCCGGGAATGATTAAAGCGACAACTGTAAAGATGGCGGTCATAAACAATTGCCAAGGCCACAAGTCACCCTGAAAGAAGAGGCAGGAAAATGAGAGAACAGAACCGATTAAACCACATACTTTTACCGGCCTGAATCGTGATATACTGCCGGTAAGAAAACATCCGAATCCTACAAGCACTCCTTGAATAGTACAATAGCATTGTTCAAACAGACCGGCAAAACCGGTTCCTAATCCACTTAGGAAACAGGCAAATCCAATGAATAGCCACAGTTCAACAGCAAGACTTTCATTAATCGTGCGCCTACCGGTACGCTCAAAATCTTTCCGTTTGATATGAATCATCAGCGGTGCGCCCACCAAGGGTATTCCTACCCACAACCAACTGCACCAGTTCTCATTCCACAGCAACAGTGCAGCAAATTCCACAAGCAGAAAGAATGCAGTAGGATAGCCCCACACAAGGAAGAGGTTCACGCCCGTATGATCCTTACGGCCAAGTACCTCATTCCTTGTCTGTGCTATTATCTCCAGTTCCTGTTCTGTTGAATACATCTGGAAAGATTGTTACTTTACAAACAGCTTCCTACCGTTCAGAATAATAATACCTTTATGGTCATTCTGAATACGTTGTCCGCCCAGGTTATATGGATAACCATCTTCAAGCGACAAACGTGCGGGGTTGATGCCGGTTGTCAAATCACCCACAAAGGTAACATTTGCTTCAGGGAAATTCTCTGTCCATTTGTTAATATCTGCTTCTGCCACGTGGAACTTGGTGGACTTGGGGTTCATCAAGCTGAAGTCATCCTTCATGCCGCCGTCCCATGTGATTGTCGGACTGGCATAGCAATAGACATCCTGCATCTCACAGAAGAAGAAAGTCTCTGCATCAATATGAGTGACGCCAGAAGGAATATTGACGCTGGTCAGTCCGCTGGTCATGTGGAAAGCGCGGCTCTCAATGGTGGTGACGCTCTCAGGCAGTGTGAGCGCAAACGTTCCTTCCTCTCCCCAGAAAGCCTCTTCACCAATTGTGGTGATACCATCAGGAATAGTGGTGACGGCACCGCCGGCAATGAGTTTGTTGGTGGCAATCTCGAAGATACCATTGCATCCCAGGTCGGCATACTTGGCATTACCTGCTGCAACAGTCACTGAGGTGACGGGGCTGGAACAGAAGAGTGCCTGACCGATGCTGGTCACACCAGCGGGAATGTGGAGCGATGTCAGTCCTGCAAACCAGAACACCGTAGTGCCCAGCGTCGTCACGCTTTCTGGAATCGTGAAGGAAGTCAGCTTCTTACAATCGCTGAAAGCAGTGTTTCCGATGCTGGTGATGGTCGGAGTACCTGCAAAGGTGAAAGTAGCCAGTTCTGAGCAATAAGCAAAGGCACTTGCGCCAATACTTGTGACCGTGGCAGGTACGGTAAAGGCCGTCAGTGCAGAGCAGCTATTGAAAGCTCTATCACCGATGGTTTTCACTGCCGGCGTTCCGGCAAAGTTGACTGTCGTCAGTTTATTGCTGCCTTGGAAGGAATAGGTGTCAATAACCGTTACACATTCGGGAATGGTTATGCTCGTCAGTTTAGTATAGGTCAATGCCATCTCGCCTATTGTCGTTACATAGCCTTCATAGACTACGGTGCCTGCACCATCGGCAAAGTCGTGTGATTTCACGCTCATGGCGCCCTTGAAATTGGCATAGGCATCGAACTTAGTCACTTTCTCTGATGCAGTGTAGGTAAAGGTTGTGGTGGGCGCATCCTTTATCAGGGCAGCATAAATGTCCCAGCCTTCTGTTGCCTTGTAGGTGTCTGCACAACCTGAGGGGACGTAGATGGCGGTGAGCGCTTCACACTCGCCAAAGGGAAGTTCAGGTTCCAATACCGGCGGCGTGGTGGGCAGAAGTGTGACCACTTCCAAGTCCTCATTGAACAAGAATGCACTGTAACCGAGTTTAGTCACCGTGCTTGGAATGACAACGGATGTCAGTTTGGAGCCAAAGAAAGCATACATGTCGATGGTTTCCAGCCCTTCGGGCAGGTCGATGCTGGTAAAAGCGCACTCTTCCAAGGCGCTGTTTGTGATGGTCTTGAGCGTGCTGGGCAAAGTGACAGAAGCACAGTTGATCTGCATGCCGCAAGCCATATTCTCAAGGGATGTTATACCGTTGCCGAACACTGCGCTCTTGATGCCTCCCCAGAAGCCAGGATGTTCGTAGTCCTGATATACGATAGGATTGATGGCAGGCTCGTCATTCCAGGGAGCCACGTTCAGCTGGCCGGTCCCGCTGACGGTCAGTTTCCCATCAAATAAATCAAAACGCCAGTTACCGCTTCCTAATGAAGGGTCTTCACTATTGGTCCATGTACCTATGAATTCCGTATTGAACTTCTCTGAGTCAAAGCCACCCCATCCTTCATAATAGTCAAAGCCGTACGGGACATAGATTGCTTCTACTTCAAGAGGCGTTGTACCGTCATAGTCCGTAAACACCGCATCGCCAAGGGCGGGCTTTGTATTACCGCCGATACCGATTTTTTTCAGACCAGTGCAGCCTTGGAATGCCGCATCACCGATGATCTTGACGCCTGCGCTGATATACACAGACTCTAACTCGGTGTTGGACATGAAAGCTCCGCCTCCGATAGTCTTCACAGTGCCGGGAATGGTGATAACGGTGAAAGCGCAGCCGTCAAAAGCCGACTCACCGATTTCCTCAACTCCCTCAAAGATGCCTACGCTTTCCAGATTAGCACAGCTTTCAAAAGCATAATCGGCAATCTTTTTCAGACTTGCAGGTATTGATACATATTTTGCCTGGCTACCGGCAAAGGCTCCCGTTCCGAGATTTGTCAGCGTTTTTGGAAGATTGGGCTGTTTTACCTTGGCACCGCTGAAGGCATAGTCACCAATACTAGTGAATCCTGAAGCAGGATATTGTACACTGTTCAGTTTTTCACATCCTGCAAAGGCATTGTTACCGATGGAGGTAATGCCATCTTCAATGACAAGGCTTGTCATAGTCTCTGCATACGCATTCCAGGGGGCCTCGCCATAAGCATAGTCATACATCTCACCTGTACCTGAGATGGTCAGAGTAGTACTTTCATACGTCCATGTGGCATTCTCACCGCATGAACCACTGGTTTCCTGGGCATTCACGCTAAAGCACACCGAAAGGAGTAGAGATGTGCTGATAAGTAGTCTTCTTTTCATAAACGTCATTATTATTAGTTTGCAAGTTATTACTTGATGATTATGTATCGTGAAGTGCAGACAGATTGGTCTGCGGCCGGTGTAGTGGGATTGGGGCTGTCTCCTTCATATAGGACTATGCCATTTCCCAACGACAGGTTGTTTACATTAATTGCTATGTTGCCCTCGCCGCCTGTTGCGGTTACGACACCACCAGTTACTATGAAATCTCCAACCACATCAAGAGCACTTGAGACTCCAGTACAGATTGCAGTAATAGTGCCGCCGGAGATTGTCAGCTTTGAATTACCCTCGGGGAGCAGCAGAGCGGGACCAAAGTTTGTTGAAGTGGCATAAACATCTCCGCCATATACATTCATCCCCCCTGACATGGCAAGGATACCATCAACTATACCAGTAGCCGAAACCTTGCCATGATATATGTTCAAGGCACGGGGCTCCAGTCCCTGCCATACTCCTGAACCACCCACAGTAATTTCACCTCCGTGAATATTAAGCTCATAAGCCGTAATAACTCCTAAAGAGTGACTTCCTGAGTAATCGATGGTTAGTTTACCGGTGCTTGAACTCTGGCCATAAATGTTAAGAGTGTGTACAAAACCATGATCATAGTCCTCGCCTCCAAATATGCAACCGTTAACCTTAAGCTCTGCACCGTCACAAAGAATGAGGTTCACATTCCCGGTAAGATGAATATCGCCGGTAATGTTGACATTGCCACTGACCATATAAGTTCCTGCAGCCCAAGTTGTAGTTTCCTGTTTCACAGTCTTAACATCGCCGGGTATTTCCTTATCACTGTAATTTTTACCTGATGTATATACTCTGTAGGTACCACCTGATGTGCCATTCTCATCATTCTTGTCATCATTAGAGCAAGATGTAATTGAAGCCGCCGTCAATGCAACGACCGCCATCCAAACATAATTATTAATACGTTTCATTGTTTTTAGCTTTTTGAAAATATTAGAAGATTCATTTTTACTCAACTGAAAGCAAAATAAAGGTTTATTCTTTAAACCTAAAAGAGATTTAGTCTGAAAATGAAGGTCAAATGTGAAAAATAAGGAAAAGGTGTTTTTATACCCTCTAACTAGAGAATTATTTTTCTCTAACTAGAGAGTTTATTTTCTGTAAGTAATAGATGTAAATATTTTCTAAAGGGAAACGTTTTTTTGGTGCAATTGGGGACTGTCCCCAATTGCACTTTTTAAACGGTAATAAGGATGTAGTCCATTGAGCCCAGGCCTATCTTTTGGGCGTGCTCTACGCAGGAGCGCCAGTTGGTGTCGGGGTGGATCATGTGCCAGTGGTCTCCGTGATCATGTTTGTGAACTTCTCTGTTGTGAGATAAAACGTTGTCCGAAGGAATAACAGGTGCTTTGTTCACCAATTCTGCGCTGGCGCAGTCAAGGGCTACAGGATCAAATGATGCAAGCATACCGATGTTGGGTACTACGGGGGCGTCATTGTAGCCCCAGCAGTCACACTCAGGTGAAACATCGATTATCAGGTTGATGTGGAAGTTTGGTTTGCCGTAGAGCGTTGCTTTGGCATACTCGGCTATCTTGCAATTGAGGATATCTACTTGTTCATCATTATCTACTACGGCACCGTTGAACTGGCAAGTGGCTACGCATTGGCCGCAACCTACGCATTTGTCATAGTTGATGCTTGCCTTGCGATCCGTTACTGTAATTGCGTGACTGGCGCAGTTCTTTACGCAGAGGCCGCACCCACGGCAGGATTCCGTGTCAATACGGGGTTTTGAGGTGCAGTGCATCTCTTTCTTGCCGGCTACGCTGCCGCAGCCCATTCCTAAATTCTTGAGCGCGCCGCCGAATCCGGCCATCTCATGGCCTTTTACGTGGTTGAGTGATACTACTATATCGGCCTCTGCAATGGCTGCGCCTATCTTGGGAGCTTTACAGTATTCTCCGTTTATGGGTATTTCTATATAGTCAAGTCCTTTCAGTCCATCGGCAATGATTACCTGGGTTCCTACGCTGAATGGGGTGTATCCGTGTTTGATGGCGGTGTTCTGGTGTTCAATGGCATCTGAGCGATAGCCTGTGTAAAGTGTATTACAGTCTGTCAGGAACGGTTTGCCGCCCAGTTCTTTTATGATTTTTACTATTACGGCGGCATAATCCGGCCTAAGGTAAGCCATATTGCCTATCTCACCAAAATGTATCTTGATTGCAGTAAACTTGCCGTTGAAATCGATCTTTTCAATCCCGGCCTTGCGTACAAGTTTGTCCAGTTTATAGAGCAGATGATGATCAGGATCGGTGCGTAGGTTAGTAAAATAAACTTCTGATGCCATATTGGTTATATAATTGTGTATTGTATCTGCGAATATACTTTTTAAATCGGATAATCATTACTTTTGTTTTTAAAAAAAGAATATGCTGCACTTTGATTCCGATTATATGGAGGGCGCGCATCCGCAGGTGATGCAGCGTCTGGTTGAGACCAATCTTGAACAGACCGTAGGTTACGGTGAGGATGAGTATACCCGCCGTGCCGCTGACCTTATACGCGAGGCTTGCGGCCAGCCCGACGCTCTGGTGCGTTTCCTGGTGGGCGGTACCCAGACTAACGCCACTGTCATTGACGGTCTTTTGCATCAATATGAAGGTGTAATGGCGGCCGATACGGGTCACATCAACAACTTTGAGGCAGGTGCCGTTGAGTCATCGGGCCACAAAATTCTGATAGTTCCTTCACATGAGGGCAAGGTTGCAGCGTATGACATTGAGCGTTACCTGACAGAGTTCTATGATAATGAGAACCATCAGCATATGGTATCACCGGGTGCGCTTTATCTTTCATTCCCGACAGAGTGGGGTACGCTTTATTCACTTGGTGAGCTGGAGGCTTTGAGCCGCGTGTGCCACAAATACAATATTCCTCTTTATATGGACGGTGCCCGTTTGGGTTACGGATTGGCTGCATCAAAGGATGTCACTCTTAAGGATATTGCACGCCTCTGTGATGTGTTTTACATTGGCGGAACCAAGGTTGGTGCTATGTTCGGTGAGGCTGTTGTAACAGCTCATCCGGAGCTTCTGCCCCGTTTCTTTACCTTTGTAAAGCAGCACGGCGCAATGCTGGCCAAAGGCCGTCTGCTGGGTGTTCAGTTCAGCACACTGTTTACCGACAATCTCTATCTTGAAATTGCCGGCAATGCAGTTAATCAGGCCTTGAGACTCAAGAAGGCAATGATTGCCAAAGGTTTCTCACCTTACGTTGACTCGCCTACCAATCAGCAGTTCTTCTGTCTGCCCAAGAAGGAGATTGACCGTATCAGCAAGTTCGCATCATTTGAAATCTGGGCTCCGTGCGGACCCCAGCAAAGCGTAGTGCGCTTTGTCACCAGCTGGAACACATCGGACCAGATGATTGACGAGTTCATCAGCAAACTCTGAATCCCGCCAAAGTGTCCCACAACAACCCCCGCCAGAGCGTATTCTCGCCCCGGTGATTGTGTTACACACCCCCATATAGAGGGTGTGTCCCACACTTGCACCCGCTACAAAGCCTGTGAGCGTGGTTGCTGTGGGACACTTTGGCGGTTAGCGGGGACAGACCCCTTTTGTACCGTTTATGATTTATTATGAAAATGCGCCTTTAACACAAGACGCATTTTCACTATAAATCAGTTTAGATAACATACCAACCAATAGCTTTATGAGAAAGAAAGTCCTCTTGCTTGCATTGACATCCGTGCTGATGTCACTCTGCGTTCCTTTGTGTGCACAAGAAGTTGTCATCGCTCATATTGATGACAGAGAATTGTTGACCGATTCAGCCTTATTTTTCAATTCGGCCAAGTATGATGGAGGTGATATAAAGACAATTGAAGATGTGGTCCGTAAACTTCCCGGGGCCGAGATGCACGATGACGGCAGCGTAACTGTAAACGGAAAATCTATTACCCGGATTCTTGTAAATGGCAAACCGTTTTTCCCGGAGCAAGATACGGTGAGTCATACGCAACTTACAGCCGATTTTATTGAAAAGATCAGGCCTTATCATCCTGGTATGACCCATGAGGAATATCTCAAATTGCAAAGGAAATCTATAGAGTCTGAGTATGTCATTAAGATTGGAAAGATTTCTAAAAAAGCAAGGGCAAGACGTGAAGACAAAGAAAACTACACCAAAAAGACATATAAAGTACCAGAGGGGATAACATTTAAAGAACTGATCACCAGCCTGCCTGGCATTGAAATAGATAAAGCGGGCAGGTTTATCACAAAAGAAAGGAAAAGCAGTGTAAGCCATATAGGTTTCAATAATCAAATTGTACTTTTTAATGATTCCTATGATCCATATTATACCAATGATATTAAACTGGTAACAGACCCTATACAGTCAATAAGTGATTCATCAAGAAATTTCAGTCGTCTCACTTATACAGATGATGCAAAATTGGGCACAGGAACTGTTTATGTACAAATAAAGCAACGGATATACCATGAAGAGTTGACAGATGAGGCAGATATCATAATAGAATATTATCCGAATGTATCCCCAGATCTGGTTGGTGGCAACTCAGAGTATGTTGACCTGGGCTTGAGTGTAAAATGGGCCTCACGTAACGTTGATGCTTCCGGACCTGATGAAATGGGGGGATTATATTCCTGGAGTGAAGATGACATAGCTCACGTCAAATGGGGCGCTAGCTGGCGCATGCCCACTACAGATGAGATAAATGAACTCATTTACAACTGCACATGGAGCTGGGCGTCAATGAACGGCCAGATAGGTTTCCTCATAACAAGTAATAAACCCGGTTACACGGACCGCTCCATTTTCCTTCCTTATGCCTTTTTCGGCACTTCAGGTGACCTGAGTTACTGGGCTGGTTCTACAGATCACGACCATCCTGACAGTGCTGACTGTCTTTGGATTCATTTGTACTCAGATCTTGTGTGGTCCGGTTCCTGCTACCGCACATGGCCACGGCCCGTACGTCCCGTCTGCGAGTAAATCAGTTTAGCCAACAAACCTATCTATAGCATTATGAGAAATAGAGCCCTCTTGCTTGCATTGACATCCGTGCTGATGTCACTCTGCATTCCTGCCATTGCCCAGCAGGCTTATGTGAAACCAAAAGTCTTGGCCCGGTATGTCATTGAGATAGGAGATATACCGGAAGAGACAATGGCAAGACCGAAAGGAAAAGAAGATTATACCCAAAATGTATATCAATTACCAGATGGGATAACATTTAAAGAACTGATATTCGGCCTGCCTGGCATTGAAAAAAACGTTTTGGGCAGATTAGTCACAAAAGAAGGGAAAGAGATTGTAAGCAGTATTTTCTTCAACGAATTACCTGTATTTTCCCGTAAGAGATATTATACAAATGACACCAAACTGAAAGCAGCACCGTTTTCATCATCTTCTGGTCTTATTTATACAGATGATACTAAGCTGAACAGTGGTACTGCTTTTGTGCAAATTAGGGAAAGGACAGACGGTATCCAAGGCGCAGAAATTATAATAGAGTATTATCAGGATGTCTCCTATGATATGGTTGGTGGTAACTTAGAGTATGTTGATCTGGGTTTGAGCGTAAAATGGGCCTCACGTAATGTCGGTGCTGCAGGGCCGGAAGAGACAGGTGGATTTTTTGCCTGGAGTGAAGATGACATAGCTCACGCCAGACTTGGTGGCAGTTGGCGAATGCCCACAACTAAAGAGATGAAAGAACTTATAAAAAAATGTACCTGGAGTTGGGCATCAGTGAAAGGAGAGATAGGTTACCTGATAACAAGTAATAAGCCAGGTTACACTGACCGCTCCATTTTCCTTCCTTATTATTATGGCGGTACTTCGGGTGATGTGGCTTACTGGTCCGGTTCGTTAGATGTCGGCCCCGATGGAGGTGCTGCCAGTCTTTGGTTTGATTTTATGGGCAATATTAAAACAGGCTACTGCTACCGCAACTGGCAACTGCCTGTCCGTCCCGTCTGCCCGTAATTTTTAGTATCTATTTTTGCTCATGTCGCAAATATTTATTCCCTTTGCGATATGGAAAACATAGATGCTTTTATTCAAGATGAGATATACTGTGAAAGGCTACTAATT
>JAGBPB010000023.1 GCA_017633615.1 Bacteroidaceae bacterium | reverse complement strand
TATTATTTAATTAAAAACAAATGAATCAGTACGAAACCGTTTTCATTTTGACTCCCGTTTTATCTGATGTTCAGATGAAGGAAGCGGTAGAGAAATTCAAGGGCATTCTCACAGCCGAGGGCGCAGAGATTGTCAATGAAGAGAACTGGGGTATGCGTAAGCTGGCCTATCCTATTGAGAAGAAGTCAACAGGCTTCTATGAGTTTATCGAGTTCAACGCTGAGCCTTCAGTAGTTGCCAAGTTGGAAGTTAATTTCCGTCGTGACGAGCGCGTGCTCCGTTTCCTGACCATCAAGCAGGACAAGTATGCAGCTGAATACGCAGCAAAGAGAAGAGGTCTTAGACAATCTAAAGCAGAGGAGGCATAATTATGGCAGAGCAGACATCAGAGATCAGATATCTGGCACCCCAGACAACTGACATCAAGAAGAAAAAGTATTGCCGTTTCAAGAAGGCAGGTATCAAGTATATCGATTATAAGGATCCTGAATTCCTCAAGAGATTCCTCAATGAGCAGGGTAAGCTTCTGCCCCGTCGCATCACCGGTACTTCACTGAAGTTCCAGCGTCGCGTGGCTCAGGCTGTTAAGAGAGCACGTCATCTTGCTCTTCTTCCTTATGTAACTGATATGATGAAGTAATCTTTAAATCTTGAAAGACTATGGAAATTATTCTTAAGGAGGATGTTATCAATCTTGGATACAAGAACGATATAGTAAAGGTTAAGGACGGTTACGGTCGTAACTATCTGATTCCCCAGGGAAAGGCAGTTATTGCTACTGAGTCAGCTAAGAAGGTTCTGGCTGAGAACGAGCGTCAGCGCGCTCACAAGTTGGCTAAGATCAAGGCTGATGCTGAGGCTCAGGCTGCTAAATTGAACGGTGTTAAGGTTACTATCAGCGCAAAGGTTAATGAGGACGGCACAATCTTTGGTGGCGTAGGTGCAGCTCAGGTTGCTGAGGCTCTTGCTGCTAAGGGCTTTGAGGTAGACCGCAAGGCAATCGTTGCTGAGACCGTTAAGGCTGTAGGTGAGTACAAGGCTACCATCAATCTCCACAAGGAGGTTAAAGCAGAGGTTGCTTTTGAAGTTGTAGCTGAGGCTGCTGAGTAATTAGCATAACTTAGAAATAGTTGAAGGATGGCCCTAAAGGTCATCCTTCAATGTTATACGGGCTAACGGAATTATTTGCTAAATTCGCATCATAATTAGGCTATGGGTAACGCTGAGTTCACACTTGAAGGCAAGAGTGCTTCATTCTATACTCTGGGATGCAAACTGAACTTCTCGGAGACTTCCACTATCATGCGGCAGCTGATAGAGGCTGGTGCACATAAGGCCGTCAAGGGTGAGAAAGCCGATATATGCGTTATCAATACATGCTCGGTTACTGAGGTGGCCGATAAGAAGTGCCGCCAGGCAATCCATAAGATTGTTCGCGAGAATCCCGATGCTTATATCGTGGTTACAGGTTGCTACGGACAGCTGCAGCCCGGTACTGTGGCTGATATTCCCGGCGTGGATATTGTGCTTGGACAGGATCTCAAGGGCAGTGTGCTGGAAAACCTCAATGGCCTTCAGAAACGTGACCATGGCATATCCAAGACCGTCGGTACGAATGATATAAAGAACTTTGTTCCGTCATGTTCACGCGGTGACCGTACACGTTTCTTCCTTAAGGTGCAGGATGGTTGTGACTACTATTGTACGTACTGCACAGTGGCTTATGCACGCGGACACAGCCGCAACCCGTCAATTGAGAGTCTGGTGGCTCAAGCACGTCAGGCCGGTCATGAGGGTGGCCGTGAGATTGTCATAACTGGTGTCAACATCGGTGATTTTGGAAAGAGTACGGGCGATAAGTTCGTTGATTTGATTCGTGAACTTGATAAGGTGGAAGAGATATCGCGTTACAGAATATCATCAATTGAGCCAAACCTGCTTACTGATGAGGTGATTGACTTTGTGGCTGGCTCCAGGGCATTCATGCCGCATTTTCATATTCCTCTTCAGAGCGGATCCAATGAGGTGCTTAAACTTATGCACCGTCGTTATGAGCGTGAGGTGTTTGCAGAGAAGGTGGCTCGTGTCAAGAGTGTTATGCCGGACGCGTTCATCGGAGTGGATGTCATTGTAGGTATGCGTGGTGAGACTGATGAACTGTTTGAGGATGCTTACCGGTTTATTGAAGGACTGGATGTGACTCAGCTTCATGTGTTCAGCTACTCGGAGCGTCCCGGAACGGCGGCACTTAAGATTCCGTATAAGGTTTCTCCGCAGACCAAGCATGAGCGCAGCCAACGTTTGCTGGAGTTATCGGATGCAAAGACAAGGGCTTTCTATGAGGCGCATATGGGTCGTGAAGCCACGGTACTTGTGGAACGCCCCAAGCGTGGAATGCCTGCTCATGGATTTACGGACAATTATATAAGGGCGGAACTTGATTCGGCTCAGGTACAGGAGAACAGTCTGGTTAAGGTTAAACTGGGCGGTTTTAATGGTGCAGATGATGCTCTGACCGCTTCAATCATATAATGAAATGAAAATTGCAATCGTCATATTGAACTGGAACGGCAGTGCAATGCTCAAGCGTTACATGCCAACACTCATTAAATACTCCGCTATGGATGGCGTTCAGATTTATGTGGCAGATAACGCCTCAACTGATGATTCCATAGATATGATGCATAGGGAATTCCCTGATATTCCGCTTATTCTGCTTGAAAAGAATTGGGGATTCGCCAAAGGCTACAACATGGCCTTGCGACAGGTTGAGGCTGAGTATTATATCCTGCTCAACTCTGATGTAGAGGTATCTGAGGATTGGCTTTTACCGCTGTTGAGCTATATGGAGGTTCATCCGGAGGTCGCTGCATGTCAGCCTAAGTTGCTGGATTTCAAAGCTCCGGAGATGTTTGAGTATGCAGGTGGTGCTGGTGGATATATGGACTGTTTGGGTTATATGTTCTGTAGAGGCAGGGCTTTTGAGACTCTTGAGAAGGATGAAGGGCAGTACGATACTATAGCAAGTGTCTTTTGGGCCACAGGTGCTTGCCTTATGATACGCAGTTCTGATTATTGGGCAGCCGGGGCACTTGATGACCGCTTCTTTGCTCATCAGGAAGAGGTTGACCTATGCTGGCGTCTGCGCAGCCGTAATAGAAAGATTGTATGCATCCCGGAGAGCGTGGTATATCATGTAGGTGGAGCTACTCTTAATAAGTCAAATCCCTACAAGACATTCCTGAATTTCAGGAACAATCTGCTAATGCTATATAAAAACCTTCCTGAGAATGAACTGGGGAAGGTTATGAGAGCACGTTTCTGGCTGGATATTCTGGCTGCGCTGATGTTCCTATGCAAATTCCATTGGGGCGATTTCAAGGCTGTGTTCCGTGCTCGCCGTGAGTTCCGGAAACTCAAGCCCGAGTTCCGTGACAGTCGTGAGGAGAATCTTAAGGAGGCCTCTATTACCGATATCCCCGAGCGCGTAAATTTCAGTCTCCTATGGCGCTATTACGCAAAACATAAAAAAACTTATAGCCAGTTGATGTAAGAAATCTTTCACTGACGGGTAAGAGTCAAGGTGTGGTCAATTGTAGAGGGGAGTTCCTCGGGGTAGTGGGTAACTATGATTAGGGTCTTTTGCGGGTTGGAGCAGAAGGCCTTTATTATTTCCATTACCAGGGTACGGCGCTGGCGATCCAATCCGTGAAGAGGTTCATCAAGGATGAGAAGGGAAGGGTTCTTTACGAATGCACGTGCCAGCAGGATCATCCGCTGCTCTCCGCTGGAGAGTTCCAGGAAATCACGCTCTTCAAGATCAGTTATTCCGAATATGTTCATCCATACACGGCATTTCTCACGCTCCTCTATAGTAATTTTTTTATACAAACCGATGGTGTCGTGAAGGCCTGATGCTACAATATCTATTGCAGGGTAACGACGGCAGTAGGAGCGATGCATTTCGGGTGATACATATCCTATGTGCTTTTTTATCTCCCAAATGCTTTCACCTGTGCCGCGTGGACGGCCAAACAGGGCTATGTCACAGGCATATGACTGAGGGTTATCGGCATAGACCAGACTCAACAGGGCGGATTTGCCACTTCCGTTGGGGCCCAGGAGTGCCCAGTGTTCACCTTTACGGACCGTCCAGTCCAGTTCATTCAGTATGCGGCGGCTCTCATATTGCAAAGTTACCTTGCTGCAGCGTACAATCTCATCGCTTTCCATTCCGTTTTCCGGCAGGTTATGCATCATATCCACCAGATTCTGTGGCAAAAGGGGCTGTGGGAGCGTTTCTTCAGGTTCGGCCATGTAGTCTTGGACGGGCATTACGGTGCTGCAGCGGCGCTCTTGAACCTCTATTATGTGGGTTATGAATGAAGGAATATCCTCGCGGCGTGATACCACTAGGATTATCTGCATTTGCCACTCTGTAGCAAGGTTTTCGAGCAGGCGGCAGAGCATATCGCGGGTTTGTGCGTCAAGACCTATGAACGGGCTGTCAATGATTACCATGCGGGGGCGTACAGCCAGTGAACGGGCCAGCTGGTACTTGCGCATTTCACCGCTGGAGAGAGTTACAAGTTGTTTGTCCCATATAAACGGCAGGTCAAACAGTGTGTAAAGGCGCTCTTTCCAGACAGGATCTTTGATGGTAGGGAATGCGTCACGTACAATGGGTGATTCTCCCATCTCTGTCATGTTCCAGCGCTGCTGGTAGAAATAGGTGCTGTCAGCACTGCCGTAGCTGTCACGGAACGTTATGTTACGGATATCGGCCCCTGTCAGACCATCACCGTATTCAACCTCACGGTTGTCGAGTAGGGGATACTGACGGAGCAAAGTGTTTACCAACAGAGTTTTACCTGTGCCATTGGGACCTACTATGGCAGTCTGCCAGCCGCCGCGGATGCATAGGTTTATGGGCGATGCCAGTCTGTAACGTGCATCGCATGCCACTCCTTCCTGAATCCTGATGGTAAAATCTCTGCTTTCCACTTTATTGCTCTTATGACTACAAAGTTAGTATAAAAAGCACTACCTTAGCACCATGGTTCCCGCTTTATACCTTATTCCCAATCTACTGGGCGAGACACCTGTGGAGCAGGTCCTGCCGCCCTATAATCGCCAGGTTATACTTGGCATCCGCCATTTTATTGTGGAGGATATACGCACAGCACGCCGTTTCCTTAAGTTGGTGGATCGCAGCATCGATATCGATCAACTCACGTTTTATACGCTCAATAAACACACCAATCCCAATGAGGTGGCAAGTATGCTGATTCCATTAGAGGAGGGTAGTCCAATGGGAGTAATATCAGAGGCCGGATGTCCCGCTGTAGCGGATCCCGGGGCCGATGTAGTGGCAATAGCACAGCGCAAGGGCCTGCAGGTAATCCCTCTTGTAGGCCCCTCAAGCATAATCCTTGCAGTAATGGGATCAGGATTCAACGGCCAGAGTTTCGCCTTTAACGGCTACCTGCCCATAGAGCCTGAAGAAAGAATCAAAACCCTAAAGAAACTGGAGCAGCGCGCCTACACCGAGAATCAAACGCAACTCTTCATAGAGACCCCGTACCGCAACGCCAAGATGATGGCAGATATCCTAAAAGCATGCCGCCCGCAAACACATCTCTGCATCGCCGCCGGTCTAACAACGAAGGAAGAATACATCCGCGCCCGCACTGTAAAGGAGTGGGGCGGCAAGCTCCCATTACTTGAAAAGATACCTTGTATATTCTTAATCTACAAGTAATTATAAATTCTCATCAAAGAAGCGGAGGATGCGGTTGAAGAGGTGCTTGCGGTGGGAGTAGCCGGTGATGCTGTGCTCCTTGCCGGGGTAGACTTGCATGTCAAAATCCACTCCTGCGTTGATAAGGGCCTCGATGTAGGAGGCGGTGTTGCTGAAGAAGACGTTGTCATCATCAAGGCCGTGAACTATCAGCAGCCTGCCGTGCAGACGGTTTACACGGTCAATGGCTGATGCATCGTGGTAGCCGTCAGCATTCTGCTTGGGTTGCTGCATGAAGCGCTCGGTGTAAGGGGCGTCATAGAAGCGCCAGTCAGTTACGGGAGCTACAGCTACGCCGCAACGGAATACGGGAGTTCCTTCACTCATTGACATAAGGGTGTTATAACCGCCGTAGCTCCAGCCCCATATGGCTATGCGGTCTGAATTGATGTAGGGTAGTGAGCCCAGGTACTTGGCAGCTGCAACCTGATCCTCAGCCTCCATTACGCCCAGGCGTTTGTAGGTCTGTTTCTTGAAATCAGCTCCACGACGGCCGGTACCGCGGCAGTCAACCACTGCTACGGCATAACCGCGATAGGTGAGGAGAACTTCAAGGCTGGCTCCGGGATAGAAACCTGCTCCCCACTCATTGATCATCTCATTTGAGCCGGGCCCGCTGTACTGGTATAGAATAACGGGGCAGGGGTGGGAGGCGTCAGCTGTGGCAGGTTTTATCATCCAGCCGTAGAGTGTGGTGCCATCGACGGTCTGGAACGAGAAGAGCTCCTTCCTGGGGAATCCGTACTCAGCTGCAGCCTGTCTGACATCGGCATTATCCTCAATAACGCCCAGTATCTTGCCGTTTGCGTCCATGCGTGTTACCACGTATGGCGTGTTCATATCAGACCACGTGTTGATGAAGTATTTGCAGCCTTTGCTGAAACGGGCGTGATTGGTGCCGTTCTCCATGGAGAGTCTGGTCTTCTTGCCTTTGCCGTCAATCTTCCATACAGCGCAGTCATACATGCCGGATTCATTGCTTTCATAGAATACGGTGCCGGTTTTGGCATCATATCCGTGGAGTGCCAGTACATCAAAATCGCCCTTGGTGATCTGTTTCTGAAGCCTGCCGCCCAAGTCATAGAGGTAGAGATGATTGTGACCGTCACGCTCGCTCTGCATGATGAAACGGTCACCGAAGAACTGTGTCTGCATATAGCCGTACTCATCGATATAGCGGCTGTCCTCTTCACGCAGAACAAGGGTGCAGATGGTGGAACGGGGGTTGGCAGAATATATCTCCAGTTTGTTCTGCAGGCGGTTTAACGTAAATATGAACAGGCTGTTATCATCATTTTCCATAAACTTGATGCGCGGAATATATGTGGTGCTGTCAAGTTTGAGGTCCATATCGCGTATTACTGAACTCTTGATGTCAAATGAATGGACTGAAACTTTTGAGTTTGCTGCCCCTGCGGTAGGAAATTGCTGCGGACGGTAGCTCAGAAGTTCCTGTGAATAGGTGTCACGGTCAATGCCGGTAGCAAAGAAGGGAAGTTGATAGCTGTCAACATTTGACTCATCAAAACGTATCCAGGCAAGCATGCGGCTATCGGCACTGAACTCATATGCGCGGGTTACTCCGAACTCCTCCTCATATGCCCAGTCGGGGATGCCGTTCCGTATCTTTCCAAGTTCACCATCCTTGGTTACCTGCACTTCAGCATTATTGAATAACAACTTGACTAAAAATATGTTATTGTTACGAATGAATGCTATGTTATGGCCGTCAGGTGAGAATGAAGGAACCTGTACGGGGCCTCCTGTGGTGAGCGGATCAATCTTGTTGTTGCGTATGGTATATATGTAATAGTTTGCCGTGTATGAGCGGCGGAATATCTTTTCCACATACTGCTCCAACAGGATGATATCTTCAGTAGGTGAGAGTATGAAACGCCCCAGCGTATGGAGTTTCTCACCGCGGGCTGTACGCAGGTTCAGTACGGTGTCAGTTACTGCTCCTGTCTTGAATGAGTATTTGAGGATGCAGTTGTCTTGGGCCTGCAGATAATGTTCACCGTCAGCCATAGGTGTTATGGCCGGGGCGCCGTTGGCTGAGAATTTGCCTGAAATAACATCATCAAGAGTGATTTTCCTGTTTTGGGCAGCTAGTGACAATGCTGTGAGCACCGTAACGGCAAGTATAGTAATTTTCTTCATATTTATATATCTAATAAATTGTCTGATTGTTAGTTATTGTTCATCGAGTATGCCTTTGCCCTGGCGAATTATCTCCTGCTCGCCATTTACGCAATAGACTACAGTGGAGTATTCAAATCCTCCGGCACCACCGTTTATAACAGCGTCAACATCATCGCCCAGGCGCTCGTCAATGAGTTCGGGATCTGTCAGGTAGCCTATGTCATCGGATTCATCGTACGGTACGGTAGTGGAGAGCAGGGGAGCACCCAATTGGCGGCATATCTCACGTGTAATGTCATTGTCAGGCACACGTATGCCTACCTCTTTGCGGTTGCTGAATATCTTGGGCAGACGGCTGCCGGCACGTAGCACAAAGGTAAACGGGCCGGGCAGGTTGCGTTTCATTGTTTTGAATGTGGCATTGTCTATCTGGACGTACTGACTTATGTCACTCAGGTCATAGCACACTATTGAAAAACGGTGTTTCTGGGGGTTCATACCCTTGATCTTGCAGATACGCTCAATGGGGCGCTCCTTGAGAGCATGGCAGCCTAGTGCGTATGCGGTATCAGTGGGGAAAACAATGACTCCGCCGCCGTTCAGAATGTCCAGTATGCGGTCCAAATCACGTTGATTGGTGTTCTTTTCATAAAGTCTTATCAGCATAAGCTCTCCTTTATATAACGGGTTATACCCTCAATATCGTCAGGGTGGAACCAGCGTGTGTTTGCATCACGCTTGAACCACGTCATCTGTTTGCGTGAATAGATGCGTGTGTTCTGTTTAATCTTCTCAATAGCAAACTCCAGTGTCCAGGGTTTGCCGTCAGGTGTAAGAGCGCCGTCCATCCACTTGAAGAGTTCTTTCATGCCCACTGTGTTAAGAGAGTTGAGTCCTTTATGGGGGTACATGCGCCGTGCCTCATCAATCAGTCCGTTCTCAACCATCTTGTCAACGCGACGGTTGATGCGTTCATACAGTTCCTCACGAGGGCGGGTAAGGCCGATGCGTATTATGCGGAACGGACGTTCAACTTTCTGTCCTTTGCGAAGGTCAGAGTAGGGGTGTCCGGTAAGATAACAGACCTCAAGAGCGTGCAGAACACGCTTGGGATTCTTTCTGTCCACCTCTTTGTAGTACTCAGGATCCAGAATTTTGAGTTCCTGGACCAGATTGTCCAATCCTTCCTTGTTATAGCGTTCCAAAAGGGGGGTGCGGATGTCATCCGGAATGGTGGGAATCTGGTCTATACCATAGCAGAGGGCATCTATATACATCATTGAACCTCCTGAAATGAGTAGTGGGTTGTGCTTTGCGAATAGCCCTTCCGTTAAACTCATGACATCCTCTTCGTATCTCGCGGCGCTGTAATAGTCATCAAGTGAAAGGTTTCCTACCAGGTAATGCTCTGCACGCTTTCTTTCTGAGGGGGTAGGAGCAGCTGTACATATTGGAATGTCGGCATACATCTGCCTGGAATCAGCTGAAATGACAGGTGTATGAAACAAATCGGCGAGGGTCAGGCACAATTCTGTCTTCCCCACGCCGGTAGGTCCTAATATGACAACTAAGGTCTTCACTCAATAAAGGTCGTCTATGGAATCAAGGCTTACAGTGCCTCCTCCTTCGCCACCTTCCATGCCGAACCCTTCTTCATCAAGCTCGTCGGATTCAAATCCTTCATCACCATAGAAGTTCTCATCGACATCAAGAACGGGATTTGATTTGGCTATCTCGTCAAAATCAACGGTCTGCTTGGGCGGGTTGCCCTGGCTTGCCGTGCAGACGGCTTCCTTAAGAGTTTTGCCTGTTATAATCTCCTTTAATTCAATAAAAAAGCACCTTTCTGTTAAAGGATCGAAGATGTAGATCAAACGCTGTTTCTCGTCTTCAATCAGCTCATCAAGCGGGGTGTCTGCCATAACCCAGTTGTCAACTTCTGAGCTGGTGTTCATCTCCTCACGTGTTATCTCCTCACGTTTTTCCCAATTGTCTTCACAGATGAAGAAAGAAGTCATCTGGTCATCTGGGTATCCTACAGATTTCAGTATAGCATTGCTGAAATCCAGGAACGAAGCTGTTGAATTGATCTGGATTTCACGATAGAAGTCATCAACCTCATCGGAAATGAAAATGAATCTGTAAACCATATCTTATTTCTTTTTTTTAGTCTCTTATGATTCCTCTCTCAGAACTCTCTATAAACCTTACTATGTACTGCACCTCAGGGGCGTTGTAGATAGGATCTTCCTTTATGGCAGCCATGGCCTGGCTTACATTCAGGCCGTTCTGGTAGATAATGCGGTAAGCGTTGTGGATGGCCTCAATAACCTCATTACTGAATCCTCTGCGACGCAAACCAACAATATTCAGACCGGCATATATTACGGGGTGGCGTCCTCCAATCACGTACGGAGGAATATCCTTGCTGCAACCTGAACCGCCTTGGATCATCACATATCCTCCCACATGACAAAATTGGTGCACAAGGACACAGGCACTCAGTATAGCGAAATCATCTATTACAACCTCGCCGGCAATTTTGGTACTGTTGCCGAGTATGCAATTGTTGCCTATAACACAGTCATGTGCCACGTGCATATTCTCCATGAGCAGGTTGTTGCTGCCTACAATGGTCTTGCCCTTGGAGGCTGTACCGCGGTTAATGGTTACGTTCTCGCGAATCCGGTTGTTGTCACCAATCTCGGCGGTAGTATCCTCACCCTTGAACTTGAGATCCTGCGGGATACCGCCAATCACAGCACCCGGATGTATCTGGTTGCCGTTGCCTATGCGTGAGCCGTACATGATGTTGACGTGTGGCATGATAATGTTATTGTCACCAATGACCACGTTCTTGTCAATGTAACAGAACGGACCTATCTCAACGTTCTCGCCTATCTGGGCTGAGGGGTCAACGTATGCTAAAGGGCTTATCATCAGTTCTCTCTTTTTACAATTTGAACCATAAACTCCGACTCTGCAACCAATTTATCGGCCACAAAGGCGTATCCTTTGATTGATAGAATGTTATGACGTATAGGTGCGGTCCTTACGACGCGCATCAGGAGGGTGTCGCCCGGCACAACGGCCTGGCGGAAACGGGTGTTGTCAATCTTGACGAACATGGCTTCATACTCCTTGGGGTTCTCAGTATACTGTAGAGCAAGGGTACCTCCCAACTGTGCCATAGCCTCAATGATAAGCACGCCCGGCATAATGGGGTGTTCAGGGAAGTGTCCGGTAAAGTAGAATTCATTGTTTGTCACATTTTTGACACCCTCAGCATAGAGATCTGTAAGTGCAATCACCTTATCCAGAAGCTGCATCGGGAAACGATGAGGCATCACGGCCTGAATCTGCTGCAGGTTCATGACCGGCGGGACAGACGGATCATATGCGGGGGCCTGGACATCGTTCAGTATTATGTTCTTGCGCAGTATGCGGGCAAACTTGTTGTTGATGGTATGTCCCGGACGGGTTGCTATGATGCGGCCCTTGATGGGTTTTCCTACAAGTGCCAGATCACCGATTATGTCAAGCAGTTTGTGGCGGGCAGGCTCATTGTCCCATTGAAGAGGCTTGTGCATGATGTAGCCGCGTTTGGTGGCATCCATAGTGGGTACACCCATAACCTCACATATCTTGTCATAACGCTCCTGTGACATCTCACGCTCGTATATTACAATGGCGTTGTCCAGATCACCACCCTTTATCAGTCCGGCATCCAGAAGCGACTCTATCTCACGCACGAATACGAATGTGCGGCTTTTGGCGATTTCGGTGGGAAAATCATTCATGTCATCCAGTGAAGCATACTGGTTGTACAGGATCTTGGAATCATATGAAATGAGCACGTTTACACTGAATTCGTTGTCTGGAAGAAGTATGATTGATGAGCCCGTGGTCTCATCTTTGACCTCAATCTTGTTCTTGACTACGTAGTAGTCCTTCAAGGCATCCAGTTCCTTGATACCGACCTTTTGGATATTTTCAACATATTCTATGGCACTACCGTCCAGAATAGGGAATTCAGGGCCGTTCACCTCAATGTGGCAGTTGTCTATACCGGCTGCATAGAGGGCCGCCAGACCATGCTCCACAGTGCTTACTTTGACATTGCCCTTGAAAAGAACCGTACCGCGCTGTGTTTCGCGTACATTCTCAGCAAAAGCCTCAATAACGGGCTGGGTATCAAGATCTGTTCTCTGTATCTTATAGCCGTAGTCTGCGGGAGCTGGATTGAATGTGACTGTCAGTTCAAGACCTGTATGAAGGCCCTTGCCGCTCAGCGAGAAACTACTCTTTAAAGTCTTCTGTTTGTACATGTTATGCTATTTATCTTAAAGCATTATCTGCTTTCAAGTTTTGCTTTCAGTTCTTCAATTTCCTTTTGGAGCTGTCTTATCGTGGCGTCCATTTCAGGCAACTGTTTGAACAGTATTGACGAGCGAAGATAATTCCGGTGGGCAATAGCGGGATATCCCATTATGGTCTGATTGGATTCGATATTGCTGATTGCACCTGTTTTAGCGCAGAAATTAACCTTGTCACCGATAGTAAGATGACCGGAAATGCCGCTTTGACCGCCTATCATACACCATGCACCTACCTTGCTTGAACCTGCTATGCCTGTCTGGGCTGAAATAACAGTGTTCTCACCAACCTCAACGTTATGTGCCACCTGTACCATGTTGTCCAGTTTGACACCCTTGTGCACTACGGTACGTCCCATTGTGGAGCGGTCAACACAAGTATTGGCACCTATCTCAACATCATCCTCAAGTTCAGCAATACCTATCTGCGGTATCTTGTCATAACCATTTGGCGTTGGTGCAAAGCCGAATCCGTCAGCTCCTACAACACTGCCGGCATGCAGTATGCATCGGTTGCCAACTTTACATGCGTAATAGATTGTCACGTGGGGATAAAGGATGCAGTCCGAACCAACGGATGCGCCTTCACCGATTGTTACGAGCGGATAAATCTGCGTGTTGTCACCAACGGTGGCACCGTCCTCGATAACTGCAAACGGGCCAATATATACGTTCTTACCTATCTTGGCCTTCTCTGAGACCGATGCCAGTGAACTTATTCCGGTGCGGCCGGGTTTCATTGATGCGTAGATTGACATAAGCTTGGCTAAAGCCTCATATGCGTTGTCAACTCTGATAAGGGTTGCGCTGATGGGTTGCTCAGGCTTGAAATCCTTGTTTACCAGAACTACGCTTGACTTGGTGGTGTATATATGCTGGGTGTATTTGACATTTGAAAGGAAAGAGAGGGCACCGGGGGTTCCCTCTTCAATTTTGGCGAAAGTATTCACGGCGGCATTCCCGTTGCCATCAACAGTGCCACCCAACAGTTCCGCTATCTGTTTTGCTGTAAATTCCATACGCGTTTGCCTCTATACAAAGTTGCAAATATAGTTATTTATTTAATATAGGCGGCCATTTCCTGCTGTACCTCACGAGCTTTCTCACGTGCCATCTGGGCAAAATTCTCAGAACTGTCAGCGTAAATGATTGCACGACTGCTGTTTACAATAAGTCCGCACTTGCTGTTCATGCCGTATTTGCATACGTCGGCCAACGATCCGCCCTGTGCGCCTATGCCCGGAACGAGAAGGAAACTGTCAGGTACGGTACGGCGTATGTCGGTCAGCATCTCGGCGCGTGTGGCACCTACCACGTACATCATGTTGTCAGCGTTTCCGCCCCACTCAAGTGACTTGCGCAGCACGTTCTGATAGAGAGGCGTACCGTCTGAGTCCTTTATGTACTGGAAATCATCGGCTCCCTTGTTGCTGGTAAGGGCCAGGAGGATTACCCAGCGGCCGTCGTGTCCCAGGAACGGGGTTACGCTGTCCTGACCCATGTACGGAGCTACGGTTACTGAATCCACATTCATTTCACCAAAGAAGCTCTCAGCATACATCTTTGAGGTGTTGCCTATGTCGCCGCGCTTGGCATCGGCTATGATGAACTGGTCCGGATAATTGGTGCGGATGTACTCTATGGTCTTGTAGAGAGACTGCATGCCCTTGAGACCTGTGCTCTCATAGAAGGCCAGATTAGGCTTGTATGCTATGCAATATTCTGCTGTTGCGTCAATGATTGCCTTGTTGAAGGCGAAGATTGGATCCTCTTCAGACAGCAGATGCTGCGGTATCTTCCTGATGTCGGTATCAAGACCTACACACAAAAACGACTTCTTGCGTTTTATGTTTTGGTACAACTCTTCTCTTGTCATATGTTATCCTATATTTGAAAATTCTTTACATTTCAGCTTCCTTCATGCGTTCCGCATTCTCTGCTATTGTAAGCTGGTCTATGCACTCCTGTATATCGCCGTCCATGAATGCAGGCAGATTGTAAGAGGTCCAGTTGATGCGATGGTCAGTGATACGGCCCTGAGGGAAATTGTAGGTACGTATTTTGGCTGATCGGTCACCGGTTGATACCATTGTCTTGCGGCGTGCGGCAATGTCATCCATGTATTTCTGATGCTCGCGGTCATAAATCATAGTGCGCAGGCGTGAAAGTGCGCGCTCCTTGTTTTTGGGCTGGTCACGAGTCTCGGTGCACTCAATGAGTATCTCCTCGACCACTCCGGTGTTGGGATTTTTCCAATTATATCGGAGTCTTACACCTGACTCAACCTTGTTTACGTTCTGGCCTCCGGCACCGCCGCTGCGGAATGTATCCCACTTGATTTCGCCCTCGTTTATCTCAACCTCAAAGGCATCGGCCTCAGGCAGAACGGCCACTGTGGCTGCTGATGTGTGTATACGGCCCTGTGTCTCGGTTACAGGCACACGCTGTACACGGTGTACGCCTGACTCATATTTGAGCGTACCATAGACTTTATCACCGGTTACAGTGAATATGATCTCCTTGAAACCGCCAGCAGTACCCTCTGTACATGATGATACGGCATATTTCCAGCCTTTTGTCTCAAAGTACTTGCAGTACATGCGGAACAGGTCGCCGGCAAACAGGGCAGCCTCATCACCTCCTGTGCCGCCGCGAATCTCCATCACCACATCCTTATCATCCTGTGGATCGGCCGGTATGAGCAATTGCTTGATCTCATCTTCAAGGATCTCAAGGCGGTTTGTTGCTGTATCAAGCTCCTCACGGGCCATCTGACGCATCTCCGGATCACTCTCACCAAGCAGTTCCTTGGCCTGGCTGATGTTTGAGAGCAGGTTTACATACTCTGCACGTGCCCCAGATATGCGCTCCAAGTCACGGTATTCACGGTTCAGTTTTACGAACCTTTTCATATCGGCTATGACGGCAGGGTCTGTTATGAGCAGACTGACCTCATGGAAACGGGCCTCAAGGTCATCCAGTTTCTGTAGCAGACTCTCCGTAGCCATTATTTTCTCTTCTCTACTTTGTTTACGAATGCAACAGGACCTCCTTCATAGAAGTTGATTATGTTGCGTGATACAAACTCTGCCATCTCATTGCGCACGTCATAGGTCTGGGTACCTACGTGCGGAGTGATGACTGCGTTCTCACAGGCCAGAATCTCAGGGCTTACCTTGTCGCCGAACTCAAATACGTCCAGACCGGCACCCCAGATTCGCTTGTTCTTGAGGGCATCGGCCAGTGCAAGTTCATCAACAATAGGTCCGCGGGCGGTATTTACCAGGATAGCGGTGGGCTTCATGAGTTCTATCTGCTCCTTGCCGATCAAGTGCCATGTATCCTTTGAGTAGGGTACATTTACAGATATGAAATCAGATGTCTTGAGCAGTTCCTCAAATTCAACGTATGTGGCATCGTATTCCTTTTCAATCTCAGGGCTGACGCGGTGACGGTTATGATAGATAACTTTCATGCAACTGGCTTTGGCACGGCGTGCAAGAGCCTGTCCTATGCGGCCCATGCCCAGAATGCCCAGTGTCTTGCCACCCAGGGAATAGCCCAGATTGGCAAGCAGGGTCCATTCCAGAGCTCCGGGTATACGCAGACGGCGGTCAACATCAGTGATGCGGCGTGCTACGGCCAACATCAGGCCGAATGCCAGATCAGCTGTGGGCTCTGTTACAGGACCGGGGGTATTGGTAACGGCAATACCAAGTTCTGTTGCTGTGGGAATATCGATATTGTCAAATCCCACCGCGTAGTTGCTAACCAGTTCCAGACGGGGCAGACCACGCTCCATCAGTTTGCGGTCAACCGGGAAATTGAACATGGACTGGAGAACATCATACTCAGGGAGCATCTCATAGACCTCATCATATGTAAAGGTCTCGCGGCCATCAGGTGGGAAGGTTACGTCATATTTCTTGATCAGTTCCGCATAACCCGTGCGGAACATATTGTAGGTTACTAAAACGCGTTTCTTCATAAGGGAAGTTAATGATTCGCAAAGATACTCTTTTTTTAGGCAGGATATGCGGTTTTTAGAAAGCCATTGACTATATTTGAAAACCATTCACTTAATTTATAACGATGAAACGAATACTGCCAATTATTGCCGCTTTATGTGCATTTGTTTCCTGTTCCACAAAGTTGGATTCCGGGAAGTATGAGATCAACGACCTGGGTTATTTTGAGAATACAGGCGTAAATCTGTTGGTTTTTTCCAACAAGTATAACGGCGTTTTCTGTGATGAGAAGACTGCCGGAATAGAGATTGTGCAGCGTGGAGTGCGTATAGCCACTGGAGGTGGTGTGCGCCTTATGAACACTCCTGAGCAGTGGGATATTTATCCTGATCTTTCCGATCGCACGGTTGATACGCTTGGTGGTGAGATAAAATGTCTCTTCAACTATCCGGATTACGGATTTGATTTTGGCATCAATGTAAAACAGGAGGGTAAGGGATTCCGTGTATCCGTACAACTGGAGAAACCGCTTCCAACCAACCTGGTGGGCAAGGCCGGTCTGAATATGGAGTTCTTCCCGGCTACATATTACGGCAAGACATATCTTGTTGACGGTCAGTCAGAGATATTCCCGCGCTATCCGTCAAGTGATACAGAGATGCACCCCAATTCAGAAAAGATATCTCAGTTTTGGGGGCTCTCCACTTTTGATGACCGCGGACGTGATGAGTTCATAGTGCCCAAACCCATATCAAAGGGTCATACAATTGTTGTGGCGCCTGAGGATGAATCACTGCGTGTGCTGTTCCGGTCAGATGCTGAACTGAACCTGTTTGATGGGCGTGACCTGTCACAGAACGGAACATTCGTGGTACGCTCATATCTGCCTGAGGGCAAGACAGGAACTGTCCTGGAGTGGTATGTAGAGCCTACGCCTGATGCACAGTGGATTCGTGAACCCAATGTAGGATTCTCACAGATAGGATATACTCCCGCACAGAAGAAGGTTGCAGTCATTGAGCTTGACCGCAATGACAAGGTTGCCGCCAAAGCCAAGATATTCCGTGTGAATGCTGACGGCAGCAGCACATTGGTACTTGAGCCTGTTGTAACAGAGTGGGGCGTTTTCTATGACCGTTACAACTATGCACAGTGTGATTTCAGTGCTGTTAATGAGCCTGGCACCTATTATATACAGTACAAGGATGTCAAAACCAATCCGTTCCCCATCAATGTGAATGTATATGACGGCAAGTGGCACAACACTATGGATGTATGGCTTCCTGTTCAGATGGACCACATGCTTGTAAATGAGGCCTATCGTGTATGGCACGGCCGCTCTCATATGGATGATGCCATCCAGGCTCCTACCAACTACCAGCAGCAGGACGGTTATCGCATGGGCAACAGCACCAATACCAAGTACAAACCTTATGAGCATATTCCGGGGTTGGCGGTAGGTGCATGGTATGATGCCGGTGACTTTGATATACAGTCCGGTACTGTTATAGGACTGACCACCCAGCTGGCAGAGGTTTGGGATGTGCTGCGTCCGGAGCGTGACCAGACATTCATTGACCAGAAGACCCAGTTCGTGGATATTCATCGTCCTGATGGCCTGCCCGATATTATCCAGCAGGTAGAGCATGGAGCACTTAACCTGTGCGCACAGATTGAGAACATAGGCTTTATAGCAGGCGGTATCGTACAGGGTAATATGCACCAGTATCATCATTTGGGTGATGCTGTTACAATTACTGACGGATACATTTATGATCCCAGCCTTAAGCCTTATGAGGTGCGCGGAAACCGTTCAGGTACACTTGACGACCGCTTTGCATTCACAAATAATGGAGGTAATCCAATGAGCAATGCAAATGTATGCGCTGCTCTGGCACATGCCGCACGCGTGCTTGAACCTTATATTCCTGAGACTGCTGAGCGTTGCAGGAAGAACGCTCTCAAGCTTTGGAAAGAGATGGATGATTTCCAGAGTCGTCAGCCTGCACGTGCCGCTAATGCGAACATGGGCATGGGAGGTCAGTGGAATGCTCGTGGCGGTGACCGTTCAGGTGCTGCAATACAGCTGTGGCTCCTGACAGGTGATGATAAATACAAGGAGATATTCATGCCGATGGTTCTAAGGCAGATTGAGGCCGCCAAGACAGCTCCGTCAACTCCTGAGAACAACCGTTCATTCGGTGGCAGTGCTATGCGTGCTCCGCGTGTAAACCTTACTACGGCACTCTCATTGTTGCCTTATATGGATGATGATTATAAGGCAAAGGTTCGTGAGGTTGTACCTGTGTTTGTTGAGGAGGCGAAAAAGACTGCTGAATCTACTCCTTATGGAGTTCCGGTATCAGCTGGTACATGGGGCGGTAGTGAATGGGTTATCAGCTGGGCTCAGAACAACTATATGGTATGGCGCTATTTTCCTGACCTGATTGATCCAGAGATGGTTCTGGCCGGTCTTAACTACATCTATGGATGCCATCCGTACTCAAATGTATCATTCGTGACAGCTGTCGGTGTCAACACCAAGAAGGTTGCATACGGTAACAACCGTGCAGACTACACTTTCATCCCGGGCGGTATCGCTCCCGGAATAGTGTTCCTGCAGCCGGATCTGTTGGAGCACAAGGATGACTATCCGTTCCTGTGGGGTGAGAACGAGTGCTGCACCCGCACCGTTCCGTCATACGTGACACTCTCCATCGGTGCAGAGGAGATTGCTGCTGCTCTGAACAAATAAATTTTGGATATTATTCCAGTAAATATTAACTTTGGCATATCAGTCACGTTTGTGGCTGATATGCTTTTTTTGTGTATAACCAATTAAAAAATTGAGAATATGACTATCAAAGACTTACAGCCAAAGATTGTATGGGATAACTTTTACGGTATTACCCGCCAGCCGCGTCCGTCAAAGCATGAGGAGAAAATCCGTGCATGGTTGCTTGACTGGGCTAAGCAGCGTAACATTGAGGCTTTTGCCGATGAGACCGGTAACGTGATCATGCGTAAGCCTGCTACTCCGGGCATGGAGAACCTTAAGGGTGTTATCATGCAGGGACACATGGATATGGTTCCGCAAAAGAATGCCGATGTTAAGCATGATTTTGAGAAAGATCCTATTGAGACTTGGGTTGATGGTGAGTGGTTAAAGGCTAAAGGTACAACTCTTGGTGCCGATAATGGTCTGGGCGTAGCTCTGGCTCTTTCTGTATTGGAGTCAGATGACATCAAACACGGCCCGCTGGAACTGCTGGTTACCTATGATGAGGAGACCGGTATGACCGGAGCTAATCTTCTTAAGCCAGGCGTACTAAAGGGTGACATCCTGCTCAATCTTGACTCAGAGACTGAGGGCGAGCTTTACATAGGTTGCGCCGGTGGTCTTGATGTTTCAATACTGGGCAAGTATGACCGCAAGCCGGAGCCCAAGGGTTGGCTCTGCTACAGTCTGGCCGTAAAGGGATTCCAGGGCGGACATTCAGGTATGGATATCATACTGTGCCGCGCCAATGCCAACAAGGTGGGAGCCCGCGTTATGTATGCTCTGCTCACCAAGGCCGATGCCAAGCTGATAGATATGGAGGGCGGAACTCTGCGTAATGCAATCCCGCGCGAGTGCTTTGCAACCGTTTATGTAGATCCCGCCAAGCTGGATATAGCAAAGAAGGTAGTAGCCGATGTATTTGCTGAGGTTAAGTCAGAGTATGCTGCAACTGATCCCGGCTGCAACTACGTATTTGAGCCATATCAGTGTGCCCCGGGTGAGACCTGTGATCCCGATGAGTGCCTCTATGTTGAAGAAAAAGCAGCTCTGCGTTATATTGAGACAATCCTGGCTTGCCCCGATGGAGTGGAGCGCATGAGTGACCAGATGCCCGGTTTGGTGGAGACATCAAACAATATGGCTATGGTCAAGATTTACAAGGGTGAGTTCTTTATCGTGAACCTGCTGCGCAGCTCGGTTGACACAGCCAAGGAACTTCTGGCACTGCGCATGAAGAGTCTGGGCCATCTGGCCGGCTGCAAGGTCGAACTGGCCGGAGGCTATTCAGGCTGGGCACCTAATGCAGCATCACCAATACTGCATGTAATGAAGACTGAGTACAAAAAGATGTTCGGCACAGAGCCCAAGGTAATGGCCATTCACGCTGGCCTGGAGTGCGGAATCCTGAGTGGAGCCTATCCTCACTGGGATATGGTATCATTCGGCCCCACACTGATGAGCCCGCATTCACCCGATGAGCGCTGCTACATCCCCTCAGTCCAGAAGGTCTGGGACTACCTGAAAGCAGTTCTCGCCGCTATCCCTAAGAAATAATGGGAGGTAGATCATACGTCTTATGAAATTGCGGCCAGTTTCAGTACTGTTCATCATCCTGCTGTTCATTGCGACCAGCTGCTTTAGCCGCCATGCAGTTGTGGCGCTGATGGACAGTGCCGAGTTTGTCATGAATGAAAACCCAGAGCAGGCTTATGGGCTGATGTCCGACATCGACCCTAAATCCATACGCAGCCGCGCCCTCCAAGCCCGCTACGCCCTGCTATACACTGAGGCCCAATACAAGAATTACATTAATGAGACCAGTGACTCGCTCATAATGATAGCTGTACGCTACTACTCTAATCATAATAACACATTCTACAGATTCCTTTCATACTACTATTTAGGCTGTATATATAGCAACAGTAAACAATATGTTGATGCCATATTGGCTTTAACTCAGGCAGAACGGTTGGCAAATGAGATACCTGATGGCTATTATACGGGACTATTGTATTCGCAAATAGGTAACGTTTTCTTTGATTCTTTTGACTATCAACGTGCTAAGGATTACTATAATAAAGCAAAGTATAATTACGACTCCGCTAATAAGGTATTGCATAAGATACATGCTATGGTTGATATAGGACGTTGTGATTTGGAACTTCAAGAATATGATAGTGCTATTACTGTTTTTAAAGAGATAAAGGTATGGGCAGATGCTAATGATGATGATTATCTCTCTCAACTGTCCAGACAAAATCTGTTAATGTGTCTATTGATGGATACAGATAATGATTATACTATAAATGAAATACAATCCTTATTACTCCAGATTGATGACACTGATAATAAAGATCCTTATACTCTCCGTTTGTTAGCAAGATATTATTTGAATACTAAAGATTATGTTCAATCCCAGTCATATGTTCAATCTGCCTTAAGTCAGGCTCACACAGTCTCTGATACAATTGATGTCTTATTCTTAAAATCACAGATATATAAAGAATTGGGGAACCAGGATTCTGCTTTCTATTATTATCAACAATCTATAGCTATTCAAAACAGTACACTGAAACAATTACTTGGCCAGCCTGTTCTGGGAGTACAAAAGGATTATTATCAGACCATATCAGAAATAGAGTCACTCAAGTCAGACAAGCATAAGACTGAATTAATTATAATTTTCCTCTTGCTGTTGATTGTGATAACAGTATCAACTTTAGGCTACACTATCATAAAAAGAAGAAATGATAGAAGGAACAGAGATTATATGTTAGCCATAGATGAGCTTACAGCAAAAGATTCTATGAATACGGTTGAGATTGAGAGTCTCAATAGTATAATATCAGAACTGTCAAACAGAAATGATTGTCAGAATACTGAGATAATAAGGCAGAACAATAGGGTGCATGATCTGTTCCGTCAACAGTTTGCACCAACCAACTATGTGCTGACAAGATATTATGACCATATATCAGACAGTAGGGTAGCTGACCGTTTGTACAAAATTGTAAAAGAACAGATGGATATTATTATCTCCCCAAAAAACATTGTCAAACTTGATTCACAATTAAATGAGATTTACAATGACATAATGAGTCGTATATCAGTTCCATCTGTTCATCTGTCAGAAAAAGATATAATGACTATACGATTATTATTAGCCGGATTATCGGTAAAATCCATTGGCACACTATTGGATTGTTCCATCCATAGTATTTATAAAACAAAAGATAGAACCATGGCAAAACTGAAAAAAGAATCATATTCCTTGTATGAAGAACTATCTAAATTATTGGAAATAAGCTCGTTATAATAACGGGGGGGGTAATTCGTTGATTTTCAGTACGTTGCCCATGTCTAAATAATTGATTTTGGAATAGTAGTTATATTGTTGAAATATAGATAGTTATCGCAGTCTGGTGTCTAATTGTAATATCCTGTTTTTCTTGCTGTTGAATTATAGAGTGTCTAACTTTGGCCATAACAATCAAACAATAAATAGTTATGGAAGTTCTGTCAAGTTATGAAGAGTCATTCTTTTAGTATATCTTTGACATTGTTGTCAAACTTGTCTGTTATGATGATCAGTCCCCAAGCCCGTTGTCAGGATGCCTCCTTCAACTACATAGCCACGGAGCGCATGCTTGATTCCCAGGGTACGGGCGCAAAGAGCGTCCAGTACTATGACGGCTACGGCCGCCCAGACCTCCTTGCCACCGGCGGTCAGAAGCTGTGGACCGTACACCGTACGCCTACCGGTTTCATCCCGGCCAATATCCTGTTAGACCCAGACAAGCCCAAACCCACGCCAGAGATAGGCAACACCCCGAGCCAGTACTCACAGCTGGGTTCACTTTTATAGTAGAGTTTTCAGTTAACTTTTTTAAAAAACGAGATTAATAAAATAGTTTATGAGACGTTTTTTTTTCTTGTCAGTTATTGCAGTGGCTTCATTGATGTTGTTCTCCGGATGTGAGAAAGAGAACCATACCAAGGGGCCCAAGATAGAAACACTATCTGCCAATAATGCAGGGTTATGTATTGTATCATTAACAGGTCGTGTGAGTGGACTTGTGGACATGGCGTCAGATTTTGAATGCGGCATTGAGTATTCAACTGACGCTTCATTCCCTGAAGATAAAACAACCCGCCTAAAATCGGATGAGAAGTATTCGGAACTTCCATATTCTGTTACTGTTGCCAATGTAACATCAGGTCAGAAGTATTATTACAGAGCATACTATATCAGCCAGTTGATAATTTCCTATGGTGAGGTAAAAGACTTCACTTTTTCGTGGATTATTCCTGAAGCGGTAGATTTAGGATTAAGTGTAAAATGGGCCTCATGGAATGTCGGAGCAAATTGTCCTTGGGAATACGGAGACTACTACGCTTGGGGTGAGACAGGGATAAAGAGCACCTACAGTATTACAACATATAAGTGGTGCAACGGTTCATTCAATACCCAGACCAAATACAATAACAGCAGTAATTATGGGACAGTTGATAATAATACCGTCCTTGATGCTGACGACGACGTTGCTCATGTAAAGTGGGGTGGCAGCTGGCGTATGCCCACCCTGGCAGAACTGGATGAACTACGTAATAACTGCACATGGAAATGGTATGACAGTGGTAATACAGAGTTTAACGGTGTAGCAGGTTATAAGGTAACCGGCAATAAGTCTGGTTACACGGACCGCTCTATTTTTCTCCCGGCTGCCGGGGTTCGCAACGGAACGAGCCTGGATAATGTTGGCAGCATCGGCCTTTACTGGTCCAGTTCGCTCTTCAAAGGTGACCCGATGTGCGCATGGGCTCTCAGCTCCTATTCCGGTTATGACAATACGTACAACGTCACCCGCGACCGCGGTTTGTCAGTCCGGCCTGTGTGCCCGTAGAATTTGTTAAGCGTCCAGAATCAGCTCTGGACGCTTTTGTTATAAAACAGTACCAAACGGAACCGTCCCCAATGGTATCATTTCAGTACTCAAAGGTACCGTACTCGCTGTGGATGGTGAGGTGGGTGTGGTCAGAGGGTTCTATGCGGCCTATGATGCGGGCATCTATGCCGAATGACTTGCTGATGTCTATTACCTGCTGGGCGTACTCCTGGGGCAGATAGACCTCAAAGCGGTGACCGCAGTTGAATACCTTGTACATCTCTTTCCAGTCAGTCTTGCTCTGCTGCTGGATGGTGCGGAACAGTGGCGGGATGGGGAACAGGTTATCCTTAACAACGTGTACGTTCTCAACAAAGTGCAGTATCTTGGTCTGTGCACCGCCTGAGCAGTGAACCATTCCGTGAATCTGCGGGCGCAGGGCGTCAAGCAGTTTCTTTACCACCGGAGCGTATGTGCGGGTGGGAGAGAGCACAAGTTTGCCTGCATCAAGGGGAGAATCCTTGACTGCATCAGTCAGATTAAGGCCGCCGGAATATACCAGATCCTCTGGAACAGCGTGGTCATAGGTCTCAGGGTACTTCCTGGCTATGTCCTTGCCGAATACATCATGGCGGGCGCTGGTGAGTCCGTTGCTGCCCATACCTCCGTTGTACTCTTTCTCATAGGTGGCCTTACCGAATGATGCAAGACCTACAATCACATCGCCCGGACGTATGTTTGCGTTGTTGATCACGTCACTGCGTTTCATGCGGCAGGTTACGGTGCTGTCAACAATTATGGTGCGTACCAGGTCGCCTACATCGGCAGTCTCACCGCCTGTGGCGTATGCTCCTACGCCCATTTCACGGAGTTCGGCCAGCAGTTCATCGGTGCCGTTTATTATGGCGCTGATTACGCTGCCGGGAACAAGGTTCTTGTTGCGGCCTATGGTGGAACTTACCAGGATGTTGTCAACTGCTCCTACGCAAAGCAGGTCATCAATGTTCATTATGAGCGCATCCTGTGCTATGCCTTTCCAGACAGACAGGTCACCCGTCTCTTTCCAGTAGGCGTATGCCAGTGATGACTTGGTGCCTGCACCGTCGGCGTGCATTATGTTGCAGTACTCGGGGTCACCGCCCAGGATATCGGGGATGATCTTGCAAAATGCCTTGGGATACAGACCCTTGTCTATGTTCTTGATGGCGTTGTGGACATCCTCCTTGGATGCCGATACGCCACGAAGCATATATCGTTCGTTTGCCACGTTTATGGATTTGTTTTAGAATTCAACTTTAGGAGCCTTGTTAGCACCCTCTTCGGCCTCAAAGTAGGGCTTTTTCTCAAAGTTGCGCATTCCGGCAATTATGCTCTGGGGGAACTTGCGGATATAAGTGTTGAACTTCTTGGCCTCTTCATTGAAGTTCTTGCGCTCCACAGCTATGCGGTTCTCTGTGCCCTCAAGCTGAGCCTGAAGCTCCTTGAAGTTCTCGTTTGCCTTGAGTTCGGGATATGACTCGCTTATGGCGATGAGGCGTCCCAGTGCTCCGCCAACCTCATTCTGGGCTTTCTGGAACTCCTTGAGCTGCTCGGCTGTCATGTTCTCTGGGTTGACGCTGATGCTTGTAGCTTTGGCTCGTGCATTGACAACAGCCTCAAAGGTCGATGTCTCATGCTGGGCATATCCTTTTACTGTATTGACAAGGTTGGGAATTAGGTCGGCGCGGCGCTGATAAACGTTCTCTACGTTACTCCAGGCTGTGTTTACACCCTCTTCCATAGTCACCATGCTGTTGTTTACTTTGATACCCCAAAGTACAATAACTGCTATGACAGCAATGATAATCCAAGTACTTTTCTTTTTCATAATCCTTTATATGTTTAAAATGTTTCTTTAAAATCTTGAGCCGGCACCTCCGCCGCCAAAGTGGCCTCCGCCGTAACTGCCGCCAAAGCTTCCGCCTCCAAAACTGTGGCCGCCACCAAAGCCGCCGCCTACATGCGGCCCTCTGCCGTTACTGCCGGTTGAGTAGTATGACGTACGTTCTCTGGATGTTATGAAACCGCAGTGACTGCATTTGAATGTAAGCAGTTCCTTTTTGACCCCGTTTTTTCTGGAAATAGTAGAAACACTTACCTGCTTCAAAGCCACTTTTCCACATTTGGGGCACTTGCGGCTCTTTCTGTCAATTATTACTGCAATAAAAACGATGAACAGGATGCCTCCAAGCAAGACTGCCATTCCTAGAAAGAAGTTTTTGGTGTCATCATCGTCTTCATCATCATACTCACCTTTAAGAAGTATTTCTTTCAAGGCTTCTGCGCCGGCTACCATGCCTTCATCCCATTTGCCTTCAGCAAAGTGGCGGTTCATGTAACGTTCCTGAACGCGCTTGCAGATGGCATCTGGCAGAACGCCTTCTACTCCGTAACCTGTGGCAAACTGGATGCAGCGCTCACCGGTACTGAGCAGTATTACCAGACCGTTGTTTGAACTGGACTTGCCTACACCCACTTTCTCACCAAGCTGGTGCGCAAACTCAAAGCAGTCATCAGGGTCAATCTCACTCAGCACTGCAACCAGAGCCTGAACGCCCGTGCTGTCTTCAATGGTGCGGAAGCAGGCATCTATCTGATCAACGGCAGATTGGGACAGTATGCCGTCAGGATTGCACACATAGCGGTTGGCATCAAGAAGGTGCACAGGCGAGACGTCGGCAGGTTTATAAACCTTGGCTGCAGCCAGCACTGTGCTCAGAGCCAATATAACAGCTATGGCAATTCTTTTCATGCGGTTATTCTCCTATGCGGTTCCAGATTTCCCAGGCAGCAACGGCCTGCTGCTCAAGCATATCCTTGCCTCCCTTGGCTGTTGCTCCGTGGTCACGGCCCTTCTTCATGAAAAGTGTTTCATCAGGATTGGCTATGACATCCAGAAGCAGATGGTTTTCTGAGAGGAAAGTGTAGGGTATATCAGGGCACTGGTCAGTATCAGGCCACATACCCATGGGAGTGCAGTTTACAATCACATCATACTCATCCATAACAGATGGTGACAACTCATAATAGCCCAGTATGTCAAACGTGGAATTGCGTGATACGAACCGGTTTTCAATATGCAGATAATCAAGTGCGTATTTTACAGCTTTTGAAACACCTCCCGTACCCAGTATTAGTGCTTTGTGATGCCCTTCAATAAGTTCTCCGAATGATTTGCAGAAACCAATCCAGTCAGTGTTGTATCCTACCAGTTCCACGCCGCCGTCACGGTGAAGCACCTTAACGGTATTAACGGCACAGATTGCTTGCGCTGTCTCATCGAGACGGTTAAGATATGGAATGATATCCTGTTTGTAGGGTATTGTAACGTTAAAACCGCAAAGATTGGGGTTACTTTCCACCAGATCTTTTACCTGCTCAATGCTGTCCAACTCAAAGTTCTCATAATAGGCATCAATATGCTGCTCGCGGAACATCTTGTTGAAACGCACCTTTGATGTGGAGTGGGCCAGAGGCTTGCCAATAAGTCCGAAAAGATGGCCGTAGGTGCTGTAGTCTTTACCTGCGGGAGCCGTTTCTGGCTTGGGTTGTTCATCTACAGGCTCAAATTCCGGCTCCTTTTCAACCGGCTCAAACTGAGGCTCCTTGTCAATGGGCTGGAAATCAGGTTCCTCATCCATAGGCAACGGCTCAAAATCTGGATCCTTCTCCTTATCCTGCGCATTTGCGGTATCCTGCTGATCAAAAGCCGGATCATCAGGGTTGTTTAATGCTTTGTTGACTGCTTTTGAGAAAATGAGCAGTACGCCAGCCAGTATGAGGAATATTGTGAACATTATCTCTTGTTTAACCAGTCAGTTACGTTCTTTTCAATACGGGCAGCAAGGTCTGTACCACTCTCCTTTACGAACTTTTCACCTACAATGTGCTCATAGAGCTCAATGTAACGCTCTGATACTGTCTCAGCGTAAGCATCGGTAATCTCAGGCATAACCTGGCCGGGCTGGTTCATGAAATTATGCTCAATGAGCCACTGGCGTACAAACTCCTTGGAGAGCTGCTTTTGGGGTTCACCCTTCTCAAACTTCTCCTGATAGCCATCGGCATAGAAATAACGTGAGCTGTCAGGGGTGTGTATCTCATCAATCAGATAAACCTTGCCGTCACGCTTGCCGAACTCATACTTGGTGTCAACCAGGATGAGGCCTTTCTTTGCTGCAATCTCAGTACCGCGCTGGAATAGAGCACGGGTGTACTTTTCCATAACCTCATAATCCTCTTTGCTTACCAGGCCCTGGGCAATTATCTGCTCCTTTGAGATGTTCTCATCGTGGCCCTCCTCAGCCTTGGTGGTAGGAGTAATCAGAGGCTCTGCAAACTTCTGGTTCTCCTTCATGCCCTCGGGCAGGATGTTTCCGCACAGGTTACGGCATCCGGCTTTGTAGTCACGCCATGCAGAACCGGTCAGATAACCGCGGATGATCATCTCAACGCGGAATCCCTCACACTTAAGACCTACGGTTACCATAGGATCAGGAGTGGCCAGCTTCCAGTTGGGACAGATATCGGCTGTGGCGTCCAGGAACTTGGCTGCAATCTGATTGAGCACCTGGCCCTTGAAGGGGATACCCTTGGGCAGGATAACGTCAAAGGCCGATATGCGGTCAGTGGCTACCATGACCATCAGGTCATCATCAATGTTATACACATCACGTACCTTGCCGTGATAAACACTCTTCTGTCCTTTGAAGTTGAAGTCAGTTCTTGTAAGTGCGTTACTCATTGTCTTTATTTTTAATTGTTCTCTTTTTCTCTTTGTGAGTCTGTTCATAGCGGTCATACGCATCGACAACGCGGGTCACCAGCTTATGACGTACAATATCTTTCTTGGTCATGCGTATTATGCTCAGACCTTCAATGCCTTCCAGAACATCAAGAGCCTGTACCAGACCCGATATCTGCGTGGGAGGCAGGTCAATCTGCGTCAAATCACCCGTAACGATCATCTTGGTGTTCCAACCCATGCGGGTAAGGAACATCTTGATCTGCTGCGGGGTGGTGTTCTGGGCTTCATCAAGAATGACAACTGCATCATTCAGGGTGCGTCCGCGCATGAATGCCAGAGGGGCTATCTGGATGATGTTGAGTTCCATATACTCCTTGAGCTTTGCTGTAGGTATCATATCCTGCAGGGCATCATAAAGGGGTTGAAGGAACGGGTCAATCTTTTCACGCATGTCACCCGGAAGGAATCCCAGTTTCTCGCCGGCCTCAACTGCGGGGCGGCACAGCACTATACGCTTAACCTCCTTGTTCTTGAGAGCGCGTACCGCCAATGCTATTGCAGTATAGGTCTTACCGGAACCGGCAGGGCCTATGGCAAACAGCATATCGTGTGTGGCGTAGTCTGTAACCAGTTTCTTCTGGTTGACGCTGCGCGGCAGGATAGGGCGGCCTGTTACGCCAAAGAGTATTACGTCAGAGCTTTTCTCACCTCCCGGTTCCTCACCATTCACAATATCTACAATCACCTCCTCCTTGAGTGAATTGTACTTGGCGCAGTACATCTCAATCTGGCGTACAGCCTGTTCAAAACGTGCTGTGCCGTCCTCATCGCCCATAATGCGGAGCACATTGCCGCGTGCCACAATACGCAACTTTGGAAACAGGGCCTTGAGAAGTTGCAGATTGTTGTTATTGACACCGTAAAAGACTGCGGGGTCAGCATCATTAAGGACAAGGTGCTTTTCTATCATTCTTTTTCTATAATGTGGTGCAAAGTTACCCATTTATTGCGTAAATGGGTATATGGCACATGTTATTATTTATCAACAAAAAAGGCGGCTCTTTTCAGGAACCGCCTTTATATGCCTGTTATGTTTTGTCATCCTATGAGATGGCCTAAATTTGTTGTAAAAAGTTTTACTGCAATGGCCAGCAGGATTATTCCGAAAAACTTGCGGAAAACGTAAATCAATCCCGGTCCTAAGACCCTTTCAATCTTATCAATGAATCTCAGCACCAGAAATATGAACAGCATATTCAAAGCCAATGCTATCATGATGTTAATGGCGGCATACTCGGCTTTAAGTGAAAGCATGGTAGTGAATGAACCGGCACCTACAATCAGGGGGAATACCAACGGTACGAATGATGTCATATCGGAAGGCCCTCTGTCATATTTGAATATGGTTATGTCAAAAATCATCTCAAAACCTATAGCCAGAATTACTATGGAACCGGCTACGGCAAATGATTCAACACTCACGCCAAACAATGACAGGATTCCGTCACCAAGAAAATAGATTATGGTAAGCAGAATCCATGAAATAAGGGTGACCTTAAGTGCCGGAACCTTTCCTGTCTTGTGCTGAAGGTCAATTATGATAGGTATTGACCCTGCTATATCCAAGATGGCAAACAATACCATGAATGCTCCTGCAATCTCCTTTAAACTTATAATCATAATGGATTTGATTTTTCGGCCGCAAAGATAGTATAAGGAATCAATAGATGAATATTTGCTGTATTAAAATTCGTTATTAATTATCTGGTCGTAACGGGACGGATAGGCAAGCCAAGGTAACGCTCTGTTGATTTTGATGATACTGCATTGTTTTTCACCTCATTAGGCTCAAGCCAAAGTATGAATGCAGTTTCTGATTTATCAAGTTTGTTGCTCCAATAGAAACCATATGCATCCTTGAAATTGGTCTTGTTCTGGTCCATGCGTCCGGCTAGCGGCATAAACAGACTGTTGCCATTCACCTTGCTCGTAAACAGGAATCCCCAAACGTTATTGAGTTTGCAGCGTCTGATATCGCATTTGTAAATAAGTTCAGCGTAATCCTCCTGTGAAGGAATCCGCCAGTTGCTTCCCATGATCTTCTTGGCGGCATTATCCTGATCATCAAGAACTGTTTTGTTGTCAACAAACTCCTGATATCCGCGATCCTTGTTAGGGCAGTATTTGATGAATGAGAACTCATCTCCTTTGCAAAGATTGTAATTGCTCCAGTCAAATTCTTTTTTGGTGGGCTCAACCTCACCCCATGCAAAAAAGCTGCCGCTCTGTTCCGGACTGGTAGCTCCCATATTGCATTTTGCCCATAGCGTACCGGTAGATAATCCAAGGTCAACTACTTCATATTCTACACCGTTGTTGCCGGCTATCATTAATACTCCATTGTTTACTTCATCCATGGAAATGGCATCCTTGTCTTCTTTCTCACATCCGGCAAGAAACAGTACGGAAAAAGCCATTAAAGCGGCAGAAACGGTCAGTAATTTTGTTCTCATCTTATTATCTTATTGGTTATGTCGCGAATTTATGAAAAAAGTCTGTTGATTATGCTTCCAGGTATCAAATAGAATCTTATTTGACTGCACAATACATGCGGCATACGCCAAACATGAACTGGCGGGCCTGTACCGTAGAGTATCCGGCCTCCTTGAGCATAGGTATGAACTTTTCAGGGAGCGGGAATTTGAGAATGGAGTCAGGCAGGTAGGTGAATGCTCCGGTATTGCCTGTCATTCTTGCGCCTATCCTGGGCAGGATTTTGAGGGAGTAGAATTTGTAGAAACTGAATATCAACTTGTTCTTGGGGTAGGAGAGTTCCAGTATCACCAGCTTGCCGCCCGGCTTAAGAACACGCCTCATCTCCTCAAGACCTTTCATGAGATTCTCAAAGTTACGAACTCCGAATGCCACGCACACGCGGTCAAAAGTGCCGTCAGGAAAGCGCAGGTTCTCGGCATCGCCTACCTCCAGGTCAATGAGCAGCCCCTGACATTTGGCTTTTCCAACCTCAAGCATACCCTCTGACAGGTCTATTCCTGTAATATGTGAGCCAAGAGCTGCCTTCTTTGATACAGCTATGGCAAAATCTGCTGTACCGGTGGCTACATCAAGTATTTGTATGGGCTGCTTTGTATCAGCAATTGCTCGTACCGCCTTGCGGCGCCACGAACGGTCGGCTCCAAATGATGAGATGTGGTTGAATCGGTCATATTTGACCGCGATGTCATCAAACAGCTCGCGTATTCCTTCTTTCTTGGGCATAACTATTGCAGAATATATCCTGTGCCTGCAAGCAGGGCAAAGATAAACGTTGAAATAACCAGCATTGGCAGCATGGGATCAAGTTCACGGCCGGAACGCTTCCATACTCCACTCAAATGTTTGATATAGAGTGGGAGTGTTATGATATAAAGGTAAGGCTGCCAGCCTTTTGTAAACAGTATTGTGTATAGCAGCATGAGCATCCATCCTCCGATTATCAGTATAGTATGATATACCTTGGCGCGGTGCTCACCCAGTTTGAGCGGTACTGTGACACGGGTGCCTGCATCTGATTTCATGTCACGCATGTTGTTGACGTTGAGCACTCCTACGCTGAAAAGGCCTATGGCTGCTCCGGGTATCAGAGTGGCGGGTTCAATAACTTGCGCACATACAAAGTATCCGCCTGTAACCGGAACCAGTCCGAAGAACAGAAATACGAATATATCACCCAGACCTCTGTATCCGTAAGGCTTATTGCCTAGCGTGTAGTGCATTGCGGCCCAGATGGCAGCAGCGCCCAGTACAACCAGACATTCGGATTCAATCCGGAATATGGTTCCGAATGATGCCCGTATCATGCCCAAGCCAAAGATGCAGCATACCAGAACCATAATCCTGATGCATGAACGCATCTCATCCTCAGTAAGTCCACCGCCTTCAATACCATACTTGGGTCCTTCACGACCTTGGCCGTCCACACCGCTGAGCCAGTCACCCAGCTCATTGGACATATTTGAAAGAATCTGTAAAGAGACAGTAGTAAGAAGTGTCAACACAATTACGTACCAGGGAATACTATGTCTGCCACAGGCAAACATAATTCCCAAAGAGATACCCGCCAAAGAAAGAGGCAAGGTTCTCAATCTCATAGAACGTATAACCGCCTTAAAAGTCATATTCCCATTTCCTCTGCAAAATTACAAAAAATACACACGCACGCGAATACGCACATACGCACGTTTGAGCGTATTGGGGCGAGCGAGACCCCGAGCGAGAGCGGCCGGGTAGGCCGCCAAGCGAACGGAGTGAGCGCGTTTACGAAGTAAACTAAAAGGAGCCTCTAAGGTACCTCTAAAGTAAAATCCGACCCATTGGGGCCGGATTTTACCTTAGAGGTACCTGGCGGACTCGAACCGCCGTACTCGGTTTTGCAGACCGATACCTAGCCGCTCGGTCAAGGTACCATTTGCATTTGCGGTTGCAAAGGTAATGGATTTTTTGGAATCAGCTTTAAATAGGGCGGATTTTATTTCTGATTTTTGTATAAAAATGTTCAGAGTGATGATTTGTGGAGGTATTTGTCGTTTGAGCGATAATGATGAAACAATACCTAATGATTTTGAAATACAATTTTTGCTGTGTGAACTGTACAATAAGTAATTTTGCGTCAGAAATCAAATAGATAATAGATATATTTATCTTTTCCAATAATTGATTATAACGACCCCCTTATGATTTGTGTCATAAGGGGGTTGTTGTGTATAGCTGTAGAAGCTCTCTGGTTAATTGAATTCAATCTCTCCGTTGCGCGCTGTGGCGGTAACGGGCTTGTTCCGATCCACCTGACCGGACAGAATCATAGTTGAAAGGCGGTTAAGCAGCAGCGTCTGGATGGCACGCTTTACAGGACGTGCACCGAACTCCGGATCATAACCGGCCTTAGAAATAAGTTCTACTGCCGATGCATCAACATTGAGCGTTATACCGTTCTCCTTAAGCATCCTGCATACTGAATTGACCTGCAGAGCCACAATCTGGTGGATTTCACTCTCCTTAAGCGGCATGAATACCACGGTCTCATCAATACGGTTCAGGAACTCCGGACGTATGGTCTGCTTAAGCATCTCAAGCAAGTGTTTACGTGTCTCCTCAAGCCACTCCTGACGCTGGGCATCAGTTGTGCCTATCTGTGCAGACTTTTCACGTATATAATCACTACCCAGGTTGCTGGTCATGATGATTATAGTGTTCTTGAAGTTGACCGTACGGCCCTTGTTATCGGTGAGACGGCCGTCGTCGAGTACCTGGAGAAGGACGTTGAAGACGTCGGGGTGAGCCTTCTCGATCTCATCGAGCAGGATCACGGAGTAGGGCTTGCGCCTCACCGCTTCGGTGAGCTGGCCGCCCTCGTCGTA
>JAGBPB010000022.1 GCA_017633615.1 Bacteroidaceae bacterium | reverse complement strand
GTTATTCTTCATCGTTCAACTCCCTGTTTTGTTTCCACAAAGATAACTTGAAAAACAGTACATAGTATCCTATGAATGCGGTCACACCTGTAAATAAACCTGTAATCTGGTTCACTATCGCGTATGATAATGGTGTAGCAAGTCTTGCTACAATAAACAGGGCAATGAATCTGATTAACAGAACGATGATGTACAGGATTACTATCCGGGGCAAGACCTGGTGACGTGTCTCGACAATCCTTTCATCCTCCTGTTTCTCCTGTGAAAGTGCCATTAGGGCAAAAGCAATGGCCGAGATCAATGTGAGTAAAGCCAATGGGCCTTGCATTATTCTGTTAAGGAGGTCAACTTTGTAATTCTCTACAATACCTTCTATTTGAGTGGGCCGGAAGGTGAATACTGTATTCAGCAGAAAAACAAGGAATAGGGCAACTCCCAGAACAAACATGACAAACCCAATCTTCTGCCACTTGTGGTCAAGCAAATGATACTTTTTCATAATTACGATACTTTAATAGGTTATTGATGTTGCAAATGTAAACAATAGATTACATTGCGACAATAAAACAAGACATAAAGTATGTTAAAGCGGACATTTGGTACAAAAGGGGACAGGTACAAAAGGTGACAGTCCCCTTTTGTATCATTCGCACTTGATTACATCTGCGGGATTCCGGCGGGCGGTCGTGAGCACGCGGTTCAGCACGGTGGCAATAATCACCGTTGCCGTAAAGGCAAACACACAAGCGTATATCCACCAACTGATATCAGCCTTGCATAGGAAATGCTGCTGCCATCGGTCTATTACTATATATCCGATAATGAATGCCAGGGCCGATGCCAGGGCAAGGATTATACCATAGTCACGGGTAAATATGGACAGTATGTCCCTTACCTTTGCTCCATGTACCTTGCGCAGTGCAATCTCGCGTTTCTTCTCCTGGCAGGTCAATGCTACTGTGGAGTATATGCCGGCCAGCGATATGAGCATGCAGAGTATCCCCAGGATCTCAATTATCAGTGAGAGATGGCGGTCTTTGGTGAGATTCTCATAGAAATAATCCTCGGAATAATTGAGTTCGTATGAAAGTCCGGTGGGCTCCATTATTTCATTGATTCTATTGCTGAGCTCTTTCCTGTTTCCCGGTTGGTATGTGATGCTGACATGGGTTTCGGACCATTGGCCTCCCATCTGCCCCAAAAGCTTGCGGTTATCGGGAGCACATAGGATATAACTCTCCGGTTCCTTGTTGAAATCAGTCAGATACAGGTCACTGACTACGGCTACTACCTGGAATATGTTTGTCACTTCGGCATATTCTCCTCCTGTGATTGTAGGTTGTCCGTCCACCCACTCAAATCTTGATGGTGTCCGATACCCTCTTCTGATAGTCAGGGTGGGCCCTTGGGATATATCCCAAAGACCCAGTTCGCGCTGGAGATTCCTGGTAATTACAATCTCATCGTCCCTGAGAGGCCTGTCGGTCGGTATTGCTCCGTCAATCACATTCAAGGAGAGCAGTTTAAGCAGGGAGGTGTCAATAATGCCCGATATGTTGGTCCTGATGTTGTCATCGCCGTTAATCCAGGTCCCACGGTGTTTCCAGATCATATCGACTGACCCATAGATATCACCAAATCCACCTATATTGGTGTAAACGCCCTCTACAAACGGCAGACTGTTCAGTCGGGACGTGATACCGAACTGTCCGTCTATGCGGTTAATGAAGGCCGATGGGCTCTCGATATCCGGCATGCGTTCATCTATGGGCGAATAACTCATGCGTCCTTGAAGACCATTCATGTCCTTATGATCGGGATTTGTGATGGTAAGAACTGCCATATCGTTTATCCTGATTCCCCAGTTGTTGTTTCTAAGGAACCTGAACTGATGGAGCATGCAGATAATGACAAAAGAGAACAGAATGCTGACAAACAGCTGGATTCCTATGCTTATGTTACGGAACCTCTTGCCGGTTTTACGTATTATGGAACTCTGAATTGCCCTGTTCCTGACTATACCCACCGATATAATGCTTATAAATACTGAAACGGCAAATGCAATGATTATGACCGATAAACC
>JAGBPB010000021.1 GCA_017633615.1 Bacteroidaceae bacterium | reverse complement strand
CCAGGTCTGTAAGGTCTCGCAGCTTGGGCTTGACGCCAAGCGGCATGAATGTTGTTGTAAGTAAGGCTAATGTGTTTCCGAAAAGGTGTCTTGATGATACTATATTCTTGCCTTGTGCAATCACGGCCAGCAATGCGTTGCTTATGGCTGCCATACCGGAATTATAACCTGTCACATGGGCGGCTCCGGTAAGTTCACGTACTCTGTTTTCAAGGTTTGTTACTGTAGGGTTTCCCACGCGTGCATAATCAGGCGCTTTGATACGACCTGTAAAGGCATCAGACATTTCCAATGCATCGTCAAACTCAAACGACACATTGGTATACAACGGTACTGATAATGAGCCGTACACATCGGGGCGTACAAACGGGGTGTCAATGGCAATAGTCTGCTTCTTCATTTCTATGGTTGTTTGTTTTGTACTGTTTTGTTTTTCGCCGCAAAGTTCCGTCAAACAGCAATATATTCCAAGTAAGTTTGATTGTTTGGAAGAAAATACAGATGCTGTAGCGTTTTCATGGAATACGAATGCACATTATGACTTTCAGGGATTACTCTGACAGAATAATCTTCTTTTGTCAGAGGTTGAATGAGACGCCCGCAATTGCCCAGAAGCCGGACTGAGGCACGCAACCATAATCAAAATACTGTTTGTCAGTAAGGTTGTTTCCCTCAAGATAGATATTGTAGGGGCCGGCACTCCATTGCAGACGGGCATCAAGAACGCAGTAGGGCTCATACGGACGGACCTGACCATCAGTATCTGTAAATGAGCCGGCACGGTCCTGATAACGGCAGTTCAAACCCAACTCCAGATTAAGCGGCAAATTGAGGTGCAATCCCGCTACGGCCTTATGCTTGAGGTATTCAAGCGTGGTGCGGCTCTGGATATTAGGTACATCAACCTTTTCCTGGTTGATATAGTTATATGCAAAATCTACTGACTTGAACAGCCGCTGACCGGGAAAAAGATTCTCCAGACTGATGTTTGCAGTAAGTTCCGCTCCAAATGAGTTTACCTTTGTAAAATTGACTGACTCCCAACGGCGCTGATTCTCGGGCCGGGTAAGGTCCATTATCCAGTCAATCATATTGGTACAACGGTTGTAATAGATAGAGGCCGATGCCTGAACGCCGCGATAATCAGCATACTTAACGCCTAAATCAACGGCTTGCAGTTCCTCCGGCTTGAGGTGTTTATCGGCCTTATAGCCGCCTACGCTGTAATAGAGTTCAGTTACTGAAGGAAGACGCAGTGATGTGTTGTACGTGGCAAACAGTTTGAGGTTGCTGCCAATCTTTACGCTCATGTCAACGCCGGGATAGAAACGCATATCCATACCGTTCCATGAATTGCGCACCCCTACCACGCCGGCACTCAAAGCAAACCTCCTGATATTGAGATTGTGCTCCAGAATGAAACTTATGTTGGTGCGGTTAAGGCCCAGGTTATAATCACGGCCTGTGCCCTTTATGTGCTTGGGCTCGGCCAACGGCTCACCCAGATTGCCGCTTATGAGATTTTCATTCTTAAGTTCCGCGCCTATTGCGGTACGGCCCAGTTTCCAGTCAAACCAGCTGTTAAAGCCCACACCCGCCACGTCAGAGCGATGGTAATTGAACGGGACCTGCGCTTCGCTGCCACGGATCAGTTCAAAACGGTCTTCATTATGATTCCACCAGGCGCTTGGGTGAATATGAACGCGACCTATCCTGTTCTCTGCCTGCAGAGCTGTGTAAGTCTTTACGGTATGCTCAAACTGCTCATCATACTTGGCAGAGTAGAAGGTGTTGCTGCCCCAGTCCTTAATGCTGGCCCCCGCATGCCAGTTCACCTGAATGTCATCATCCGTGTATCCGCCTTTATAGAAAGCCTTCTTGTACTCCATATCGGCATTGAGATGACCTGCCTTGCTACGGCTGTATCCGTCACTGCGTCCATAGTTCACAGACAGCATATTGTTCCAGCCTCCATTTACAGCAGCCGCTCTGGCACCGCCTGCGGCATATCCCCAACTGCCTGCCTCAAGATGCGCCTGGCCCGATGTACGTACCGCAGTCTTGGTAACAATGTTAATGGCTCCCATAAGTGAAGATGAGCCATATGCCCTACCCGCCGGACCCTCCAGCACCTCAATATGGTCAATATCACTCATATCCACAGGGAAATCAAAAGAGTTGTGGCCGGTCTGTGGGTCACATATGTTTATGCCGTCAAGCAGTATGGCCACCTGCTCAAAGTTACCTCCACGCACGCCCACATCAGTCTGGGCGCCCATCGGCCCACGCTGACGAACATCAACTCCAACCGCATACTTTAGAATGTCATTGACAGATTGCACCGGATATGCGCTTATCTGCTCCTGAGTCATTATGCCTATTATGCGTGATGCATCGGGCAACACAGTCTTGATACGTGATGCCGTAACCTCAATCTCTGCCGTTTCAAAAGAGACAGAATCTGCCGTCAGATAGACAAGACTCTTCTCTGCATCAAAAGCCTGTCCTGCTCTGACATATCCAAAATGACCAAAAACTGCTGTAAGAAAAAGGACAATGCTGAATAATGATATACGATTCTTAGTGCTATTCATCTGGTTTTAATTTAGACCGCAAAGATACTCCTTTTTTTTATAGTTCACTCACCAGAGCCTGTGCCAGGGCTGCATAAAGCTCCGGGACCATAATGTAACGATAATCGCCAGCATACTTTCCAACATTGATAAGCTGCTCTTTTGCTCTAACTTTAATTGCCATAATACTTGTGTTTTTTTAGTAGTTAATAAATAGTG
>JAGBPB010000020.1 GCA_017633615.1 Bacteroidaceae bacterium | reverse complement strand
ACTGATTGAGTATATACTGACTCTTTCAGATTGTTCAATTAGATTTAATGTTGTTCTTTTGTTCATGTTGCAAAGATAATAACTTTACATAAATGTAAAGCATTTGTGCTGTTTTTATTGAATTCCCGTTATTTATCTTCCAAGTCCTAATAATAAAGGTTAAAATCCTAAGAGTTTAGGACTTTTTCTCCTAAAACGTTAGGATTTGGGATTTTTGGAGTATTTCTTTGTCGCAGAGATTAACCAATTAATGCTCCAATGATATGATTTACCTTGTTTTATCCGCTGTTTGCCTGGCCCTTCTTTACGGGGTTTACCGGTTGGCTTTGAGCCGCACTACCTTGCATCGGTTCAACAGGATCATACTGCTTTCGATATTAGTACTTTCCGCTATACTGCCGGCAATAAGAATCAGTGCGATTGGCGCAATTGGCGCGACTGGCGCAATTGGGGACAGTCCCCTTTTGCACGTGCAGAACTCAGTTGATGAGGCAACATTTTCAGTCGCAATTGGGGACAGTCCCCTTTTGCACGTGCTGGAGTATGATGGGATGGAAACATTTTCAGGTTCAAAAGGGGACAGTCCCCAATTGCACACTCGCGTGGCTACGGGGGTAAAGGTGGCGGAGACGGTGACTCAGATGGATTGGGTTTCAATTATCACCTATTTATATCTGATGGGAGTGGCGTTCTTTATGATACGGCTTCTGATTGGGATTACCCGGGCCGAGACGCTTTGCAGGCTTGGCGGACGCGAGCTGCCTGACGGCTCCAGGTTGCTGGTTTGCGACGGCGAGTTCCAGCCTACCAGTTGGCGCAGGACGGTAATCATGAGCCGCAGGGATTTTGAGTCGGCCGAATCAGACATTATCATAGAACATGAACTGACCCATATACATTGTCGTCACTCCATAGACGTGGTGATATCACAGATTGCGTGTGCCCTGCAGTGGTTCAATCCTGCTGCGTGGGCACTCAAGCGCAGCCTCCAGGAGGTACATGAGTATGAGGCCGATGCCAACGTGCTGGCTGACGGTGAGAATGAGCGCCGTTATCAGATATGTCTTGTTCAGGCCGCATTGGGCAGCAGGATAGGGTATGTGACCAGCAATTTTGCCGATTGTTCAACCAAAAAACGTATAACGATGATGAAACGCAACCAATCTTCTCCCTTAGTTTGCTTACGTGCGCTGCTTATGCTGCCCGTAGTATTGGTTATCATCCTGTTGGCATCGGCCTGCAAACCCAAGGCTAGTCAGGATAACACCGCAGATGCTCAGTCAGAGCCTGTGGCTGAAACTATAATCCAGTCTGAACCGGTTGATACGGCGTTCCTTAAAAAGTTTGGATATGGATCAAATAAAGATGTGAAGGTCAAACAACTGAATTATTTTGTGGAGATAGAATGGGACGGCGCAATATGGATGACATTCGATGGTGAGCAGACATTCCATCCTGCAACACTTGACAATTTTGCCGCAGAGTTTGAGCGCTTGAAGAAGGAAAGCACTGTTGAAGTTGCCCGTCCTGACCTCATTTTCGTGACAATTGTAAATGACGAGCATCTTGATATTGTTGAGAGTGTTATCAGACAACTTCAAAAGAGTTACTCCGATGACAAGATTCTCTTGATAAATATGCCTGGTAGGACTCTTCCGCCTCCACCTGCGGCTTCTGAGTATGATATCGAATATAATCTCGATTTTGAAACCGATAAATGGGTCAGGATAATTATTGACAGGAGAAACCATATCACAATGATTGCCCATAACATAACCCGCAAATTGGATTCTCCACAGGATTTAAAGCCAACTATTGAAAGTTTTGCAACAGTTACAGGTACGGATAGTGTTGCAATTGAAATAAAGGCTGACAATACTGTTGTTGTCAGGGTTCCTGAATATACGAAAGCGTTCGGCACACCTGATGCATTGGAAAAAGAACTGAAAAGACTTTATCCCGATGCTGACGACGAAGTCTATTGGATGGTTACATTCGATGTCCGTTGTTCCACTCGTGTGGAAAATGAGGTCAATGATATCTTCAAACAGGAGCCGTTCAAGGATCATAAGGTCAGAGTTTTGAGTCAAACCAGAAAATAACCGGCCATTTCTTATTGTATGAAAGCATTATCAGATAGAGAGCAGGAGGTGATGAATGTCATCTGGGAGGTGCGCAACTGCTGCGTGGATGATGTGCTGCAGCAGCTGCCGGAGCCCAAGCCTGCATACAATACGGTCCAGACCTTTATGAAAATCCTGGAGGAGAAAGGGTTCCTGGCCCATAAGCGTGATGGCAAGAAGTTTATCTTCTATCCGCTTATAGAGAAGCCGGAATACAACCGATGGTACCTTAAGCACATGAAGGACAATCTGTTTGGAGGATCGGCCAAATCGCTGCTCAACACCTTTATCCGCGACAACGAACTTACGGATTCCGATATCCGGGAACTGGAATCACTCCTGGCTGAACTGAAAAAGTGAGGGAACTCCTTTTTTATCCGCTCGGTTTGCACTACATTTGTCATTTACTAGAAAGTAAGTAAATGATGACTACAGATATAAAACCGGCTAAAGGCAAACTTGGAGTTCTTTGTGTGGGATTGGGTGCCGTGTCAACGACTTTGATAACCGGTACTCTGATGGCTAGAAAGGGACTTGCAAACCCTGTGGGCTCATTCACGCAGTTGGGCAAGATGCGCGTGGGCCGAGGCGAGAAAAAGCAGTACAAGCATGTAGGTGAAATAGTTCCCCTGACAAGTCTCAACGATATCGTTTTCGGCGCGTGGGATGTTTTTACAGACAATGCATATGAGAGTGCATTATACTGCCAGGTGCTCAAGAAAGAGGATATAGAACCGGTTCGTGACGAGTTGGAGCGCATCAAGCCTATGAAGGCCTGCTTTGATCCCGAGTACGCCAAGAATCTGGTTGACCCGCAGTTTGGCCGCGTACCTGATCCGCTTTGGGCTATGCCCACCGATACCCGTTGGAACTACGCCCAGAATCTGCGCAAGGATATACAGAACTTCAAGAAGGAGAACGGCTGCGACCGCGTGATTGTATTCTGGATTGCCAGCACTGAGAAATATACCCCGCGCAACGAGCAGGTTCACGGCACACTGGCCGGCTTTGAGGCTGCCATGAAAGCCGATGACCGCGAACATCTGTCACCCAGCATGATTTATGCATACGCCGCGCTGATGGAGGGCTGCCCGTTCATTATGGGTGCTCCCAATGTGTGCGTTGACATACCCGCCATGTTTGAGCTGTCAAAGAAACAAGGACTTCCCATTGTAGGCAAGGACTTCAAGAGCGGCCAGACCATGATGAAGAGCGCTATGGCGCCAATATTCCGCACCCGTCTGCTGGGCGTTGAGGGCTGGTTCTCAACCAACATCCTGGGCAACCGTGACGGTCAGGTGATTGAGCATCCTGACAATTTTGAGACCAAGCGCATAAGCAAGGCATCATCGATAGAGTGGATACTGGAGCAGGATGAATATCCCGAACTCTACACCGACATATATCATAAGGTAAAGATCAACTACTATCCGCCCCGCAAGGACAACAAGGAGAGTTGGGACAACATTGACATATTCGGGTGGATGAACTATCCCATGCAGATAAAGGTCAATTTCCTGTGCCGCGACTCTATACTTGCAGCACCTATCTGCCTGGATCTGCTCATATTCACTGACCTGGCCCTCAGAGCAGGTTTGAGCGGCGTTCAGGAGTGGCTCTCATTCTACGTCAAGAAGCCTATGACCTATGACGATGAGCGCCCCGTTCACGATCTTTTCCAACAGTTCGCAATGCTCAAGAACCAGATACGTCTGCTTGGCGGATATGAGGCTGATCAGGAATTGGATTGATATACACACGAATATACATATCAAAATGTATAATGGAGGGGAGGCTTAAAAGTCACCCCTTTTATTTTTAATCTTCGATTGAATATCTTCTTCTTATCCCGGCTTGTATTATATTTAATGTTTTTTGCATAATTATTTCTCAGATTTTTGTATAATGAATCGCATTTATAACTAATTTTGCACCCGAAACGAGAATATTTATGCAATATGAAGAATAAGAACAATCGTTTGGAAGCAATCCGGCTCATCATATCTGAGCAGGATATCAAGAATCAGGACCAGCTGCTTCAGGTTCTGAATGCCAAGGGATATTCAGTAACTCAGGCCACTCTGTCACGTGACCTCAAGAAGATGAAGATCTCCAAGGTAGCCAACACTTACGGTGATTACCTCTATGTGCTGCCCAACCATGCTCTGCTGCAGAAAAAGAACAGCGGAGGTTATGATGAGGTAGCTTCAAGCCAGCCGCGCTACGGATTCGTTTCACTCAACTTCTCCGGCAATATGGCCGTAATCAAGACCAAACCCGGTTATGCAAGCAGTCTTGCATATGATGTTGACAACAACAACCTGCCCGGTGTGCTGGGAACTATAGCCGGTGATGATACCCTGCTCATAGTACTTGCCGAGGGTGCAAACCGTTTGGAGATAAAACGACTGTTGGAACCTATTATCATATCCTTATAAAATAGTTTTTGAGGAAAAATGGAAAACGAAATTGATGTGGTGGTGGCAGATGAGTCACACGAGAAATACGTCGATACCATTCTGCAAACCATATCTGATGCCGCTAAAGTGCGTGGTACAGGAATAGCAAAACGTACTCATGAATACATTGTAAAAAAGATGCGCGAGGCCAAGGCGGTCATTGCGCTGGATGGTGATAAATTTGCAGGTTTCAGTTACATTGAGACCTGGCAGGACAAGAAGTATGTGACCACATCGGGTCTGATCGTTCATCCCGATTACCGTGGCAGAGGACTTGCCAAGCGTATCAAGGACATGACCTTTACGCTGGCCCGCACACGCTGGCCGCACGCCAAAATATTCTCGTTGACAAGTGGTGCTGCGGTAATGGCCATGAACACCCAGCTGGGTTACAAGCCGGTTACATTTGCTGACCTTACTCAGGATGAGGCTTTTTGGAAAGGCTGTGAGGGCTGTGTAAATGTGGATATCCTGCATCGTACAGGCCGTAAGTATTGCATCTGCACCGGTATGCTTTATGATCCGGAGGAGTATCTGCCTGCCAAGATATCACCAGAGGTTATGGAAAGAATTAAGAAGATTGAATCAATAGAACAATAATATGGCTAAGAAGAAGGTTGTAGTTGCTTTTTCAGGTGGATTGGATACAAGTTACAATGTAATGTATCTGACCAAGGAGATGGGATATGAGGTTTATGCCGCTTGTGCAAACACCGGCGGATTCAGCCCTGAGCAACTTAAGAAGAATGAGGAGAACGCCTATAAGCTGGGTGCTGTAAAGTACGTTACACTTGATGTTACCCAGGAGTATTATGAAAAGTCACTCAAGTATATGGTTTACGGCAATGTTCTGCGTAACAACTGCTATCCCATATCAGTATCATCAGAGCGTATTTTCCAGGCTCTGGCTATAGCCAAGTACGCCAACGAGATAGGTGCCGATGCAATAGCACACGGTTCAACCGGTGCAGGCAATGACCAGATCCGTTTTGATATGACATTCCTGGTTAAGGCTCCCGGTGTTGAGATAATCACACTGACCCGTGACCGCAACCTGAGCCGCAAGGAGGAAATTGATTACCTGAACGCAAACGGTTTCAGTGCTGATTTTGCCAAGCTCAAGTACTCATACAACGTGGGTATCTGGGGAACGTCAATCTGCGGCGGTGAGATTCTGGACAGCAAGCAGGGCTTGCCCGAGAGCGCTTATCTTAAACATCCCACCAAGCAGGGTTCAGAGATTCTGAGCTTAGGCTTTGAGAAGGGTGAACTGGTAGCCGTTAACGGCCAGAAGTTCACGGACCGTATCAAGGCTATCCAGGAGGTTGAGAAGATAGGTGCCGCATACGCCATAGGCCGTGACTGCCACGTAGGTGACACCATCATCGGCATCAAGGGCCGCGTGGGCTTTGAGGCTGCCGCCCCGATGCTTATCATCGGTGCACACCGTTTCTTGGAGAAGTACACCCTGTCCAAGTGGCAGCAGTACTGGAAGGATCAGGTATCAAACTGGTATGGAATGTTCCTGCATGAGAGTCAGTACCTGGAGCCAGTAATGCCTGATATAGAAGCAATGCTTACCAGCTCACAGCGTAACGTAAACGGTACCGTAACTCTGGAGCTCCGTCCCTACAGCTTCCAGACTGTAGGTTGCGATACCCCTGATGACCTGGTACACAACAAACTGGGTGAGTACGGTGAGGGCGCCAAGGCCTGGACTGCCGATGATGCCAAGGGATTCATTAAGATTACATCAACTCCGTTGCGCGCATACTACAGCGTGCACCCGGATGAGGAAAGATAAGATATGATTAAAGTTGGAATAATAGGAGGTGCAGGTTACACTGCCGGTGAACTGATACGTATCCTGCTGGGACACCCCGATGCAGAGATCGTGTTTGTAAACAGTACCAGCAATGCAGGCAATAAACTGAGCGCAGTACATGAGGGCCTGATAGGTGAGACCGATATGACTTTCACAGATCAGCTGCCTCTTGATACTATTGATGTGCTGTTCTTCTGCACCGCTCACGGTGACACCCGTAAGTTCATGGAGGCCAATACCCTGCCTGAGAACCTTAAGGTGATAGACCTCTCTATGGATTATCGCCTGGAAGCAGAGGACAATCCGTTCATCTATGGTTTGCCCGAGCTTAACCGCCGTGCCATCTGTAAGAGCCAGTATGTAGCCAATCCCGGCTGTTTTGCCACAGCCATCCAGCTTGCATTGCTCCCACTTGCCCGCAACCTGATGCTGAATGATGACATCTATGTGAATGCCATCACCGGCAGTACTGGAGCAGGCGTCAAGCCGGGAGCAACCACACACTTCAGCTGGCGCAACAACAACATAAGCATCTACAAGCCGTTCACTCATCAGCATTTGCCAGAGATAATCCAGTCTGTCAAGCATTTGCAGAGCAGCTTTAATTCCGATATCAATTTTATCCCTTATCGCGGTGATTTTGCACGTGGTATTTTTGCGACAGCTGTAGTTAAGAATGCTGTAGACATTGAGGAGTTGTACCGCATTTACCGCGAGTATTATGCTGAGGATTCTTTTGTGCATGTGGTTGATGAGCAGATAGACTTGAAGCAGGTGGTTAACACCAACAAGTGCCTGCTGCACTTGGAGAAACATGGTGATAAGCTACTCATAGTTTCTTGCATAGATAACCTTCTTAAAGGTGCCAGCGGTACAGCAGTGCATAATATGAACCTATTGTTCAATTTGAAGGAGACTACAGGTTTGATCCTCAAGTCTTCGGGTTTCTAATATAAACGTTGGCTTTTGAAAGTCACGCACCGCATGGCAGCCAAAGCTAACGCTAAAGCCAAAGTATAAATGAACTTGTTTCCAGTATATAGCCTGTTCCCGGTCAATATAGTTAAGGGACAGGGCCAGAAAGTTTGGGATGAGAAAGGTCAGGAATATCTGGACCTTTACGGCGGACATGCTGTAATCAGCATCGGCCATGCTCATCCTCATTATGTAGAGGCTGTGAGCCGTCAGGTGGCTACGCTGGGCTTCTACTCAAATTCCGTGATTAACAGTCTGCAGGAGCAGTTTGCCGAGCATCTGGGCCGCGTATCGGGTTATGAGGATTACAGCCTGTTCATGATTAACAGCGGTGCCGAGGCCAATGAGAACGCACTGAAACTGGCATCATTCCACACCGGCCGCAGCCGCGTACTCTCACTCAAGAAAGCATTCCACGGCCGTACATCATTGGCTGTTGAGGTAACTGATAATCCTAAGATAATAGCTCCCATAAACGCATGCGGTCATGTTACCTATTTGCCTTGGGGATATCTTGATGCTGCAAAGGCAGAGCTTGCCAAGGGTGATGTTGCTGCCCTTATCATTGAAGGCATACAAGGCGTAGGTGGAATACAGGTTCCCACTGATGATTATATGAAAGGACTGCGTGAGGCTTGTTCTGCTAATGGCACTGTAATGGTTCTGGATGAGATCCAGAGCGGTTACGGCCGTAGCGGCAAGTTTTTTGCTCACCAGTACAACGGCATCAAACCTGATTTGATTACCGTAGCCAAGGGTATCGCCAACGGTCTGCCCTGTGCCGGACTGCTCATCAGCCCCATGTTCCAACCCGTGATTGGTCAGCTGGGCACAACATTCGGTGGCAACCATCTGGCTTGCGCCGCTGCAATGGCCGTGCTTGACGTGATTGAGAAGGAGCACCTGGTAGAGAACGCAGCTAGCGTAGGTTCATACCTGTTGGAGCAACTTAAACAGATTCCCGGACCCAAGGAGGTTCGCGGCCGCGGCCTCATGATAGGCATGGAGTTTGAGCAGCCCATCAAGGAGATCCGCCAGCGTCTGCTGTTTGAGGAGCACATCTTTACTGGCGTAAGCGGTACCAACGTAATCCGCCTCCTCCCGCCCCTTTGCATCACCAAACAGGACGCAGACCGCTTCCTGGAATCTTACTCCAAGGTTATAGGATAATTGAGAATTGAGAGTTAATACGCAGAACCTGCGTAAAACTCGTGACATGAAAAAGCCTTGTGAATTTTCACAAGGCTTTTTCAATTCTCAATTTTCAATTCTCAATTATGGAACTACGTTCCATGATTTTTGTCGCGACTCGGCCAAACAAGCAAGCTTGATGGCTCTCACTGCTCCAAAAATTCTCAATTATTTTCTGGAGTCAGTGCCCCAAAGCATCTTGGCGCGGAGGGTGGCAAAGAAATCGCCTTTGGCGGGTTTGATGACGCTTATCTTGAAGGGGGCGCGGCTGATTTCTATTGCTGTGTGCTCAGGGCAACTGAAACTGTTTCCGTCAATTGATACCAGGAAACTGTGGCTGCGGCTGGTCACATCCAGGCGGATGGTCTCTGCGGCAGGGAGCACCAGCGGACGCATGGTGAGGCTGTGCGGTGCAACGGGGGTGAGGCAGATCACGTTGGTGCCGGGAGCTATAATAGGGCCGCCTACACTGAGTGAGTAAGCTGTTGAGCCGGTGGGTGTAGCAACTACCAGACCATCGGCCTGATAGGTAATCATGGGGGTGCCGCCTACGCTGGTGGCAACCTGAATCATTGATGAGATATCATGTTTAAGTATGGCTATGTCATTGAGGGCATAGGGAGTGTGTCCCTCAGGCAGTCCATCCATGCTAAGCTGCAGCAGGTTGCGCTCCTCAAGAGTGTAGTCACCGTTATGTATGCGGGTGATGGCATCAGTTATGCGGTCACAGGTGATATCGGCCAGGAAACCCAGACGGCCGGTATTGATACCTACCATCGGTATACCCTTGCTGCCCACACGGGTAGCGGTGCGCAGGAACGTACCGTCACCGCCTATGCTGATAACTGCATCGGCAGTAAAATCAGTGCCCTCAAAGAGGCTGTCATAGGGAATGTCAAGCCCCATCTTGCGGGTAAGGAACTCATGGTAACGGCTGTCAATTGATATCTCGTCACCAAGTGAGCGCAACAGGTTGAAGAACTGCTGCTCATGGCCGCAGAACTTGTCAGCTGACGGGTTTCCGAATATTGCGAATCGCATACGTTTTATCTCTTTTTAATAAAAGGTGAGCGGATTTATTTCTATCTTTGCTGATTGGAGCATGTAAATAATTCTGCTCCCGGCAAAGATAGTTCATTTTATTCAAGTGAGAGGACTTATGACCAGATTAAGTGTAAATATCAATAAGATAGCCACCCTGCGCAATGCCCGCGGAGGTAACAATCCCGATGTGGTCAAGACGGCTCTTGACTGCGAGAAGTTCGGGGCTGACGGCATCACCGTGCACCCCCGTCCGGATGAAAGACACATTAAGCGTCAGGATGTTTATGACCTCAAGGAGGTGCTTACCACTGAATTCAATATTGAAGGATATCCTGCTCCTGATTTCATGGAGTTGGTAATCAAGATCAAGCCCGCGCAGGTAACGCTGGTGCCTGATTCACCTGAGCAGGTAACCTCAAACCACGGTTGGAATACACTGAACTACCAGGATTTTCTGGTGGATATAATAAGCGAACTCAAACGAAACAGCATACGTGCATCAGTTTTTGTTGATGCCGATATCCGTATGGTGGAATTGGCTGCCAAGGCCGGAGCTGACCGTGTGGAGCTTTACACTGAACCCTATGCGGACAATTACATTAAACTTGGGCCTGAAACAGCAGTCAAACCTTTTGTGGAGGCTGCCCGCAAGGCCAGGGAGTGCGGCATGGGTCTGAACGCAGGTCATGACCTGAGCCTTATTAACCTCAAGTACCTCAAGGAGCAGATTCCATGGCTGGATGAGGTATCGATAGGGCATGCTTTGGTGTGTGATGCCCTATACCTGGGACTTGAAAAAACAATTAGTGAATACAAAAAATGCATTATCTGAATATGTTCTTACAATCAACACTTGCACAGACATTAGGCGATACAGTGGCACAGAGCCAGACTGTAGTAGCGCTGGCTGAGGAGACTACTGACAAGATGAATCTTCTTGAAATGGCAATGAAAGGCGGATGGATCATGATAGTCCTTCTGCTCCTCTCTATCATCTGTTTCTACATTTTCTTTAACCGTATAGCCGTATATCGTAAGGCATCCATTAAGGATCCCCACTTTATGGAACGCATCAATGACTATATGAAGAACGGTGAGAACAAGTCAGCGCAGATATTCTGCCAGGCCACGGGCACACCGCAGAGCCGCATAGTTGACAAAGGCATAGGTCTGGCCGGTCGTGACAGCAAGGATATACAGATGGGAATGGAGAACGCCGCCAATGTTGAGATTGCCAACCTGGAGAAGGGACTCAAGGGCCTCTCAACCATCGCCAGCGCCGCTCCTATGATTGGTTTCCTTGGCACGGTTATCGGTATGGTACGCGCCTTCTGGGAGATGTCAAATGCAGGAAACAATATTGACGTGTCACTGCTGTCAAGCGGTATATATGAGGCTATGATCACCACCGTTGGTGGTCTGATTGTAGGTATCATCGCGCTGTTTGCATACAACTACCTGGTGGCTCGTGTGGACAGTATAGCTAACGAGATGGAGTCCTTTATTCAGGATTTCACCGTAAATCTGGAGAAGTGATATGCTAAAGAGACGCAATAAGGTATCGCCGCAGTTCAGTATGTCGTCCATGACTGACATCATATTCCTGCTGCTGATATTCTTTATGATAACATCTACGATGGTCAGTCCTAACGCCATCAAGGTGCTGTTGCCGCAGAGCTCGCAGCAGACATCGGCCAAGCCCCTGACCCGTGTTATCATAGACCGTGACCTGAATTACTACACGGCATTCGGCAATGATGATGAGATGCCCATAGTGTTTGAGGAGCTGACCGATTTCCTGATTGACTGCTCAAAGAAGGAACCTGATATGTATGTGGCTCTTTATGCCGATGAGTCCGTACCCTATAAGGAGATTGTAAAGGTGCTCAACATAGCTAATGAGAACCAGTTCAAGGTAGTGCTGGCTACACGTCGTCCTGACCGCAAATAAAACCCGATGAAAAGGAAGGATTTCAATATATTCTCTCTTTTATGGACTCTGCTCCTGCATGCTGCAGTGGTGGGCTTGCTCCTGTTGCTGCATCTCAATAAACCGGTGGTGCAGGCTGAGAGCGGTGTGCCGGTAATGCTGGGCAATCTTGGCAATCTGGATACTGACTATGAGTTCACTGAGGTCAACTCAATGCCTGCTCCTGCACCGGCATCTGTACCGGTACCCGTGGCACCTCAGGCTGAGCCTGTCATAACACAGAATCTGGAAGAAACGGTTGCAATAGAAAGTGGCGAGAAAGAGAAAGCTGTCACGCCGACAGAGACTGTAAAACAACCTACTCCAGAAGAGTTGCGTGCCGAGCAGGAACGCAAGGCGGCAGAGGTTGATAACCTGATGGCGAGCGCTTTTGGCCGCAGTAGTTCCATGCAAGCCAGCACTCCTGTAGAGACAAATACTGAAGTACAAGGTACTCTCGGCTCGGAGCGAGGCAACAGTAATCAAGGTAAAACCTCTGGTACAGGAGCTTGGGGACAATTTGACCTTGAAGGTCGTGATGTTGTAGATGGATTAGTTCGTCCTGCTTATGGAGTTCAAGAAGAAGGAAGGGTTGTTGTAACCATCACTGTTGATCCGGAAGGAAAAGTTATTGATGTAAGAATAAATAACCGTACCAACACCACCAATCTGCAACTTAAAAATGCTGCTCTTGAAGCTGCTCGTCGTACAAGGTTTAACGCAATAGGAGGTGAAAACAACCAAACTGGAACAATAATCTACTATTTCAAACTTAATTAATAACCAACCGGAAGAGAGCCAATAGCTAACAGCCAATAGCCAACAGCCGGAGCGAAGTGACGTTTAATTCTCAATTTTCAATTTTCAATTTTCAATTCTCAATTAAAATATGGTTTACATCTTTCTTGCAGAAGGTTTCGAGGCAATAGAAACCATAACTCCGCTGGATATGCTGATCCGTGCCGGAGTAGAGGTAAACACAATATCTATAACAGATGATTTCCTGGTAAAGAGCAGTCAGGGTATTCCCGTTCAGGCCGATGACCTGTTTGAGAACACTGATTTCAGCGATGCCGAGATGCTTATACTGCCCGGCGGACAGCCGGGCTCAACCAATCTGGGCAAGCACAAAGGTCTGGAGGCTCTGCTGCGTGAGGCCTTTGCCAAGAACCTACCTGTTGGCGCCATATGTGCCGCTCCCACGGTATTGGGCAAGCACGGACTGCTGCAGGGCCGCAAGGCAACCTGCTATCCCGGATGCGAGGGTATGCTCAAAGGTGCTGACTTCAAGGAAACATTCGTTGAAAAGGACGGAAACCTTATTACCGCATGCGGTCCCGCCGCTGCTGTAGAGTTTGCAAAGGCTATCATCAGCCTGCTTCGCGGTGACGAGGTAACTGCCTCGGTTTGTGAAAAGATGATGTTCGGTCGCGCCTGATGCTTGATCTTGATCAGCGTGACGTCAAGTATCTGACCGGCGTAGGTCCGGCAAGAGCCGCTCTCCTTAAAAGCGAGCTCCAGATAAGCACGCTCCAGGATCTTCTTTATTTTTTTCCTTACAAATACATTGACCGCAGCCGTATTTTCCAAATAAAGGAGGTAGACGGCACCATGCCCTATATCCAGCTCAAAGGTAAGATACTAAGCTTTGAGCAGATAGGTGAGGGCCGGCGTCAGCGTCTGGTAGCCCATTTCAGCGATGGAACCGGAGTGGCTGACCTGGTATGGTTCAGCGGAATCAAATACACTCTTGACCGTTACCGTCCCGGAGTGGAATATGTGGTGTTCGGCAAGCCTACCGTATTTGGGGGCAGGGTAAATGTGGCGCATCCTGAGATAGATCTGGAGGCAAACCTGAATCTCACTGAGATGGGAATGCAGCCATACTACAACACCACTGAGCGTATGAAAAAGGCGGGGCTCAACTCTACCGCCATACGCAAGCTGGTGGCCAATCTGATGACTCTGATTGTAGAGCCTCTGCCGGAGACTCTACCTGACTGGCTCCGTGAGAAAGAGCACCTTATGGGGCTTACTGATGCCCTTAAGGTGATACATAATCCGCGTACTCCGCTTGAACTGCGTCTGGCACAGTTGCGTCTTAAGTTTGAAGAGCTGTTCTATGTGCAGCTCAATCTGGCACGATATGCAAGTGACCGTCAGCGTCGTTTCAAAGGATATGTGTTTGCCAAGGTAGGTGAAAATTTCAATACATTCTACAATACCAAGCTCCCATTTAGCCTTACCGGAGCCCAGAAACGTGTGATACGTGAGATACGTACGGATATGGGTAGCGGCCGACAGATGAACCGCCTGTTGCAGGGCGATGTGGGCAGCGGCAAGACCATGGTGGCGCTTATGACCAGCCTGATAGCCATAGACAACGGATACCAGGCCTGCATCATGGCTCCCACCGAGATCCTTTCAGAGCAGCATTTTGCAAATATATGCCGTTTCATCGACGGATTGGGACTGCGTGCGGAGCTGCTTACGGGCAGCATAAAGGGTAAACGCCGTGAGGCAATACTCAAAGGGCTCAAAGACGGCAGTGTGAACATATTGGTGAGCACTCATGCCGTACTGGAGGATCCCGTTGAGTTCAACCGTCTGGGATTTGTGGTTATTGATGAGCAGCACCGTTTTGGTGTGGCACAGAGAGCCAGGCTCTGGACCAAGAGCAATATGCCGCCGCATGTACTTGTAATGACGGCCACGCCCATACCCAGAACGCTGGCCATGACCCTGTACGGTGACCTGGATGTTTCAATCATTGATGAATTGCCGCCGGGACGCAAGCCCATACAGACAGAACATTACTATGACGGCAACCACAAGTCAGTATATGCATTCCTGGACCGTGAGCTCAAGAAAGGCCGCCAGGCTTACGTAGTTTATCCGCTCATAGAGGAGAGTGAAAAGATTGACCTCAAGAACCTGGAGGCGGGCTATCTTACCGTGTGTGAGAGATTTGCCGGCTACGGTGTGAGCAAGGTTCACGGCCGCATGAAACCGGCTGAGAAGGATGCAGAGATGCAGCGTTTCAAGAATAATGAGACGCAGATAATGGTGGCCACAACCGTGATAGAGGTTGGTGTTGATGTGCCTAATGCAAGTATTATGGTGATAGAAAACGCTAACCGTTTCGGGCTTTCGCAGTTGCACCAGTTGCGTGGGCGTGTGGGCCGTGGTGCCGACCAGTCCTACTGCATGCTTATCACTCCGTATCAGCTGTCGGAAGATACCCGTAAGCGCATAGAGATAATGACCGCCACCTGTGACGGCTTTGAGATAGCTGAGGCTGACCTCAAACTCCGCGGACCCGGTGATTTGGAGGGTACGCAGCAGAGCGGCATTGCATTTGACCTCAAGATTGCCAACCTGGCACGTGACGGAGCGCTCATAGAGCATGTGCGTGAGATAGCCAAACAGATTGTGGCCGATGATCCTGAACTATCACGCCCCGAGAATACTCTTCTGGGCAGGGTGCTGCGGCGTCTTAAGAAAAGTCAGTATGACTGGTCCTCAATTTCATGATAAATGTGTAATTTCGCACTCTGAAAATAAAAAGATGTAAATGAGACAAGTTCGCGGTATTACGGTCCTTATGCTGTCTGCCTTTTTGGGGGTAGTGAACGGCTTTGCCCAGGATGTGATACCGGCGCGCGTTGTCCCCGTCCAGCCCATGGCGCAGATATTCATTCCGGCACATCTTTCACCGGGACTGGCTGTGGATCTGGACAATCCCGCATCTTTCCTTTATCCTGAGTGGAGCAATGAGAACATCCATAACTATGCTGATGCGGTTATGCCTGATTCAGTAATCATTTCCATGAAAGGATACTGCATGCCTACTGACAGCACCCGTATTACCGATAAGTTCGGTTACCGTCCGCGCAGAGGCAGGTCACATATGGGGCTTGATGTCAAGGTAAGGGTTGGTGATACCATCCGTGCGGCTTTTGACGGTAAAGTGCGCATATCACGTTATGAGCGTCGTGGCTACGGACATTTTCTGGTCATTCGCCACCCCAACGGCCTGGAGACTGTTTACGGACATCTTTCAAAGAAACTTGTTGAGGAGAATGATATAGTTCATGCAGGTGATCCAATAGGCTTGGGCGGCAATACCGGTCGTTCTACAGGATCACATCTGCATTTTGAGACCAGGATTTTGGGTAATGCCATAAATCCCGCTTATCTGTTTGACTTCCCTAACCAGCAGGCCACAACAGATTATTACGTCTTTCAGAAGAACACCCGTGAGGTCTATTACAAGGTAAAGAGCGGGGATACTCTGAGCGGTATAGCAGCAAAACATGAAACCTCAATAGCCAATATTTGCAAACTGAACGGCATCTCAAGGAATGCTGTTCTCAAAATAGGGAAGACATTGAGGGTGAATTGATATATGAGTGATATGTGCAAACAGGAAGAGATGACTTCAAAGCCTGATACCAACAGGCAGTTTGAGGAGGTTATAGCGATGTGCCGGTCCCTGTATGTAAAGAAACTGCAGGATTATGGTGCATCGTGGCGCATTATGCGTCCCGAATCACTTACTGACCAGATTTTCATCAAGGCCAAGCGCATCCGCAGCATTGAGACAAAGGGTGTTTCTCTGATAGATGAGGGTATACGTTCAGAACTGATAGGTATCGTGAATTACGGCATTATAGCCTTGATTCAGTTGGAACACGGTTTCAGTGATACTGTCGATAAGGATACGGAATGGGCCATCAGGGAGTATGACAAGTACTCGACCGCGGCTCTGGAGCTGATGAAAAAGAAGAATCATGACTATGACGAGGCATGGCGCGGCATGCGCACTTCATCATACACAGACCTTATCCTGACAAAGATTAACCGCACAAAGGAGATTGAGAGTCATGACGGCAAGACTGTGGTGTCTGAAGGCATTGACGCCAACTATATGGACATGATCAATTACGCTGTGTTCGGGCTTATCAAGATAGTTCTGGAAAAGACAGAGGAGTAAAAAATGAAGAGAACTGAAGTCAAAAAAAGCGATATGCCTGTCAAGGTATTGGTAAATTTCTGCCGGATTGTGCTTGGTCTGACATTCATGTTCTCCGGTATAGTCAAAGCCATAGATCCCATGGGAACGCAGATCAAGTTCTCAGATTACCTTTATGCTTTTGGTATGGGTGGGGCGATAATTGACTCAACACTTCTTATCCTGGCCTGCATCCTGATAGGTATCGAGATACTGATAGGTTCATATCTGGTAGTGGGTGCATTTGCCAAAGGTTCCTCTTTCCTGGCACTTCTGATCATGGCAGTGTTCACTCCGTTTACTCTTTATCTGGCTATAGAAAATCCGGTTGAGGATTGCGGTTGTTTTGGCGATGCCGTGATACTTACCAACTGGCAGACTTTCATAAAGAACGTATTTCTGTTTGCGCTGGCTGTCTTTGTGTTCATAAAGCGCAAACTGATAGTTCCGTTCATGAATGTCAAGAGACAATGGATAGTAACCGTTTTCATGGTGGCAATATCCGTCAGGTTTATGGTGGGTAATGTGACGGGGCTCCCGGTGCTTGATTTCAGACCTTACAAGATAGGAACCAACCTGCGTCAGGAGATTCTGGAAAGCAGGAATATGCTTATGCATGATTTCAGCATCATGGATGATGACATGAATGACTTTACCGCTGAGATACTGGGTAATCCCGGTTATACGTTCCTGCTTGTTTCACCTCATGTGGAAGATGCCAGTGAGGATAATCTGGACCTGATAGATGATGTTTTTGACTATTGTGAGCATTGGGGCTATCCTCTGATAGGCCTGACCTCATCAGGAAACGATGCCGTGATGCAGTGGACAGAGAACGCCGGAGCAGAGATACGTTTTATGTTCTGTGATGAAATACCATTACAGACAATGGTTCGTTCCAATCCGGGACTTATGCTTATAAAGGATGGTGTTCTTATAAACAAATGGAGTGATGACAATATCCCGTCTGATGCGCAGCTTTCAGCTCCGCTTGATGAGATACCGGTAGGCCGTATCCCCGATCCGGATCCGATGCGTACCCCGTGGGCCGTGCTGCTGCTGTTTGCAGCACCCATCCTGCTCATACTTCTGATAGATGGACTTAAGGAATTAATTCAATAACACTTTTAATACTGTTTGAAATGAGAAAGAAAATTGTTGCCGGAAACTGGAAGATGAACAAGACTCTCCAGGAAGGTATTGCTCTTGCTGAAGAGCTGAATCAGGTGTTGGCTGCTGACAAACCCAATTGTGACGTGGTTATAGGTACACCGTTCATTCATCTTGCCAAGATTTCTGATATCATTGACCACAAGGTTATCGGTCTTTCTGCCGAGAACTGCGCTGACAAGGAATCAGGTGCTTATACCGGTGAGGTATCAGCCGCTATGGTTAAGTCAACAGGTGCTGAGTATGTAATCCTGGGTCACTCAGAGCGTCGTGAGTACTATCACGAGACTTATGAGATCCTCAAGGAGAAGGTGCTGCTGGCTCTTGCCAACGGTCTGAAGGTTATCTTCTGCATCGGTGAGTCACTTGACGAGCGCGAGAAAGGTATTCAGAACCAGATTGTAAAGGCTGAGCTTGAGGGTTCAGTATTCAATCTCTCTGCCGATGAGTTCAAGAATATCACAATCGCCTATGAGCCTATTTGGGCTATCGGTACCGGTAAGACCGCTACTGCCGATCAGGCAGAGGAGATTCATGCTTACATCCGTTCAGTGATTGCCGATAAGTACGGCAAGCAGATTGCTGAGGATACCTCTATCCTTTACGGTGGCTCATGCAAGCCTTCAAATGCTGCTGAGCTTTTTGCAAAGCCCGACATTGACGGTGGTCTGATTGGCGGTGCATCCCTCAAAGTTGCAGACTTTAAGGGTATCATCGATGCATGGAAAAAATAAGAAATTGATATGAAAAAGACAGGATTACTGATATTCCTGCTTCTCTTTACGGCTCTGGCCAGCGCACAGACTACGCTGGTCCAGGAGCTGGAGAGGGATGTTCCCGGCAAGGGCAAGATACGTATCGAGAGGGATACCCGTCTGGACAACCTGATAGGTGTCGTATCTGAGGCTGAGTCAGGAACAAAGATCAAGGCATCAGGATATCGTATCCAGGTGTTTGCGGGCAACAATACCCGCGCCTCAAAAGAGAAGGCCAATGAGGTGGACCGCTACCTGCGCGCCAACTATCCTGATCTGCCTGTTTATACAGGATTCAAATCACCGCGCTGGCTCTGCACTGTAGGTGATTTCCTCTATTATGAGGAGGCCTATGAGGTTATGCGCAAACTTAAAAAAGAAACGCCTTACAAGGGCATAATCATTTTACGTAACCAGGAGATATTAATTGAACTATGAGCAGTCTGATACCGTATAGCGATGAGGAGTCAGAGAAGTTTCTTGCTCTTAAGAAACACTATGAGGAGATCTTAAAGATAATTGAGCCGGATGCAGGCCGTGAAGGTCTTGTCCGTACTCCCTTGCGTGTGGCCAAGACTCTGCTGGATTTTACCAGCGGCTATGAGATTGACCCTGCCGCCATCCTCAAATCAGCTATGTTCAAGGAGGATTACAGTCAGATGGTCATAGTAAAGGATATTGACTTTTACTCACTGTGTGAGCACCACATGCTGCCGTTCTACGGCAAGGCTCATGTGGCATATATTCCCAACGGTTACATTACAGGGCTGAGCAAGATAGCCCGTGTGGTCGATGCTTTTGCGCGCCGTCTCCAGGTTCAGGAGCGCATGACCTCACAAATCAAGGAATGCATTCAGAATACCCTTCAGCCTCTTGGGGTTATGGTTGTAATAGAGGCCAGCCACATGTGCATGCAGATGCGCGGTGTGGAGAAACAGAACTCCGTAACGACTACATCCGATTTCACCGGCGCTTTCAATCGCGCCAAGACCCGCGAGGAGTTCATGAATCTGATCGCTCCCCGCAAGTAAGTCTTACAGATTTACTACTCTCTCTCCGAGAGTTCTTGAAAGCTCTGAACGGGCTTGGAGGAGCTGCTGATAGCGGATTTGAAGTTCTGCAAAATTATCGGTTGAGGCCTCTTGAATCTCTTTTTCTATTTTCTTGATTTCCAGGCGGACAACCTCCATCTGGTAGTCGGCCATGATGTGGCGGGTCAGTTTGAAGAGGTGGCCCACATCCTCGGTGGGCATGTCGTCTTTGAATAGTTTGCTCAACTGGTAACGCTCCTCCATGAGACTGGCAGCGGTAAGGCTCACAAAGTTCTCAGGATGTGACATGAAAAACTTCTGACTGTTGAAATCCTTGTCCTCAAGATGGTCTGCCATAATCTCCACGAAACGTTTGTAAACCGGGTGACGGAACTCCAGTCCGTCATTGGCCAGTGACTGGACAATGAACTGTCCTACCGTCATCTCCTGATCCTGCCCGTCATCATCCTGATATGTGCACATCACGCGGCCTCCATATCTTACAATGAGCTGTGAAAGCAAACGTTCCTTATCCATCATGGGACCCAGACCATCACGCTTGAGTGCGCGTATTTCCTGGCGCAGCTTATCCTCCGCAGAAATGGAGGGTTCCTGGGCCTTTTCATCGGTGGATTGGGGGTTTCCCGTATCTGTTTCAGCGCTCTGGTCATTGCTGTTTTCAGGAGCGTTATCGGCAGTTCCTTCCTGACGCGGTTGCGGGGCAGCTTGGGCCTGCTCGCGCTGGCGGCGGTTCACGTCGTTAATGAGCAGGCGCTCATCAATCTTCATAATCTGGCTGCACTCAGTGATATAGACTGAACGCACTATAGGATCCTGTATGACCGATATGCTCTGCGTTATGCTCTTGATAAGCTCGCTGCGGCTGTAGGGGTCATCGGCGGCATCCTCCATGAGCAGGTTCACCTTGAAACGGATGAAATCCACCTGGTGGGTGTCAATGTATTGCTGGAACGCGGTGGCTCCTCGGCCCTGGGCAAAGCTGTCGGGGTCCTCACCGTCAGGCAGCAACAGTACCTTTACGTTCATGCCCTCAGCCAGCAGCATGTCAATGCCTCGCAGAGAGGCCTTGATGCCGGCCTTATCGCCGTCATAAAGCACCGTGATGTTATTGGTGAAACGGTGTATAAGGCGTATCTGTCCGGGGGTGAGTGATGTGCCGCTTGATGCAACTACGTTCTCCACTCCGCTTTGGAACATGGATATGACATCGGCATATCCCTCAACCAGGAAGCAGCGGTCCTTGCGAACTATTGCCTGTTTGGCCTGATACAGGCCGTAGAGTTCACGACTCTTGGAGTAGATTATGGATTCAGGTGAGTTTACGTATTTGGCCACCTTGGCATCGGAGGTCATAATGCGGCCTCCAAAGGCTACAACTTTACCTGAGAGAGTGTGTACGGGGAATATCACGCGGCCGCGGAAACGGTCACGAAGCGTATGGCCATCGTCCTTCTCAATACTGAGACCGGTCTTGAGGAGGTTTTCCCTGGTGTAACCTTTGGCCAGTGCAGCGCGTGTCAGGGCATCGGGTTCATCGGGACAATAACCCAGATGGAATTTTTCCAGTATATCGTCACGGAAGCCGCGTTTGCGGAAATAGGCCAGACCAACGGCGCGGCCCTTATCTGTATTGAGCAGCGTGTCCTTGAAGAAATCCAGTGCAAACTGGTTTATGATGAACATTGACTCGCGTTCATTCTGGAGAGCCTTCTCGGAATCTGTCATCTCACGTTTGCGGAACGGAATGCCGTATTTGTTGGCGAGCCACTCAGCTGCATCCTGGAATGACATCTGCTCATGCTCCATAAGGAAATGTATGGCGTTACCGCCCTTACCGCAACTGAAACACTTGCAGATTCCCTTGGATGGAGAGACGTAAAATGATGGCGTCTTCTCGTTATGGAACGGACACAGACCCACGTAGTTGACGCCTCTTTTGCGCAATGTGACGAACTCTGATACCACATCGACAATGTTGGCGGCATCAAGTATTTTTTCTATCGTGAGTTGGTCTATCATAATTGTACGGATTGTCAAAATTACAAAAAAATCCCTTCCCGGTAAACAGATGCGTTTTGTTGTCAATAATTTAAATAATATTGGCATTTGGATGATTGAAATTAAGCGGAAAAGCATTTATTTTGTAGACGTAATCATGTATTATGGAAGTGAATAATAAGCCTTACAAAATCAGGGAAAAGGCCGAGAAGGATGCCAACTACCGTGGCCTTATCCGCGCAGAGCTTGCAGATGAACTTTATGACGGGATTCTGACAATCATCGTGGCACAGAAAAAGTACCGCGATCCCGACTATTCTGCCAAGCGTTTGGCCGAGGATCTGAAAACAAACCCCAGATACCTTTCGGCTGTGATCAATTCAAGATTCGGAATGAACTATTCCAGTCTGGTGAATGAATTCAGAGTGCGTGATGCCGCGCATATGCTGACTGACAAGCGTTATGTAGAGATGACAATGGAGGAGGTGGGTCTCAAATGCGGGTTCGCCAACCGTCAGTCTTTCTATGCAGCTTTTTACAAGGAGAAAGGTGAGGCTCCTCATCAGTATAAGAAACGTCATCAGGCAAAGTGATAAAAGGGGTATCTGAAACTTTCTGACATTAAGATGGCTGTCCAAGAGAGAATCCTTGAGATAAAACAGAAACTGAGACTCAGCATGAACGGTGTGGCTTCCGGCAGTATGAGGGAGGCGGGCATCGGATACAAACTCAATTTCGGGGTGGGGATTCCGCAACTTAAGCAGATTGCTTCAGAAAGCGGCAAGGATGCGGAACTTGCTGCGGCTCTCTGGAAGGAGGATATCCGCGAATGCAGGATACTGGCTGCGCTTGTCTATCCTGAGGAGCAGTTCCTGCCTGATCTGGCGGAACTGTGGATAGAACAGATAGAGTTTCCTGATCTGGCTGAAGTGTGCTCCATGTATCTGTTCAGCCGGATGCAAGGGGCTGCCCAGGAAGCATTCCGCTGGATTGCCTCAGACAACGCCATGGCGCGTTATTGCGGTTTCCTTACTATGGCTCATCTGCTGCGTAAGGGCCGTGAGATGAACGTACGTTACGTACAGGAACTTAAGGATCAGGCCCAGGCTGCTGTGAACGGGCCGGATTTGATGTGTGCGCAGGCGGCCAAGGCTGCGTTGGAGAGTCTGGAGAGGAATGATGGATAAGGCGGAGAGCTTACGTCAGGCCAGACAGAAACTGTCAGATTACGTGCGTATAAATTCCATGAGGAATACGCCGGAGAGAGTGGCCTTACTGGAAGCCATCTATTCCGGTGATGCACCGTTTTCTGCTGAGGCTCTGTCCAGCCAGATGTCTCAGAAGAGGCGTATGAGAATAAGCAGGGCCACGGTTTACAATAATCTGGGCCTGTTTGAAAAAGCCGGGTTGGTAAGGAAGGTTTTCCTTAATGACCATGTGCTTTTTGAGAGGACCGATAAGGAAAAGGGCGTTATCCGTATGCTTTGCGGCGGTTGCGGTAAAGTGACGGAGATGGATGATAGGATACGTCATCAGATTGATGAGATGAGAACCAAGCGTTTTACCATGACCGGATGGTCCCTGACCGTCTATGGTCTTTGCAGCAAATGCATGGCGTCTCTCAAGAGAAAACAGAACAAGTTGAAGAACAAAACAGATAAAGACAAGAAATGAAAACAGAAAAGATTGATGTCCTGCTGGGTCTGCAGTGGGGCGATGAAGGAAAAGGTAAGGTGGTGGATGTGCTTACTCCCCGCTATGATGTGGTAGCACGCTTTCAGGGTGGTCCCAATGCCGGTCATACCTTGATTTTTGACGGCAAGAAGTTTGTGCTCAAGTCAATTCCTTCAGGCGTTTTCCAGGGAAACAAACAGAATATCATAGGTAACGGCATGGTGCTTGACGCCGCTCTGTTCAAGGCAGAGGCAGAGGCACTTGAGGCTGCAGGCATAGACCTTAAGAGCCGTCTGCTCATATCCAAGAAGGCACATCTCATCCTGCCTACACACCGTCTGCTTGACAGTGCGTTGGAGGCATCAAAGGGCTCAGGCAAGGTTGGAACCACAGGCCGTGGCATCGGTCCTACATATACTGACAAGGTGGCCCGTACAGGTGTGCGTGTGGGTGATCTGCTGCGCCCTGATTTTGAGGAACGTTATGCAGCTGCCCGTGCAGCTCATGAGCGTACTCTCAAGAGCCTGAACTTTGAGTATGACCTGGCTCCCCTTGAGGCCGCATGGCGTGAAGGTATAGCATACATGAAGCAGTTCAAGTTTGTGGACAGCGAGCATTTTGTAGCTAATCTGCTGCGTGAGGGCAAGACCATCCTCTGCGAGGGCGCACAGGGTACTATGCTTGACATAGACTTCGGGTCATATCCGTTCGTGACATCATCAAACACCATCTGCGCAGGTGCCTGCACAGGACTGGGCGTAGCTCCGTGCAATATTGGTAAGGTTTATGGCATAATGAAGGCCTACTGCACCCGTGTGGGCAGCGGTCCTTTCCCCACAGAGCTGTTTGACAAGGACGGTGAGGCTCTCTCAGATCGCGGTAACGAGTTCGGTGCCGTAACAGGACGTCGTCGCCGTTGCGGTTGGGTTGACTTGGTAGCCCTGCGTTATGCAGTCCGCCTGAACGGTGTAACAGACCTTATCCTCATGAAAAGCGATGTGCTTGACACATTCCCCACAATAAAGGCTTGCGTAGCTTACAAACTGCCAGACGGAACCCAGACTGATGAGTTCCCGTTTGACTGCGAGGGTGTGGAGCCTATCTATGAGGAACTTCCGGGATGGAAGACAGACCTGACCAAGGTAAATGATGAGGATGAGTTCCCCGAGGAGTTCAACAATTACATAACATTCCTGGAGGAGTATCTTGAGACCCCTGTTTCTATAGTTTCAGTAGGTCCTGACCGCCACCAGACAATAATCCGCGGATAAGTTATGATACCGACCACAGGAGTGGAGGGATTCTCCGTCAATGCTTATTACTTGATCCTGTTTATAGTAATAGCAATCCTCAGTTTCTCTGTGCAGAAGAATCTGGAAAGGAAGTTTGCCAAGTACTCAAAGCTGCGTACCCCGAGCGGCAGTACCGGCTACGATGTGGCACGCCGCATGCTTGAGGACTACGGCATTCCTGAGGTCAGGATAACCTGTGTGGAGGGTAAGCTTACTGACCACTACAACCCTGAGACCAACTCCGTGAACCTGAGCAAGGAAGTCTATTACGGCAACAGCATTACATCGGCTGCTGTAGCAGCCCATGAGTGCGGGCATGCCGTGCAGCATGCCAAGGCGTATGCTCCCGTGAAGATGCGTTCTGCTTTGGTGCCTGTAGTACAGTTCTCATCCAAGATAGTAACATGGGTGCTGCTGGCCGGAATCCTGATGGTTGAGGCTTTTCCCGGCTTGTTACTGGCAGGTATCGTGCTGTTTGCCATGACAACTCTGTTCAGTTTTGTAACACTGCCGGTTGAGATTGATGCCAGCCGTCGTGCTCTTGCCTGGCTTAAGCATACCAATGTGGCCGGAGGAGAGACCATGACCGCAGCAACCGATGCCCTGAAGGCTGCCGCTTACACCTATGTGGTTGCAGCTATAAGTTCACTGGGCACACTGATATATTACATATTGATTTATTCTTCAAGAAGACGCTGATTTACCGATGAAACCATCTATTCCCAAAGGCACGCGTGACTTCACCCCGGTGGAGATGGCGCGCCGTAACTACATATTTGATACCATTCGCGGAGTGTTCCGTCTGTTCGGTTACCGTCAGATAGAGACTCCTTCCATGGAGAATCTCTCTACCCTTATGGGCAAGTACGGTGAGGAGGGCGATAAGCTTCTGTTCAAGATACAGAACTCAGGTGACTATATGAGCGGCCTGACCGATGAGGAGTTGCTCTCACGCAACAGCCTCAAGTTGGCTTCCAAGTTCTGTGAGAAAGGACTGCGCTACGACCTTACGGTTCCGTTTGCACGCTTTGTGGTGATGCACCGTGAGGAACTGCAGTTCCCGTTCAAGCGTTTCCAGATACAGCCAGTATGGCGTGCTGACCGCCCTCAGAAGGGTCGTTACCGCGAGTTCTATCAGTGTGACGCCGATGTTGTAGGCAGTGACTCTCTGCTCTATGAGATTGAACTGATACAGATGATTGACACCGTGTTCAGCCGCTTTGGCGTACGTGTGGCCATCAAACTGAATAACCGTAAGATCCTGGCCGGAATAGCAGAGTCAATAGGTCAGGCCGATAAGATTGTTGATATAACCGTTGCTATAGATAAGTTGGACAAGATTGGTCTGGACGGCGTGAATGCTGAGTTGGCAGAGAAGGGTTTGCCTCAGGATGCCATTGACAAACTGCAGCCCATAATCAAGCTGACAGGTACCAACAGTGAGAAGCTGGATACGATAGCATCAGTTTTGTCTGGCAGTGAGACCGGACTGAAGGGTGTTGAGGAGTGCCGATTCATACTGGATGGTGCCACCAAGCTGGGACTCAAGAACCAGCTGGAGCTTGACCTGACTCTGGCACGCGGTCTTAACTACTATACCGGAGCCATCTTTGAGGTGAAGGCTCTGGATGTGGAGATAGGCTCTATAAGCGGCGGCGGACGCTATGACAACCTTACGGGCATATTCGGACTTCCCGGAGTGAGCGGCGTGGGCATATCATTCGGTGCTGACCGCATATATGATGTACTGAATCAGCTGGATCTCTATCCCAAGGAGGCACAGGGCGGTGTCAAGGTGCTGTTCCTGAACCTGGGTGATGAGGAGGCTCAGTTCTGCCTCAAGTTGCTGGCACAGCTCCGCGCTCAGGGTATCCCCGCTGAGATATATCCTGATAACGCCAAGATGAAAAAGCAGATGGCTTACGCCAATGCAAACGGAGTTCCTTACGTAGCGATAGTAGGAAGCAATGAACTTGCTGAGGGCAAAACCACACTGAAGAATATGGAGTCTGGAGAGCAGAGTCTGTTAGATGCAAATGAGTTGGCAGCAGCAATCAAATAATGGAAGAGTTTGATATTAGACAATCGCAGTTGGCATCGGATAAGGAGCTGGATAATGCGCTCCGTCCGTTGTCTTTTGATGATTTTGCCGGACAGGGCAAGATTGTGGAGAACCTGCGTGTCTTTGTCGAGGCTGCCCGCCAGCGCGGCGAGTCACTTGACCACACCCTTCTGCACGGTCCTCCCGGACTGGGAAAGACAACTCTGAGCAACATCATAGCCAATGAACTGGGTGTGGGCTTCAAGATAACATCGGGCCCCGTATTGGACAAACCGGGTGATTTGGCCGGCATACTGACATCGCTTGAGCCTAAAGATGTCCTTTTCATCGATGAAATACACCGTCTGTCACCCGTGGTTGAGGAGTATCTCTACTCGGCCATGGAGGATTACCGCATAGACATAATGATAGACAAGGGTCCGTCGGCCCGCAGCATACAGATTGACCTTAATCCGTTTACTCTGATTGGTGCCACAACACGTAGCGGATTGCTCACAGCACCGCTCAGAGCACGTTTTGGCATCAACATGCACCTGGAGTACTACGACGCCAAGACCTTGCAGAAGATCATACTCCGCTCAGCCAAAATACTGGGCATACCCTGTGATGTGGATGCTGCCGCTGAGATAGCAGGCCGCAGCCGCGGAACGCCCCGTATTGCCAACGCCTTACTGCGCCGCGTGCGTGACTTTGCGCAGGTAAGGGGGTCAGGCAGAATAACAGTTTCAATCGCTAATATCGCCCTTGAGGCTCTCAATATTGACAAGTACGGTCTTGATGAGATTGACAACCGCATACTTACCACCATCATTGACAAGTTCAAGGGTGGCCCGGTGGGTATAGGTACTATCGCCACCGCGCTGAGTGAGGATGCCGGCACCATTGAGGATGTTTATGAGCCGTTCCTCATACAGGAGGGCTTCTTAAAGCGTACTCCTCGCGGCCGTGAGGTTACGGACCTGGCCTATAAGCATCTGGGCCGGTCACGTTACGCCTCACTATCCGGTGACCTGTTTGAATGATATAGCGTTGCAGGATTGTTGCAGGATAAATGCAACATTTTTGCAACGCATTCTCTTTTATAGTTTGCGGATTCCCTGCATACATTTGTCAGGTGAAACAAAAAAACAAGAGCTTATGAGACGCCTTTTTAAAATTACAATTCTGATTATCATTATGACACTGACTACTGCAACTGCCAGCGCTGACAAGTATTCACGCGCATGGAAGAAGGTGGAAAATTACATTAAGGAGGACCTTCCTGAGAGTGCGGCCAAAGAGATCAACAACATTTGGGATATGGCTGCAAAAGACAGAGACGGACGCCAGATGCTCAAGAGCGCCGTATATCTTACCAAAGTACAGCAAACCTACGGTGAAAACAGCATAAAAGACGGAATAGAACTGTTCAGTTCACTACTGCCCAAGCTCCGGGTTCAGGAGCATAAGGCTCTATGTCATGCCTTCCTGGCAAAAGGATATATCAGGTATTGGAACATGAACAGGTACAGTACCGGACGTAACGTACCTACAGATGAGACCAATCCTCCTATTGAGCACTGGACTCCCAAGATGATCTGTGATACCATCTGCTACCATCTGGACCAGTCCATGAAGCTGGCGGGCGATGTGGCATCGGGCTACTATGAGGAGTTCTTCCCGGGCGGAAACAAGGCCGGTCAGAAACTGCGTCCGCGTCTTATGGATATGCTCATGGATGATGCCATGATCCTGATAACTGACTACCGCTTTACCATAGGCAAGAAGGATTTCCTTAATGACAGCCGCCTGTACGGCGATATGCAGGATTACATTGATGCCACTGAGGGCCTCACAGCCGATGATCCTGACTTCTGGATGTTCTACGTGCTGCGTTGTCTTACCCTCCACAACACAGACTCCAAACCCGATATACGCTGCACTATAGACATAAGGCGCATGCGTACCCTTAACAGCTATCTGGAAAATTACGGAGTCTGGAACAATGACGGAGCCTGGAATAAGAATGATGAAGAATGGCTCAAGGGCTGCGTATCCCTGGCCCGGTCATACTCCAAGAAGGTCAAGTTCAGCACCATGCTTTACAGTATGGCAGCCCGCAAGATATTGGATGGCTCATATGCCTTTTCTGATGAGAAAGCTCCTGTCATGATGCGTCAAGCTCATGATATATGCCTTGAGGCAAGCAAGAAATGGCCCAAGAGTGAAGGTGCGTTTGAGTGTTATGCCATAAAGGATGAGATTGAGCGCCGGGATGTAAGGTTTGAGTTCCAGCAGGATTTCCTGCCTGGAGAGCGTAACATAGCCCGTCTGGATTATAAGAATGTAAACACCGCCTATTTCAAGGTGGTTGAGGTACCCGGACAGCTCAAGGCTACAGACCAGGTATCACTCCTGTCTCAGATAAACCAGTGCAACATTGTGGCTGAGTGGAGTATGCGCGTGAATGATCCGGGTGACTACCTGGAGCACCATACCATGATCAATATACCTCCTGTGATGCAGGGCTGTTACTATATGCTTGCTTCTACCGGACCATATTTCGGCAGTGGTGACTGCATAGCATACCAGTATGTAGAGTGTAACGGAATACAGTTCCTTAAGCTCATACAGAACAATGGCACACTGTACGGAACGGCTGTCGATACCCGTACCGGCAATCCCGTACCGGACTGCAAATACACCGTATGGCGGGTGAATTATGAGGGTGATCAGGTCAAGATGATGACAAGCGGCATAACTGCTGCCGATGGCACTGTTGTGGTAGAGGGTCTTAAGAATGACCGCTACAAGATAGAGTTGGAGGGAGCCGGCAGCCGCGGCAACTCCACATTCAATATCCCTTGGCGCAGCGATATGCCTGACCGCCAGTATGCGAGGTTGTTTACAGACCGTTATACCTATCTGCCCGGTGATTCCATCCAATACTTTGGAGTGGTCTACTCAAAGGATTCTGAGAAAGGAAAGGTACTGAGTGGCGTAAAGGTTGAGATATCTGCCAATGGTAATGGATTTGACATGTACATAGACACACTGGTCACAGACAGCATGGGAGCATTCAAGGGCTCATTCAAGATACCTGACAATTGTAGACCGGGTTCCGTTATGTTAAGTGTCTATGAGGGTGATGATGAGGATGATTACTCATTCAATGCCCATACGGCGGTGAACGTGGAATCATTCAGGCAGCCTAAGTTTGAGGTTAAGATGGACAGATACACTGATGAGGTTTTTTATGACACACCGGTTTCCATATCAGGTAAAGCCTTGTCTTATACAGGTGTTCCCATAGACAGTGCAACAGTCCAGTGGTATGCGGGAGTTGCATCTTACAGTTGTCACAGGTTCTGTATCACTGATGACAGGAACAGTGTAAGGGTAGGTGCCGGTAGTGTCAGGACCGCCTCTGACGGGTCTTTCAGTTTTGTGGTTACCGTACCCGGTGAAATGATGCTTCAGAATGAAAGTTATGTCAATATAAACGTTTCGGTCACAGACCTGAACGGTGAAACGCATGAAGCCACCCTCAATTATAGCGCGGTGCTGAAACCGGGCAGGCGCATTGATGTCTCACCGCAGGGTAATGTCATTGACAAGAGCGGAGAGAAGACATTCCTGTTTACCTTGCAGTCCAATAACGGTCCGGTGTCTGGCCGTATAAAGGTAAAGGTATCACGCCTTACGTGGCTGGAGAAACCGGGGCTCCCGCTTCCGTTTGATACTGAGTCAGGCTTCAGGGCTACGGTAAGCAAAGACGGACGGTTGGTAAAGGAACTTGCAGAGAGTGCCTATAACATGAACCTCAAGGAGCGTTTCCCGCTGTATGATTTTGACTTCAAGGGTGATGACATATTGGAGAACGTGGTATTTGACGGAGTCATTCCCTTTGACAAGGATGATCCTGAGAGCAGGAAACTGATTCTTGACGCTTTACAGTCAGGCGTTTACAGGGTGACCTGCAGTGCTGAGGGTTGTAAAGAGAATGTTCAGGATTTTATCCTGTGCCGTGAGGATGACTATGACTTTGTTCCTCTCAGTCCGCTGCTGTGGAACTTTAACGCTGATGGCAGAACCTGTAAGGTTGAGTTGGGTGATACCGCCCGGATACGCCTGGGCAACAGCCGCAAGGGTACTATAATACACTACATCATTGAGAACAAGTATGGTGTATATGAGCGCGGCATGCTGGAGAGTAACGGCCGCCAGCAGGAACTGAACATCCCGGTAACCAAAGAGCTTATAGGAATGTTCACGGTGAACTGCTGCGTACTCTATGAGGGGGTAAGTGAGAATATCTACGTATCATTTGAGGTTCCTGACCGTGACAAGGAACTTAGAATGGAACTTGTAACATTCCGTAATCTCCTGGAGCCCGATGTTGATGAGGAATGGAATATACGTATCACAGACTGGCATGGTAATCCTGTGAAGGCTGCCATCCTGATGGATATGTATGACCGTGCGCTTGATGAATATGGCCGTCACAGTATATGGTTCAAGCCATTCAGTACTACATATGTAGGCGGCAGGACACTGATAGAGAAGCCTTATAAGTATGTTACCCAGTATCTCTCATGGGAACACACCTTTGGCAGCAGCTATGAGTATAAGGGCAAGCGTGCCATTACCGGAACCCTGTTGGATCCTTTCCAGTATATCTTTATACGCTCCAACGGTTCGCGCGGTCAGATGCGTCTGCGTGGATACGCTGCCAAGTCTTCCAATGAGCTGCCTGTGGTGGATATAGTTGCAGACAGAATGGTTGAAACCTCAGGATTGGCCATTCCGTTGCGTGAGGTTTCATCTACATCCATTAATATGGAGGAGTTTGAGGGATTGGGTATAACATCGGTTGATGAAGCTCTCCAGGGCCGCGTGGCCGGTCTTGACGTGGTGTTCAACTCCGGTTCTCTTTCAGAGAATGAGATACAGAGGGCTGTTGAGGAACAGATGGAGAAAGTTTCCTTACGTTCTGATCTGAATACCACCGGTCTGTTTGAGTACCTCATTTCAGACTCTACTGGAAAGGCTACGGTTCTTTTCCGTTCACCGCAGCTGCTTACCAATTGGAGGGTTATGGGTATATCTTACACAGATTCACTCAGTACCGGCCGCATAGATACCACCCTTACAACCCGTAAGCTTATTATGGTAGAGCCAGCATCGCCCCGTTTCCTGCGTGAGGGAGACCGCATGGAGTTTACCGTCAAGGTGAGCAACATGACGGAAAAGGATTTCAAGGCCGCTGTCACCATGACTCTTACCGATGCTGTAACCGGCAAGGCTCTCAACTTGATTGAAGGCGGATACAAGAAGAACGTTAATGTACCGGCCGGAGGCAGCACAGGAACATCATTCACCATTAAGGTGCCCAAGGGACTGACCGCGGTAACATATAGGCTCACGGCACAGACCACCGGGCACAGTGACGGTATGATGGAGACTATTCCCGTGCTCTCCAACCGCACGCAGGTAGTGCAGTCCCTGTCATTGTTCAATAACGGTAATGAGAAACGCACATTCCGCTTTGAGGTGCTTGACAAACCGCGTTCCACCACTATGGCCGATGAGGAACTTACCCTTGAGTACAGCGCCACACCTATCTGGTATGCAATACAGAGCCTGCCCATAATGATACGCGTGGATGATCCCAGTAATCTGCGTCTGTTCCACAGTCTGATGGGTGCCGCCATATCACAGGATCTCTGTAAGCGCTATCCTATAATAAGGGAGATGCTTGATGAGTGGGCTGCACTGCCTGCATCGGAATGGCAGACACAGCTGGAACGTAATGAGAAACTTACAGGCACTCTGCTTGAGGAGACTCCATGGCTGTGGCGCAGCAATAATGAGCGTGACCGCCTGCATGCCCTGGCTACACAGCTTGGCTCAGAGAAGACCGCCCGCGCCTTTGATGATGCCCTTGAAAAGATTATCGATGCACAGGCATCAGACGGAGGCTGGCCTTGGATAGAGGGTTTACCGTCAAGCGTACATATCACAGATGAGATCCTGCAGGGATTGGGTCTGCTCATAGAGAACGGCATCATTGAAGTGACGCCTGAACTCAAGGATATGCTGCAGAGGGGACTTGATTACTTGGATGCAGAATTCTATAAGGAGTATAATGTTGACAAGAAACCTGAGTCATTAGGTTACGGACAGTTGAGTTACCTCTTAACCCGCTCATACTATAACGGCTATCCATTCAAGGGTCTTTCTCGTGCCAGCCATACCTATTTCAGCCGTCTCGCTGAGGTTGAGGATACCCATAACCTGAGTCTCTATTTCCGTTCTCAGCTGGCTCTGCTTATGGCCCGTAACGGTAAGCGTGATCAGGCTAAACGTATAGCTGCCACATTGCTTGAACGCTCCTTATATAACGATGAAATGGGCCGTTATTGGCGTGACAATGCGGGCGGACTGCTGTGGCATGAAGCTCCCATTGAGACACAGGCTCTCATAATACGTACTCTGCTGGCTGTGGGCCGTGAGAAGGAGGCTATAGAGGCTGCCCGCTGGCTGCTTAAGCAGAAACAGACCACGGACTGGGGCTCATCGCCCGCAACGGCAGCTGCCGTCACAGCACTTATGGCTGCCGGCGGTAAGGCCCAGCTGGAGTCAGACCCCGATATCACCATTTATGTGGGTAAGGATGCCATCCAGGCCTCCACATCAAAGGCTACGGCAGGTTACACCACACAGACATGGCAGGGTCCAATAAGCCGTGACAAGGCAAATGTGACTGTTGATGCCAAGACTCCTGGTATAAGCTGGGGCGCAGTTTACCGCACATTCACCGAGGAACTTGACAAGGTGGAACATCATGAGAACGGAATGAGTCTTAAGCGTACCATATGGCGCGTAATACACGGAACTGACGGTGACCGTCTGGAGGAGGTCAAGCCAGCAACCGTGCTGCATGTAGGTGACCGCGTCAGGATAAAGTTTGAACTGGAGACTGACCGTAACCTTGAGTATCTGCAGCTGGCAGACATGCGTGCTGCCACCTTTGAGCCGGTAAGCACCCGCGGAGGCTACACATATAACTGGCGTGATGACATAGGTTATTATACTGCCCCGGGTAACACCCGTAATGTTTTCTACATAGACCGTCTGAGCAAGGGCAGTTATGCCATAGAGTATGAGGTCAAGGTACAGAAACCGGGCCGTTTCACCGTAGGAAATGCCGTGATGCAGTGCCTTTACGCTCCTGCCTTCCGTGCTACCACCACGTCTGCTGTAATTACTGTGGAATGAAGAAAAAATAGGGACGGTTGTACCTATTGTATTATTGAAAAAGATTCCTAAATTTGCCTTGCAAATGTAAAATTTAGGAGTCTTTTTCCATATTATGAACGCAAACCGTATGTTTCGAAGCCGGGAGGCTATTCGAAATCTTGTATTATCAACAATCCTTGCACTGGTTACAGTGTGTTGCAGCCGCACTATTGACGGCAAGATTCATGGACACAGAGCGATAGCAGCAGTTATGGACAGTACCGAGTTAATCATTGATGATGATCCCGGTCAGGCTTATCAGTTGTTGGACAGCATAGATTCCCGCTCAATCTGGAGCAGAAAGGATAGAGCCCGCTATTGTTTACTCTATACTGAGGCTTTGTACAGGAGCTATATGCCCATAGCCAATGACTCCCTTATTATGACCAGTGTGAGTTATTATGCAGATCACAATAACCCGGAGGCTCTGTTCCGTTCATACTATTATTTGGGCTGCATCTATTCCCTCCTTAATTATAACACGGAAGCTGTGGTTGCGCTTTCGCAGGCTGAGAGACTTGTCAACTATATAGAGAGTGATTTCCGCAAGGGCATGCTGTATCTTAAGATGGGCTCAGTTTTTTTTGATTCGTTTGACTTCCACAGGGCGGAGCCCTATTTCTGGAAAGCGGCCGATTATTTTGAACTTTCAGACAAGGATATCTACCGTATCAGTGCGTTGTTCAATATGGGAGCGTGTAAGATGCAGCTTAATGAGTATGAGGAGGCGTGCAAGATATATGATCAGGCAATAGAATGGGCAAAGGCAACAGGTCATATGCATTATCTTTCACAGATCATGATTAATAAGCTGAGCTGTCTGGTCCTTAACGGCGATTCTGAGGGTGTCAGATCAGAAATGGATGAGTATCTCTCATTGTTTGGCATTCCTGAACAGGATTCACGCTCACTGTGTATGCTGGCCAGGGGTTATATGCTTGTCAATGACCGAAAAGCCGCAAGAACAATGTTGGACAAGGCGTGGCATACCACTCATGCCGTTGATTCCATCAATCTATTCTATGCTGAATCTCTTTTTCAGGAGCAGTTAAGCAGGCCTGATTCCGCATTGGCATTGTACAGGACATCCATCTCTCTGCAGAACCGTAAGATCAATCATCTGCTTGACCAGCCTGTTGTAGGTGCGCAGAGGGATTATTACAAGACTGTTTCTGAACTGGAGGCAGTAAAGGCCCGCAACAAGATAATCATATTGGTATCGGCCGTAATCATACTGACGCTGATAGTTTTCTCTTATTCTCTTCTGTCCCGATACAGAAAACGTAAGGCTGAGGCACGTATCAGAGAGTACCTTTTTACCATAGATGAGCTCACGGCCCGTGATTCATTGAGCCAGGAGACTATCCAGGGACTCAATACCATGCTCAAAGAAAAATCTGATTCAGAGAAATCTGACAAGGAGACCATCAGTAATCTTAACCAACGCATATTTGAACTGTCGGCATGGGAATCCATCAACAAGAGCAAGATACAAACCCTTAACTCAAAAGTCAGGGATATGCTCCGTCAGCAGTTCATACCATCCGATTACCTCTATACTCGCTATTATGAGCAACTGGATGATAATAAGAAGGCTGAGAGGCTGTACCGTGTGGTAAAGAGTCAGATAGATGACTTTACCGGATCACGCAATATAGGTCATATGGACGCTTTGCTGAACGAGACGTTCGGGGGGATTATGGACAAGCTCTCATCATCTTCACTGGATCTGCAGGAAAAGGAACTGCTTCTGCTCAGGTTTATGTTGGCCGGCTTCTCCGCCAAATCAATTGCTGCTATTCTGAATGACTCTCACCAGAACATAAACCAGCGTAAGAAGCGTCTTCTTGATAAGATAAGCAGGGTTGATCCGGACCTTATGAAAGAGCTTGATTTGGCTTTGAACAGCTGAAAAGCCGTTCCGCTGCAAAAAAAAGACCATGAAAAACACCTCTTTTTCCGTGCGTCATTCAATTAACATTTATTAACGCAGCAATAAATTGATATTCTGTATTTTACCATGAATGATGTCATACCCAAAAACACCATTTTTTATGGTGGTGTTTGCTATAGTTCATACCTTTGTCTCAACCTAATTATAAACATTATTTCAATTTATGAAAAGATCAGTCAAAATTGCGATTGCATTGTTTTTAGCCCTCGTACCGGGCCTGTGTCAAACCGTTAGTGCTCAGGAACCTCCTCAGCCTCCTACAGGTGAGCCTATAGAATTAAAAGGTGGTTTACTCCAACCGCGTGCCAGAGCGCCGAGATTAAACATTCCCCGTACAACGGCATCCACACCGGCAGGCTATTATAATAATGGTATAGTATATATAGAAGCAGGTGAGAATATATCATATATCAGTGTAACGGTTACACGTCTGGATGACAATGCCCAGTGGACCAAGACAGCTACAGGCAATTCACTCTCAATACAGACATCAACGGACCAGGGTACATACTATCTTGAACTTACACTTTCAAATGGTGCATATTATTACGGAGAGTTCGCGTTAGAGTAAGAAGTCAGTCCTTTACAATAATTGTTGGTAACAGCCGATGGGGTATCCTGTCGGCTGTTATTGTTGTGTATTTTATTAATCGGACCAAATTCTGTACGCCCCTCTTGTCATTCCCGTACAAAAAATAACAGGAAAAAACAGGGCTTTTGGCATACGTCACTTTCTTAACAAAAATTAACATCGCAACAGACTGAAAATCAGTAAAATAAAGCGAAGTGTGTCATACTCAAAAACGCGATTTTTCATGGCTGTATTGTTGTTAGTCCATACCTTTGTCATGAACAAAAACAAAAATAACAACAGTCCAAATTATGAAAAGAAAAATTGATATATATACCTTTTCCAAATTAAGGATGAAAGTACTTGGTAAGTCAGCTTTGATTCTGACATTATTTATTGTATTGGGTTGTACCAATAGCTCCTTGTTGCAAGAGGTCATGGATTCAGCCGGCTCCAACAGGACGGAGTTGGAAGCCGTGCTGGACCATTACCGCACAGCCGACAATAACCCGCTTAAATTGCGCGCGGCTGAATACCTTATAAAAAATATGCCTGCGCATTATTCATATGCAGGTGATGAGATCTACGATTATTATGACTACGCGTCAAAAATACTGGCTTGCAAAGTCCTTGCTCCTGAGCAACAGCGTGACAGTCTGCTTTACATGACTGACCTCAAATTTTGCGATTTACCGCAGCACACTGTCCCTGATGCTCAGGTAGTCAAGGCAAATTTCCTGATTGACAACATAGACAAATCATATGCCCAATGGACAGAATGCGGTTGGGCCAGTCAATTGACCTTTGGTGAATACCTGGAGTGGCTTCTTCCATATAAGGCTATAGAACTGCAGGAGATGGATGCATGGCGTGATACCTTGTATACCCGTTTCTGCACCGGTCTGGAACACCCTGTCAAGAATGATGTAGAGTATAATACGGTAATAGGTGTAGCTGATATGATCCGTAATGACTCCTATCACGGACTTAACCGTTATGGACTCTACACCCGTGCCGGATTGCCCCTGCTCAGTGCGCATCTGCTGGCAAGTCAGACCTATGGAAACATCCCGGATTATGCTATGACAGCGGTGCTCATATTCCGCAGTGCAGGCATACCTGCCGTACTGGATGAGACTCCTGTAGGTTCACGCGGCACCGCAGCGACCAAGTGGTTTGTCATATTGTCTGACCGTGGTCAGGAACTTACTTCCGAGTGGGATTTCTCCACTCAGATAGGCGGCAGCTTCTTTCCATATGAGCGTGGCCCCAAGGTATATCGCAACACGTATGCCATAAACCGGGATCGTATGGAATACAGGCAGAAAGCAAAATACCTGTATCCGTTTGAACTGGGCAAGAAAGACGTAACCTCAAAATACTTCCTAACCAGTAACCTGGAGCTACCCATAGACCTGACTGTAAGGAATCAGCTCAAGGACAAGTATGTCTATATAGCATCGGCTGTGCGCAGCGAGGAGAGTCCATGGCAGATTGTTGACTTTGGAGAGATAAGGAACGGAAAGGCTTGCTTCCATGACATGGGCAGGGAAGTCCTTTATCAAGTACAGGGTTTTGACGGACAAGGGCTGATACCTATAACAGAGCCGTTCATCTTGCACAAGAACCAAACCATTGAATTTGTGAGTGAAAGTGATATAAGTAAACCAAGTTTTGATAAATGGAAAAATAACGCAATATGAGAACCTTATCCAATAAATTGTTTTTTACCTTGTTTGCATCGTTTTTTCTTGTAGCGTTCAGCGGCTGTAGCAAAGAGAACAGACATCTCAGCTACACCCTGAAAGCTGCGGGTGGAAACAAATCAGAGCTGAAGGCGGTTTTGAAACATTATAAGGATGTTGATCCTAATCCGGAGAAGCTGGCTGCCGCAAAATATCTTATAATTAATATGCCTGCTCATTTCTCTTATAAAACAGATTCAATAAAGGCATATTATGATCTGGCGCTTAAAGTGTTCAAGTCAGGAATGAGTGTGGATGCCCAACGTGATTCCCTGAAAAAGGTATCATATATCAGGTTCAACAAATCCACAAACAAGACAATACCTGATTACAAGATCATTACATCAGAATTCCTGATACATAATATCGATCATGCTTATGATCAGTGGAAAAACAGGCCTTGGGCGAAACACCTCACATTTGATGTGTTCTGTGAGTGGCTGTTGCCATACAAGGAGACAGAAAAACAGGAGCTTGATGATTGGAGAGATACATTCTCATCATATTTCTCTGACAGTATTTCCAGGTTTACGTATGCCGATGAAAAAGAGAGTACTATTTACCATACTATTGATGTTGTACGTGATGAAATAAACAATCACAAAGTAATACCACATATATATTGGACAAGCTCAAACGGAATTCCTTTTTTAAGTACTGAAACTATGCTTAATATGACATTCGGTGCTTGTTCAGACTACGTTGCAATGGGAGTGTTGGGGTTCAGGAGTCTCGGTTTACCGGCTGTTGTAGATTATGTGCCGGCATGGGGAAGGAACAGCAGCGGACATACCTGGTATGTGTTCCTTGATGACCGTGGCAGGGAACAGGCAACTGTAAATTCCCTTATCATGCCGGCCGGAATACAGTTCTATCCCTATGAAAGGATTCCCAAAGTGTTCAGAAATACATACTCGATTAATTGGAAGGTTGCTGAATATCGCGAAAGAACAAAGTATAAACATCCGTTCAAGGTTACGGACAAAGATGTTACTGACCGCTATAACAGGACGAAAGATCTGGTTATCCCGATAAATGATTGGAGTGATAAGGACAGGGAGAAAATCAGGATTAAAGAAAAATATGCATACATAGCCATGTTTAACGGGCAATATACAGAGTGGCAGGTACTGGATTTTGGAAAAATCAAACACGGTAAAGCTTACTTTGAGAAAATGGGATGCAATATGCTCTATATAGTATTGGGATTTGACGGAAAGATTCTGAAGCCTGTTTCCCGCCCGTTCATCTTGGACAAATCTGGGATTGTCCGATACATTGATGATAGCGAGAATTCAGAGAAGAAGTCTGTCGCTTTGTTCCGCAAGTATTATCAGTCATACAATGACGTCATGCAGAGGAACAAGCTTTCAGGTGCCCAAATACAATTTGCAGACAAGGCGGATTTTTCAGATTGTCATACAATATTGACTATAGATGATGTCAATATTCCGGATAAGATAGTTCTGAACGTGGACTCCCCGCACAAATACTGGCGTTATCTGGCTGCTGACGGAACTAACGGAAGCATTGCGGAACTGGCATTCTTTGATAAGGACCTGGTACGAATTGAAGGAACCCCCATATGCTCAGAAGAAGATCAGAACTCTGCAAGGAATGCATTTGACAACAACTGGCTTACAAACTATGAAACGCCATGGGATAAACCCGATGGCGCATGGGTGGGAATGAGCTTTGAAGACAAGGTGGCCCCTGAATATGTTCGCGTGGTGCCTCGCGGTGACGGTAATGACATTGTTCCGGGCGATGTATATGAACTGAAATACTTTGTCGGGGGAAAATGGATCTCTGCCGGCAAGAAGAAAGCAGATGATAACAGGATAGTGTTTGAAGATGTTCCTGTAGGACGCCTGATGTGGTTAAGCGATCTGTCAGGCGGCATTGAGGAGAGACCATTCCTGATTGATGAGAACAATGAGATAACATGGTGGTAATTTGTACTAACTAAAACAATAACTGATATGAAAAAAAGAAACTTATTTCTGGCTTTAATAGGCAGTCTTGTCTTTGCAGGATGCAAGGATGAAACTGAGATCATTGTCGTGAATGATGAAGAAGCCCAAGAGGTGTGGTTTGAGGATGTGGCCACGAATGTCAGAGTGGTCCCATTGGTAAGTGAGGAACCTATAGGTTCTATCAGAAACATGATCTGTTACGGCAATGAGATCATAGCCCTTGACAATGACAAGAAGACTGTTTACTACTTTGACAATGGGACATTGGTTTCAAAAATGAATCATGAGGGGCGTGGACGCGGAGAGTATGTGGATATAAAAAGATATACTTATTCTCCTTCAAAAAAGGTATTGTATGTGGTGTCAGACGATAAGATCCTATGGTACTCAGTACCCGGGATGAGATATTGCGGAAACACACCGATAAGCTATACGATGAATTTCCTGTCTATGCATGACGATGACCATTTCTTTGGCGTGATCTGTAAAAATCAAAGATTCCTGGCTGCTCTGATTGATATAGAGACGGGGGAAATCACAAGTGAAATAGAAGAGATAAGCATGTACAATCATGAAGAGAGCAACATAAGCATGTCTTCATATTCAAAGGAAAGACATTATTATTCAAAGTCTGATTTCAACAATACTATTGTTGCGGTAAAACCTGATAATGAAACAAAAGTGTTGCTCAAATATAATTTTGGAGACAAAAGCATTCCGGAAAAATACATGGATTTTGACCTTAAGAATCCAATGAACTTTGGAAAACTGTTTGAGTATATGGATGAAAATGGCAAAACCCGTCTTCTTGGTAATCAGTTTTTGAGAATTAAGGGCAATGAAATATCATTCTGGTACTACTATGCAGTAGGTTCTATGGGTGTAAAGAACTATTTCCGATATAACATAAAAGATAAGACAAGCATAAACCTGAAGGGTTTCAGGATTAAAGGAATCAACAGGCCTATTATGCCGTTTGCAGTATCAGATGACGGTTATATCGCACTTTTTGAGGGTAATCCCGAATGGTACAAAACGGATGAGGAAGCTTCCTCTTTAGCAGAATCAATCCTTCATGAGATGAAGAATCAGGAAATCAATAATCCGGTTGTGTTGTTCTACGATATAAAATAAATTCTATCAGGCTATTAGCTAATTAGCATATTAACTTTATTTATTAACTAAAACAAAAAACAAACAATTATGAAAAATTTAACAGAAATGGAGATGGTATCAGTAAACGGTGGTCTTAACTGGGATGCTTGGAGCAATGGTTATAATTGCCTTCAGTGCAGAGATAAGGGCGGCCAGGCTATTGGTTGGGCAGCTATCGTTGCTATAATCGGCGGAGGTTCAGGTGGCGCAGGTGCAGCATTGGCTGCTCTCTTGGCAAGTTATCTGTTTGGTAATGCACTGGATCAGGCTCTCTATTATTGCAATCTGTGTATTGATGACGTAAGAGAATAATTGATGCTATGAATGCCATAATACAAACATATGCTTGTATTAAGAGGAACAACAGGTTCGTCCTGTTGTTCCTTGGGTTTGTCATCGTAATCTGGATGGAAGTGCTTTCCTCGGAAAAAACCGTTTTTCAGCAGCTTCTTTCCAGCCCGATATATGAAGATCTAACGGAAGAGGATTTAATGAATATGATCCACGATAAAAGAATATTATCCGGTTCCGTGGCCCTCCTTCTTTCCTTTCTCAATATGGCTTATGTTTCTTTTGTTCTGTATATGGGGCATTTTTATATCAATTCAGTCGAAAGGAAAGGATATAGACAATGGTTCAAGATAGCCTTTTTTACGGAATCATATTATTTGTTGTACAGGCTTTATATGGTTGTGATAAGGTTCTTTGAGTTGGATCTTGAAAAGTGGGATATAAAAGAACGTTTATCATTGGCCAAAATCCTGGACACATCAGATTGGGGAATATTTGCCAATATGCTGAATATGCCTTTGGATTCAGTTAACGCAATATCAATAACATACTGTATAGTATTAACTTGTCTTATCTCATACATATTTAGGATGAAGTTCCTTAAGTCTTTAAAATATGTGTTGTGTACGTACGTACTGATTACAGTTGTTTTGGTGTGTCTTCTTTCATTTGTTATGTTTATTAATGCGTAAAAAGAGACTTTACATATCATTTTTAACAGTAGTTTGCTTCATTGTCATAGTGTTGCTGTTATGCCGCAAAAACTCAAAGATTGGACAGGATTCATGTATGATGCTGCCGGATATATCAGCGCTTTCTTATGATGGAAATCTTTTCGAACTTGATAAACTGGATAAAGCAAAGACAACCATAGTTTTTTTCTTTAGTCCTGAATGCGACCATTGCGAAGAAGAGATTAAAGAAATTCTGAGTCGCAAACCGTTATTGGAAAATAAAGACATAAGATGGATTTTCATTACAATGGATGTCCTCAAAGATGAACTGGGAGTCTTTTTGGATTCTTATCCCATAGATAAGATGTCAAATGCCTATGTTCTGCTTGATAACAGCTTGTTCTATCATAGTTTGTTCGAGGCTCCGGGGTCGCCTTCTGTTTTCATCTTTGATAAATCCGGGAGACTGGTTCATAAAATAGTGGGAGGTTTTAATATTAATATCCTGATGCAATGGCTTTAAGAAACAAAAACAGGAAAAGAGCGGAAAAAGCATTCGTGCTCCAGCATGAATCTACTGATTGCGGCGCTGCTGCACTGCTTTCCATAGTAAGATATTATGGAGGAGAGTCAAGTATTGTACATATTCGTGAGATCAGTGGAACTTCAGGTTCCGGAACTACTATGCTGGGTTTGTGCCAGGCTGCACGCAATATGGGTTTTGAGGCTCAAGGCGTCGTTGCGGATGGTGTTGATGAATTAAAGGAAGCAGATTATCCATGTATTCTTAATGTTCAGATTGAAAACATATTCCTGCATTATGTGGTATGTTACGGATATGAGAATGGACAATTTTTAATTGGTGATCCTGGCTGTGGAATTAAAGAATATACAGAGTCTGAGCTGAAAGAAATTTGGAATGGATATTGTCTGCTCCTGCAACCTACCTCTTCTTTTGAGCTGAGTGATAATATAAAAAAGAGAAAATGGAATTGGATATACAGTCTGATTCGTGATGATCTGGGATTGTTGATATCAAGTCTGATAATAGGTGTTGTCACTACCGTGATAGGATTAAGCATGACTCTGTTTTCTCAGATACTTGTGGACGATATTCTTCCCAACAAGAACCTTGATAAGATTATCGCCGGATTAAGTATTGTCCTTATTATTACTTTGTGTGGTGTTCTGCTTTCAGCTTTACGTAGTAAACTGATCCTTACCCAAAACAGGGATTTCAACAACAGGGTTATCAGATTCTTCCTGAGTAAACTGCTTCATCTGCCCAAGTTATTCTTTGATACCAGGAAAACGGGTGATATAATAACACGCCTCAATGATACCAAAAGAATACAGTCTGTAATAAGTTACATAATAAGCAGTGTGCTTATTGATGTGATTATTCTGGTAGTTTATGTCCTGTTTATATTCAGATACTCCGTTACGATAGGATTGATAACTCTGGCATGTTCTCCTGTTATTTATTGGATTATTGCCAAGCATAACAAGACCATTATAGCCCAGCAAAAGGATGTGATGTCATCGGCCGCATTGTGTGAAAGTGAACTTATCAACACTGTCGAGGGTATATCTGACATTAAAAGTTATTTCAGATTTCCGTTCTTTCTTGAAAAGAACTGCTTGTTGAATGCTTTAAGGCAGGAAAAGGGTTATGAACTTGGTAATACGAATATTAAGATAAGTATAGAAGCAGGTTTATTCAGCGCCATAGTAAATGTGGGTCTGATTGCGTTGTGCTCATATTTTGTGCTGACTGACAAGATGACCATAGGAGTGCTGATGGCGGTTATCAGCATATTCTCCACAATATTCGCAAAGGTATCAGGAATGGCTACTCTTATGATTCCCATCAATGAGGCCAGAGTGATATTCTCAAGAATGTTTGAGTTTGTTGATACACGTGAAAATACAGATGAGACTATGGTCAGTGAGCAACCGGCGGAATTGGAACCGGAATCACTTTCATTAGATAACATATCTTTCCGTTTCATAGGCAGGAAAAACCTGTTTGACGGATTATCCATGGAGTTTAAAAAAGGAACCATCACCAGTATAGTAGGAGAGTGCGGATGCGGAAAGAGCACATTATGCCAGATACTGGAAAGATTTTACAACCCAGATAAGGGCAGGCTGTTGCTGAACGGTAATGACGCTTCAATGATTCCGTTGAATGAGTGGTCTAAGATGATTGCTTTTGTTCCGCAGGAGATATTCCTGTGCAACGGTACTCTGCTTGAAAATATATGCTTCGGAGAGAAGGTTGAAAGTTTTGAAGAGGTTAAGGATTTCTGTGAGAAGTATGGATTTGACCGTTTCTTCAGAGAACTGCCGGAGGGTCTCTTTACCGTAATAGGTGAGGGCGGAGTAAAACTGTCAGGTGGTCAGAAGCAGCTTGTGGCATTTGCCAGGGCTCTGTTCAGACCTCATTCAATATTCATTCTGGATGAGATGACTGCCGCTATGGACAGAAAGACTGAGAGTTTTATAAATGATCTGCTTATAAAGATGAAAGAGGATCATATCATCATATGTGTTACACATCGTTTGGATACAGCACGCCAGATCAGCGACCGGATAGCTGTGATAGAGAACGGTGTAGTGGCTGAAAACGGCAGTCATCAGGAACTGATGCAGACTGACAACTATTACAGCCAGTACTGGAAAGGATTGGAAAACATAATTTGATTGCGCTTATGAATAGGAAAAGAATAAATATCCCTGCTGTGCTGTTCATGATAGTCATAATATCATGTCTTTTCATCAATACGCTTTATTTTACCTATTTCTTCCCTCTCATACTGGTGATGATAATCCGTAAAATAAGAAAGCAGCAGATGATCAAAATAGGGCCGGCCGATATTATCGTCCTCTCCCTTTGCGCTGTTGAAATAGTGGAACTGTTTGTTACGGGTTATCTGCCCAATACGGTTAAAGCATCGGGTGTTATTTTTTGCGGAGCCACATTGTGGTTTGTGATGAGGTTCTATATGAAAGACCAGGCCACAATCGATGCATTTGTATCAATTGTGTCCCTGTTGGCGGGTGTGCTGGCCTTTATTACTCTCATAGGTTACTACAGGCATAAATCACATTTTGCCAGCGTAGGAATGACAGACATGACAATGGTAAAACAGTATTTCCGTCCGTTCGGGCTTGCTCTTAACGAGTGGGTGGCGGTTCTGGTCTGTTCATTGCCGTTCCCGTTCCATATGGCGGTAGTAAACAGGAAAAAAAACCTTGTCTTTTTCCTGCATCTGTTGTCATTTACAATTGTGAATGTGTCAATTATTGTGAGTTTCTCAAGAAGCGGATACCTGGCATTGCTGGTGTTTGATTTCCTGGCTGTAGTGCTGTCATTCGGGTTTTGGAGAAAATACATTGTTTCTGCAATCCTTGTAGCCGCATTAGGTCTGTCAGCCTCATTCGGCGTATTGTTTCCGGAAAAGGATTCCGTAAAGCAAACAGGTTCCATGAACGGGACGACATCACAGAAAAGAAGTACAGAAGGACGTAGCAGGAAATGGGCCGAGGCTATTGAACTTTTCAAGCAATCACCGGTTGTTGGTACCGGAAGCGGTAATTATGAATTGGCCTCCAGATTATACGGCTCAAAAAAGTATAATTCATTGTCATACCGCTCAACCAATACCGCACTGCAGATCCTGGTGGAGAAAGGTCTGATAGGTGCAACAGTGTATCTGATAGCATTTTTTACAGCTTGTTTCTGTTGTTTCAGGTCAATGCGTTCAAGGTTTATCTGCGTGCCGTTTGTTGCAGCCCTTTTCTCCCTTTGTTTAAGAGAGATGTTCTTCAACACATTCTTTGACAACAGGATATTCGGGTTGTTCATAATCATGTTCTTTATAATAAATCAAACAGTGGAGTACAGTGAAGATTAAACGTCTATTGATAATAATGACTGTCTGTGCGGCATGTCTGTATGTATGTGTCATGCAGATTAGTTTTGTCATAGCTGACAAGAGTGCAAGGTCATGCTCTGACAGTAACGGACTGGAGGCTGTAAACGCCAATATGGTTGCATTGCAATATAACAGGTATAATCCATTGTACAGGCTGAATATAGGTTGTAATTACGCAGCTGTTGATTCCCTCACTCCGGATGTTTTCCAGTCTCTGATCAACGGAGATTCACTGCAGCTGCATTATATAGACTCCTCTTATGCTTATATGAAAGCGGCATATTGGATGTATCCTGAAGAGCCGGTCTTTGCGGTAAACTATGCGCTTGCTGAGATTGTCAAAGGCGATACATACAGTGCTGTTGATGCCTTGAAGCGTTATCTGCCTGTTGAGGATAACAGCTGTGAACTTTTGTGCGTATTGGGGCTGGGTTATGAGATAATAGGTGTTTACTCATTGGCATCAGACATATACACAAGAGTGATTTCATACTTTCCGGAAGTATCAGGAAGTCATTTCTTTGCAGACCTGCAGAGCCGGGATTCCCTGATGGCGGTTTCCATCATTGACGGCGCGATAGACAATCTGCAAGCCCAGTTTGAAAAGACTGAGGATCCCATTGTCGCGGCCAAACTGGGAAAGCTGCTTTATGAGACAGGTGATGTTGACCGGGCTGAAAAGTATTTATTGAGTGCGGTAGGTGATTTACCTTCATTGAACAGGCCTTGGTATTACCTTGGTCTTATAAGGGAGATGAAAGGTGAAGAGGAAGAGGCATTGGCATATTACAAGAGGTCATACAGTCTGGATAATTCAGATATCCTGCCGTTAAGCAAGATGGTGTCATGCGGCGAGCCATATCAGGATCTGTTGGATTATCTGATACAGAATAAGATGTCCAACCAGTCACACAGGATAAGCAGACTGTTTGGAGGATATACTTTGCGCTATCCCTATATTGTTTCAGACTTGGAGCAATATTTCAGCAGATAATGGAATTAAATTACTATCTTTGTAATGCTAAATAGTTATTAACCTTTTGAACTTTGTTTGCAATTTATTTATGAATAAACTGTTCTCAATCAGTCTCTTTGTCCTAACCCCGCTGATTCCATCCAAAAGTGTTTCACAAATAATTGGACCGCGTACTCTTAATATGCAGCAGGTGGTCCAGCTGGCGCAGGAGAACTCAATCTCTGCAATGAGCAACCGCAACACGTTTGTGGCACAGTACTGGAGTTTCCGTTCATACAAGGCAGAGTTGAGACCGTCACTTAACCTCAGTGCCAATCTGCTCAATTTCAACCGCTCACTTGTACAGTTGCAGGATTACAATACCGGTGCCATAAGCTATCGTGCCAACTACAATCTGAGCAATGACGCTACGCTTTACGTGAGCCAGAGTATTCCGTGGACAGGCGGCACACTTTCACTCTCCACGCAGTTGTCAAGGTTGGACCAATACAGCCCGGCAAGGCTTACCACCTACTATGCCCAGCCCATTTATCTTACCTATGCGCAGTCATTGTGGGGATTCAACCGTTTCAAATGGGACAAGAAGAGTGAACCCAAACAGTATGAGGTGGCCAAGCGCCAGTATATTGAGAATATGGAGCAGGTGGGTCAGACGGCAGTATCATATTTCTGGAGTTATGTCACTGCCAAGGAGAGCTATGACCGTGCGAACAAGAGTTTTGAGGACAGCAAGCGGTTGTTTGAGGCCGGGCAGACACGTTTCAGCATGGGTACCATAACACGTGATGACCTGATGCAGATTGAGGTTACCATGCTTAATGACTCACTGTCGCTTACATCAAGCAAGGTGAGCCTGCGTAGTGCTCTTAACCGTCTGTGCTCATACATAGGTTACAAGGAAGACACGGAATTGAACCTTATAATAGACTATGAGATTCCTGATATAACGCTTGATTATGATGATGTTCTGGAGCGTGCTCTTGAGAACTCATCATTCAACCTGAGCCAGGAGATAAGCTACATAAACACGGAGCGCAGCATTGCGCAGGCCAAGGCTAACCGCGGTATGTCTGCAAGCGTCAATGCACGGTTCGGTATGTCTGGTTCTGCTGACAGGTTGGGTGATACTTTCGTGCAGCTCAAGGATCAGGAGGTGGTGGGCGTATCGCTCAATATACCTATTCTGGACTGGGGTCTGGCGCGCGGTCGGGTACGTATGGCTGAGGCCAATGCCCTGACTACCCGTAACAGTCTGGAGCAGGCAATGATTGACTACCGTCAGAATCTTTTTACACAGGTCATGCAGTTCAATGACCAGCACAGCCGATGCGAGATTTCAAAGCGTGCCGCCGAGCTGGCGGAAGACAGTTACCAGCTGGCTCTCAAGAGTTTTGGAAACGGCAATATGGATATGACAAAACTGGACCAGATAAAGCAGAAACGTGACAGTGCGCTGAGCTCTTATCTGAACAACGTGGCCAGTTTCTGGAACTACTATTTCGGGATTAGGAAAACAACACTTTATGATTATAAATCAGGCACGGATATCAGTGCGGAGTTTGATAAACTGATTAAATAAATTGACTTATGAAGATAGTTCCTTTTAAAATGTTTGCAATGGCAGCGGTTGCCGTATTGGTGGTTTCAGGCTGCAAGGGTAAGAAAGACCAAGAGTCAAAAGAGGATAGGATAGAAATGGCACGTGGCACCTACACTGCTGAGAAAAATCTTGTGACTGTGATTCCGCTGGAGCGTAAGGTTTTCAATAAACAGTTGGTTTGCAACGGAAAACTTGAAGCGCAAAACAAAGTTGCCATGCAGTTCAGCGCACAGGGTAAGATAGCTCAGATAAATGTGCGTGACGGCCAGAAAGTACAGAAAGGACAGGTCATGGCATCACTTGACAAGGAGCAGCCGCGCCGTCAGTTGGAGCAGGCACGCCTGGCTTATGACAAGGCTGAAATTCAGCTTGCCGACCGCCTTCTCAATTATGGATATACGCTTGCCGATACCGCAAGCATTCCTGCTGAGCAAAAACGCCTTATCTATATCAACTCCGGTTTCATTGACGCACAGATGGCACTTGAGAACGCAGAGCGTACTTATCGTGAGTGTGATCTCAAGGCCCCGTTCAGCGGAAAGGTGGCCAGCCTCAAGGGGCGTGTCCATGAGCAGGGCGGTCAGTTCTGCACGCTTATAGATGACAGCCGTTATCTGGTGCGTTTCAGCGTGCTGGAGACAGAGTATAAGTTTGTGAATGTGGGCCAGCAGGTACTGGTGTCACCTTTTGTAAACAGTGACGTGGTTCTCAAGGGAACCATTCTCTCCATAAATCCCACGGTTGACCAGAACGGTCAGATAGCCGTTACGGCTCAAGTACCTGGCTCCAATGAGCTTATAGACGGTATGAATGTCCGTATAATTGTTGAGAACAGTGTACCTGACCAGTTCGTAGTACCCAAGAGTGCGGTGGTAATCCGTGACAATATGGAGGTTTTGTTCCGTATAGATCCCGTTACGGGCAAGAGCTTGTGGACATATGTCAATGTGCTTATGTCAAATACATCCGAGCATGCGGTGGAACCGAACGTGGAGCGTGGCGCAGACCTCAATGTGGGTGATAAGATCATAATATCCGGCAACCTGAACCTGGGTGATGACCGTCCTGTTGAAATAGCTGAATAACCATGTTCAAGACTCTGATTAAACGGCCCATAGCTGTGACTATGGTGCTGATAGCGGTTATGGTGCTTGGTATATCGGCTATCAGGAAACTGCCGGTATCACTGGTGCCTGACATCAACATTCCGCAGATTACCGTGCAGGTCACTTCACCTGACCGCAGTGCGCGTGAACTGAATGACCTGCTGCTTGCCCCGTTGCGCTCTCAGCTGGTACAGGTTCCGCATCTTCAGGATATAACCTGTACGGCCAAGGATGGCAGCGGAATCATACAGATGACATTTGAGTATGGTGCTGATGCAGATTACATATTCATTGATGTAAATGAACGTGTTGACAGAGCTGCATCCGGCTGGCCGGCTCAGGAGGAGCGGCCTATGATAGCCCGTGCAAGTGCCACGGATATTCCGGCATTCTTTATCAATGTCTCTCTTAAGAACGGGCAGAATGCCGCTACCCAGCGTTATCTGGAGATGAGTGATTTTACGCGCCAGGTAATAATACGCCGTATAGAGCAGTTGCCTCAGGTTGCCATGGTGGATATTTCAGGCCAGGTGTTCCCGCAGTTGCTTATTATTCCGGATATGGAAAAGCTGCGTGCCATAGGTGCAGATGAGAGTCAACTGAGCGGTGCCATACAGAGTGCCAACGTTCGCCTGGGCAGTCTGTCCATACGTGACGGCGAGTACCGTTTTGATGTGCGCTTTGAATCAAGCGTAGTGACACGAGAGGATGTGGAGAATGTCTGGCTCAAGCTGGGCGGACGTACCTATCAGATCAAGGATCTGGCTGAGGTGCGTGAGGAGCAGCAGCGCGTAAAAGGCATGGTGACCAGTAACGGAAACCAGTGCGTGACATTGGCCGTGATCAAGCGTTCTGATGCGCGCATGGCTGAGTTGCGTGAAGGTATTCAGAATCTTATGGGTGTTTTTGAAAGTGAATATCCTGACCTGAAGTTTGAGATAACACGTGACCAGACCGAACTGTTGGACTACTCCATAAACAATATGGTAAGGAACCTGCTGTTCGGTGCCCTGTTTGCCTGCATAATCATATTCTTCTTCATGCAGGATTTACGCAGTCCGCTGCTGGTGGTCATAACCATACCTACAGCACTCATACTGTCATTCCTGTTCTTCTATGTGCTTAATATTTCAATAAACATAATATCGCTATCCGGTCTTGTGCTTGGCTTGGGTATGATGGTGGATAACTCCATCATTACGATTGACAATATAACCCAGCGTTGGCAGAAGGGTGAACAGCTTGAGGATGCATGTGTATATGGAACTCAGGAGGTGTTCACTCCCATGCTCAGTTCCGTGCTGACCACCTGTGCCATTTTCATTCCGCTGATATTCATGAGCGGTATTGCAGGCGCATTGTTCTATGATGAGGCTATGGCTGTCACCATAACGTTGCTGTCAGCGCTCATAATGTCAGTATTGGTTATACCGGTGTTCTACTACAGATTCTATAAGAAACAGCCGTGCTTTACTCCCAACAGGTTCATAAGCCGCATCAGTATAGGAAGCATGACAGGAGGCTATGACCGCATATTGAGTTGGTTCTTCCGCCGCAGAGGTGTGATGTGGGGAATATTCGGAGCTGCAGTGCTTCTTATTGGTGTGCTGTTCATGAATCTGGATAAGCAGAAACTGCCAGCACTCTCACACAGCGACACCCTGCTCAATATAGAATGGAATGAGCGTATCTCAATCGAGGAGAACAACCGCCGTTGCGAGAAGATTGTAGCTCAGTTCCCTGATAAGGTGGAGCAGTATACGGCAATGACGGGTGCCCAGCAGTTTGCGTTGTCACATACACGTGAGATAGGACTGTCAGAGGCTATAATCTACTTTAAGGCTGGCAGTACCAAGGATATTGAGTATATTGAGAATGAGGTGGTCGGTTTTATTACAACGCAATGGCCGGAGGCTGTACACAGCAGTCAGGCATCGGGTAACATCTTTGATATGCTGTTCTCTGAAAAGGAGGCTCCTGTTGTGGCGCGAATCAAGCTCAGCAACGGTTCCATGCCAGAGCCGGAGCAGCTTACCGCACTGCTGGCGTCAATACGCGCTGCCCTGCCGGAAACCGAGGTGCAGTCAGCTGAATGGAATGAGTACATAGAACTTATCACGGATCCTGAGCGACTTGCCCTGTATGATGTAAACTTCAATCAAATACTGAGTTATCTGCAGAACTCCATGAACGCCAGCTCCGTATTGCGTATTGCCAAGGGTGATATCTCAATGCCCGTGGTGATAGGTGTGGGCAGCAAGGAGGCGCGTGACCTTATACAGGGCAGTTACATTGAGACACGCGGAGGACGTGTACCGCTTGAGATACTGCTCAAGGAGACACGCAACCGTGATCTTAAGCAGATAACATCAGGCGTGGACGGTGAATACTATCCGTTAGTACTTGATGTAAAGGGCAAGAAGGCTCGTCAGGCTATGGAGACCATACAGAAACTGGTGCGCGAGGATGACCGTTTTGACGTGAGCTTTACCGGAACCTATTTCAGCAACCGCGAGATGATCAGAGAACTGTGCAGCGTACTGGTCATATCCATACTGCTTCTGTTCTTTATACTTGCAGCCCAGTTTGAGAGCCTGGTGCAGCCGTTCATTATACTTAGTGAGCTGATAATAGACATATTCGCTGTATTGGGTGTGCTGTGGCTGTTCCATGAGAGCCTCAACCTGATGTCAATGATAGGAATGGTGGTTATGTGCGGTATCGTTATCAATGACTCCATACTTAAGGTTGATACCATCAACAGACTGCGTGAGAAAGGTCTTGGCCTCAAACATGCCATACTTGAAGCGGGCAGCCGCCGCCTCAAGGCAATAGTCATGACGTCACTTACCACAATATTGGCCATATCGCCCTTCCTGGTACGCGGTGACATGGGCAGCGACCTTCAGTATCCGCTTTCACTTGCCCTGATAAGCGGAATGATAGCAGGTACATTCGTGAGCGTGTTCTTTGTGCCCCTGGCATACTACGTAATCTACAAGAAGTCTGATAGATGAACAAGACTAAAGGAAAGAGCCACGCTTTCTCCATTATCCTTGTGATGATAGTGTTGATGCTGGTGGGTGCCGCCTGCATCCCGCTGCTGAACATTCAGTATGAACCGCTCAGGGAGTTTCGCAGTCTGTCCGTGTCATTCAGCGGAAACGGGTCAGCACGTATCATTGAGAATGAGGTGGCGTCAGTTATAGAAGGAGCACTCAATACTGTGGCCGGCGTGGAGAATATCCGTGCTACATCCATGCAGGGAGGCGGCTACATATCCATGGATTTCAAAAAAGGCACGGATATGGAGACCACGCGCTTTGACGTACTTACGCGATTGCGTCAGATAAAATCAAAGCTGCCGGAGGGGACAAGCGTTAATTTGAGCGGATCAGCAGGAGGTGGCGGCCGCAGCAGTACGCAGATACTGCGCTACACCATAAATGCCGATATGCCCGCCATTGAGATAGTACGTTATGCTCAGGATCATCTGGTAACTCCACTGTCCAGAATTGACGGTGTTGAGAGCGTAAACACATCGGGAGCGACACCGTTTGAGTGGGTGCTTACTTTCAATCCCAACACTCTGCGTGCTGTTGGCATGAGTTCAAGTGATTTGAGCAATGCCCTGAACAGGTATTTCCAGAACAGCATAGTAGGAACGGAGGTTATGGAGGACCGCCTTATGCTGGTGCGCCTGAAGAGCCGTGACCTGACAGGGGATCTGGAGCGTATTCCAGTGGGCAAGGTGGGTGACCGCATGTACTATATGGGTGATTTTGCCACAGTGCAGTACCGTGAGCAAACCCCCGGATCATATAACCGTATAAACGGACTCAACACCATCACACTGTATGTCACTGCCCTGGAAGGAATCAACATGATAGCGGTTACAAGTGCAGTGAAGGATAAGATGGAGGAACTCAAGGCATCATTGCCTGAGAATTATGCCATAAAACTGAACTATGACGCATCAGAGCATCTTAACAATGAGATTCAGAAGATATTTCTGCGTGCGGTCATGTCATTGGCCATATTGCTGCTCTTTGTACTGGTGGTGAGCCGCAGTTTCAGATACCTGATGGTGATAGGAGTTACCATAATAGTGAATCTGCTGAGTGCGGTGATATTCTACAAGCTGTTCGGCGTGGATATAGAACTTTATTCAATGGCCGGCATCACGGTATCACTGGGTATAATAATAGATACGGCCATTGTGATAGCAGACCATTATACCTATTACGGAAACCGTAAGGTGATGTTCTCAATAACAGGTGCCTTGCTGACCACCATTGCCGCCCTGCTGCTGGTGTTTTTCCTGCCGGAGGAGTCAAGGGCCAACCTTACGGATTTTATCTGGGTGATAGTAATCAACCTTACGCTCTCCATTGTCATAGCTTTCCTGTTTGTGCCCGCACTGTTGCAGTACTGGCCATTGGAGAGCAAGGGCGTTGTAAAGAATACGATGAAACGCCGTCGCAGGCTGGTACGCGTAACAGCACGTTATGAGCGGTTTGCGGTGTGGGGCCGTAATCACAAGTGGATATATGTGGTGGCTATACTGTTACTTTTTGGAATACCTATACAGCTGCTTCCGCAGCAGGTGCATCACAAGCATTCAGAGCAGGGCGAGGACAATACCAAAGGCGGTCTGGTGGGACTGTATAACAAGACTATCGGCAGCAAGTGGTATCAGCGCAACAGAAAGACGTTTGAATACTCCCTGGGCGGTAGTCTCAACCTTTTCCAGAAAAACAGCAAGGGCCGGTTCACGATCAACCGTGAAGAGTCAGAGCGTGAAGTGGTTCTGAATGTGATGGCAAACATGGCGGAGGGTCAGAACGTACAGCAGCTTAATGAGATAGTAAAGGAGATGGAGAACTGGCTGCAGCAGTTTGATGAGATAAGTGATTTCTATACCAGTCTTTCCGGAACATCGGGCAATATAGAGATACATTTCAAAGAGGCTTTCCAGCATTCCAGATTCCCACGTGAACTGAAACAGCGTCTGTGGTCTAAGGCCATACGATATGGCGGAGCCACATGGACTATTCCTTCTCTTGATGAGAATGATGATTATCTGTCAAACAGCGTTTACAGGAACAGCTGGTCACACAGTATCCAGCTTTACGGATATAACTATGACCTTCTGTACCGCTATGCCGAGGAGCTTATTGACTCTCTCAAGGCAAACCGCCGCGTGAACGGTCAGGCGGGTTTTTCAGGAGGCGGATGGAACTCTTACGTGGCTAATGAGTTCTATATGGATCTGGACCGCGAAAAGATTGTAAGGCAGGGAACAAACCTGAACCGTTATCTCTCATATCTGCGTGAACAGCTCTATGACAGTCAGACAGGCCGTGTTTATGACGGAACCAAGTATACCCCGGTACGCCTGGTGTCATCTGAAAAAGAGTATCATGACCTTTGGCACATTAATAACGATATGGTTATGATAGACAGCATGAATACGCGCCTGAGTGATCTGGGTTCCATAACGAAGCGCCGCACCGGACTCAATATAAGTCGTGAAAACCAACAGTATGTAATAACTGTAGGATATGAATTCATAGGTTCCGGTGATCTTCAGATGCGTATGGAGATGGAGCAGATAAAGCGGCTTAACGAGCAGCTTCCCATGGGCTTTCATGCCGGCAGCCAGGGATATGGCTATTGGGAAGAACACAAGCAGCGCACCATCCTGATATTTGTAGTAGTGCTTGTCATTTTCATGATATGCGCATCCATGTTTGAATCATTCAGGATCCCGCTTGTGATAGTGCTGCTTATACCTGTAAGTTTTATGGGACTGTTCCTGTCTTATCCCATATTCGGAGTTTCATTCGGGCAGGGAGGTTTTGCTGCCATGATAATGTTGTGCGGTATCACGGTAAATGCCGGCATATACCTGACATCCGAGTACCGTACCATTGCGGCGGCTACAAAGCACGCCGGGTTGAAGACATACATAAAGGCTTACAACCGTAAGATAATACCTACCATGCTTACCATACTCAGTACGGTGCTTGGCTTGATCCCGTTCCTGTTTGACGGCCGCAACAGCCAGTTCTGGTTCAGCTTTGCCGTAGGCGTCATGAGCGGAATGCTTTTCTCCGTCATTGCCATTGTTGTTATAATGCCGGTGTTCTTTCCCCTGAGGTCTCTCCGCAACAATTGATGAGACACAGGTCGTTGCAAAAAAGTACAATTGGGGACGGTTCCCAATTGTGCTATTCTGAGAGTTCCAGATATTCCTTGGCCCAATCCGGGAGGAGTTCCCGGAATTCAAGCGTAAGGGCTCTAGCTTCAGGAAGGGCATCCTGAATGATGCCGTTGTCATTATTGTCAATAGCATCACGTATAGCTTGTCGGATATCAATTAGACGTTTCAGCCTGCCCTCTTCAGGACTCCAGCATTCTGCCGCACAACCGTTGTAGAAAAACAGAGTGGTCTCTCCATCCAAACCCTCATATTTTTGAATTTCCTTCTCACCGTTTTCTTTGGTCACAATAGAATAACTTTCATATGAACTCATCAAAGAGGTAGAAGTATTGATAGCCATTCTGAACAGTTCTGAAAGGACCGATGCCTGCTCTCTTGTAATGTTCAACTCCCTTACCTTGACATTCATGTCCAATTCAACATCCTCCCATCGGACATTATTCCTCTCCATGCTTGACACTTGGATTCCGCTAGGTGTAGTTGATTTTTTCTCATCATACGTAATGTGTCTGGCAGTGTACCAGATACTGTTCTCCGGCAGACGCATAACCAGTTTGAAGCCGAAAGAGGTTCTTAAACAATAAACACTCTCCTCTTGTGAGAAACTGGGTAAGATTACAATACCCCAGATACGGCCAAATCTCAAATCATCGTATTCATCCTCAGTGGATTCCGGCAGGAGCATCCGCTCTACAAGAGCCTGATATCCGTCTTTGAAATACTCACTGGTTCTGAGGCAATCCGGAAGTCTCTGGGCATTCGCCAGAATGGATGCCAATGAAAGGACAATTGACAAAATCTTTTTCATAAATCAATGTCTTTTGTTGCAAATATACAAAAGAGTACAATTGGGGACGGTTCCGTTTTGCACACTTTTGTCACAGCTGCACAATAATGGCAGTGGGGAACTGACGCAGGATGTCCTCCTTCTGGGCATCGGTGATTGGGGCTTTTACTATCAGATTCTCTATGTTGTTCTTGCGGCACCATTCACCCAGGTCTGAGGGTATGGTTATATCCGTCAGTGATATCACTACATGAGTCTTGCAGTCTCTGGTATCATATACATTATAGTTATTGAACATTGAAACATCAGGAAACCTGCAGGCAAACATCGCCTTTTCTTTATCGTAAATGCACCTATATCCATAAACGTTTTTTCTTCTGTAATCAAGTTCTCCGTCTTCACCGGCCATTTTGAGCAATGCAAGATCTTGGGCATTCAGACGGTTCAGGGCCTTGTCCCTGCCACTGCTTTCACGCATCATCCAGCTGATTGAGGGCTTGAGGGTACGCATCTCCCAATCCATCTCCATGCCTATGAATCCGGCCCAAAGCTCAAGATCATGTGTCTCTACTTCACCATCGGGGCGAATGTATATATACAACACATCAACCTTCTTGATTTCAGGGCAGACATTTGTATTATGGGTAACTTTTTTGGGGGTACGGGAAACTACCCCTGTGCGCTCATTCTTACAGAACGGGAAGAACACCGTGAACCATCCGTTATACTCAGCAGGAATAATGCCGTTTGAGCCGCACATTGCCGGAACCCTTTGTTCCGGAGAGTATTCATTTACCATATCCAGCCAGAACCTGCGGTTGATATTACCCTCTGATGCATTTACAAACTCATCAAGCACCGGTTTTAGCTCCTCACGCCACCAGCCCAGCTCCAGGTCATCAAGTCTGGACAGGCGTGAACGTATGTTCTTCCAGTCATCGGGAGTGCCCAGAAGAGTGATATCGGGTATTCCGCATCCCGAGCCCATTACCACATATTTAAAGAACTTCTTTACGCTCTCCATCATGGTAATCTGCGATGAGATACGCTCCACCATTCCTGTAGTGCTAAAATTACACACCATAAGGTCTGACAGTCCTGCCTTCATGTTATTATCAATGGAATCGCTGAATGCCGGAATGATCCAGTCCCAGGCCTCCTCCTGCTCAAGCAGGTCACCGTTCATCTCTATCTTAAGTACTTTCTGACCCTCAAAATCCACTAGACGGTCACGCAGCATCTCAGCGTTCTCATTTATATGTGTGGCTATTGCCTGGCTAATGAGCAGCATTATCATATCCGGTGAAAGCACCAGTGAGTAATGCTTGTCAAAAGCCGTCAGGAAACCTTCAAAGCAGGCATTGCGGTCAAAACATACCAGATTGGAGTCAAGTGCATCAAGTCTCCTGATGTTGTACTCTGCTGCCGGTACACCCGTTTCACGCAGTATCTTTTCCCAGCACTCCGTTCCCGATATCTGTTTAAGTGGAGTTGAGGGTTTCTGCTTATCTTCAAGGTGAAACTTAACGCCACCACCTTCCAGTTGTTCTACAGTCTTGACGTTCTTTTTTGCGTAGGTTACATTTACACACATCAGTGAAATGAGGACAAAAACTAAATTTTTCATACTTATGCGGTTTTTGATTTGTTCTGCCACAAAAGTAGAACCACCCAAAAGAGCCGCCAAGAAAACCGCGTTGCAATACCGTTGCTTTTTTTTGCAACAGTTTTGCAATGCCTAATGCTTGGTGTTTGTTGATTTGACAATTACTTTTGTTGGCAATAAACGTGTGCAGTTATGAAAATACGCAGAATCAAAGTCTTGTTGGCTAAAGGGTGGTACGTGGCGGTTTGGTGCGTATCATACTCGTTGTTTTCAATGATATGCAGCTTTGCATCGGCCATGGAACAGTCCGTATCGGCTGTGGTGACTCAGGATGTCATCAAGGCTGGTGATCTTATATCGGGCAGGGTGACAGATGGCGTGGATCCTTTGCAAATGGTAAATATTACGGAGCGGGATTCGAAATATCGTATAGTTGCCCATTCGGTAACTGATATTGAAGGGAAATTTGCTCTACGTTTGGTTAATCCAGCCGACAAATTAGAGATTACGTATGTGGGTTATCAGACGGTTGATACTGTGATAAACAGCACCTATTATGAGATCAGGATGAAGGAGAATGACGGTATTCCTACGGTAAAAATAGCAGATGATCGTAAGATAGTAACAATGTACGGACCTTTACCTCCTTCAATAAGCATGGATGAGTTTGAGGATCTGGGAATTACAACGGTTGAAGACAATCTCCAGGCGTATGGTGCAGGTGCAGGTCTTGATATCGTTTGGAATTCGGGTGATCTTATTGCCAGACCTATACTTGTTTTGGACGGCAATATTATAACCCCTGATGCAACGGCCTGGGCAGGCTTTGACCTTACAAAAACGGAATATTCAAAAGAGGAACTCTCCCGCCTTTTTGGTGTCAAGGTCAGAAAGATAAAGAGTGTGACTGTCCTTAAGGGCGAAGCAGCAACTTCAGTATGGGGAGTCAGGGCAAGAGCCGGTGTGATAGAGGTGCAGACCCGCAAGGGGTACCGAAAAATGAAAAGACAGGCTCGATAACAGAAAGAAGAATATGAGAAAGCATTTGGTCATATTGTCAGTACTGTTTCTTCAAGCATTTTTTGAACACTTTGGCTATACTGCCACTGATACAGAATGATCGTTACCTGATGAATTGCAACAGAATTGTCACAAAAATCAGTGATTTATGAAAAGACATAGGGTCATCTTATCATTCTTGGTGCTGTTGCTGACAGTTGCCGTTACCGTATCGGCTCAAAATCAGGAGAGGCAGATGGTAACCGTTGATGGAATCTGTTATGAGTTGCATGATAATCATAGGGCATTTTTAGACTTATTTGCTGCAGGGAGTGATGGCAGGACAGAATTGGTGATACCTCAGTACATAAATGCAGACGGTGAATGTTACAGGGTTCAAGGGATAAGGCATAATGCATTTGAGGGCAATACAGACATTGTTTCTGTGAGTTTACCGGACAGTATAATCATAATGGATAGGGCATTTAAAAACTGTACCAATCTCAGGCAGATAAACATTCCCAAGAGCGGAGGACTTATCAATAACGTGTTTGAAAACTGCACTTCACTTGAGGAGATAGAGATCCCATACGGGTGTAACATACTCAACGGGAACTCGTTTTTCATGGGATGTACGTCATTGAAGAGGGTAGTTATTGGTGACGGCATCGATTATATCCCCCATAAATGTTTTTACGGATGTACCTCTCTTGAGGAGTTGGTGATGTCTTCTTCTATAGGTGAGATAGGCAAGGAGGCTTTTGCCGGATGCACCAATCTCAAGAGAATCATAATCAATCCCACTGATAGCCGCAACTATCTTTACATGTCAGTAAGCGAGGGGGCGTTTCCTGATAAGGGCCTGCTTGAATCAGCTATAGCCGCTACAGCTTCAACCAGACAGCTTAATTCTGATGATGTAATCCGTGGCGTAGTACGTGATGAAAATGGCTACATTATGATGGTAGAGGTTGCTGAGGTGGATCCATGTGGAAATAAAGTAGGGCAGGACTTCACGTCAAGAGGCGGAGAATTTGCTATCCAATTGGAGAATCCGGCTCACAGTATCAGGTTCAGTCGTCGTGGATATGAGACAGTAGAACTTCCCATCAACTCTGTTTATTATGTAGTCAGGATGGAAAGATGTTCAGTTCCTGATGCTGATGTTCCGCCCCGTAAAGGTAAAGCCATACGCTCACACAAGGGGCATGAATACGTTGACCTGGGCCTGAGCGTAAAATGGGCCACCTGTAATCTGGGCGCCTCCCGGCCGGAGGAACAGGGTGATGAGTTTACCTTAGGAGAAACCGCACCTGTTCCTGATGATATGGCGCATCTAGGGTGGGGAGGCCGTTGGCGTATGCCCACTTCTTCTGAATTCTATGAGCTTTGCATCAACTGCGCATGGGAGTGGACCACCCGGGACAGCGTGCAAGGCTACAAGGTTATCAGCAAGATACCCGGTTATACAGACCGCTCCATATTCCTTCCTGTGGGCGATGGCTATAGCGGTCTGCTCACTTTTTATACGGGACCTCGCGGTGAGTATTGGTCAAGCACAGTTATCACAGACAATCCGGACTACACGTTCATTCTCTATTTTGATTCCGGCAATGTAGATGTCAGAGCCTATAACCGTAAGTTCAGCCGTTCTCTCCGTCCCGTGACACAGTAGGGTCGGTTCTCTGTGTCATGAATAATTTTTTCTATCAGAGGACGCATTTTCCGCATATATCAGTTTAGAGAGTAAACAACCAACAAAAAGCATTATGAGAAATAGTGTCCTTTTCATTGTTTTGACGTCCGTGCTGATGTCTGTTTGCATCCCTGTATGCTCCCAGAACACGGAGAGCGCTGATTTTAATCAAGGTGTAAAATTTAATGAATCGCATGATTCGGTAATTATCAACACAGATTATTTTAAAATAACCGATGTTTCAGATTCTGCCATGATGGAAAAGATACGTCGTTTACCGGGCGTTGAAATAGATGAGGAAGGTCATATATACGTGAATGGCAAAATGGTGCAACGTATTCTTTGGGGCTGTAATTGTTCTGCTGATGATGAAAATCCGGAATTATCGGAACTTACTGAAAAGATGATTTCTAAAATAAGCAAGATTGATATGCTTGAGCAAGCATCGCCAGATATCCTGTTCGTTGTTGACGGTAAGCCGGTGGATAGTGGTTGGATACACTTGCGCGTTCTTAAAAAGTTGCTTGTTGATGACTATAAGAAGGATAAGGTGGCTGCCGTGTTTGGATTAAAGAAAAAAGATGTAAAGGCTTTCAGGGTACTTGAAAGCAAGAAAGCAGTTACGATATGGGGTGATAAAGGGACCAACGGACTGGTAGAGGTGGTCACCACAAAAGGCTATCCTGCTATCGTGGATGATGCCCAGGGATACATGGATGAATATGTAATCTTTTAAGAAGAGACAGTAATAGAACTCATACCCTCTAAAAGAGAACTGCGTAGAGCAGCAAGAAGAGCCGGAAAATAAATACAAGATTATACATTATTATGAGTAAGAAAGTCCTTTTGTTTGTATTGACATCGGTGCTCATGCCATTCTGCATTTCTGCACAGGATTACGCAGTTAAAGGTTCGGTTTGGGATTTTGATACAGCAGAACCTATTTGTTCTGCAGCGGTATTAGTTTATCAGATAACAGGAAATGATACTACATTCTATGGCGGTTGTTCTACTGATGACAACGGTTCTTTCATCATCGGTCAACTTAAAGCCGGCAACTATGTTCTATATGCTAAATCTGATAATCATTTCAATGCCTCCAAGAGCTTTACACTCAGTTCCGGCACAAACGTGAAAGACCTTGGTAAAATAACTATGAGAGCAGGAAAAGGCGATCTGGATCCCGCCATTAAGGCAGTAGTGGCAAAGATTGTTGATTACTTCCCGGAAAATGTATACGTTGACTTGGGCCTCAGCGTTAAGTGGGCTATATGTAATCTTGGGGCCTATATGCCCGAAGGCTATGGTGATTTATATGCCTGGGGTGAGACAGAACCCATATCCGAAAGAAATATTGAGAACTATAAATACAGTAAGAAGGGCGATAATCATTCATTTACCAAATACTGTACAGATAAGAAATACGGCTACAGACGTTTTACTGACAATAAGACCACCCTTGATACCGAGGATAACGCTGCTCATGTAAAGTGGTCGGGTGATTGGAGAATGCCCACAGTTGAAGAATTTCAGGAACTCAAAGACAATTGCACCTGCACCTGGGATTCAATAAACGGTGTGAAAGGCATCAGGTTTACCAGTAATGTATCAGGATATACAGACCGCTCTATTTTCCTGCCGGCGGCCGGTGGTGACGGAATACTGTTTATGGGCGATGGTAGTAAATCAGATTACTCTTACTATTTTGGCAACTACTGGTCAAGTACATTGGATATAGACAAACCGGAATGCGCTAAGGGTATTTGTTTTTTCAGAGGCGAAGTCAGAACAGTCTTAGCCACCGGCCCGGTTGTCAGCGGCACTTATCGTGATGCCCGCCGTTCCATCCGTCCCGTCCACCCGTAATCCGCCAAAGTGTAACGCGCGCATCTGCGTTAGAGGGTGCTGTGACGGGGGTGAGTGTGGGACACTTTGGCGAGTTCCCGCGCAAGTTCAAGTGTATTGGGGTGAAGCGAGTATGCGAGCGAGAGCGGCCGGAGGCCGCTAAGCGACCAAAGGGAGCGCATTTGATGGAGTCAAATTAAAATAAGGTCCCGGGTACGACAAGAGGGAGGCGTTAACCTCCCTCTTGTTCGTACACAGAAGGATACCAGTTTTCGAACCAGACTCATAGAGGAGTTGGATGTACTGTGCAGACTGGCTGCGAAGTATAAGGGCGTAAAGTGATTGCAACGGTTTTGCAACGCAAAAACATTGTTTAATAGCTTTGGCGGTGATACTTTTGAGGCATCAAACCAATTAAACAATTATGAAAAGAATATTGTCAATAGCAGTCCTGCTTGCAGTTGTTTGTTCCGCATTTGCCAGTAGCAGATGGTTTGCTCCTTTTTTTAGGCGTTATTCTTATCCGCCGACAACCGTTAAAGGTAGAGTTCTTGAACGCAGGTACATTTATGAGGGACCCAATGAAGGCCGTTTTTCATTTACAATCTTGGTTTTGGATAATTTTGGTCTGTGTGTGCCGGACACAATCTCTCTTATGGATTCATTTATCCGATATGATAATTCCAGACAATACACGGAAATGAGTTTGAGTATCGATAGAAAACGATATCTGACAGAGCCTGATAATTTTTATTTTCAATTGGATCTAGATACTGATTATTACTTGATATTCAGTAAGGACAGATCGGATCAGAGCTATAGGCTGGATCGACATTTTGTGATAACAGGTGACTCTACATATTGCACAGAAGGCTATTTTACTGAAAGACTTTCAAAGAAGAAAGAATATGGAATGACTGTCAAGTCTTTTGAAAGGAAACTTAGGAAAGGTTATAGGTCCCATATTAACAGAATCAATGGATTGATAATTGTCAGGCAGCCTGAGTACGTTGACCTGGGCCTGAGTGTTAAGTGGGCTACCTGTAATGTCGGGGCCGATGAGCCCGAGGACGATGGAAATTATTATTCCTGGGGTGAGCATATTGAAAAAAGATTATTCAAGTGGAACAGTTATTGGTGGTGTTATGATACCTGCAGTAACTTAGCCAAATACAATACGAATCCCGTTTTCGGCCCAGTTGACAGCCTTACCGTTCTTGAGCCGGACGATGATGTGGCTCATGTGAGATGGGGCGGCAGTTGGCGAATGCCGTTCAAGGAAGAGTGGAAAGAACTGGAGGATAACTGTACTTGGACCTGGGATTCAGTAAAAAACGAATTTGGCTTTTATAGAAAAGGTTACAGGATAACAGGCAACAAGCCCGGTTACACAGACCGTTCTATCTTTTTGCCTGCCGCAGGATATCGTGACGACATTTTTGACACTGGAGTTTATTATAAGGATAGGGACTCATGCTGTTGTTACTGGTTGCGGGATCTGGATGCTGATAATCCTGTCTGTTCCAATGGCAGGTTTCGTTATGAAGGCCTGACTGTGCGTCCCGT
>JAGBPB010000019.1 GCA_017633615.1 Bacteroidaceae bacterium | reverse complement strand
CGGAGCTATATCCGATACTATAATAACGATAGAATCAAACTAAGGCTAAAAGGAAAGAGTCCGGTGCAATACCGAACTCTATTCCAAACTAAGGCCTAGCAATTAATGTTAAACCGTCCAACTTTTGGGGGTCACATCATCAAACGCCCCTTTTTTATTTAAAAGAAAAAATCTACGGACATACAGGGCGAACAGAGAAACCGTTGTTACGGTTATCATTGTATTCAAACACACTCTTGGAATCAAAATAGATATACCAAGCAAAGCTGGGACGGTATACATAAATAGAACTGCACCAATAATACCCGCGACCGCCAGCATTAGCAAAGTTGGTACCACGACGATATGCTGCAGCCGGAAGGAAAATGGAGCGATCAGTGAAACCAGACTTTTTACTGGTAACCAAATAGCCATTTACACCATTCTGTGTTGTCCAGGTCCATTTACAGCTATCACGCAATTCTTCCTGTTCTGCCAATGTGGGCATACGCCAGCTACCACCCCAACTGGTATGAGCAACATCATCTGCCGGTTCAAGAGTATTTTTGATATCAACACTTCCAAAACCGCCAATAGTATTGTATTTAGTGAGAGTGTTCGGTGAGTCCTCACACCACTTGTAACAAGACCAGAAATAACCCGATTTACCTTTTCGCCAGTGTGTCTGCGGATTTTCTTGCGCATAACCTGCTTCATAATAAGGCTCTATTTCACCCCAGGCAAAATAATCACCATATTCCTCCGGTTTGGTAGCACCGACATTGAAGGAGGCCCACTTGACTGACAAGCCCAAATCAACAGCTTCAACACCATCCGGTGCTTTGCCTGTTCCGTAATTATCATCCACACCTATCTTGTCGTCCTTAGAACAAGATACACACAGATAGAAGGTCTATTTCCTCTTTACAATACCAATACTCACTTCGTAAAGAAGATAGATGGGTAACGTGACTATCGTCAACGTGAAGACATCAGTAGTTGGAGTAATGATAGCAGCTATGATGAGGATGACTACAATGGCGTGGCGGCGGTATTTCTTCATGAAAGCTGCATCTATGACGCCCAACTTGCCAAGGAACCACGCCAGGATGGGCAGTTCAAAGAGGATTCCCATCATCAAAGTCAAAGTTATCAGCATATTGGTATAAGATTCCAGTGTTATGACATTCGGTATGTCCGGGCTCACCTGATAAGTACCCAGGAAACGGAATGCCAGCGGGAAAATAATCAGATAATCAAGCACAATCCCTGCCATAAAAAGGATGTAAGACCACACTACGACCTGAGTAGTGCTGCGACGTTCATCTTTGTGTAAGGCCGGCGATATGAATCCGAACAAGAGATAGAGCGTATATGGCATTATGACTATCAGGCTCACGTAGAACGCCATTTTCATGTGAATCATGAACTGGGCGGTAAGGGTGGTGCTGAACAGTTCCACGTTGAAGTCCTGCAATGTTCCTGCATCAAAGCCTAAAAGGCCGGCAATGGCATTGATCCAGCGATAGAAAATGAAATCAGAATGGCTGGGGGCAAGTATCAGTTTAAAAAGCAGATTCTTGAAACAGAATGCCGCGATAAACCCTATCAAGGCAACCGCTATAATACGAAAAAGAACACCTCGAAGTGCTTCAAGGTGATCCCAAAATGTCATAGGGTTGTCTTCGGGGGCAGCCATAACAGACCGTACACTTTATTTGGACCCGGACTCTTTGTCCTGAGCTGTATCCTTTGAGGATTCATCGGGAGTATTGATCTCCTTTTCAACCTCCTTCATGCCCTCTTTGAAGTTCTTTACGCCTTTGCCCATGCTCTTCATGAGTTCAGGGATGCGCTTGGCACCGAACAGAAGCAGAAAGACCAATACTATCAGGATGACCTCCCAACTTCCCAATGCGAACAATAGATTGAATTTCATTGTGTAAGTTTTGTAAATTGCTATTGCCACAAAATTAAATGTATTTATGGAATAAGCCCGCTTATGTTCCTGTTTTTTTCCAGACAACGCTGATTTAAGACCCCGCAAATTGGAAAAGCCACGGAAAAAGAGTAATATTGCATCTTATTAAAAATAAATATAGGATATTATCAGCATATGTATTCAGGAGGTTATTTCATTACCGGAATTCAGCAGATTGGAGTTGGTACCACCTCAGTTTATGATGCCTGGAAGTGGTACATTGATATATTTGGAGTTGACATACGTATTCTTGAGGATGACACTGTGGCTGAGCGCATGCTCCCCTACACCGGCGGCAAGCCGCAGAAGCGTCATGCTGCCATAGCCATGAACCTTCAGGGTGGCGGTGGATTCGAGATCTGGCAGTACTCCGAGCGCAAGCCGGAGCCGGTTGGTTTCCAGATACAGGCGGGTGACTTGGGCATTTTCTGTGCCAAAGTAAAGTGCCGCAATGTGGAGAAAGCCCACGCCTATGTAAGCGCCAAATGGGACAAGGTAAGCCCCATCGTAACCGCTCCTGACGGAAAACAGACATTTTACATTACCGATCCAGCCGGCAACTGGTTCCAGGCTGTACAGGATGATTACCTGCTTCTGGATGAGGGGAAAGAGTTTGGCGGAATGCTGGGCTGCATGATTGGTGTAACCGATATTGACAAGGCACTCAAGGTTTATTCCGATATCCTTGGCTACAAGGTTAAGGTGTTCGATGTAACTGACACCTTTGATGATCTGGCACCCCTTGAAGGTGGTAAAGGCAAATTCCGCCGCGTGATGCTAAAATGGTCAGAACCCAATAAGGGCGCTTTCGCTCCCATATTCCCCACCGGATACATTGAACTGGTTCAGTGTCTGGACCGCGAGCCCCGCAAGATCTATGAAGGCCGTTACTGGGGTGATCCCGGATTCATACAGATATGCTATGACGTAACAGGCATGGATGAGCTGGCAAAGTGGTGCACCGAGAACGGACACCCGTTCACCGTTGACAGCTGCCCTGACGGCAAGCAGTTCAACATGGGCGATGCTGCAGGCCGCTTTACCTACATTGAAGACCCTGACGGCACACTGATAGAGTTTGTTGAGACTTACCGCATATCAGTAGCCAAGAAACTGGGCTGGTACATCAACCTGGTTTACCGTAACCGCGAGAAGCCGCTCTCCAAACTGCTGTTCCGCGCCATGAAGATGAACCGCAAGAAATTTGACAAGTAAACAATGGGAAATCTCATAGATTTAATTAAATCCGATGTCCGCTATGAGGACTCGCTAAAGGCATGCATGAACTGCGGTATTTGTACCGCCATCTGCCCCGCAGCTGAGTTCTATGACTATGATCCCCGCCGTATATGTGATACCGTTCAGCGCGGTGATGAGGAACAGGTTGAAAAACTGCTGCGTTCCGATACCATCTGGTACTGCGGTCAGTGCATGTCATGCAAACCGCGTTGCCCTCGCGGCAATATTCCCGGAGCTGTAATCAACATCCTGCGAAAGGTATCTCAGGATATGGGTTACTATAAGGAAAGCCATATGGGCCGCCAGCAGGTAGAACTCATGGGAGGCATAGGAAGCAACATCCTGAATATTGGTTATTGCGTTCATCCCGACGTGGTATTTCCGGATAAACATCCTGAGCAGGGCCCTGTATGGGAATGGTACCGCAAGAATATCAAGGAGGTCGCTCCCAAGTTCGGAGCAAACTATAACGGTGAGGGCGCAGGTGCTTTACGTAAGATATCACCTGAGACAATGGAGGAACTACGCAATATTTTCCGTGTAACCGGAGGTATGGAATTCCACGACACTATTCTAAACGGCCCGCACGATGAATAAGTTCGGTTTTGCCATAAAGACTCCCCGTTCAGAGAATATGGATAAGGTATCTCTTGAGAGATATCGCATGCTGCTGGACCGTGCCCCGTCATTCAAGCGCTGTTTCCAGTGCGGATGCTGCAGCGCCACCTGCTCTGCCCGTCAGTACACGGATTTCAGTATTCGCCGCATACACACATCATTCCGCCGTGGCGAATATCAGGGCCTTGATGAAGAACTCAAGAAGTGTATGCTGTGCGGAAAATGCACACTGGTCTGCCCGCGCGGGGTCAACCTAAGGTCACTCATTATCAATATGCGTCAGATCCTTGACGAAACCAAACAGTAAGGCAGGATGAAGATACACGCATATCCATATAATGACTTTGTGATACCGTTCCTTATTGGAACCGTATTGCTGTTCTCCATCATTATCTACAAGTACATCCGATGGATCAGGAAGTTCAGTGATGAGCAGCGCAAGGTAATACGCAGCAACTGGTACTCCTGGAAGATATTTCCCGCCATATGGGAGATGATACGTGAAGGACTGCTTCATGTACGCATCCTTAAGAAAAACCTGCTGTTAGGCATAATGCACCAGGCGTATGCCTTAGGCTGGTTCCTGCTTATTGTGGTAGGTGCCGTTGAGAGCCGTGACGCATTTTACACAATGCAGCATGAGCAATCCATAGAGACCGTCCGTGAACTTGACAGTCAGAACGGCTGGTACATCTACAATACGGGAGAGAACAAGGATCCCGAGTACCTGAACCAGCGCCGTTACCGTGTTGAGACAGATGAAGGTATTGCACGTATCCATTATCACAAGCCTTTCTACGTAGCGATATTCTACCGTTACTTCGTACACAAGGCACCGGCCTCATTCCGTCAGCACAAGGCCTATTCAGACCTCATGGACGGTTTGCTGCTATATGTATTCCTGGGCCTTACAATGGCCATAATCAAGATATTCTGGTCCAAGATCCTGGGAATGCGCCGCACCACAAAGCATACTCTGGTGGACAGGTTCTCCAAGTTTTCACTTTGGATGATATTCCCCTTGCGACTGCTTGCTGAATCAGTAACCGCCTGCCTGTACGGTAACGGAGGATTCTTTACTCAGGCGGTAGGCAACCTGTTTGACCCCATGATCGTACGCGGCCTTGAGACATCTGTCTGGATGCTCTACTCGCTTATGCTGGGAGTATTCTTCATCACAATGCCGTTTACACGTTACATGCATATCTTTACGGAGTTGCTGCTTATATATTTCCGCAAGATCGGTGTACGTGAGGAAACCGGCAAGACCGGCTATACATACTTTGAACTGAACGCCTGCTCACGCTGCGGTGTCTGCATAACAGGCTGCCCGCTAGACAGAGTGTTGGAGAATCATGAGATTCAGTCTGTATATCTCATACGCAGCCTGCGTAATCAGGAACGCGGCAGCCGCCTCAAGATGATAGCCGACAACTGTCTTATGTGTGACCGATGCACGGTTGACTGCCCCGTAGGCATAGATCTGAGTGCGTTGCGCCGTCAGACCAGAGCAAAGGGGGCTATCGATACTACAGGTAACTACACATACCTGAACAAGCGCCAAACCCCGTTCAACGCCATAGGCCGTGTAGCCTATTTTGGAGGATGCATGTCACATCTTACCCCCGGCATCACAGAGTCTATGGAGCGTATATTCAACGCTGCAGGCCAGAAATACTGGTACATGGACAAGCTGAACACTATATGCTGCGGCAGGCCGCTGCAACAGCAGGGATTCACCAACCAGGCTGCTGATCTGCGCAAGAAAAACACTGACCTGATAGAGAAATCAGGAGCCACGATGCTGGTTACCTCCTGCCCTATCTGCTACCAGTCATTCAAGAAAGAGTATAATCTGAGCATACCTGTTGTACATCATACCGAGTATATCAATATGCTCATCAAACAGGGCCGTCTCAAGGTACGTCATGATGACCGCAAGGTTTCATACCATGATCCATGTGAGCTTGGCCGCGGATGCGGAATCTATGATGAACCGCGTGCTGTTCTAAGCGCTGTTACCAACCTGCAGAAGACCCGTTTCCAGAGAGAGAAGAGTGTGTGCTGCGGATTCAATCTGGGTGATACCAAGCTAAGCATTGAGGAGCAGACCCAAATAAGGAATGCGTCACTTGCCAACCTGACCAGCAAGCCGGTCGATGCCATCGTGACCGCCTGCCCCATGTGCAAGAAAGCGTTCCAGCATGCCACAAATGACTATCCTGTCAGGGATATCGCCGAAGTTGTGGCTGAAAACCTGATAAACTGATAAGATTATGAACCGTTTTTGGAATGAATATCAGAAAGCTATAGCTGATGACCACTTCTTCTATGAGCGCAGCTGCATACGTCAGACCTTCTTCCCTGGCTCTGAGACCGCTTTCCTGCGTATGCTCAGAGAAGAACTGAACAAGGATATCTTTGATGATTTCCGCCAGCACACCTGTACGGGCATTGGTTACCATACTGATGTGGTTCCGTTGGAAACCACAATGACCGTGGTAGCCAGGCTCTTCTCACTCATGACCGAGCACGGTTATGAGAACTACGTGCCCTCATGCGTAACATCATTCGGTGTGTTCACTGAGATGTGCCACATGTGGCAGGAGCATCCGGAACTTCTGGAGAAGACCCGTGAGAACCTCTACAAGGCCTGCAAGCGCGAGTTCAACATACCCAAGAACATAGCTCATCCGTCGGACGTGATTTTTCATTTCCGCCATGAACTGGCAGAAAAGATGCCTTACCGCCTGGTTAACCGCTTTACAGGCAAGCCTCTGAAGGTAGTGGAACATATAGGCTGTCACTATGCCAAGATATTCCCGGATAAAGGTGTGGGTAAGGCTGAGTTCCCGTACGTTCTGGCCGGCATGATCGAGGCCTGGGGCGGAGAGGTGGTTGATTATCCCGAGCGCCGTCACTGCTGCGGATTCGGATTCCGCCAGTATCTGGTGCAGGAGAACCGCGGATACTCCGTTTCCAACACAAAGAAGAAGTTGGAATCCATGGAGCCGTATGAGCCAGATTTCATTGTATCCAACTGCCCGGGTTGCTCCATGTTCCTGGACCGCTGGCAGTACACCATAGCAGAGATGGAGCACAAGACATATGACCGTGAAGGCTACGGCATACCCGTTCTCACATATGAGGAGATGGCCGGCCTGCTTCTTGGATACAACCCGTGGGAGCTGGGCCTCCAGATTCATCAGGTTCAGGCTGAACGCCTGCTTGACAAGATAGGCATACCGTATGATCCCAAGGAGAAATACAGAACTGCCGATGGCAAGATACTGCGTGCTCCAGAGAAACCTGAGAACCTTTTAGTGTAAACTTTGATTATGAAGAAAGTCGCTATAATAGGAGCCGGTCCCGCCGGCATAGAGGCCGCATCAGTACTGGCCAAGCAAGGAGTGCAGGTTACCCTGTTTGAGAAATCAGAGTCACCGCTCAAGAACATTCAGGACAAAGCATTCCTTTTCCCCAACTTCCAGTCTGCCCAGGAGATTGCCGATGACCTGAGCGGCAAACTGCTTACTGACGGCATTACCTCAGCTTTCGGAATAGATATATCCGACATCAAATGGCAGGGAACAGAATGGAAACTGTTTGATGCCAAAGGCCAGACCTATGTGGCCGATGCAGTCCTTATGGCAACCGGTTACCAGGTGTTTGACGCACACCGCAAGGAAGAGCTTGGTTACGGCATATACAAGGGGGTAATAACATCTCTTGATATGGAGAACATGATCAAGCACACCAAGATACTGAATGCCAACGGTGATATCCCCAAGCGCATCACATTCCTGCAGTGCGTAGGCTCACGCGATGAGAAGAGCGGTAACAATTACTGCTCAAAACTTTGCTGCGTGACAGCTGTAAAGCAGGCCATTGAGGTCAAGAAACAGATTCCTTCATGCGATGTCTCCGTGTTCTATATGGACCTGCGCATGTGGGGTCAGGGCTTTGAGGAGATGTACCGCACAGCCCAGGAGAAATACGGCGTAAGCTTTGTACGCGGCCGCATATCGGAAGCTGCCGCCACATTCGATGGTCGTGTCCAGCTCAAGAGTGAGGACACCCTGATGGGCCTGCCGCTCAAGATGACCACAGACCTTCTTGTGCTTATGGTTGGTATGGAGGCATCATGCGGCACAAAAGTTCTTGGCCAGACTTGCGGGATTAGCGGAGAGTACGGATTCATAAAGACCGTAAGCCCTCACCTGTATGACAATGACACCGGCAAGCCAGGTCTGTTCGCTGCAGGCAGCTGCAAGCGTCCCATGAGCGTATGGGACTCTGTAAATGATGCCCGCGCCGCAGCTTTGGCAATTAAGGATTATGTAGATTCACTACCTAAATAAGAATTATCACAATGTTTACACAAGACAAAGGACTATATGTTGCCCACGGTCCGGAAGGCCCTATCTCCATTTGCGGAAAGATGGCTAACCGCCACGGTTTGATAGCAGGTGCCACAGGCACAGGTAAGACCGTAACCCTGCAGGTACTTGCCGAGACATTCAGTCAGGCAGGCGTACCCTGCTTTATGGCCGATATGAAAGGTGATCTGAGCGGAATAAGCCAGCCCGGAGCATTGAGCGGCTTCATTGAAAAGCGTATAGCAGAGTTCGGAATTGAGACCCCGCATTTTGAGAGTTGCCCGGTACGTTTCTTTGACGTGTTCGGCGAGCAGGGACACCCCATGCGTACCACCATATCCAACATGGGGCCGCAGCTGCTATCACGTCTGCTCGGCCTCAGCGATGTCCAGGAAGGTGTGCTCAACATTGTGTTCCGTGTAGCCGATGAACGCGGTCTTCTGCTCATTGACATGAAGGATCTGCGCTCTATGCTGAATTATGTAGCCCAGCATGCATCGGAACTGACAACCACATACGGCAATGTAAGTTCTGCCAGCATAGGTGCCATCCAGCGCGCCCTGCTCACACTTGAGAATCAGGGCGGAGAGATATTCTTTGCAGAACCGTCATTTGACATATTTGACCTTTTGCAGTGTGAGGGAGGACGCGGCGTAATGAACGTACTTACAGCAGACCGCCTCATGCTCAGCCCCAAGCTCTACTCCACATTCCTGCTCTGGCTGCTCTCTGACCTTTATGCACAGCTGCCTGAAGTGGGTGATTTGGATCTGCCCCGTCTGGTATTCTTCTTTGATGAGGCACACACCCTGTTTGAGGATACATCAAAGGCTCTTGTTGATAAGATTGAGCAAGTAGTGCGTCTTATCCGCAGTAAGGGTGTAGGAGTTTATTTTGTAACCCAAAGCCCTACAGATATTCCTGAAAACATACTTGGCCAACTTGGTAATCGTGTACAACATGCCCTACGCGCCTATACCCCTAAGGACCAGAAGGCCGTTCGCACCGCAGCACAGACTTTCCGCGCCAACCCCGCATTCAAGACAGAGGATGCTATCATGGAGATGGGTACAGGTGAAGCACTAGTATCATTCCTTGATGAGAAAGGTGTTCCCGGTGTTGTACAGCGTGCCAGAATACTCTTCCCGCTCAGCCAGATAGGTGCCATCAGTGAGCAGCAACGCACACGCGCCATCCAGACATCCAGACTCTTTGGCCGTTATGACAAGGTGATAGACCGCGAGAGCGCCTTTGAGGTATTGCTTGCTGAGTCAGAGCGTGAGATTGCACAGGCACAAGCCGCTGCTGAGGAGCAGGAACGTGAACTGCGCAGAGCAAAAGAGGTTAAAGCAGAAAAGCCTACCAAGGAGAAGGCAGCAAAGAAATCAAACGGTCTGGGTTCAAAGATCTTTGCTGCAGCTGTAGGTGCTGCCAGATCATCGGTAAGCCGCAGCATAGGAACAAGCGTAGCCAACAAGGTTACGGGCAAGAAAACAAAGACCAAGACTGACGGCAAGAGCATCGCCAACAAAGCCATAGGTAACGCTACTTCTACCGCCACCCGCACTCTTACCCGCTCAATTCTGGGAAATCTGCTCAAATAACTACTTGCAGCGCCACCAGTCAAAGGTGAACATGTCCTTGTCTGCTCCGGTAAAGACGAAGTAAAGGTCATGAACACCACGGATGCGGCGTTTGAACCTGCGAGAGAATGTTTTGAACACCTGTTTACCACCTGTAGGTGTAACTGATATCAATGCCGGCATTGGTCCGTCCGGGCTGTCCAGATGTATCTCCACACAGCCTAAACCGTCTGAGCCTATTGAAGCGAATATCTTCTTGGCTCCCTTACGGCCAAAATCCACCCCGCGTACAAGTATGTACTCACCGTTATCAATATCGTGTACATACATATTAGGCTGCAGGTAGCCAAGCTGATCGTCAAACTCATACTCTTTATCCACACGTGAAGTCTTAAGACCGTAGCCCCAAGCCATAGTCTCAGCCTCAACGCGATGGTTCAGGTCATCAACACCCTTCCTGTAAGGATCAAAATTCTTGACCTGCTCTACTACGTTGTCAATGAAATAAGGAACCTCTTGGATAGTACCGTCAGCATTGTAGTGCATCTCTGCTACCGACACGGAACGCTGCTCAGCATGAGCGAATGTCTTAAGGTGCATAATGTCATAGTTCAGACCAAAGACATAGCTCTTGCCCTTGTACTCAATGATTCCGGGATGGTTGCCTCGGGTGCGTACCGTGTGGTCCATAATGTGACCTTTGTACTCCCAGGGACCTTCCGGACCGTCACTCATGGCGTAGCCTATACCCTCAGGGCAGCAGGTCGATGCAAATGCCAGGTAGTAGTGACCGTCATGTTTCCATATCCACGGTCCCTCCTGATAATCCTCTATCTTGGGATGCTTTACAATGGGACCTGCCAGTGAGATCATATCCTTGCCCAGTTTGACTGAATATACATTGGGGTTACCCCAATACATATATGCCTGACCGTCATCATCAATAAGCACCGTTGGATCAATATCATCCCAATGCTCTTTCTGCCATACAAGAGGCTCGCCAAGAGGATCATGGAACGGCCCCCAAGGATTATCTGCCGTAAGCACACCTATGCCGTGTCCGTGTATGGGGCAATACATATAGTATGCTCCGTTTGCCTCAACCACCTGCTCTGCCCATGCTCCGTTATTTCCGTCATAGTACTTGAAATCATCAAGTGAGGCTACCGGACCGTAATCCTGCCAGTTTACCATATCATCGGATGTGTAGAGCAGCCAGTCAAACATCTGGAAACCGCGGGCTCCGTCCTCATCATGGGTTGTATAGAGATATACCTTGCCGTCAATAACCACAGGTGCAGGATCGGCAGTAAAGCGGGTCTGGATTACGGGCATATTGGCGTGTGCATTGAACTGCCACCAGTCAAACGTAAATGGCTCAGGAGTCTCACAACGGAACACGATATAAATATCATGAACACCCTGAACATCAGTATCTATCAGATATGTGAACGCTGCTGTGGGGAATCCCGCATTATCCCTGTTTACTGGAACAGTGCAGAACGGTTTACCCTCCATATTGTCTGTGTAGAACTCAATGGTACCCTTGCCCTTCTGTTCCCCTACCACAACAACTACAGCCTTCTGTCCACAATCCTTGAAATCAACGGAGCGTACCCGAATCCAGTCTCCGTCATTTATGTTTGTAACAAAATGTTCACGACCTGCATTTCTATCCACCTTAAGTCCGCTGCATTGAGCCTGTGTCTCAGCTTCCACGCGCTTGTAAGGATCAAGATTCTTTACAGGAGTAACCACACCCTCCTTGGTCTGGGGAATGAACGGGAAAGAGCCGTCGGCATTCCACTTGAACTCCTCCACGCAGGCCGAACGGCAGAATCCGCCACCTCCAGGCAGAGCTCCGTTATGATAGAACATGAAATCACGACCTTTGAAAGTGATGTTACCGCCGTGGATTGTAAAGCTATTGTCAGCCAGATCCATAATCTTGCCACGGTAAGTCCACGGACCGTTGATAGTGGGAGCGGTTGAATAAGCCATGTGCTCCGGCACGCCACCGGCAGGATATGAAAGTATATATGTTCCGTTACGTTTCATGAGCCACGGGCCCTCCTCATACTGGGTCATCAGCTCTTTCTTGCCGCCGTTTGCCCAGTTCTCCTTCATCTGGAGCTCACCAAAGCATTTGGGGTCATGATAGCCCGGTACCTCCTGATAACCGTTCTTGAATGATACCATATCATCATTAAGCTCACCATACCAGAGACCCTTATTGCCCCAGAACAAGTAAGCCTTGCCGTCATCATCAATGAAAACTGTGGGATCAATGAAACCGAATCCTTCAGCAAGCGGCCCTCCTATGGCATCTGTCCATGGTCCCTGGGGGTCATCAGCCACAGCAACAGCCAGAGCATCACCTCCTGTAGCGGTGTTGCAGCACACATACCAGTACCACTTGCCGTTACGCTCCACACCCTGGCTGGCCCAGGCGCGGTCACCATGCTTGGCCCAAGCAAAGGTCTCTGTGGTTATCATGGTACCCAAATAGGTCCAGTTTACCATATCCTCCGTACTGTAAAGCATCCAGTCCTTCATATGGAAATAAGTGGAGTTCTCCTCATCGTGGTCAACAAAGAGATATACCTTGTCACCATACACAAACGGTGCAGGGTCAGGGGTAAACATATTGCTGATAATAGGGTTCTGGGCTGATGCCAGAAGAGGCAATGCAGCCGTCAAGGTCAGTAATTGTCTTAAGGTTTTCATATGATTATGGTTTTATTTGTTTTTGCAAAAGATTATCAGCTCTCTGTACAGGCGCTGCACAGGCAGACCCACCACATTGAAGTAACTGCCTTCAATGGCCTCAACACCTACATATCCTATCCACTCCTGGATGCCGTATGCCCCAGCCTTATCCATAGGCAGGCCACTCTCCACATAACTGTTTATCTCATCATCTGTAAGATTGCAGAACTTGACCTTGGTGGTTACGGCAAAGCTGTGTTCTTTCTCAGCAGTCATAAGAGTTACACCCGTTATCACCTCGTGCCAGCGGCCGGATAACAGACGCAGCATCCGCACGGCATCGGCCTTATCGGCAGGCTTGCCCAGCACCTCACCATCCACATAAACAATGGTATCGGCTGTGATCACAAGCTCATCCGCAGCAATTGACGCTTTGTATGGGGCTGCTTTCTCACGAGAAATGTAAAGTGATATATCCTCTCCTTTAAGTTCATGCGGCCAGGATTCATCTATGCCGCCTATAACCTTCACGGTGAAGTCTATACCCAAACCTGCCAACAGTTCACGACGGCGGGGTGAGTTCGATGCCAATATTATCTTATACGGGAGCTCCATTTTTCACCATCCGAAAGCGTGTTCATCCTTCATCCATTTGCCCTGCACCTTAAGCACATGCTCCAGCACATCGCGCACACAGCCCTCGCCACCGTTGTAGGGCGATACATACTTGCAGAGTGACTGTATCTCAGGGCAGGCATCGGCAGGACAACATGGCAAACCGCAACGGCTCATTACCTGCCAGTCCGGAATATCATCACCCATATAGAGAATCTCCTCAGGCTTGAGGTCATACTTGGTCACAAACTCATTGAAATCATTGATCTTTATGCTTGATGCAATATATACATCCTTTATACCAAGGCCTTCATAGCGCTTGCGCACCTCCTCTACACGGGCACCGGTAATGATGCACAGATGCAGTCCCATCTTTACGGCCAGCTGCATGGCATAACCGTCCTTTACATTTACTGTGCGGACAGGATCACCATTGGGCGACAATGCCATTACAGGCTTGCTGAGTACCCCATCAACATCAAATATCAGGGCTCTGATAGAGTTAAGATCGTAATTTATCATTTGAGTTCTTTGTTTATGTCAGTTGATATAAGCCTATATATCTCGGCATATTCAGGATTATCCTTAAGCAGTTCAAGGTGCTCATTTATCACCTTGCGGTCACCACGTACGGCGGGGCCCGTTTGCGCTGTTTCGGGACTTAAAGTCTCCACCTTGCGGGCAGTCTCACGCACCAGCGGCAGCATCACACTGAAAGGTATGCCCTCCTCTTTAAGCAACTGCTCACTGATAGCATACATATGATTCGAGAAATTGCAGGTAAACACCGCTGCAATATGAAGTTTCTTGCGTCCTTTTGAGCTGAGCGGAGTAACGTTTGGTGAAAGGTCAAGTGCAAGTTTTTTAATGGATTCCAGTTCAGTTGAGGAGCTGCCCTCAATAAAAACCGGAACCTGATTCCAATCAATCTTAATGCCCTTGGAAAATGTCTGCATGGCATACAGTACCCCATAGTGTTTTGCGCCAGCCTCTTTCCAGATATCCATCGGGATACTTCCGGCCGTATGCAGAAACAGGGCATCCGGACAGAACTTCACAATTTCAGGTGCCAATGCTGTCAAGGCATCATCACTCAGCATTGTAAGATATACATCTGCACATGGTAGTTGCTCAAGATTATCAAAAGCAGGGGCATCAAGCACTCCCGCAAGTTCCCGGGCATGCTCAAGAGTACGGCTGTAAACACCCGCAATGATATGCCCGGCCTCTTTCAGACGGGGTCCCATACACGAGGCTACACGGCCTGCTCCCACCAATGCTATCTTCATTCCAGTTCAGAATTTACCCCAGTGAACCTTGCTCCACTCTATCTTGTCATCCTCGTAGGGCTTACGCTCCATATTTTTGTAACCCACGCCTATTATGCACTCCGGTTCGTATTGCTCTGGTATGCCCAGCAGCTCCATCAGAGTCTGCTTGGTACTTTTACCGTCAGCATCTGCACGGCCACGCATGTGGCACCAGCAACTGCCCAGTCCCAGATCCTCGGCCTGAAGCTGCATATTGATAGCTGCAATGGAGCAGTCCTCTATCCAGCAGTCTGTCTTGGAGGGATCGCCCAACACCACGACTGCAAATGCAGCCTCAGCCAGGAAACCTGACCCCATGGCACGACACTTTGAGAGTGCCTCCAGCACAGCCGTATCCTCTACAGTGACAAACTCCCAACCGCGGTTATTCTTGGCGGTAGGTGATATGAGTGCAGCACGCAGTATAGTACGTTTCTGCTCTTCAGTAAGTTTCTCTTCCGTAAACTTGCGCATGCTCCGGCGCGTCGCTATAAGATCGCTGAATTTATCCATAGTCTAACATTTATAATGTTGCGAATATAGCAAGAAAATCACCGTCCGCATATAATTTAGAACGTTATTTTGCGTTTAAAACAATGAATGAAACCAACACGGTGTATATTCAATACGGGGTGCATAAAAGCTCTCCTTTTACTTTCTGTCTGCATGGCACTTCCCGCGCAGGCACGTCACGTATATATATATGGGCGGATATCGGATGAAACCGGGCAGCCGGTGGAGCTGGCTACCGTCAATGAGGAGCGCACCCTGCACTCCGCTATGACCAACCTCAAGGGAGAGTATTCATTCACCATAAACTCCCGCTCTGACACCCTGAACCTGATTTTCCGCATGATAGGCCATGAGACGCGTCGACGCACCCTCATCAGCCCGCAGGATACGGTTCAGCTTGATGTACTGCTCCCCACTTTAAACTATACCCTTGAGAGTGTCGATGTAAACGCCAACCGCCGCCAGACAAACGGAATGCAGCAGATAAACGCTCAGGGACTCCGTTTCACAGCCGATGCTAACGGCGGCTCCGTAGAGTCTATCATAGCCACACAGGCTGGCGTTAGTTCTCATAATGAGCTTAGCAGCCAGTATAACGTTCGCGGTGGTAATTTTGATGAGAACAGTGTTTATGTAAACGGCACGGAAATACTGCGCCCGCTACTGATCAGAGCCGGGCAGCAGGAGGGACTGAGCTTTATCAACCCTGATATGGTGGAGTCCATCAAGTTCTCTACCGGCGGATGGGGGGTATCATATGGTGACCGCATGTCATCAGTTCTGGATATCACCTACCGCAAACCGCATGGATTTGAGTCTGTTCTCACCGCCAGCCTGCTCGGCGCAAGCGCATACGTAGGCGCAGGTAATGACAAATTCAGTTTCTCAGGCAGCGTACGCTACAAAACCACAAGTTACCTGCTGGGGACACTTGATACCAAGGGAGAGTATGATCCCTCTTTCCTGGATTACCAGACATATATGAGCTGGACCCCAAACACCAAATGGGAGATAGGAATTATAGGCAATGCAGCCGTAAACAAATACAACTTCACGCCATCTGACCGCAATACCACATTCGGTACAGCCAAGGAACCCAAACATTTCAAGGTCTATTATGAGGGATGGGAAAGCGATCGCTTCAACACCCTGTTCGGCGCTCTTGATGTAAAACGCAAGGAGGAGAGCTCCATTTACAGCCTTAACCTCTCTGCATTTGAAAGTAAGGAAAGTGAATCTTTTGACATTTTAAGCCAGTATTGGCTTGATGAAGGAGGACAATCTGACGGAAGCCTGGCCATTGGCTCCTTTATGCAGCACGCCCGCAACCGCCTCAAATCAAAAGTAATCACCGCACGCATAAACGGTATGCATGAAACTGAACAGGCCGGCACTATAGGATGGGGAGCCGAGTACAGGTTTGAATATGTCTCTGACCGTATGCGTGAATGGGAGATGCGTGACTCAGCCGGCTACACCCTGCCCTACACGCAGACCGGCCCTATGGAGATGATATACTCACTCAAATCCGTACAGGACCTCTCTAACCGTAGAGCATCAGCCTACCTTGAGGATACGTACCGGTTCCGCATTCCGGCCGGTATTATCACCCTGAACGCAGGAGTTAGAGCCTCATGGTGGAGCTGGAACAATGAGTTTACCGTAAGCCCGCGCCTTATGGCCGCTTTCTCTCCTGAGAGTAATGATAATCTCACTTTCCGTTTCTCTACAGGAATCTATTATCAGACACCTTTCTACAAGGAGATTAAAGACACCTTAAATACCGGAGGCGTCTATGAGGTAAGACTCAACAGGGATATCCGTTCACAGCGTTCCATACAGTTGGTCCTGGGCGGTGATTATGACTTCATGGCACTGGGGCGTCCTTTCAAGTTCACTACAGAGATCTATTACAAGAAACTGGACCGTATAATTCCCTACAATCTGGATAACGTAAGGATTGTTTACTACGGTGAGAACTGCGCTCACGGATATGCAGCCGGCATTGACATGAAGCTGTATGGAGAGTTTGTGCCCGGTACGGCATCATGGCTTACATTTTCACTTATGAACACCCGTGAGAAGATAGGCGGAAAGTGGCTCCCCCGCCCAACTGACCAGCTATACAATCTGTCACTCTACTTTACTGACACATTCCCGCGCCGTGACTATTGGAAGATGTCACTCCGATGCACACTTGCTGACGGTCTGCCGTTCGGTCCCACCCACAGCGGCCGTGAGAAACAGACTTTCCGTGCCCCCGCTTACAAGCGTGTGGACATAGGCCTTTCATATAAGGTCTTTGATTACAGCAAGCATACTCACGTATACGGCAGGACAGGATTCTTCAAAGACATCTGGATGGGAGTTGATGCCCTTAACCTGCTGGGTATAAACAACGTGAACTCCTACTACTGGATAACAGACATATCAAACACCCAGTTTGCCGTACCAAACTACCTGACCGGCCGCCAGCTCAACCTTCGCATCATCGCCAACATCGGCAAATAGCACAATAGGGACATTTCCTATTTGTGTCATTTTTGTAACTTTGCGGAAATCACATTCATTTACATGATCATAAGATACTTTAGATTTTTTGCCGTGATTGCGGCAATCATGCTTGGTTCCTGCTCGAGTGAGAAAAAGGATAGCCTCTCCATTCAAAGTGAGGCCGATCTGGCCGGGCTCCGGGTAGCCCTGACGGCGGGAAGCTGTTATGACCTGGACCTTTCCGCACGGGAAGATATTATGCTGAACCGTTTCAACAATGCCCCAGACGGTTTGCAGGCTCTGTTGAACGACAAAGTTGATGTACTGGTTGATGATGAGACCGTTTTCAACGCTGTAATACGCAAGGAGCATGGAATCAAGATTGCTTGCAAGGGCGATAAAAGCTTTCCCACTGCCTTTATGTTCGGAAAGGATCATGAGGATCTGGCCAAGGCATGTACAGCTACCCAAAAGCGCATGGAGGCCGATGGCAGTATGCTGCAGAGCAAGGATTTCTGGCTAAAAGACAAATATATCGAAGCTGAAAGCCTTCCGTTCATTCCCGGTGTTACTGAAGGTACTCCCATCAAGGTGGCAACAGCCTGTTCCACTGCGCCTATTTCATTTATGGTTGAGAACCAGTGGTACGGCATAGAGGTGGATATACTTCGTCAGCTGGCCAAAGACCTTAACCGTCCGCTCGAGATCAAGTTGTATGATATATCATCGGCTATCATGTCTTTGGAGTCAGGCCTTGTGGATATTGTGATGGGCGGTGTGTTCGTTACTGAGGAACGGCAGCAGCAGTTCCTGTTTGCCGAGCCATATCATGCATTCAGAAGCGCATATTACGTGGTTGACCATGAGGCCGGCAAACAGCATGCCGGACTGTGGGCGGAACTCAAAAACAGTTTCAGAAAAAACCTGATTGTGGAGAAACGCTGGAAATATATAACCGGAGGCCTTTGGGAAACCGTTAAGATCAGTGTTTGTGCCATTTTGCTGGGCTCCGTGTTGGGCCTGGGTCTTTTTGGTCTGATGCGCAGCCGCCGCAAATGGATGCGTTCCGTAGCAACAGCCTACAACTGGTTCATAGCAGGCATACCGCAGCTGGTCCTGCTTCTAATACTTTTCTACGTAGTGCTTGCCAAGAGCGGTTTTTCTCCTACAATGGTGGCAATAATAACATTTGCACTGTTCTTTGCTTCCAGCGCTAGTGACATATATGCCACATCACTGGATGCCATCCCGCACGGACAGACCGAGGCCGGTCTGGCGCTTGGCTTCACCCGGCTTCAGACATTTTTCAATATTGTATTCCCGCAGGCTGTAAGGCGTGGCATTCCATTGTTCCAAGGACAATGCGTATCGCTCCTTAAGGGAACATCCATTGTAGGCTACATTGCTATTCAGGACCTCACAAGGGCCGGTGACATTATACGCAGCCGCACATTTGATGCTCTGGTTCCATTGCTGGTTGTGACCGCAATTTACTTTATCCTGTCATGGATTATCGGCCTTCTTCTTAAACTTGCACTCCCCAAAAAGCACGTCATATGATTACCATATCACATTTAAGCAAGACTTATCATAACCCCGACGGCAGCACACCGCAGGTGCTCAGGGATGTTAATTGTGTAATCAATCCCGGTGAAGTAATCAGCATCATCGGCCCTTCCGGTACAGGTAAAAGCACCCTGTTGAGGGCTCTCAACCTGCTGGACCTGCCCACCGGAGGCAGCATATTCTATGATGGTGAGGATATACTGCGCAAGGGCTACCCTGTGCACAAACTGCGCCAGAAGATGGGTATGGTATTCCAGAGTTTCAACCTGTTTGATCACATGACAGTGCTGGAAAACGTGATTTATGCACCCTGCAAGATTCACAAGGAGAATCCGGACAAAGCCCGTGAGGAGGGAATGGCTCTGCTCAGGAAAGTGGGCATGGCAGAAAAAGCCGATGTCTATCCCGCAAGTCTTTCAGGCGGACAGAAACAACGCGTGGCCATAGCCCGCTGTCTGGCCATGAAGCCTGAAGTAATCCTGTTTGATGAACCTACATCAGCCCTTGACCCCACTATGGTTGGCGAGGTGCTCAGTATAATACGCCAGCTGGCCAAGGAGGGCATGACCATGCTCATCGTGACCCATGAGATGAAGTTTGCCCGCGATGTCAGTACACGTATCTTTTTCATGTATGACGGAGTAATTTATGAAGACGGCACGCCGCAGCAGATCTTTGAATCACCTGTACACAGCGCCACAAAGGCCTTTGTACAGCGTATCCGCAAGGAGGTATTCCAGGTAAACGGACCTGATTTTGACGTTCTGGGCATGCGCACCAGCATTTCACGTTTCTGCATCAAATACAATATCACTGACAAACGTGAAACTGTTGACCGTCTTTGTGATATAATGCTTGATGATATCATGGCCTCGTACAGACCCATGACTGTTCGCATCACATTCAGTGAACTGTCAGGTGAAACCGCCTTGGATTTCATGGTTGAGGGGATGAACGCTTCACCGCTTGATTCTGTTCAGAAAGAGAAGTTAGGTGCTTTATGCGGAAAGATAGTGGAAGAACCCACTGACCGCGGTTTCCGAATCAAGCTTTTACTGCAATGAGGTATCTGTTATGCACTATAAGCGCTCTGTTATGCATGACGGCATGCAGTCAAAGTGTGCAAACGCAGCCGCTTGAATGGCCAGCAGTGACCGATGGACAGGAAGTGTATGTACATACAGGCTATTCCGCACTGTACAACAGGGAATCCCTTATCCCTGACTGGGTGGCGTACCAACTTACCGCCGATGAAGTAAATCCTCCTGAAAGACTGAGGGGAAAGGAGTCTTTCAGATGGGATCCCAATACAAAAGGAAAGCGTACCGCTTACAGGGAGGACTACAAGAATGATGAAGGATGGCAGCGCGGACACATGGCTCCCAAATCTGATATGCGCTGGTCAACTGACGCTTATGAGGAGAGTTTCTATCTGAGCAATATATGCCCTCAGAACGGGACATTGAACAGCGGTGACTGGGCAAGCACAGAGAGTCTGGGCCGCCGTATGGCTGTCCGTTACGGAAGCGTGTACATAGTCTGCGGTCCTGTTATAGGCAGCAACAAATACGGCACCTTAGGTGAGCACAAGGTGGTGATTCCGGATGCATTTTTCAAGGCAATGTTGCTGAAAGCAAACGGCAAATATGAAAGCATAGCTATGGTGTTGCCTAACGAATCCTCACATCATGAACCGGATTACTATTGGTGTTCAGTCAATGAACTTGAATCACTTACAGGTTTGGATCTGTTTCCTGGATTGGATGATTCAATAGAAGAAACCGTAGAATCAGCTTTCAACAAATCCATCTGGAGCAGATAACACACCCTGACGTGCTGCTTTTTTAAGATTGTTTTCCTTTTTATTACAAGGTAAATACACTAACTTTGCATACCTATAAAAACCGATGTCAAACAAGTACTAACAATAATTACAAAACAATTATGAAACCTACACACATTGAGCATCTTGGTATAGCAGTGACCTCTCTTGAGGCAACTATGCCGTTCTTTGAGTTATTGACTGGTAGCAAGTGCTACAGCATTGAGGAGGTTGCAGACCAGAAGGTCAAGACCGCTTTCTTCAAGGTTGGCCAGACCAAAATAGAGCTCCTGGAGCCCACCTGCCCTGAGTCAACCATTGCCAAGTTCATTGAGAAGAACGGTGGCCGAGGCGGCATTCACCATGTTGCTTTCAATGTAGAGAATGTAGCAGAGGCTCTTAAGGAAGCCCAGGAGGCTGGTTTGCAGCTTATTGACCTGCAGCCGCGCAAGGGAGCTGAGAACCTGATGATAGCATTCCTGCACCCCAAATCAACATGCGGAGTGCTGACAGAACTTTGTGAACAACCAAAATAACATATACTACAGAAAAATGGATAATAGCAAACTTCAGAAGCTGGTAGATAAGCGCGCCCAGGCAATGGCAGGTGGCGGCCAGGCCGCTATTGAGAAGCACCATGCAAAAGGTAGCTTCACTGCCCGTGAGCGTATTAACATGCTTCTTGACGAGGGATCATTTGAGGAGGTCGATATGTTCCTCACACACCGTTGCAATGACTTCGGTATGGACAAGAAGGTATTCCTGGGTGACGGCGTTGCCGTTGGTTCAGGTACCATTGACGGCCGACTCGTATTTGTATTTGCACAGGATGCCACAGTCATAGGCGGTTCTCTGTCAGAGACTATGGCACAGAAAATATGCAAGGTAATGGATATGGCCATGAAGATGGGTGCTCCCATCATCGGTCTGAACGATTCAGGCGGTGCACGTATCCAGGAGGGCGCATGCGCTCTGGCCGGTTACGCTGAGATTTTTGAGCGTAACATTCTTGCATCGGGCGTTGTTCCCCAGATTTCAGTCATTTTCGGTCCCTGCGCCGGCGGTGCTGTGTATAGCCCTGCCCTGACTGACTTCATCATGATGACTGAGCAGAACTCATATATGTTCATCACCGGACCAAAGGTTGTCAAGAGCGTTACCGGTGAAGACGTTACTGTTGAGCAGCTGGGCGGTGCCCGCGTTCACGCCACCAAGTCAGGTGTGACCCACTTTGTAGCTGCCACTGAGGAGGAGGCCGTACAGGAGATACGCCGTCTCATCAGCTTCATCCCGCAGAACAATATGGAAGAGGCTCCCGTCAAGGAGACCAAGGATGATCCCGCACGCTTGGAGGATGCCCTTAACTCTATGGTTCCCGATGATCCCAACAAACCTTACGATATGAAGGATATCATCTACTCTATCGTTGATGACGGTGACTTCATGGAGGTTCACAAGGATTTTGCCAAGAACGTTATCTGCGGTTTTGCCCGTTTCAACGGCCGCTCAACCGGTATCATAGCAAACCAGCCCAACTGGCTGGCAGGTGTGCTTGACTGCGATGCATCACGTAAGGCTGCCCGCTTTGTACGTTTCTGCGACGCATTCAACATCCAGATCCTCACCCTGGTTGATGTACCCGGATTCCTGTGCGGTACAGGTCAGGAGTACGCCGGTATCATTGATCACGGTGCAAAACTGATGTTCGCTTACGGTGAAGCTACAGTGCCTAAGGTAACCGTTACAGTACGTAAGTCATACGGCGGTTCACACATAGTAATGAGCTGCAAGCAGCTACGCGGTGACCTGTGCTACGCTTGGCCCAACGCAGAGATTGCAGTTATGGGTGCCAGCGGTGCAGTAGGCGTGCTGGAGGCCAAGGCTCTCAAGGCCATTGAGGATCCTGAGGAGAAGAAGAAATTCATTGCCGAGAAGGAGGCAGCTTACAAGGACAAGTTCGCTTCACCCTACCAGGCTGCCAACAGAGGCTACATTGACGATGTTATTGAGCCGCGCTACACACGCGCCCGCGTGGTACGTGCATTTGAACAGTTGCAGACCAAGCGCCTGACCAACCCGCTCAAGAAACACAGCAACATTCCACTCTAAAAGAAGAGAGTCTATGATGACACCATTAGTAATAGACTGGTCACACGTATGGATGGTAACAGGACTGGGGTTCTGCATGGTTATCCTGCTTCTGGTCGTGCTTATCTTCATTCTTAAGCTGCTCGGTGCAGTTGTAAGCAATGCGGTTAAGGCACCCAAGGCAGCTGAGCCAAAAGCAATCTCCGCTCCCGCCGCCCAGGCCCTTCCGGCTGCTGCTGAGGCATCGGCCCAGGATGACCTGGCTGCCATCGCAATGGCCCTGCATCTGTACTTCAACGGAGTGCATGACGTAGAACCCACTGAGATTCATATCAAGAGAGTAGAGCGCTCCGGATGGACTTCAAAGCTCTACGGAATGAATAACCTGCATCGTTAATTTAGCATAGTAATGAAAGAGTTTAAATTTTCTATAGACGGCAAGCAGTACAACGCAGCCGTCAATGAACTTGAGGACAACTTTGCCGAGGTAACAATCAACGGCAAGACCTACAAGGTAGAGTTAGAGAAGGAGGAGGCCCCTGCTGCAGCCGCTGTACGCCGCCCCGCCGCTGCCGCTCCTGCAGCTGCAGCACCCGCCGGCCTGATGACCGTAAAGAGTCCGCTGCCCGGTTCAATCGTAAAGGTACTTGTCAAGGCCGGTCAGGCTGTAAAGAAGGGCGATGTACTGCTCACTATGGAGAGCATGAAGATGGAGAACAACGTTGCCGCCGAAGCCGACGGTACCGTAAAGGCCGTTTACGTAGAACCCGGCAAGACCGTTATGCAGGATGACAAGTTGCTTGACCTGGAGACCGCAGCCGTAGCTGCCGCTCCCGCTCCTGCACCTGCTCCTAAGGCTGAAGCACCCAAAGCAGCTCCCGCTCCCAAGGCAGAGGCTCCCAAGGCTGCCGATGTTCCCGCCGGCGGTTACAAGGTAACCAGCCCCCTGCCCGGTTCTGTTATCAAGGTTCTTGTATCAGAAGGACAGGATGTTAAGAAGGGTGACACACTGCTTACCCTTGAGAGTATGAAGATGGAGAACGCCATTATGGCCGACCGTGACGGCAAGGTGACCAAGATTGCCGTAACCGCCGGACAGACCGTAATGCAGGAGGATCTGCTCATAGTTCTTGGATAAACATCAATTTGAACTGTAAAAAACAAGATAATGGGTGATATTCTGGAATTCTTTGAACAGATGGGCTTCATGAACATAAGCCTGCAGCAGGGAATAATGCTCCTTCTGAGTTTCTTCCTGCTGTTCCTGGCCATCAAGAAGCAATATGAGCCGCTTCTGCTGCTCCCCATCGCTTTCGGTATGCTGCTTACCAACCTGCCCGGTGCAGGGATGTACCATTCAGAACTCTGGACAGCATTCCTTGATGCCAACAGCCCTGCTTATCACAGCTATGGAACAATCATGCGTGAGGGCGGTCTGCTGGATATACTTTATATAGGTGTAAAAGCCGGAGTCTATCCGTGCCTCATCTTTATGGGTGTAGGTGCTATGACTGACTTTGGACCGCTGATAGCCAACCCCAAGAGCCTGCTCCTGGGTGCAGCCGCTCAGCTGGGTATCTTCCTTACATTCCTTGCAGCCAACTCAATGGGCTTCACTGAGGCACAGGCCGGCTCAATAGGTATCATAGGTGGCGCTGACGGTCCTACATCTATCTTCCTCACATCAAAACTGGCCCCTGAGCTGCTCGGCCCCATTGCCATTGCAGCCTACTCTTACATGGCTCTTGTTCCCGTGATCCAGCCGCCTATCATGCGTGCCCTGACCACCAAGAAGGAGCGTGCTATCAAGATGAGCCAGTTGCGTCCTGTAAGCAAGACAGAGAAGATTATATTCCCGATTGCCATCACAACCATCGTGGCTCTTATCCTGCCCGATGCCGCTCCGCTTATAGGCTGCCTCATGCTGGGTAACCTGGCTAAGGAGTGCGGTGTTGTGGACCGTCTGAGCAAGACCATGCAGAACGAGCTGATGAACATCGTGGTTATATTCCTTGGTCTTACCGTAGGTGCTACCGCTACAGCCAGCTCATTCCTTGATTGGAGTACAATCAAGATTCTGGTTATGGGTATCGTGGCATTCGGTTGCGGTACTGCAGGCGGTATCCTGCTCGCCAAGTTGATGAACCTCTTCTCAAAGGAGAAGATCAACCCGCTCATCGGCTCGGCAGGCGTATCGGCCGTTCCTATGGCTGCCCGCGTATCACAGCAGGTTGGCCAGGAGGAGAACCCCAGCAACTTCCTGCTCATGCACGCCATGGGTCCAAATGTGGCCGGCGTAATCGGCTCCGCAGTAGCTGCCGGCATCCTGCTCACCATGCTCGGTTGAGCATCTCCGCCAAAGTGTCCCACATCAAACCCCTCTACACACAACGTAGAGGGGTTTGTTGTGTTACACCCCCTCATTTTGAAATGGTGTCCCACAACAACCATAGCGAGAATACGTTTTATCGCGGGTTGGCGTGGGACACTTTGGCAAAAAGAACATACAAGCAAAAACTAATAAAAAATAAAAGAAACTAGAAAATTTACACGAGCAACTACAAAACTTAAATATTTCGTTTATATTTGCAATCAAAGAGCATACAGATATGAAAAAACTCACCAAGAAAGAAGAGGTTATTATGAACCTGTTTTGGGACAAAGGCCCCATGTATGTACGTGAACTCCACGACATTTACCCCGAGCCCAAGCCCCACTTCAACACCCTTTCCACTCAGGTGCGCACACTTGAGGCCAACGGCTATCTGAGCCACAAGGTTACAGGCGCAACTTTCCAGTTCTACGCAGCAGTAAGCCGTGATGAGTACAGCGAAATGAATCTGGACTCACTCATAGGCAAGTGCTTCGAGAATTCATACGTGAATGCCATATCGGCTCTGATTAAGAAAGAAAAGGTAACGGTCGATGAACTCCAGCAGTTGATAGACCAGGTCCAGAAAGGTATTTAAACTGACAGCGCTATGATTACTATGTTCCTTTTGTACCAATTGAAGGTGGCAGTAATGCTGGCATCGTTCTATCTTCTGTATGCGCTCCTGATGAGGCGCGAGACGCTCCACACACTCAACAGAACAGTGCTGCTGAGCAGTCTTGCATTATCGCTCATTCTGCCCTTCTGCAAAATAACCATCCATAAGGATGCCCCCACTCAGGTTACAGTGGTCCCACAATTCATCGCTCAGACTACCTCTGACGTACAGGCCGTACCTTCTGCTGAACTGATTGAAGAAAATGCACAGGACCTGACCGTTGTAGCCGGCACTGAGGTCCTGGCTCAAAGCACTCAGGATATTACAACATCGGCACCCGCATCTGAAACTACGGACATCAAGGCGGCAACGCCAAAGACATGGAAAGACTACCTGTTCTATGTATGGCTTGCAGGTACAGCCTTCTGCCTGATAAAACTTGCCATATCCATCTGGAGTATAATCCTTATAATAAGGAGAGGACGCGTGGCATGCACAAGAGACGGGATTCATATAATTGTCACCCGCTCTGACACCAACCCGTTCAGCTGGATGAAGTACATTGTGTTGAGCAAGGATGATTATGAATCCGGCAATACCGATGCCATCATAGAGCATGAACTGTCACACGTACGCAACCATCACTCATGGGATCTGCTCTTGACTGACCTGTTTGCCGCAATGCAATGGTTCAACCCCGCCATTTATGACCTGCGCCGTAGTCTGCAGGAGGTTCATGAGTATCAGGCCGATAACAGCGTAATCAGCCACGGTTACAACACCAAGTCATATCAGATGATGCTGATAGGCAAACTGGCGCTCGAAAACGGTTTCAGTATTGCCAACAACTTCTCAAAAAAGAACCTATCTAACAGAATCAGTATGATGAACAAGAAAAAATCTCCTTTTGCAAGGGCGTGGAAAGCCCTTTTTGTACCGGTTATTACCGGTTTGTTCCTGGCTGCCACGGCAGTTACTGTCTATGATTGCAAGCCCAATTATGCTCCCGTAAAGATTATCAGTGAAAATGCGGATTTCAAGACTCTTCAGGAATACTATGGACAAGGCGCCTTTGTGGCAGCTGATTACACTCCCTGCACCATCATTATCCGGGATGATTTTGAGACGGCACTTGTCACAGTAGGTAATTCACGCAAGGAGGATCTGGTTGAACTGAGTTTCCTCCCATCCTATCTCCAGAAACAGGATGATCATGAGAAGATCCGTGCCAACATCTGCCTTGAGGATTGGCTTGGAGATAATTGGCTTAACAACTACAAGCCTCTTGAGTCTCTTGAGCCATTGCTTGAGCAACTTGAGGAGATAGGAATCCGCAGCCTTGTCTTCCCCACCAAGGAGATGCTTGCCGAGTCCTACTATTCTACCTACAAGTATGCTCGTATTTATGAGACTGACAGGAAAGGTCAATATGAGATGGTGCACAACAATCTTCCTGTAACTGGCGATGCCAACAGGATAGCCCAATGGATCACACTCCTTGACATCCAGTATGTGGCATTCTTCACATATGACAAGATGCCCATGGAAGATGTATCAGCCATCATGGATGTAGCCAAGGCACGCGGTGTCATGACCTTCATTGCCTGCCGTCCGGATGTTGGCGAGGACGTAAAAGTCAACGCCAGGAATATCAAGCATGTGTTCCCGTACAGAGCCACCATACTTCCTGTCAAGAGGAACATAAAATCAGAGTTCAAGGACAAGACACTTATCCAGACTGTCAAGGCTTTGGAAGATGAATACACCACAGCCTATTACAAGAAGGCAAAAAAGGTTGTAGAGCACCCCATATCATACTCCTGTGACCGTTGGTTCAGCAATTCAACCATCCTTTTCTGTGACGATGAACTGATTATGATACTGGATCCTATTACCATGAGCAGGAACTCATGGTGCCGCCCGGATGAAATAAAGTCTCTGAGAGTGGACGGCAAGGACTACAAGCTTATCCGCCAGGAGGGATTCCAGGATTTCGTGAATTATCCCTGGGTTACAGCCGACAATTACGCCAACGGCAGCCTCTGCTGGGGACCGGAATACTCTAAAATGTACACAACACTGCATTTTGAACCTATCCCTATGGATTCCAAATATGCCGATTTGTTGCAGAATGAATGCGGTGAATATTCTATTCGCGGCATGATATTCAACCTTCCCGCAGAAAACCGGAATCCTTTTGCCGGAACTCCGTATGAGAAAATACAGAGCGTCAAAACAATAGGTATGACTAGACTGAAAGATATACCTATGGGTACCGGCAATGCTTCAGTTCCAAAAATGGAATTTACTGATGACAAGACTACAGTATTGCTTGAATTGACTATGCAGGCTCCGTTCACTACAATGGGATACATCGGAAGTGACATTACCCTTAAGTCAGAGAAGACCGGTCAGGTTTATAAGCTGCAGGGAGTTGAAGGCGCAGTCCTGGACCGTGACTTTGATCGTGGAGGCGATCATATCACTACAACAGTAATGCTCCATTTCCCGGCTTTTGATGCCGCTGACATCATCAGTTCAATGACGCAGAATGACATCAACAGGCGCACTCCCACCGCCAATGGCGCTGAAGAGATGAAGACCATGACTCTGGAGGGCACTATCTGCCATCAAAAGGTCTCAATTCCCATCATCGCCCCCAAGGAAATCCCCCTGGTGATGCCGTAAACAAAAAAGTACAATTGGGAACCGTCCCTATTGTGTGAAGAATCTCACGAATTAACACGAATTATTCCCGCGTTATGGGATTCGTGTAGATTCGTGAGATTCGTGGTCAATATATCTGCGATTTCTGCGAGAAATTACGGAATAACGACTGTGGGTTTGAAAGTCTTGGCCTCCTCAGGGGTTACCTGGGCGTAGGCGATGATGATTACGGTATCGCCGATGGAGACCAGGCGAGCTGCAGCGCCGTTCAGGCAGATGCACTTGGACCCGCGCTCTCCGCGGATAACGTATGTAACCAGACGGGCACCGTTGGTGATGTCCACCACATGAACCTGCTCGCCGTCAATGATGCCGGCTGCATCCATCCAGTTGCCGTCAATAGTAATGCTGCCAATGTAGTTGATATTGGCATCGGTCACCTTAACGCGGTGAAGTTTGGATTTGAGTACAGTCAGTAACATCACTCCTTGTATTTAATGTTATCAATAAGGCGTACCTTACCGCAATGTACGGTAACGCATCCTACAATGTAATCACTAGCATCCCAGTTATCGACAGGCTGCAGTGTGCGGCCGTCAACAATCTCATAATACTCTACCTCAAGCCCCTGATGGGAGTTGATGGTATCGATAACATACTTGCGGGTTGAAGCAAGAGTGTGGTGGCGCGCATAGTAACGGCTCTCAAAAAGAGTGCGTGATATGTTGGCAGCAAGCTTGCGCTCAGCCTTGCTCAGCAGCATGTTACGTGAACTCAGAGCCATTCCGTCCTCCTCACGGACTATGGGGCAGCCCACAATCTCAATCTTGAGATCAAGCTGACGTACCATCTCACGTATAATGGCCAACTGCTGGAAATCCTTCTCGCCAAAGTAGGCGCGGTCAGGCTCCACAGCATAGAAAAGTTTACTTACAATCTGTGCCACACCATTAAAGTGTCCGGGGCGGTTGGGACCCTCCATAACCTTGTCAAGCGGAGTGAAATCAAATGTGCGGGTATCGGGCTCCGGATACATCTCTTCAACAGTGGGGGCAAATACGTACTGCGCGCCTACCTTTTCAAGCAGCTGGCAGTCAGCCTCCATTGTACGGGGATAGTTGTTAAGGTCATTCTTATCATTGAACTGGGTGGGATTGACAAAATCACTAACCACAGTTATATCATTCTCTGCTACGGAGCGGCGTACAAGTGATGCATGGCCCTCATGCAGAGCGCCCATAGTGGGTACCAGACCTATTGTCTTACCAGCCTCGCGGCAACTCTTGAGCGCCTCCTTAAGTTCTTTAACTGTTGTTATTACCTTAATCATAATACAATCGAAAAAGTCCGCAAAATAAGTTATAATTTATGGGATTTCAAAAGATTCAGCCAATCTGCTTGCCAAATTCATGATTTTTTTTAGTATCTTCGCATACTGAATTGAAACCATACTTGTATGAGCGAAAAGAAAATCCTAATCATTGCTGATCAGATTACGCCTTTCGTGGGCCAGTCTCCAATGGCGGATTACTGCAGACAGCTACCTCAAAGCATCCAGGAATTGGGCAATGACATACGTACTTTCATGCCTAAATGGGGTAACATAAACGAGCGCCGCAACCAGCTGCATGAGGTTATCCGTCTGTCAGGAATGAACCTGATCATTGATGATACCGATCATCCGCTCATCATCAAGGTGGCCTCACTCCAATCAGCAAGAATTCAGGTCTATTTCATTGATAATGAAGATTATTTCCAGAACCGTCTTCAGGCAACTGATAAGGACGGCGTGGAGTATCAGGACAATGACGAGCGTACCATTTTCTTTGCCCGCGGCGTCCTGGAGACAGTAAAGAAGCTCCGTTGGAACCCCGATATCATTCACTGCCACGGATGGCTTTCTGCACTCATTCCTCTTTACATCAAGACCGCTTACCATGAGGAGCCTGCATTCCGTGACTCAAAGGTGGTTTATTCACTCTATGACAAGGCCTTCAAGGAGAATTTCCATGACAACTACCCTGAGATATTATTGACTAAAGACATGACCCCGGGTGATGCCGGCACGTTCCAGATGCCTCTGGATTACAACTCAGTCATGAAGAAAGCCATTGAATTCTCAGATGGAATCATTTGCAATTCACCTGATGTAGATGCTTCACTGCCGGCATTCGCCAAGCAGAAAGGCATTCCGGTGCTGGAGGATGCCAATGCCATCACCCCCCAGGCCATCAACGATTTCTACAACAACATCTGACACAACATCTTTTATGAATATCAAGACGACGGTTTGCAGCATCCTGGCTGTTCTGTTTCTGATATCATGTGACAATCAGACATCAAGTCTGGGAGGTTCTTTGACTCCGCAGGGCGATGTCATCACTGTCACGTCCGATTCCTGTTTCGCCACATCGCGTACAATAAAAACAAGTGACTCACTCATTGTAATGACCGCCCAATGCAACCTGGGCCGTTTCACGGAGCAGGCAAGCGGTGCTACAATACAGACCGGATACCTGACGCAACTGGGCTGCATGGAAAACTTCAGCATCGCTGATTCCGTGTACGGCATTGGCAATCATGTATTCCCGCAGTGGTTCATTGACACGGTAGGCACCCAGAAACCGTACTACGCAAACCTTAAGCTGTACTACTCAAGTTTCTTTGGTGACTCCACCAACAGCATCAAAATTGATGTTTTCCCGCTGGAGAGGATGATTGACGCAAGCAAGCGTTATTACCCGGATGTGGATCCGTCTTATTTCTGCAACACCAGTGCCAAGCCCTTGACCAGCATAACCGTTTCAGGCTGGAACATGCAGGAGTATGACTCAATCCGCATAGACGATGATTATTATCACTGCATATGTATATCTCTGCCGGACTCAATAGCTAAGATGATTCTTGAGGCCTATTTCAATCCGGACACAAGACATTACTTCAATGACTCCAAGTCATTCATGGAGAACCTTATAAAAGGATTTTACATCCGATGCTCCCAGGGTGACGGCACCATATTATACATAGAGCGCACAGTCCTTGAGGTAAATTTCAAGTGCATTGAATTTGATGATGACAATGAGCCTAAGATGCAGTCACTCATGGCAGAGTTCCTGGGTAACAGTGAGGTTCTGCAGATGAACAGCATAAAATGGACCGGCCTGGAAGGAGAGCTTGCAGACAACAGCTGTACCTGGATAAGGTCTCCGTTCGGAGTGATGACAGAGATAACACTCCCTGTTGACGAGATGAGAGATAATGAATACGTTCTCAACTCCGCCCAGCTCAGGCTTTCATCAGCCAACACACCGTCCAGTCAATTCAAGCCGTCTATCCCCACTACCCTGCTTCTTATCAGAAAGGATCTGATGCAGGATTTCTTTGGAAAGAACAGCGTGCAGGATAATGTAGAATCATACATTGCCACCTACTCTACCAAATACGGCACATACACGTATGATAACATCGCCGCAATGATAGAGAAGATGTACAATGACCGTGCTGACTGGCTTGAGGATAACGGCAAGACCCTCCAGAACGGAGGCCAGGCTGCATATGAGCAGGAACGTCCCGATTGGAACAAGGTGGTACTCATTCCTGTTGTTGCCAATCTAGATTCCCGCAATTCAGCCATAAGCTACAGCCTGGACATCAACATGCGCCAGCTCAAGCTAATTGGCGGCGGCACCAAAATCAAGATCAAGACAATCCGATCAAAATTCTGATTTAAACATAAAAAAGCCTTGCGGATCCGCAAGGCTTTTTTTCATTATTTACTTAGTTGATTTTTTTGGTTTTTCTACAGCAGCTTTCAGACGGGCTATCTGTTTTTCCAGTGCCTGGATCTTCTTGTCCTGATTGCTGATAGTGGTCTGGAAAGCGTTCAGTTCCTCAGTATCGATATCCAGAGGCAGAGCCCAGTTCACTCTCTGCAGGAAATCACCCAATATGTTCATGTAGTTGGTGAATGCATCGTAAGGTGACTCATATATTCCGCGATCCATTGACACAGCATTGTTCTTTGTGGTCATGAATCGGAAGTTATTACTGGCCTGCAGATAATCCCAGTCCTGACGGATATGCTTGTCATTACTCAAAATGACACGCTCACCTATTGAGTAGAGCTTATTGAAAGCTTCACGCTGCATAACATTACCCAGCCAGCAGCTTATGTCACGCTCCTCATCATTCCATGACATGGGATAAGGAACCTCTATGGCTGATACTGACTTGTGCGTCTTGATAACCTCGCTCGGAGTCTGGAAGCCTATGCCACGCTCCTTGGCTGCAGCCGGCAGATTGCTGATAAAATCCAGGATATTTGAACTTAGCGGCTGATAAATGCCCAATGCGCAAAGCTCCATAAAGATGTTGAACACTCCGTCCTCCTCAGGGCTCTGGGCAATCCAGTCCATATATTTGTCAGCCATCAGCGGATATGACTCCCATGATGAGTTTGAGAATCTGAGACTTATGTCATCAGACAGTTTATAGTCACGGGCAAACACCTTAAGGTTGGGGTTCAAAGCGCAGTGATACAGGTAATGCGGACTCTTCCAGCCAAGGATATGCTTGGCACCCTCTGTGAGTATGCCCTTGAATCCCATATCGGCCACCATACCTCCTATCTCATCGTCATAGATAAGGCTGGAGTTGCGGAACACCTTGGGTTTCTGACCGAACAGTTGGTTAATCTTGTCAACCTGGCGCTTAACCTCATCACGGAATGACTGTTCAGCGTTGGGCGCAAGTGAAGCCAAGCCGTGTGAGTAAGGCTCTGCTATGAACTCCACACATCCGGTTGCATTCAATTCCTGCAGAAGGTCTATAACCTGAGGCGCATAACGCTCCAGCTGTTCCAGGCCTACACCAGAGAGTGACAGAGCCAGTTTGAAAGCGCCCTCGCTCTCACGTGCCATCTTAATCAGAGTATTAAGGGCCGGGACGTATGAATTCTCAGCTATATTGGTAATACTGGTATCATTGGCATAGTCATCAAAATAATAATGATCTGTGCCTATGTCAAAGAAACGGTACCTCTTGAGATGGATTATCTGATGAATCTCAAAATACAGACAGATTGTTTTCATATGCTGTTTCTCCTTTTTATTCTAAATTCATTTAATGCCTAAAAGCTTCTTGTAACGCGACAGGATACGCTCTCCCACCTTATCCCATGTTATGGCATCGACCTCCTTCTTGCCCTCCACCTTGAGATACTCATAGAGTGCCGGATAGTTGCAGATGGAGTAGATGGCATCAGCCATAGCGTGGATATCCCAGTAGTCAACCTTGATACATTTCTCCAGAATCTCGGCACAGCCTGACTGCTTGGAGATGATGGTGGGCACCTCACACTGCATAGCCTCCAATGGAGAGATACCGAACGGTTCCGATACCGAAGGCATTATATACACGTCGCTGGCCTTAAGGCATTCATACACCTGTTTTCCTTTCATGAATCCAGGGAAGTGAAAACGGTCAGCAATGCCGCGATCTGCCGCCATAGTGATCATGGCGTTCATCATATCACCGCTTCCGGCCATGCAGAAACGGATATCGCGGGTACGCTTGAGCACCAGTGCTGCAGCCTCAACAAAATACTCGGGACCTTTCTGCATTGTGATACGGCCCAGGAATGTAACCACCTTCTCATGCGGTTTCTTTTGCGGGACAATATCCTGTATCTCCTGCGGCAGAGGCTCCACGGCATTATGCATGGTGGATACCTTGCGCGGATCCTGATGGTATTTGTTAATTACCGTCTGGCGCGTAAGTTCACTCACGCACATAATGTGGTCAGCATAGTCCATACCATTCTTCTCAATGGCATAGACTGTAGGGTTCACATTACCGCGACTGCGATCAAAATCAGTGGCGTGAACATGTATAACCAGAGGCTTGCCGCTCACCTGTTTGGCATGAATGCCCGCAGGATAGGTCAGCCAGTCATGAGAGTGGATAATATCAAACTGCTCAGTACGTGCCACTACACCGGCCACAATTGAGTAATTGTTTATCTCCTCATGCAGGTTGTCAGGATATCGGCCTGAAAACTCTATGCAACCCAAGTCATTGGTATAAAGATTGCTGAAATCAGAATAGATGTGGTCACGGAAACGGTAATAGTCCTCAGAGTCCATCCACGGATACCTTGATTTCAGAATGCTGTTGTCAGGATTGCGCCAAACCACAGGAACGGTATTCATTCCCACAATCTTCATGAAGCTCTGATCCTCATCGCCCCACGGTTTTGGCAGGCAGAACGTAATATCCACGTTCCCCTGATTAGCCAGTCCTCTTGTCAATCCGTAGCTGGCCGTACCCAATCCTCCAAGTATATGAGGAGGGAACTCCCAGCCGAACATCAATACCCTCATATCTAATTATTCAAATTCATTAATCATCTTAATAGTCCTCAGTATCTCCGCCACATTCATTGCGAATGATACGGCTCCCCTGCCCTTGAACGGCGGATTGCCGTCAAACAGTTCAGGCAGAGAACCTATGCAGTGCGATGTCATCTCATCCTCATAACCTATCATCTGACGCTCCACGAATGAGAGTCCGTTTATCTTGAATACCTTGAGATAAGCCTCAAAGTAGAATCCTGCCAGCCAGGGCCATGCGGTACCCTGATGGTACGCATAATCACGCTCGCGCTGCGGACCCACGTAGTTGGGGTTGTATCCCATACTCTTGGGGCTGAGTGAACGCAAGCCCTTGGGAGTGAGCAGTTCCTTGGTCACGATATCCACCACAGCTTTCTGCTGCTTGAGATCCAGCGGAGAGTAATCAAGTGCCACAGCGAATATCTGGTTGGGACGCACGCTCCAGTCAGGAGCATCCTTGTCAACAAAATCATACAGATAACCATACTGGTTGACAAATGTCTTGACGAATGACTTTGCAGTCTGTGCGGCAAGAGCCTCCAAACGCTTTGAGTAATCAGCCTTGCCGAACTCCCTTGTAAGGTCAGCCACAAACATAAGGGCATTGTACCAGAGAGCGTTTATCTCAACCACATAACCTGTACGCGGTATCACTGGAACGCCGTTGGCAGTAGAATTCATCCAAGTTTCAGCCTTTTCCTTACCGTTAATGTGTACCAGACCGTTGCTGTGAAGGAAGAAATTGTAATGACGGTTATGCCTCAGGAAATCCATCATCTCCGTGAGAAGTTTACCGTATTTGTTCCAGGCCTGTTCCCTTGACACTCTTTTGGCATACTGCTGGATAGCCCACACAGCCCAAAGGAATACATCGGGATGCTCCATCTCATAAATCTGCAGAGTACTGGGCACGCCCTTAATGAAGGCGTGTATCGCCTCCTGAGCTGTGTACATGACGCTTTCAAATTCAGACGTTTCCCTGATGGAAAGCGTAAGTCCAGGCAGTGACACAAAAAGGTCACGTGCTCGGCACTTGAACCACGGGTAACCCGCCAGGATATAATGATGACCGCCCGCCTTGTTATGGAACTGATGGGCTGCATTCTTAAGGCAGTGATAGAAGTTGTCGCGCGGAGTACGTTCATTTGCCTCAACGGTAAACGTACGCTTCAACCCCTTGGTCTTAACCTCTGACAAACCTGCTGAGAATACTATGCTCTCACCTTTCTTAATAGGCATCTCAAAGTAACCGGGCACATAGAGATCCTCATTGAAATCATATCCGCGCTCCAGCTCTTTTGAGTACTCAAACTTGCGGTACCAGTCCGGACGGAACACAAACTCATTCTCCTTGCTGAACTGCATGTACAGCTCAGGATAACCAGGATACATTGAGGTCTTTATGCCGTTCTCCACCATCTGATACTCACGGCTGGCATTGCTGTTCTCATGAGTGAACTGGCGCACGCTCCTGAATGCCAGGAAAGGTTGTAAACGCAGAGTGGTCTCTGAATGGGCATCAAGCAGCGTATATCGTATAAGTATGCGGTTCTCATTATGCTCAAAAAGTTTCTCTTTCTTGAGCAGCACACCACCCACGCGATATATGGTAGTAGGAACCTTGTCACAGTTGAATTCCCTTATATACTTGTGTCCCCTAGGGCTGAAATTGTATCCCCAATACTGATGCAGTCCCAGATTGAATGCAGCCCCGTGCTGAATGACCGTTTCATCTAGAGATGAGAGCAGTACGTGGTTCTCATCATCCAATTCAGGCAACGGCACCACCAACAGTCCATGATACTTGCGCGTGTTGCAGTCAACTATCGTGGTGCAGTGATATGCGCCTGAACGGTTGGTGCGCAGAATCTCCCTGGGCAGCGTCTCCTCAAGGTTGGTCATCAGGGTTTTGTCAAAACGCAGATAGCTCATTTGTTTTGTATATATACTTATTTATTATGCATAATTTTGCAAATAAATGCAAAATTACGGTCCTTTATTAAAATTAGGTAAGACAAATATAAACACAAAAAGTATTAATTGATAACTTTGCGCGACAAAAAAACCGATTGCTAAGAAAATAGACAAAATATGAACAGGATTGTATCCAAACAGCAGTTTTCAGAGAATGTATTCAAGTTTGAAGTTGAAGCTCCGCTTATTGCAAAATCACGCAGAGCAGGTCACTTTGTAATCATCCGCATTGGAGAGAAAGGTGAGCGAATTCCGCTTACAATCGCTGATTCCGATGTAAAGCGCGGCACCATCACACTGGTTGTACAGCGCATCGGCCTCTCAACCAACCGTCTCTGCAAGCTTGAAGCTGGTGATATGATCACTGACGTGGTTGGTCCTCTGGGCCAGGCCACCCATATTGAAAATTTCGGTACAGTGCTTTGCGCCGGAGGTGGTGTTGGTACCGCCCCCATGCTCCCCATCATCAAGGCCTTGAAGGAGGCCGGCAACAAGGTTATTGCAGTTCTTGCAGGCCGTACCAAGGAGCTTATCATCCTTGAGGATGAAGTACGCAAATATGCTGATGAGACTATCATCATGACCGATGACGGCTCATATGGAAACAAGGGCGTTGTAACCGTAGGTATGGAAGAGGTAATCAACCGCGAGAAGGTTGACAAGTGCTTCGCCATCGGCCCCGCCATCATGATGAAGTTCTGCTGCCTGCTCACACAGAAATACAATATTTCTACTGATGTATCTCTCAACACCATCATGGTTGATGGTACCGGTATGTGCGGTGCCTGCCGTGTAAGCGTTGGTGGCAAGACCAAGTTCGTATGCGTGGACGGTCCTGAGTTTGACGGCCATGAGGTTGACTGGGACGGTATGATGAAGCGTATGGGTGCCTTCAAGGAGACTGAGCGTGAGGAAATGAAAAAGCTGGAGGAGTCAGTTGCTGCCGCAGCTCCAGCAGAGGAGAAGGCTTCATGCTGCTGCGGTGGTAGCAAGGCCAAGGCCGAGGTTGAGCCCATTGAGGTTCTGACTGACCGCAACGCACAGTGGAGAGCCGATCTGCGCGCTACTATGAAGCCCAAGGACCGCACCGCAATTGAGCGTTGCGTCATGAACGAGCTGGCACCTGACTACCGCAGGCACAGCCGCAAGGAGGAGGTTAACCAGGGTCTTACTGAGGAGCAGGCTCTTCTGGAAGCCAAGCGTTGCCTTGACTGCGCCAACCCCTCTTGCATGGAGGGCTGCCCTGTAAACATTGAGATTCCTTCATTCATCAAGAATATTGAGCGCGGCAACTATCTTGCTGCCGCCAAGGTGCTCAAGCACACCAGCGCCCTGCCCGCTGTCTGCGGCCGTGTTTGCCCGCAGGAGAAGCAGTGCGAGAGCAAGTGTATCCACCTCAAGATGGGTAAGAAGCCTGTTGCCATAGGTTATCTGGAGCGCTTTGCTGCTGATTACGAGCGTGAGAGTGGCAACATCTCAGTACCTGAGGTTGCAGCATCAAACGGCAAGAAGATAGCAGTAATCGGTTCAGGTCCTTCAGGCCTTTCATTCGCTGGTGATATGGCCAAGTTCGGTTATGACGTAACCGTATTCGAGGCTCTGCATGAGATTGGCGGTGTGCTCAAGTATGGTATTCCTGAGTTCCGTCTGCCCAACAAGATTGTTGACGTAGAGATTGAGAACCTGCAGAAGATGGGTGTCAAGTTCGTTAAGGACTGCATCATAGGTAAGACAGTTAAGGTAAGCGAGCTTGAGGCTGAGGGTTACAAGGGCATTTTCGTAGGCTCAGGTGCCGGTCTGCCCAACTTCATGAACATTGAGGGTGAGAACCTTATCAATATAATGTCATCAAACGAGTATCTGACACGCGTCAACCTGATGGATGCCGCAAGCAAGGAGTCCGATACCCCCGTAACATTCGGTAAGAAGATGATGATTGTTGGTGGCGGTAACACCGCTATGGACTCTGTCCGCACCGCCCTGCGTCTGGGTGCCGAGCGCGCCATGATCGTTTACCGCCGCAGTGAGGAGGAGATGCCCGCTCGCTTGGAGGAGGTTAAGCATGCCAAGGAAGAGGGTGTCGAGTTTATGACACTCCACAACCCCATCCGCTACATCGGCGATGAGAACGGTCGCGTTAAGCAGGCTGTACTTGAGAAGATGGAACTTGGTGAGCCCGATGCAAGCGGCCGCCGCAGCCCGGTTCCCACCGGCGAGACCATCACAATCGATGTCGATATGGTAATCGTAGCTGTAGGTGTATCCCCCAACCCCATCGTACCCAAGTCAATTGAGGGTCTGGAGCTGGGCCGCAAGAACACCATCGCCGTAAACGACAACATGCAGTCATCAATACCTACAATCTTTGCAGGTGGTGACATTGTCCGCGGCGGTGCTACTGTAATCCTTGCTATGGGTGACGGACGCCGCGCTGCTGCCGCCATGCACGACTCCCTGAGCAAGTGATAAAGCTCACATACAGAAGAACGGGCTATTTTGTTTTGTAATCAACATTCACTACTTTTGTAGTATCTGATACTAAGGGGTATTCCACTAGACATATGGTGTCAGGTTGGGATACCCCTTTTTATTTGAAGAGCCGTAGCACGGGAAAACAACCCTACTGTGCTACAGTTTCTTGAGGGAATGAAAGTTTATTTTAAAAACGCAAAGAATACTGCGATTACCAGAAACACAAATGATACCAGGTGATTCCAGTGAAGGGATTGGGTCTTGAAGCAGAACGCCAGGATAAGTGAGAATACTATCAGCGATACGCACTCCTGGATGACCTTGAGCTGGACCAGGTTGAATGGGCCGCCGTTGATATCGGACCCCAGTCGGTTGGCGGGAACCATAAAGCAGTACTCAAACAGAGCCAGACCCCAGGATGCCAGTATAATAAGGATAAGAGGCCAGTCTGTACTGATCTTCATCTCCTGAAGCTTAAGGTTTCCGTACCACGCAAAAGTCATAAAGACATTGGATACAACCAAAAGCAATATTGTCCCTATTCCCCTCATCTTTGACCGTATTTTGGATTCTGCGCGCAAAAGTAGCAAAAATTATATACCTTTGAGCCTATGAAACGCATCAAACTACTCATCATATCTGCATTGATCTGCGTTTTATCAAATGCACAGACACTGCAGCAGGGACGCAATTACTTTGCTCAGGGTAACTATGTCAAGGCTAAGCCCATAATACTCAAATACCTCAAGCAAAAGCCTGAGGATGCCAGCCGTAACTACTGGTACGGAGTATGCTGCATGGAGACCGGTGAGCGTGACAAGGCAGTCCCGTACCTCAAGAAAGCCGCAGACAAGAAGATTTTCAAGGCAAACCGTGTGCTTGGAGAATACTACCTTGCCAAGGAGGATTACCAGAATGCCATTAACTATTATGAGGCTTTTGTAAAGGGTATTTCTACTGACAAGGAGCTGCATGATCCGGTGCTGGAGGAGCGTATTACCACAATGACAGACAGCATCAGGCAGGTGTTCCGCATGATCCGCAACGCCACCAGAGTATGCTTTATTGACAGTTTCAAGGTGGCTAAGAATGAGTTGTTTGAATCATATATACTGAGCGAGTCTACCGGTTCGGTATCGCCGGCTTCAGACTTTTTCAGAAACATAAAAGAGGGTGAAGCGTATCTGCCTGAGATGGGGCAGACCGTCTATTACAGCCGCCCAGACAGTGACGGCCGGTTTCACCTTTATACCCAGCTGCGCAGTTTTGACCGCTGGACTGATGAGACTGCAATCAGCGGTCTTGAAACTGACGGTGACTTGCGCTATCCGTTCCTGCTGAATGACGGCGTAACCATATACTATGCAGCATCAGGCAGCGAGTCAATGGGCGGGCTTGACATTTTTGTGTCAAGATATAACACAGCCACAGGCAAGTATCTCAAACCTGAAAACCTGGGTATGCCGTTCAACTCTGAGGCCAATGACTATCTTTATGTGATTGATGAGGCCAACAACCTGGGATGGTTTGCCACAGACCGCCGTCAGAATGATGATACCGTGTGCGTATATGTTTTCATACCTACAGAGGGACATCAGAAATACAAATATGAAGGAGGAGACACACTTGCCATTCACCGTGCCGCCCGCCTTCAATCCATCACTGAGACACAGACTGACCTGAATGAGGTTCGTGCGGCACGCCAGCGCCTTACGCTGCTGCGCTATGAGCTTGCAGAGAAGGCCGATGAGGGTTCTTTCTCATTCATTATTGATGATTTTACCACCTATAATGAACTGTCGGATTTTGAGAGCAAGGATGCTGCAAATCTTTATGAACGCTGGACTCAACTCAAACATGAGTATCAGTCAGATGCCTTAAGACTGGAAAGGATGCGCAATGATTACCACAATGCCTCCCTTGTGGAAAAGGAGCGTATGACCGGCCGTATCCTGGATCTTGAGGAGAAAGTGCTCAAGACAGAGAAGCAGGTTCTCAAGATGGAGAATGATGTCCGCACTACTGAGATAAACTACCTAAACCGATAGAGTAATGAGTACCTATTTTGCCCCGTCGGAGCTTATCATTAACGGTGACGGCTCCTGTTTTCATCTGCACCTTAAGCCTGAGCAGCTGGCTGATAAGGTTATCCTGGTGGGTGATCCCGGCCGCGTGGATACCATTGCCGCTATGTTTGACGCCGTAGAGTGTACTGTAAGCAACCGTGAGTTCCGTACCGCTACCGGCCTGTACAGGGGCAAACGCATCACTGTACAATCTACAGGCATAGGATGTGACAACATAGACATAGTTATGAATGAGTTGGATACCCTGGCCAACATTGACTATGCCACACGTACAGAAAAGGCAGAGCACCGCACTCTTGATATAGTACGCATAGGAACCTGCGGCGGACTGCAGCCGTTTACTCCGCTGGGCACATATCTATGCTCAGTAAAAAGCATAGGTTTTGACGGATTGCTCAATTTCTACGCAGGCCGCGATGAGGTTTGTGACTTGGAGTTTGAACGCGCTTTCATAGCCCACATGGAGTGGTCAACCAAGCGTGGGGCACCATATGTGGCAAGCGCCAATCAGGAGCTCCTGCAGCGCATAATGGCTGGTGATGAGAAGATGGTTCCCGGCGTAACCATAGCCTGCAACGGTTTTTACGGTCCGCAGGGACGTGTGCTGCGCGCACCGCTGTCTGATCCCAATCAGAATGCTAAGGTTGAGAGCTTTGAATACAAGGGCTACCGCATAACCAATTATGAGATGGAGAGCTCAGCCGTAGCTGGAATGGCTGCACTGCTTGGGCATCGCGCCATGACTGTATGCATGGTCATAGCAAACCGTTACGCCAAGGAGATGAATACTGACTACAAGCCCTTGCTTGAAGGTCTCATTACCCGTGTACTTGACCGCATATAAAAGGAAAGTGATCAGCAACAATGATACAATCTGCGCAGTTGCCACTCGCCCGGGTGGAGCGTTGGGTGTTGTGCGGGTATCAGGTCCCGATGCCATACGTATAACAGATTCTGTTTTTCGTTCCGCATCAGGGCGAACGCTCGCCGACAGCCAGTCCGGAAGGGTACTGTTCGGACAGATTGTTGATGCGGACAGCCAGACTGTAGATGAGGTGCTTGTAAGTATTTTTAGAACTCCGCATTCATATACCGGGCAGGACAGCACAGAGATCTCCTGTCACGGCTCTGCATATATTCTGGAACAGGTTTGCCGCCTGCTCATTGAAGCTGGATGCCGTCAGGCCGGACCGGGTGAATTCACTGAGCGCGCTTTCCTGGCCGGAAAACTGGATCTGAGTCAGGCTGAGGCTGTGGCAGACCTGATAGCATCAGGAAACCGCGCCACCCACCGCATAGCAATGAGCCAGCTCAAGGGGCATTTCTCATCAGAGCTGTCAATCCTACGCGAACAGCTGCTGCAACTGACCTCCCTGCTGGAGCTTGAACTTGACTTTGCTGATCATGAGGAACTTGAGTTTGCAGACCGCACGGAGCTGCTCTCACTTGCCCGCCGGGCCGATGACCGTATAACGGAATTGGCCCGCTCCTTCAAGACAGGACAGGCACTCAAAGAGGGCATTCCTGTGGTTATTGTGGGCAAGACCAACGTAGGTAAATCAACCCTGCTGAACCGCCTGCTCCGCGATGACCGCGCCATAGTATCGGACATACACGGCACCACTCGTGATACCATTGAGGATACAATCCAGATAAAAGGCGTAACGTTCCGTTTCATTGATACAGCCGGCATCCGCCAGACTGCCGATGCAATAGAACAGATAGGCATATCCCGCACATTTGCGGCCATAGACAAGGCTCTGATTGTTATCTGGATGGTTGATTCCCAGCCCACTCCTGATGATATCAGTGAGATCACTCCGCATCTGGAAGGCAAGAAACTGATTCTGGCATTCAACAAATGTGACCTGCAGGATTACAGCCGTTTTGATACGACAAGTTTGCAGTTGCCGCAAGACAGTTTCAAGACAATTGAGATATCAGCTAAGTTCAATAACAATATCACAGAACTTGAAGAGATTATCTACACTCTTGCCGATATCCCGGAGATAAACGCTGATACTGTAATAGTAACGCAGGCCCGCCATTATGAGGCTCTTACGCGCGCTCATGAGAACTTGGCCCGAGTAATAGACGGACTCACCTCAACCCTGCCGGGTGACCTGATAGCTGAAGACCTGCGTCTTGTGCTCCAGGATCTGGCCGATATTACGGGCGGCGCCATCACTCCCGGTGAAACCCTTCAGAACATCTTCAGTCATTTCTGCATAGGGAAGTGATTTATCTGATATGAATCAGCCCCCCGTTGCTTATATATAATCCGGGAGAAAGAACAGGAGTATTCACTTTACGCCCCATAAGGTCATAAACAGCATCCTCTGAGGTTGAAGACAATGTCACCTTTTCCACATCTGTCTCTATTCCAAAGTATGCATCCATCTCGCGGAAACGGTCTTCATACCATTTTTCTATCAATTCAATTTCACGAGTAAAATCTTCTGCAAGCTTTGGCTTGCTTTTTTGGCTGTTAAAGTATGTGACCATTCTATCCCATGCCCCGCTCTCCAGGAACAGATCACGATATTTTTCAAGTTTAGTCTTTACTGACGAAACAGAAAAAGCACCTTTGCGTGCCTCAATCCAACGGCGTTTGAGAATGGCCTGGTATTCAGGATCTCCGCTTACGGAAGATATCGGATAGAGAGCATTCTTGCTAATATCCTTAACTGCCCATGCAGAATAATTGCCATTATGATAACCGCCATCAAATTTACCGCCCAGGCTGGTGTCAAGATCCCAAGGTATAAGGACAAAACGGCGGCGATCAGATTCTGTCGGATCCGGATCATCAATATTCTTATTTATGTTACGGACAGAGAGATAATGATTCTTGTTACCCCAGTTGTCACCGATGGAAAGCGCCATTATCAGGATCTGATAATCAGCCAGATTCTCCAGATAGAAATATTTCTTTACAAATTCTGCAGTTTTGCCATTAGCGAACGCATCCTGCAAAGGACTCCATGCCTGTATGCCGCCATAATCATCAGGATATGTCAGTTCCCATGCATTATGCCATGAAATCACACATGCCGTTGAGTCCTCATTATAACCGGGCTTTTCCTGCGGTGAAATATCAGATGTACCGCTCTTGTATAACACACCACGCACCAGGACAGAGCCATCCTCTTCTTCCTTGGTCTTCTTAAGATCCAACAGTTTGCGGTTAATACGGTCATTCAGACAATAGATACCATAATACGTATCGTTTATATAAACTTCCAGGAAACGACCTATTGTACCGTAACGGCCATCATATTTAGTATCATAAGGAAGCCGTGAGAATTCATTCCATATATCAAAGGCTACGCGGTTGCGCATACAGATACGGTCAATAGCCATTGCATCCAGAATCCATGATGAGCATGACCTGATTCCCAACAGCGTTGAATCAACCTCCTCACTGTAATCTTCTGTCCAGAGTTTCATGTTGAATGAAGGCTTCATCATATAATTAGAAGCTGTGGCACCGCGGGTCTTGAACTTGGCGGGTAATTCAATAACAGAACCGTCAGTATCCGTAAGCTGCATTCTTCCGTTCACGTAATCCATGCCCTTCTTGAATTTACCCTCAAAACTGACGCGCAACACCGGCAATTTTTTGGTTTGTGCATACAACGGGGTTATCTCAGACTGGACAGACAATAACAGCACCGTAAAGACGGTCATCGACATAATCCTGCGTGCTGTTTCGCTAGGCATAAGGTTCATTGGTAGTCCTTGGGGATATTCTCATTTCTCAGTAATTGCAGTCACTGTTGTCAATTCCTGCAATTTATCAGTAGTATCACCTGTAAGGATAGTATAGATACCGTCCTTAACAAGTGCAGCAGAAGAATAAAAGATTGTCTGTGTAGGATATGCCTGAGTTTCAAGCATAGCCACATCACCACCATCTGCATCAGCAATCTTTACGTATCGTTTTAGATTAGTATAAAAATCAAGAATAATAAAAGCCTGGCTTGTCTCTTTAGCCTTTTTGGGCTTGTCACACTTATGGGCAAGACCTATCACCGTTCCGCCGGTAATAGTGAAATTTTTTACATCAAAAGCCGCCTCGGAACCCTCAGGGCCACAAGAGCAGATAAATCCGTCATTCACGTATATAGAACTCTTTGAATCAGTTCCGTCATTGGTAAGACTTGATGTAAAAGTAAAACCACCGTTGACGGTCAGATGTTTGCCTATCTTTAACGGATCGTCATAAGTTGCAATATAGTTCTTGCCGCCATTTATTGTCAAGTCTTCTGTTGCAGCCAAGCCAACGGCACCGTTATGCCCAATAGACTTTATGCTTATCTTTCCGTCATTAACGGTAATATTCTTAGCTAGGACCGCACGTGCGCCCAGTTCTGCCGTTTTAGGGAATGAAGCGTCTGTAAGAGTACCGCTGCATGTCAGAAGAAAGTAGTAATTACCATCCTCAAAAGTTACATCGCCGGTGGTATATATGCACTTTCCGTCAAACTCTTCATTATAGAAATTAAGGGCATAGGCGCTGTTTATGACCAGATCACAATTGGCTATGATGCCAGCAAACATACTGCCACCTTCAGCTGCAGCCAGCTTGCAGGGATTCTTGCTATCCAATAATATCTTACCTTTGTCCGAGCAGCCACTCACAAGAATGGACACGCCCTCAAGTTCTGTAGCAAAAGAAACGGTTGTAGTGTCTATAGTACAGGTAATACCATCCAAATTGCCTTTTACTGATACATCATCCCCCTCAAAAAAAACCTGAACAGTACGCTGTCCTACAAACGATGTCTCCTTTGTGGCTTTATATTCATTGACGGGAGCATAATGTGTATCAAACTCAAAGTATTTCTTCAGACTGTCAGGAATAAAGGCAGGAGTTGGATATATACCGGTATGTTTAGCCTTAACCTCCTTGATTTCTGTAATATCATATTTTTTCTCCCCATCCTCACGGACAATTGTCATCTGATCATTATTATAACTGATCTTTGATATACCATCCACAAGTTCCTGGTCAACACTGCCCTGCATGGTTACTATAGCGTCCTCATGCTTTGAGTTGACGTCTTTACCTATGACATATAAAGCATCAGATGTTTGAGTCCTGCCCTTAAGATATTCTTCCTCATTGTATACGTCATGGGGAGTCCACTTGTCAGATTCCATTTTTTCATTGAATATGGCATAGTTTACCTCAAGGAATGCAATCATTGAGTCGACTTCCTCATGAGGAGTCTCCGTTATTTTGACGACACCCTTCTTGTATGTCGGTACCCAGCGCGCCCTCTCTCTCTCCCATGCTCCTGAGGTAACAAACTGGTCGGCATACTTCTCCATCAAGGCCCTGATATTCTCAAGTGACAGTTCATGGGTAGAGAGATATTGCCAACGGTTGTTCATTTTGGTGGCAAAGTCATCGGGACGTTCCTTCTTGGTCTTGAATACATGGATTAGATGGTGATATCCGAGTTTCTCGCCCCATGCCATCTGTTTGGAATCCCTTGAAGCCACGCTACCTCCGGCCATACGGCCTATGGAACCATCCAGATCCCAGAGCGTAAACAGGAACTTTTCCTCCTTGTCAATGTTACGCACACTCAGATAATAGTTTTTCTTTTGATTGTCAATCAACTGGAATGCCTGGATGAAAAGCATGAAGTCAATAACATTATCCTCATAGAGCCAATCCTTGTATGTGGTCTTGAACTCCTTAGTGTCAAAGAAATCTATCAGGTCACAGATAGGATTGAAAAATGCCTGGGTAACAGTGTCATCAGGATATTTCTGTTCCCATCCGTAGGAATCCTTAGAGGCTTTATATGGCCAAAGGAATGAGTCATTGGCGGGAAGTGAATCATAACTGCCCAAATAAGTCTCACTGCACTCCCAGTTGGCTTTCCACAACAATCCGCGCTTAACCTCAGGAGCAGTTTCCGTGGCTTCCTTTGTCTTTTTAAGATTAAGTTTCTTACGGTCTATCTTGTCTGTGAAGCAGTACATGCCATAATAGGCTCCATTTATAAATACCTCTACAAACTCGCCCTGTGTACCATTGCACTGATATTTGTTATCAGTAGGATATGGCAGGACATCAACTGCGGTCCATAAATCCATCAACACGCGGTTACGCATACGGCTGTAATCAAGATATTCGGCCGATAAGATCCAGTCATCATCCTTGCGATAGCCCAACAGGTGAACATCCTGGCTTTCACCGTCCTTGACAAGTTCTATATTGAGGCTCTGCTTGGGTTGTGAACCGGTTGTAGCTCCTCTGAGACGTGTCATTATCTCTGAACTGAAACAAGCTATACCCTCCGCATCAGAGTCCTTCATTTTTGTACGGCAGCGTGCATCAATGACACTTATATAGCCGGGAAACTTCTTGTTATGACCTTCTGTACCTTTTGTCATGGAGTATGTTCTGTCCATCTCTTTTAATGGGCAGTCTATAACCACAAAAGGCAAAGTACTGAATACAAGTTTCCATTCTTTGTTTTCAGCGTTCTTTACAGCAAGTGTGCTGGAGGCGTTCATTGACCAGTTCTGGACTTCCAGATTATCTCTCCTGCCATTTACCAAAGCAATGCCGTTAAGTTCAATGCCGTTATAAAGGTTATTGTCCCAGCGTAAAGTAGCTTTCAAAGTACCGTTTACACCGGGATCTATTGTGGCATAAATAGTGCCGGCAACAGTGTCAGCAACAAGAGGAACCTCGTTGAGCCATAATCCGCAACTTCGCTGCGCTGTCACATCAAGGTTAAGAAGCAATGCAACACTTAATATGAATGATAGCCTTTTCATTTAGTTGTCTCTTTTGATTTCTTGCTGCCAAGAGTAATGAATTTTTCTTCTATTTTTTCCAAGAACTGTTCTTCCATAGAGAATTCATACTCTATTACAGGAGTGTCACTGAATGAATCTTTGTAACTTAAAATCTTATATTTCTTACCAACCTGTATCTGCTCATTTGTAACAAACAGGCAAAGCACATCATAAGTATTGGGTGTAGGGAACTGGGTTATTATATTTCCCTCTTCATCAGCCACAGCCACACCGCTGCAATATGTCTTAGGTAAGTAAAAACATACACTGGCCTGAGAGCAGGTACCGTGCGGCGTACAGCTACGTGCGCCCACACCTATTATTTCACCGCCATATATCTCAAAGGTCTTGCCGTCTGTATCCACACCCATCTGCTGGTCTCCGCTTCCTACGCCATACAGCGTACCTCCAAACATTTTCAGGCTGCTGGCATCAAGACCGTCATTCTCAGAACTGCAAATAAGCACATCGCCGCCATGCATCTCACAACCGGAGCAGTTCATTCCGTCATCTGTGCAGTAACTGCGAATCTTGCCGTCGTAAATCTCAATATGCCTTTTTGATTCTATACCCTCAGCTGCACCGCCACCGGAGCCTCTTACATAAATGTTACCGGAATTGATAATCATCTTGTTTATGCTCTTAATGCACTTAGGCGATGCAGAGGCACCAACCTTATGTCCGTGACCGTCTTCTTCTTTTTCCTCCGGAATACGTTTTCCGCTTGTACGGACATAAATATCAGCATCAGTAATGGTCAGACCGCCATAATAATATTTCTTTGTTTTATCATTAACGGTCACCTCTACATAATTACCCGCGCTAATACCCTTACCGCCAGTTCCTGTTGAGAAGCAATATATTTCTCCTCCTGAGATATCCATATCCCAGGTGCTCTTAATTCCACAGCAGGAACTGTAATCTTCTTCATCTTCATCCCAAACTACACCTCCTGTGGTTATAGCTTTTATTACACCGCCTGATATCCACAGCAGTGAGTCTGAAGACAAGCCTTTACTTGCAGCACCGTCACAATAGGTTCTTATTACGCCTCCGCCTATGATTACGTTTTCCTGACCATAGATAGCCTTGCCTTTCTCCGCATGGGCATTGACATGGACAAAGCCTCCCATTATATGAATGTATTTGTCAGATGCAATACCACACTTCTTGTTGGCGTTCACATAGAGTTCTCCCTGACCGGAGATACATATCTTTCCCTCTGCAAATATGCAGCCACGCTGATCCTCACCCTGAACCTTTACATATTTGGTTCCATCAGTAAGAGTATTGACGGTTTCATCTGCAATCACGATGAACAGGCGTCTCTTCATCTGACTGTTTATGACCGGGCCTTTTGGATTAGTGATATCCACCCCGCTAAGCACCAGACAGGCCTTGCGCTCACTGTATAGCTTGAAGCAGGCATCACTGCTGGTTCCAGAGAGGATGTATTTCACTCCCACAGCACTTGTCTCTATCGTAAGATGCGCACCTTCTTTTGACACATTAAGGGAATCGACATCACCTGTTACGGTTACATCAGTTCCCTCAAACGCAACATAGACTGTCTTGGTCCATTGGCTGTGCTCTACAAAATCATCATACTGAACACTTTCCTGGTCCGTAACCTCCGGCTCAGCCTTTACCCGTTCCCTGTCAGTCTCATCAAAATCAACGTCAAAGTCAAAGTCAGCCCAAAACCTTTCAGGTATCAGTTTGGCTCGCCAAGGATCTATTTCCTTGAGACTCATTGAAGTGACAGAAGGTGTATATAATGAATTGGCTACAGCACCGCTCCAAAGCGTTACACTATCAGTTCCATACTCAATCTTGTCAATTCCGTTGAAAATACGCACCCTGTTGTACCACTTTTCTTCAGGCACTCTCTCACCCCATTGCAAAGGCTCGTTTACGTAGACATTATGTTGCGCCCGACCGTTGCTTGCAGCAAGCAGCAGGCACAATGTCAGCAGGAATCGTAATCTCTTAGGCATCACTTACTTTACAATGAACTTAACAGTATTCTTTCCAACACTAAGCAGATAAGTGCCCTTGCTAAATCCATCAAGACTGATAGAAGTCTTATTGCCTTCTGTATTCAGTGAAGGAGTCAGCAGCCTTCCTCCAAGGTCAAATATCTTAATGTTTTCAGCATTTATTCCGGCTACGGCAAGTACACCATCCTCAATCCTGATCAGAGCCTTTGGTATCCTGACAGCATCAACATCAGTATATTCAGCAAAATTCCAGGACTCCACATCAGAAAAATCCCATTCTCCTACTGCACCGTCAACTGAAGAGAGAGAAATAGTATTCTCTCCTAATGTCATTTGCGGCTGTTTGGCAAGGCTGCATATTATTACAGTACTGTCTGACAGATGAATAACAAGTGACGTTTCGGCAAAACAAGGTATACTTCCAAGCAATGCCATCAACATCAAAGAAAAAAACTTTCCTTTAATACTGTAACTGTAATCGTTCTTATTCATTATTAGGTTAGTTTTAGGTCAATTTTTAAATGTCATCAGAAAGCATACTCATCAACGACTTCCTGCACCTCTTCATTAAAATTAGTACGTGGAGTGATGTACGTATCTGTATAATATCCTTTCTGACTCGGCATACCGTCAACAAAATCCCTCAGACTGCCCGCTCCGGTGGATTGCTCATGCCACAACTGTTCATAATCACGTATGTAATCAGACTGCGGAACCACATTGGTATCAAATTCCAGTTCTATATAGGTTGAGTCCTGGAAATTTCCGTAACAGTATATGAAATGATCCACATACCCTGTATTCTTGATTGTATTGAATGTAATCAGTACAGCACTTGACTTGTGGGGAAGTACCACAATAGGCAGCTGATTTCTGGGAACCAGACATCCGCAGGTGGTTTGTATCTCCTGAATGAACAACGGATTGCCTGATGTGTTTTCTATCTCATAGGCTATACTCATCATCTCACCCTGAAGAACAGGATAATAATGACGTACGGGGTCGACAACGATAACAGATGCCGGCTTGAGTTTTTTAGAGCAAGAGAAAAAACACAGCACGATAACCGTTATGATAACAAGATATCTGTATGAGAACCTATTCTTCATTTTCAATTGAATTACCAATTATTTAAAACCTTCTATCTCATCAATCGCCATAGTCCTGTCTTCCTGATTACGGACAATGGTGAGCACCAGAGTTCCTTTATAGTTGGACGGAACGTCAAATTCCACAACCGCCCGTTGAAGATTATCAGCAGTAGTCTTGGGAACCACCTTACCCAGTTCCCTCCCGTCAACACTAAGCGATACGTTCAAAGGCAATGAAATATGGAAAATGGCATTTTTTGTAAAACTTACACGCAGGCGCCTTATTCCCTTTACATGAGGAATTGCGATACGGAGCGCCGGAGTGGCTGATGACAACATATGTCCGCAATGATAGTTTGAAGGAAGTCCTATCAGACCATCCGTAAGTATGGACACATCATTATAATCTTCATCAAGTGCGGTAAGAGGCTCAAGACGGACACCTCTCAACAGGTTATTGTTGCCGGACTCTTTGGCACGCTGAAGCATATATCGGTATTCGCTTATATAACTGGTCAGACTGCCGCCAGCCTCACTGTAAGCCATAACGCCCTGACCGACCAGTCGCTCCAATCCATCAAGAAGTCTTCCGCAACCGATAGTATCGTTATTTATACGTTTCAGTTCAAGACGTGTCAGCATCATTGCCCTGCACATCGTCTGAATCTCTGAACGTTCAGGATCCTTGATCTGCCCGAAAGCCACCAGCATCTCATCATGAAACTCTTCAAACTCTTCAGCCGGCAGATAGACCTTCTGAGCTCTGGGAACGCCTTCATACAACGGTAAAACAGTCTCCTTTTCACGGAACATATCCTCCTGCAGAATGATGAATCTGCTGATAGCCTCACCTGTTACAGGATACAATTCACTGCTCATCTGCTTTAAAAGAGGGCGCCATTCTATATCAGGGTCACGCAACATAGCAGATATTATGTGCGTTTTAAGCCTGTAGAATGTGCTGTAGTCAGTACCGCTTCCATTAAAGAAAACACCCTTTACTCCTGATTTTTCATACAGTTTAAGCCTACGCTGAATAACATCAAATACAGGAATCGGAGTAAAATAGTCATCAAAGTTATTCAGATAATCCCAGATATATATCCTTTTTGTGAATCTTGACCACTTATTAAGTAATGCGGCAAACTCTTCTTCCTGCACCGTGTGAACGGAACTGAGGGGATATGACATGGCACTTATCAGAACACCTGCATTGTCAGGTAACTTCTGATGAGGCAAACTGCTTGTGGTACGGTAATAGGATGAAAAGAATATGTGTTCAGGATATTTTTCTGCCAGACGCTCCAGTAAATAATAGACGGCTCCTGAAGCATCGCCCGGTTTGTTGCCGTTTTCAACGCAATGGTCGCATAAGCATACTACGGAATTATCGTTTGGCAAAATGGCAAACCTGACCGTTCCGTTATGACCAAAATTATCATCTATATAGTCACAGATATATTTGAGAAGGGCATCTGAAGAGAAACAGAACTGTTCATTGTTTACACTGTTTCCTGATTTGGCGTAGACGCTTTGTGAAGCATTCTTAGGCAACACCACCGACAAATTGTGTCCCCAAATACCCCAATCGCGGTCCACACTGTTCATATACAACTCACGCCCTTCATCAAAAGGCAGTTCAGGCAGATAAACCTCTCTATACTCAAATGGAGAAGAAACAGATTGCCTTTCCTCATCAGCACAGCCGTAAAAGAACAATGCGCTGAACAACAACAATATGTTTGGAGGGCTTATCATTGATGTATATGATTGTTTAGAAAGCTATATGTGCCTGAAGCGACAATGCATATATGTTGCGGTAAGAATCAACCCATGTGCCGTTTTTCTTACGGTACGGGCTGTAACACGTGTTCCATGTGCCGGTTACGCCCAGGCATAATTGACGCGTGCAGAGATACTGGAAATCAAAGCCGACCATCGCATTTGTATGCGAGAAATTACGCAAAGCGGTCTGCTCAAAGAATGTCAACTCCGGGAATGAACCAAAACCAGAGAAAAGTGTGATTGCCGAGGTGTTGTCATTGTTTATGAGGAATTTTCCTTTAACGCCGACATTGTAATACAGACTGCTGGCCATGGCTGTAAAATCTGTACTTAGCGTCAGGCTGATACGTTCCCATGACTTAAGGACAGACGGCGAGAGAATAAATATGTTGAATTCATCCTTTGCTGTCAGGCCATACTTGCTTCCACCCAGGAACAGATATGTGGGCGGGGTACGGCGGTAGCCCAGACGCAATGTATGTGTCCACTCATGAGGAGCAGCATATGATGCTGACACATTAAAGCCGAACTTATTGAAGTATCTGGTTGATACGGATGCGTTTACCATTCCACTCCACTCAGAATCGAATTCATGCTCCCACTGTGCCATGAACTCCAAGCCTACGCCTCCCGGTTCATCATCAGTGTTATCATGATAGCCGTCAATACCTTTATAATTTACCTGTCCGGTATAAGTATTATATTTTTCCAACCTGGAGTAACTTATTGAAGCAAGTGAATAGAGATGGGCTATCGCAGCCAAGGTCTCATCATGATTGTCAAAGAAAGCAAAAGTGAATGAAGCGTCAATCCTATTCTTCAGACCTCTGAAATAGAGATAACGCATGTGCTCAATGTAATCCTCCTGCTCCGCATTATTAGGTATGTAATAACGTATCTGATACTCATATGCTTTTGCATAATCCTTGAGTGCTTCATAAACCAGCCCCTTGGTATAAAGAGTCTCACGGTTATTGGGATCATATACCAGGGCTGTATCTAGCACAGCCATAGCTATGTCTGGCATACGGTTCTTAGCCAACTCTAAAGCCCACTCCTGGCTCACCCCTGAATAGGCCACTCTGAGTTGAGAACTCAGGAACTCATCAGAATTGTTTCCGGGATTCAACAAAGCCAGAGCCTCATTGTTCTTGCCCTGTTCCTGCAGCGAAATAGCCTGTTTAACAATGAAGTAAGGAACATTAGGATACATCTCATATCCCAACTCGGCATACATATGGAACTGATCATCATATTTAAGGGTCTGGCTCATGTTGATCAGGCAACGCAAAGCCACCTCACTGTCTGTTTTGACTTCAAGTAATGACTGTGCCTCTTTGAATGCCTGTAAATACTCCTCTTCTTCAATCAGACCTTTCAGATGAATGGCCACAACCTCTTCATAGGCTGAAGCAAAACGCGTTCTGTTTTCAGGGCTGCGCCATGATGACCTGACATACAACTGACGGGCCTCATCCAGACGGTTAAGATGGCCAAGCACGATAATCTGACGTGAAACCACAGCCGGCCATGCTTCATCAACATCTGATATAAGCTCAAGAACCTTGTTCAGATGTTCATAAGCATCCTTCCACTGCTGTTCCGCAAAGGAATAATCAGCCAACTGAATCATCAAATTAGAATATGCATCCAGCAGTTCTTCATCATCGGGATTCATCTCGTACAGTTCATTCAGAATCTGTACACAGCGTTTTTCATTACCGGCCTGTCTCTCTACTGTATATAGTTTCATCAACAAAGACGGAGTACGTCCGTGTATCCGCATTGATTCATTTATATAATAGACAGCGTCATCATAATATCCTCTGGTAACTGCAGTATTAACAAGATAGTCCAATGCCTCTTCATTCCTTGTAGACAAATAAAGACGTCCGTTTACCTCATAGGGATCACGCATACGTGCATCATTTGCTGCATCATAAAGCAGAGAATTGTAAGCAGTACTACCATATCTCTTGCTCTTTACAAAGTTCAAGGCCTGAGCGTATAATCCCAGATCTGACATGATACCAGCCACCTTTCTGATCAGCTCCGGATCATTAGGGAAATGCTGAAGACCACGATTGGCAGCACCGATTGCTTTCTCGAACTCGCCCATGCGCTCATATACGGAAACAAGCTCAATATAGTATTCCCGCACCATAGGGTCTCTGTCAATCCAACGTTCCAGATCGTCAGCTGCATCACTGAGAGAACTCTTTTTCAGAACGTCATTCAGACTTTCATGGTTACGGCGTCTCACATCGGCCACAACGACAGAATCATTAGGATAAATATGAGACAGACGTTTCAGGGCGGCATCAGCTTCCACCTCATTTCCAAGTTTTCTGTACAAACTGATTTTGCGGCGCCATAAATCCCTGTCATAAGGCTGGAACTCCAGCAATTCATTTATGTAGCAGATAGAACTGGAATAATGTCCCAGATTGTCTTCTACGTCAACCAGAATTCTCTTGGCCCTGTAATGCTGGTCATTTTCCTGGATAGCACGCACCAGATTGTAGCGAGCCTCCTGCATGTTACCTATAACATAGTAATAGCGTCCGTTGTAATAACGAAGGTCAGGGTCATCCGGATAATCCTCAAGTCCGGAGTCAATCTCTCTCTTGGCAGAGTTCCAAGCATTTGAATTCACATATCCTTCAATGCGGGATATATAATAACGCGGAAGGTGCTTTACGCCTTGGCCATGAACTTCCCCTATCAGAGAGAATAACATGACGACGGCCAACAATAATTCCTTTATCTTCATTACTTTTTCTTTCGTACACCTTTACGCTGAATGGGCGTCCATACAGCTGTTGTATTTACAATGAATCTCCAATAACCTACATTTGAGCAATAGGTGATTATGGGATGATATATGAATGGTTCAAGCAAAGTTGCCAATATCAGTTTTCCATAACTGACTTTTGTACTCTTCCAATTAACAGCTTTAAGTCTATTGTCAAAAAACATGACAAAGAATGAAATGAGCACTGAAAAGACATAAATCATTCCGAATATAATGAATGCTGCACTCCAGTTTACACCACCTGTCAATACCAGCCAAATCATAAAGAGAAATCCGGCCAACTCAATCACAGGAGCAATAAACTCAAACATAAACAGATAAGGCAATGTAAGTATGCCTATAGGTCCATAGTGCGGATTGAAAAAAAGTTTACGGTGGTTGGATACAATCTCAAAAAGACCACGGGCCCATCTGGTACGCTGACGTGCAAGCTGTTTCAAGGAACCCGGACCCTCCGTCCAGCAGCATACTTTAGGAACCAGAGCCAGCTGGAAATCAAGACCGTTGTTCTTCATATACGTAACCATACGTAACAGCATATCTACGTCCTCTGCCATACTCATAGGATCATAACCTCCCGACTTTACAGCTACGTCAGTATCAAACAAACCGAAACCACCGGAAATATTAGGCAAAGCATTTATTCGGGACCATCCCAATTTACTTATCAGGAATGAACGCAGATACTCCAATTGCTGGAACATGGGAAAAAACGTACTCGGAACAGCAGCTTCAGTTACTTTTCCGTCTTCAACAAGGCAACCATTACTCATAAGCATTGTAGCAGCTACACCTATCATCGGCTTATGACTGTTCACTACGAACCACATCATCCTGTACAGAGCCATAGGCTCAATAATACAGTCCACATCAGTACAAACAAAGTACTTGTTACTGCATACATTTATTCCCGCATTTGATCCATCGGCCTTACGACCTCCGTGAACCTTATCTACCACTACCAGCTTGCTGAACCTTTCATCTGTTGATTTGAGCACGCGCTTGATAGGCTTTGAAGGCACTCTCATGGCAATATCGTATGGAACCTCAACCAACTTATATTCCTCAATGAGCAGTTCCATCGTACGGTCGGTACTTTCATCATTCACGATTATGATCTCATAATCAGGATAGTCAATCTGCATAATAGAGTTGACACTATCGATGATTGTTACCTCCTCGTTGTAAGCAGGTGCTATAATTGATACCGCAGGAGTCAACGGAGAACCCTGCATGAGATACTTGATTGTTGCGTCATCCGGCAAGTTGACTTCAAGCTGTCTCTGGGCTAAGCGGCTCATGAATACCAACCAGACATAGCCGGCGATAAGCAGCATTGTATAGCCAAAAACAACGTATGCGAATATGTAATATATCGTTAACCACATATCTTCATTATTATTTTATCCGTTGAATACTGTCTCAACTGAAGGATGGTATGCCTGTTCCTTGTCAAGACGGATCTTCTCAAGCGTGATTGGATTATTGAAAAAGGTAAAATACTTCTGATCTGCTTCAGAGCAATTACGCTCCAGTTCATAAAACAGAGCGCGCCCGGCGTCTCCATAATTGTAAATACATCTGAGAGCCTCAAATCTCACATGAGGGTTCGTAGTATTCTTAAATCCGTCAAGAAGAGCATCCAGACTTTTTCCGGTGTCAAGACGGGTCAATGCGTGCATAATAGCCACCTTTGTGTCATCCGGTTCAGTAAGCAACGCATCTATAAGTAAATCCTCCGATTCCACATAATGCAGATATCCCCATGTTCTGGATATTTCCTCCCTCAGTTTTTTCTTCTTACTCTCCTTATAGAGGACCTTAAGTTCTCCGCAATATTCAACCTCGTCGAACCTTCTCATCAGACGGACAAACATGCACTGGGTTTTTTCATTTTTCTGGATTTGAGCCCAGCGAGCCAGATTAGGAAGTTTCAAGCCCATCTTGCGACGACGCTGAAGTGAGAATCCAAGCTCTATCTCATCCTTGATGCAGCAATTATTGTCAAAAAAGTCTGTCTCAAAATAATCCAATGCGCTGTCTGAACTACTCATAACGTTCGAGTACATGGCCAGTCTCTGAACACGCATGTATCTGCAATTCAAAAGTTTGTTGATAGCCCAAAGACTGATAGGCAGTTTGAACATACGCATCTTACTCAGAGCATCTGCTTTGTTTTTCATGCTTCCCAGACTGACATCTTTCTCAAGGAATTCAGGTATTCCGAACATCTGAAGCATAGTGTGCGTGTTTTCAGTCCTGGAATGCTCAGACCTTTGGGATACAAAGTATGTATAGAAAGTATCCACAAACATGCGCTTTTCACGATCGTTCTTCAACAACGGTCCGTCAAGTTCATCTCTGTCTATACCGAATATACGCTCTATTTCCTTCTCAGACAAGAGCTCTGTGGCTTCAGAGGAAAGGATGTATTTCATCCCCTCACCATACTTCCTGTCAATGCGTTCCAACTGTTTGGCTTTCTTTTTTTCTACTCTGGACCTCCATAGCATAGATAAAGAAATAATGACAATAGCCAATACGCACGTTGCAGATATCAAGGCCGCAGCCTTAATTTCATCAGGATAATCGGCAAACTTATAAATGACATACGAGTACAGGAACTTGCAATATGCCAAAAATACGTAGAAGTAGTATTTTAAAAAAAAGATTGTACGCACTGTTTTTGATCTCCCTCTTACTTGTTCAAATAAAATTTAATTACCGAGAAAAGACAATAGTTTATTTCGAAAATGCAAATGTACAACTTTTAACAGAAACACCATATATAAAAATAGACAATTAGTGCTTAAATTATAATTTATTAAGCACCACAAGACTGCCTGACCCCGAATTGGGCACCGGACAAACAGACAATTATTTCCCAGTCAACTCAAATTTGAAATCGCACAGAGTGCACAATGATTTATCTTTGGTATTTGATTTGAAAACAAAGAAAACAGCATGTTTACCTGTCAGTCCTGACAGTTCCGGAAGCTTGACAGTGAAACTGGCCGGCTTAGCGGGCATATCGGCCTTCAACTCAATTTTTCCCAACATTTTACCTCCTTGTGACTCCCAGGGACGATCTAACGCAATTATTATTTCACCATCTGTTCCCTCTGGGATAAGATTCAGATTCAAAGCCAGTTCAGAACCGGTAGTTTTGCTGAAATTAAAGTACTTGTAACCCACTATTGAGCCATCAGTATTATTTACAACCTGATTGGTGTTATTAACCAGATCATAAGGCTTGTCCATCTTACTTTCCGTACCGTATGATGATGCCACATATGAACCGGAAAATATATTGTTAGGCCAGTCATGAACGGCAGGTTTGGGGCCGGTGTACCAGCATGCAATTCCTGCAGAATGACGCTCCAGCGGATCAAGGCCCTCAAGTGAGAAACCCTCAGAATTATACTCGCCCTCTGATATCTCCACCTTGCCGCCCTTGCCCTCTTCAACCTTAACGGTGATAGGAGCGACCATTGCCTGGCGCGCATACTCATCAGTTCCGGTCTGGCGGTGATAGAACACATACCACTGGCCGTTTATCTCACAGATACTGCCATGAGTATTGCCGTCAATGGTAGCCGATGCAAACACACGTCCCTGCTCATCAATCTCACGGGCACGGGCATCGATTATAGTGCCGCCGTAGGTCCATGGGCCAAGCGGATTATCGCTGTAGGCATATGCCAGAGTATAGTTTGATACGGGCAGCCCAAATTCTCCGTCCTTGGTGAAACGGCTGTATATAAATACGTATTTATCCTTGATCTTACGTATGGATGAAGCCTCAAAGAAACTGAAGATTCCGTCATCATAACGTCCGGATATCATATCCTCAACTATCCCAGTGCCGGGCTTTACGGTTGCCATAGTAGCGGGATCAAACTCAGCGGCATATGAGCGCTCAAATCCCCAGTAACCATATACACGGCCGTCATCATCAACAAACACCGCGGGATCAAATGCCAGCACGCCTACGGTCTGATTGGGGTTATCCTTGCTCCAGTTGCACACCTCAAACGGACCGTCCGGGCGGGAACTCTTGCATATCATTCCATTGCGGCCGCCAGACTGGTTGTTTGGAAAGAGGTAATAGGTTTTCTCTCCGTTGGGAGCTGTAACCAGAGTTACGTCCGGGGCATAGAGAACATCGGCCAGACCCTGGCGGCTCAGAGGCTCCCCATTGGCATTCTTTGCCACGCTGAATATCTCACCGTCATAACGCCAGCAGGTAAGGTTATCAACTGCTGCCGACCACACTACAAGCTCGCGGCCGCAGTATCCGGATATCATACTGTCATGTGACCCGTAGATATATACGCGGTACTGACCGGGATTGTCAGGATCCTCAAAGACATACGGTTCGCCGTCCGGGATATGTTCCCACAGGGGCAGATAAGGGTTACCGGGGGTAGCAATCATTGTATCTGTTTTATTATTATTTGTGCATGAAACCCATAGTGCAATGCAGCACAAAACGGCCACTAAAGAAACCGCAAAACCATATAAAGAATCACCTTTTTTCATATTGAATAAATACTTCAGGTTATGATTGCAAAAATATCCCAAATATCCGAAGACAGAAAAAAAAAGCCGGTTTTCGATTTGAAAACCGGCTTTTTCATGCTTTATTCTCAATTAAAGAAGTTCCTTATCAACCCGAATCAGTGCTGTGTCATCATAATACGCACTCGTAATCTGACCCGAAGGTGTACATGGTTTCTTTGTCTTTACTGTGCTCTTCTTTACTTTCTCCCAGATATCTGCATGATTTGAAGTAGTGTAGCTGAATACCTCAATTGTAAGGCCGTCACAATACTGATTCATCAGTTCATCAATCATAGTAGGATCGATGTTGTCAACTCTGATTGTTATACCTTTCTCGTCATGAGTAATGGTATAAGAAGTTTCAGTAGTAACCTCAGCTAAAGTCTTATAATATGACTTATAAATTCTGATATCGAAATCATCCTGCTCAACAATATCATCAAGGTCCAGAGGGATATTTACCTCTAAAGCCTCAACATCCATTCTGACATGGATAGAAGTCTTGATCTCGCTCCAATCCAAGTGCTCCTGCTGATGGATGTCAATCTCCAGCTCATCAGGCAATTTCTTATCGCCGGGCTTACCGGGCTCAAAATCTGCAATATAGCCATTAACATGCCACAGTCTTGCGCCACCAACTTCCTTAACGACATACCATGCTACATGTGACTCCAGGTAATCATTTCCCAAGTCCATTAAAGCATTGACTTTATCAAGGTTATTCTGGTTCTTGGTTACATTCGTACCTGCTGCTATTGCTGCTTCCAGATCATTCTTCTCATCATCAAGAATATCCATTACTTTCGGTGCCTCGGCAATAGCCAACTGAGTCTTCAAACCCTTCCTGTCAAAGACAAAGCGGAACAAGCCGATATTGTAACCTGTTTTCTTGTCTACCTTAGTATAGTCAAGATCACGGTCATTATAATGTCCATAAGGATAACCGGTATATACGCGACCTCTGTTCTTACCGTCCTTACCAGGTTTGCGGCCAAAATACAGAGTTGAACTATGATCATAAAAATCAGGAGCAGTGTTGTCTGCACGGATAGAGAAACGAGCAGTTTCCCATGTTCCGTCATCTGAAGTAAAAGGCCATACGTATGAACTCTTGGTTCCTACATTATCAAGAGACTGACCTAAAGCATAGACACGAGTCTTAGGCAACTCATAATTCTGCGGCTCTTCTATAATGTTATAAGAATTGTCACAGCTTACCAACATTGCCACGCAAGACAAAATCAATACAATTTTCTTCATATACATAAAATTTAATCTAGGTCCTTTTTTTAATTTCGGCGCAAAGATACTACAACTTATTCAAATATCTGTCATTCATCCACTCTCATTTTTCAACCTTACGCACTATTTAACACTTTCATATTTAAATTGTTGCTGTACCATTACTCCCATTCTATTGTTGCGGGTGGTTTGGACGATATGTCATAGCATACGCGGTTCACGCCTTTAACTTTATTTATGATTTCATTGCTTACCCAATGCATGAACTCATACGGAAGCTCAGCCCAATCGGCAGTCATTGCGTCAACGCTGGTCACGGCACGCAGGGCTACGGCGTTGTCAAAGGTACGTTCATCGCCCATGACACCTACCGTACGGTCAGCCAGAAGGATTGCGCCAGCCTGCCAGATCTTGTCGTAGAGTTTCCACTCACGCAGGCCATTGATGAATATGGCATCGGCCTCCTGGAGTACGGCCACTTTCTGCGGGGTGATATCACCTATTATACGTACAGCCAGACCGGGACCCGGGAAAGGATGACGGCCTATCAGATGCTCGGGTATTCCTAGACGGCGGCCTATGGCGCGCACCTCATCCTTGAAAAGCCATTTGAGCGGCTCGCACAGTTTGAGACCCATCTTGGCAGGCAACCCGCCTACATTATGATGGCTCTTGATTGTCTTACCGGTAATATTCAGACTCTCAATGCGATCGGGATATATTGTTCCTTGTGCCAGCCATTTGGCATCGGTTATCTTTGAAGCCTCGGCATCAAACACCTCTATAAAATCACGGCCTATTATCTTACGTTTCTGCTCCGGCTCAGTAACGCCCTTAAGGTCCTTGAAGAACATATCCGATGCATCCACGCCCTTTACATTCAGACCCAGGCAGACGTAGTCATTCAGCACATCAGTAAACTCATTCTTGCGCAGCAGGCCATGGTTCACAAATATGCACGTAAGATTCTTACCTATAGCCTTGTTAAGCAATACGGCTGCCACCGATGAATCCACACCGCCGCTCAATCCAAGCACAACCTTGTCATTGCCAAGTTCAGCCTTGAGTTCACCAACCGTTTTCTCAATGAAAGAGTCCGATGTCCACTCCCTGCGGCTGCCGCATATACCTATAACAAAGTTCTCAAGCAGCAGCTTGCCCTGAAGCGAATGAACCACCTCGGGATGGAACTGTACGCCCCATACTCGTTCTCCGGAATTCTCAAAAGCAGCATATTTAACGCTGTCTGTTGATGCGGTAACCTTGTAACCCTGAGGAATTGCTGTAATGGAATCTCCGTGGCTCATCCAAACCTGTGAGTTCTTTTCAAATCCCTTGAACAGCGGACACTCAGGGTCGATGAAACCTAATGATGCGTGACCATACTCACGGGTACCGGCCTGCTCAACCTTACCGCCGTAAGTATAACTGAGCAACTGTGCGCCGTAGCATATACCAAGCACGGGATACTTTCCTATAATACCTGACAGGTCAGGACGGAATGCATCATCGGCATAAACGCTCAGGGGGGATCCGCTCAGAATCACACCTATTACATCGGGGTCATTCTCAGGGAATTTGTTGTAAGGCAGGATCTCGCAGAAGGTGTCCATCTCTCTCACTCTGCGTCCGATAAGCTGCGTAGTCTGGGAACCGAAATCCAGTATTATTATCTTTTGCATATAGGTATAGAAGTTTCTTTCACTTTCAGCCTGCAAAATTACACAAAAAGCCCAAAAGGGTGCAGTCCCCTTTGTCATCTTTTTCATTAACTTTGCAGCCTATGACAAAAAACAGCATAATCACGGTTCCAAAACAGATTCTTCAGAGACGGTTCCTGCTGCGCTCAGTTCTGTTCGTATCCCTTTTCTCCATGCTGTTCATGGCTCTCTACCAGCCCGCATTCACCTATTCAACCACATGGTTCGGTTTCCACTCCTGGAAGCAGGCAGGCGTTACCGCCTTGTTTTATGCCGTAGCCATCTCAACGCTCATAATCAGCAAGTTGCTTCTTTTCAAGTTCAGCCGGAGCCACAGCGTAACAGTAAAGCGCATCCTCATATGGCACATTGTGGAGTTCTTTGCCATAGCTACGGAATACTATCTCTTCTCTGTCTATTTCAGGCTTGGATCAGTTGAAATACCGCAGCTGCTCATTAGAATCCCCATGTGCGTAGCGCTGATACTGGCCATCCCCTACTCCATAATCTGGCTGTACGCCCAGTATAAAGCCAAGAAAGAGGAACTGGAACTGTTCAAGGTAACGCACAAGCGTGAAACCATAGAGTCTGACCACAGGCTCATCCAGTTCCGCGACAGTCAGGGAAAGCACAAGATGTCACTCAGCGAGGATTCAATATTCTACATAGAATCCCAGGACAACTACGTACAGATTTTTTATGACCTGGAAGGCAAACTTTCAAGTTATCTGCTGCGCTGCAGCACCCAGAAAATAGAGGAGGACCTGACAGGCACGTCAATAGTCAGATGTCGCCGTTCATTCCTGGTAAACACCGCCAAGATAGTACGCTGGGGCAAGGAACGCGGCCGTTTTTCCATCACACTTAGCCAACCTTCGGGCAAGACAATAACAGTCACCCCGGCATACTACCGTACCATACTTACGCACCTTGACGGGCGCTCCCTTTGATTTTAAACTTTTTTCTTAGGATCTGCGTTCCTGAAGAATATGCTGAACAGGATTGTGACAGCAATCATGTAGGCTGCAAAGACGAACCACGCGGAGCTCCAGTCCTGCACCTGCGCCTTAAAGACGTATTTATCCATCACGGCACCCGCACCTATCATACCTATTGTAGCGCCAAAGCCGTTTGACATCATCATGAACAATCCCTGTGCGCTTGCCCTGATGCCCCCCTCCACATTCTGCTCCACAAACAACGAGCCTGCTATATTGAAAAAGTCAAAGGCAATTCCGTATAGTATGCAACTCAGTATGAACAGTAGTACGCCTGGCATATCCGGAGTACCCAGTCCGAAAAGCCCGAATCTTAATGCCCATGCTGTCATTGACATAAGTAGCACCTTCTTTATTCCGAACCTTTTCATACAAAACGGTACGAGCAGGAAACAGAGAGTCTCGGATATCTGTGAAAGCGACAGCAAAGCGTTAGAATTTTTTACTGCAAAAGTATCGGCCAGCGCAGGGTTGTTTGAGAATGAACCCAGGAACGTATTGGCATACCCGTTGGTTATCTGCAGAGCCGTTCCCATAAGTATTGAGAAAACAAAGAATACAGCCATCCTTCTCTGCCTGAACAGGCTGAACGCATTGAGTCCGAACGCCTCCGATACACTTTTCTCAGCCCTGCTTCCGCCGGCAGGACAGGCAGGTAACATGAGTGCATAAGCACTCAGTATGAGTGATAGAATTCCGGACAAGATAAGTTGAGTACAGGACTCCTGCATACGTACCCCCTCAATCCGGACCCAGTTAACGGCAAGCATACTGCATATAAACCCCACCGTACCGAACAGACGGATGGGAGGATAATCTGTCACCGGATTACCTCCGGCACGGGTTATGATGCTGTATGATACGGAATTGGTAAGCGCAACGGTGGGCATAAAGAAGACTATGCTCAGGCCGTAAAATGTGAAAAGAGTCCCAAACTCTATATGTTCTGCCTTAAGACAATACAGACCGGCCGACAACATGAACATACCGGCCAGAGCATGACAGAGTGAGAGGGTTCGCTGCCCCTGAATGAACCTGTCAGCCACTATACCTATAAGCGCAGGCATAAACAGAGAAACCAACCCGTTCATGGCAAAGAACCATTTGATTTGGCTACCCAGTCCTGCCAATGCCAGATACCTGCCAATGGAAATCAGATATGCTCCCCAAACAGCATATTGCAGAAAGACCAGCAATACGAGTTTAATTCTTAAATTCTTCCCTATCATATCGCAACAACTATGCAAAAGTACAATTTTTATCCTTTATCCAACCACTCGCAACATATGTACTAGGTCATGCAAGTAAAAAGTTTTTCATAACATATTGAAAAAAGTTCCTTATTTTAAAACAAGATAGGCTTGTAATATTTATTTTTGTATCCGCAATATGGTACAAAGGATAATTTCCATACTAAAAAGGGCTAGTCTGTTTTTGCCTTTATTCCTCATCATATCGGTTATTGTGACCGATAGCGTATTGCCCGTTGCTGCAAAACAATCAGCTAACGCCAAGAATCTTATTCCCGTGGGAGATACTGTTGTCCAACAAATCTTACCAGTTCCACAATCAAAGAAGACCTTTGTGGCAACTGATTATACAGAGATACATTTCAAACTGAACAAATCCAACCTTGACATCTCCTATATGGACAACAGTCAAGCCCTGCTTCACCTGGACAGAGTGGTTGATTCTATTGGCATTGATAATATCGTAGCCATTGAAATAATCTCACAATCTTCACCTGAAGGTCCGCTTGAGTGGAACAAAAAACTTACCGACCAACGTTCTGATGTCATGAAGAAATACTTTAATCGGGTGTTCCCTAAGCTTAAGGGCAAACTTACCCTGAACAAAGTCACTGAATCATGGAACAACCTTGCCATGTATGTGGCGCAAGATCCCAACCTGGAAGATGACACGAAAAAGTATATACTTGAAATAATTAATTCTGAGGAGATCAGTGTCGCTGACAAAAAAAACATACTCAAGAATTCACTCGGCACAAACCCTAAGACGGGTGATGTTTATGCTTATCTTACCCAGTACTACTACCCGATAATCAGATACTCTGGCATATATATCCTTCATAATGTAGAGCCCGAACCGGAAATCAACATCTGTCCGGAAAAACCTGTCTTTGAAGAGACCAAGCCGGCTGGTAGTGACAACATCACTTTCACTCCTCTGCAGCCCATTCTTGAAGCAATAAACAGAAGACGTCCGTTCATAGCCGTCAAGACAAATCTGGCATATGATGCTTTCTTCAAAAAAAACATGGGTTGGGCACCAATATACAACATTGAAGCGGAGTTATATCCCACAGAATCCGGCAGATGGACATGGTTACTGGAGTATGACTTCCCATGGCATACGGTTCCCAGCAAGCATCAGTATCTGCAGATCCTGAACCTTCAGCTGGAAAGCCGCCGTTATTTCAAGGAAGCTTCCAACCACACCGGACATTACCTTTCTGCTTACATCGGAGCGAACCTGTATGATATCTGTTTTGATAAAGTTGCAGGACATGGCTATCAGGGTGAAGGCGCCGGAATAGGACTTGGATATGGTTATGTGCTGCCGCTAGGTAAAAAGCCTGACACCAAATGGAAACTTGAGCTGTTCTTGAAAGCAGGATTCTACATGTCATTCTATGACCCGTATGATGCAGGTTCTCCTTTTGTCGGCAAATACTACTATGAATGGTATGATTCACCAAACCTGTTCATCAAACGAAATATGTTATTACGATGGATGGGACCTACGGGAGCCGGCATTACACTCAGTTATGACCTGTTTTCAAAAAAGGTAAAAAAGTGATGAAAGTAATAGCCGCCTTACTTACATCCTTTTTCTTCCTGCTACCTTTAAACGCACAGAAAAAAGAGATAATCAAGACCGGATGGAACTTTGGTCCGCTTCCCGTTGTGGGTTTTGACTCCGACCTGGGTTTCCAGTACGGATTATGCTGTGATATTTTCAATTACGGTGACGGCTCCAACTATCCGCAGTATAATTACAAGATAAACATTGAGGCATCGACCTACACCAAAGGCTCCAGCATACTGCGCACCTACGGTGATTTCAAGACTCTTATCCCTGACGGCAAGCTGTTCTTTGACGTTACCTACTTCAATGCGCCCAAGTTCGGATTCTACGGATTCAACGGCTACGCTCAGGTATATGACCCTGAACTTATATACTGGAACTCCGGCACTGCATTCAATCCGGATGCCAAAACCGGCTACAACTTTATGTCACGCAACCAGTTCCGTGCCCTGGCAAGCTTAAGCAAAACCATCTCCGGCAATCTGAGTGCCGCAGCCGGAATTGCATTCTATCATATCTCCACCGATGACCTGAAACTGAAGGAATACAACGGGCAACAGACCCTGTATGACATTTACAGGATTGCAGGTCTTATCCGCCCTAATGAACAGGACGGAGGCAATGTAACACAACTGCGTGCAGGCTTGGTCTATGATTCACGCAACCACGACAGCGACCCCACCAATGGCCAGAACATTGAACTCTCACTGGTTTATGCCCCGGACCTGATTGACGGTAACGGATACAGCAATCTGGGACTCCATCTGAGTGTCAGCGAGTTCCTCCCGGTTTTTACAGACAGATTGACATTTGCCGTACGCGGCCTGCTTCAGACAAAGTTGTGGGGCGATACTCCCTACTACTTTACCAACAACATCAACAGCATGTTCTTCCGCAAGATGTACACCGAGGGTATTGGCGGCAACGCATCAGTAAGAGGATTGAACCGAAACGGAGTACTTGCCGACGGATTCTTCATGCTGAATACTGAACTGCGCTGGCGCATCTATGACTTCAAACTCATAAACCAGAACTGGCAGATTGCCACCAACCCATTCTTTGATATGGGTGAGATAATTCAGCCTTACCGCCTTGATGACCAGAAAAGAGTAGGCCTCTACAATGGCGGAGAGACAAGACCTCATTTCACTGCCGGACTTGGAATCAAGTTGGTTATGAACCACAACATGGTAGTCTCATTTGAGGGAGGCAAACCTTTCGACAAGAATGACGGTGACGGACTTTGGACCAACATCGGGTTCAATTATCTGTTTTAACATATGTCATCCTACCGTCTGACCATTGCCCTTTCACTTCTTCTGTCCATACTGTTTCCTGTCGGCATCAGCGGCGCTGACACTGATATTGGCACTACTAAGGATGGTTGGTCTGTAAATCCGCTTCCGGCACTGGGGTATGATTCTGACTTCGGCTTTATGGCCGGCGGATTCATAGACATAAACTATTACGGCGGGCTCTACCCCAACTACAAGCACCGGTTCTGCCTTGAAGCGCTGATCTATTCCAAGCACGCCAGCTATTATTTGCTCAGTTATGACTCCCGATATCTCATACCCGGTGTACGTACGCAGGCAAAGCTGTTCTTTGACAACAATCCGCTTTACCAGTTCTACGGTTTCAACGGTGCCGTACATGACTATGATAAAAATCTTCATCTGAACAGAAAGGATGGAATTGCCTACTACAGTTATGACCGCAAATTCCTGAACGGACGCATTGAACTGGAAGGGAATCTTTCTAAACACCTTGACTGGACTGCAGGATTATCATACTGGCACTATTGGATAAAAGAACTGCACTGGAAAGGATACAATCCTGACAATACTCTTTTCAGAGAATACCGCAAGGCCGGACTAATAGATGATAATGAGGCATCAGGGGGACGTGTAGCCGAATTTCAAGCCGGTATCAAATATGACACGCGCGATATCGAAGCCTCCCCTACCCGTGGAATATATGCTGATTTGAGCACCGTCTATGCACCTGACCTTTTCAATACGGGATATGATTACCTCAAGATAGCTGCACGTTTCAGACAATATTTAAGTCTGGGCACAGAACGTATAGTCCTGGCCTACAGCCTTTCTTACCAGGGAACCTTTGCCGGAAATCCCGCCTTTTACTCACAACCCTCACTTATGTATTTCAAGCCATCAGACGGTTTGGGCGGTGCTACAACTCTGCGCGGTGTGCTGTATAACCGTGTTGTTGGAAGTGATTATCTGTGGGGGAACTTTGAACTGCGCACAAGAATAATGGACTTCAACTTTCTGAACCGTCGCATATTCGCAGTAGCCACCCCCTTCTTTGATGCTGGGATAATAACCCAGCCTTTCAGGTTCAACCGTCAGGCTGAGGCAATGTTCAATGCTGACAATACGTCAGTATCATCATTTGATGAATACCGTTCCACTCTGCTTGAAAGGGCACGTGAGCTTCACATGAGCTGGGGTATCAGCGCACAGATGGTTATTGATTACAATTTCATTCCGACCATAGTATTTGGCATACCTTTTGATAAAAGAGATGGTGACTACGGTCTTTACATGACTCTTGATTATATCTTTTGACTCTATATGACAGGCAAAACTCCGGTACTGCTGCTAACCGGTTATTTAGGCAGCGGAAAGACAACCCTTGTAAACAGGATTCTTACTAACAGCAAAGGAATTAAATTCGCTGTTATTGTAAACGATATAGGTGAAGTTAACATTGACGCCAGCCTTATACAGCAGGGAGGCGTAGTAGGCATGAAGGATGACAGCCTTGTGGCCCTGCAGAACGGTTGCATATGCTGCACTCTCAAGATGGACCTTGTAGAACAGCTGCACCAAATCATAGCCATGCATCGTTTTGACTACATCGTTATTGAGGCCAGCGGTATCTGCGAGCCCGGCCCCATAGCACAAACCATATGCTCCATCCCTCAGATGGAGGCCAAATATAATAAGGAGGGAATACCTGATCTGGACTGCATAGTGACTGTAGTCGATGCCCTCCGCATACGCGACGAATTCGGTTGCGGCGATGACCTAATGAAGAAGAATATCGGTGAGGAGGATCTTGAGAACCTTGTGATACAGCAGATAGAGTTCTGCAACATAATCCTGCTTAACAAGGCATCAGAGGTTACGGCCGATGAGATGCAGCGCATACGCAAGATTGTTCGCGCCCTGCAACCCCGTGCCCGCATTCTGGAGTGTGACTACGGCGATATAGACCTGAGCACTATCCTCAACACGGGTATGTTTGATTTTGAAAACGTAGCCACCAGCGCCACCTGGATTCAAGAGATTGAGAAACGGGGTGATGCCCTGGAGCACGATGATGACGATGATGACGACGATCACGATGAACACGAGCATCATCACCATCATGAGCACGAACATGAGCATGAACATCATCACCACCATCATGACCATGAAGGCGGTGAGGTTGAGGAGTACGGCATAGGCACATACGTCTACTACGCACGCCGTCCCATGGACCTGAATCATTTTGACTGGTTCGTATCCAAAAAATGGCCCAAAGGCGTTATCCGTACCAAGGGCATGTGCTACTTTGCCGATGAATTTGACATCTGTTACCTCTTTGAGCAGGCGGGCAAGCAGATGACTCTTAAGAATGCAGGACAGTGGTACGCCACCATGCCCAAGCAACAGCTTGAAGCCATGATAGCCCAGGATCCCGTACTGGCAGCTGATTGGGACCCGCAGTACGGTGACCGTATGCAGAAGCTGGTATTCATAGGCCAGAACCTGGACAAAGCCTACATCAAAAAGGAACTTGACGCCTGTCTGACAGACTGATGGAAAAGATATTGCAGGAGCACGGAATCAAGCCCACAGCCAACAGGCTGCTGGTGCTGAAGGCGCTGGCTGAATTTCATCGGCCGGTCACTATAGCTGAGCTTGAAGACAGAATTGATTCAATTGACAAGTCCGGCATATTCCGCACGCTCTCCCTTTTCAAGGAGCACCATCTCTTACATCAGATTGACGACGGCTGCGAGGGTGTCCGTTATGAACTTTGTCACGCCAAGGGTGAGACAGATGATGACCGTCACGTACATTTTCACTGTGAGGTATGCCACCGCACATTCTGCCTTGAGGAGTTGCCCATACCTCAAGTCCAATACCCTGCAGGCTATGAGGTTGAATCTGTAAACTACATGGCCAAGGGAGTCTGCCCCGAGTGTGCAAGAAAAAGGGACCTCAAGCCTTTTAAAACAGAACTGGCATGACTAAGGTTCTGCTGCATACATGCTGTGCTCCATGCAGCGGAGCCATTATAGAGTGGATGTTGCACAATGACTACACGCCCACCATCTATTACTGCAATCCCAATATCTATCCCTATGAGGAGTATCTGGTACGCAAGCAGGAGTGCTCCAGATATGCCGCCGCACAAGGTCTTGAAATAGTCGATGCCGATTATGACCATGCCGTCTGGCAATGCTGCGTCAAGGGCCTTGAGAGTGAGCCGGAGCGCGGAGCACGCTGCCTGGAGTGCTTCAAGGCGCGCCTCCTCAGCGCCGCCCGATACGCATCGGAGCACGGCTTTACCTTTTTCACCTCCACCCTTGATTCAAGCCGATGGAAACGCCACGACCAGATTGTGGAAGCAGGCCAATGGGCAGCCGCACAGTTTCCGGGCCTGAAATTCTGGGACCGCAACTGGCGACAGGGAGGCCTGCAGGAACGACGCACCGAGATAATACGTGAGCAGGATTTCTACAACCAGCGATACTGCGGCTGTGAATTCAGCATGAGCGCCATGCATGATGACAAGAAGATGGCCCGTCAGCGCATAAAACGCCTCATAAGCGTAATGACACCTCAGAGCAAAGCCTCACAATCAGCTGCTGTCTGGGAACGGCTGGAGCAGACTGAAGCATTCCGTAAAGCCACTGACATCCTGATATACTGGTCTATGGATGATGAGGTCCAGACGCCCGCGTTTATTGAGAAATGGTCCGGCATCAAGCATATCTACCTGCCCTCCATTCTAGGTGATGAACTTGTTGTAAAGCGTTATACCGGAGCAACAGCCCTTACTCCAGGCCAAAGTTTCAGCATACCGGAACCTACAGGTGAACCGGTATCGGACCTGGCCCCGATATCACTTGTGATAGTCCCCGGCCGCGCATTTGACAATGAGGGTCACCGTATGGGCCGTGGTCGCGGATTCTATGACCGCCTGCTGCCCAAGCTGCCACAAGCCATCAAGGCCGGAGTCTGCTTTGATTGCCAGAAACTGCCCTGCGTGCCTACAGATGAGAATGATATAAAAATGGATCTGGTGATATGATACTTTGGTACTCAGGATGCGGAAACAGCCGTTTTGTGGCCGATACACTGTCTCGTGAGCTTAATGACAGCAATATGGTGTTTATTCCCGAGGCAGCCCGCCGGAATATGGAATTGGAGTTCGGTCCCGATGAAACACTTGGCATAGTATTCCCCGTCTATTCCTGGTCCGTGCCCAAGCTGGTATCGGAGTTCCTGCGCACAGCCTGCATTAAAGGTAAACCCGCATACATATTCGCAGCCGTTACATGCGGTGACGAGACAGGCCTTACTGAGAAACATCTCAAAAAAGATCTGGCTAAACAGGAATTAACGCTTAATGCATTCTTCTCATTCCAGATGCCTGAGACATACGTCAATCTGCCAGGCTTCAAGTTGGATACTCCTGAGAATGCCGAGCGCAAGATAAACGCCACGCGAGATAATCTGCAACACGCCGTAACACTTATAAAGGAGCGCGCCAAGGGTAACTTTGACCGCCTTAAAGGAGGTTCATCATTCCTTAAATCAAATATCCTCAAGCCCCTGTTCTACGGTTTGCTCATAACTGACCGCAAGTTCCGTGTATCAGACTCATGCATAGGATGCGGCATCTGCGCCAAAAACTGCCCGCTCCAGAACATTACAATAGAGAATGACCGCCCCAAGTGGAACGGTCATTGCACTAACTGTATGAGTTGCTATCATCGCTGCCCCAAGAATGCCATCAATTTTGGCAAGGGCACTCTGGGTAAAGGACAATATTACTTCAAATAGATTACAGTCTGAAGTTTACAGGAACAGTGTACTTAACGCGTACATTCTCTCCCTTCTGCTTTCCGGGAGTCCAGGCCGGCATTCCGCTTATCACCCTTAATGCCTCAACATCAAGTTCAACACCTTCGGGACCTGCGCTCTTTACAACCGCCGGGTCAACTATACTACCGTCCTTATTGACCACAAAAGTTACAATTACGCGGCCCTGAATCTTGTTTTCTTTACATCTCTCAGGATATTGCATATTACTTCTCAGGTATTCCATCAGAGCTTCCGTTCCACCTGGATACTCAGGCATTTGCTCTACTACCATAAACACTTCAGAAGTATCGGCCTCCTCCATTTCATATTCTTCAATATCAAAATAAGTACTGGAAGTGAGTGCATCCTGCGTATTCACATTCATTTCAGTGTTTGTATCACTTTTGCATGCCGATGCAACAACTGTTGCAAAAGCCACTGCGGGCAACATGAGCAACACTCTTAAGCGCGCCCAAGGATTTGTAGAATGTCTGTTCATCATAACAATTCTTTTTTTGGTTGAACAATTTGCGAAATTATTTGTTGTTGTCGCAAAACTGCCCTGCAGTGCAGCACGGACAAGACAAATCTGATATCGGCGGCCATCAAACCCATGCTCCAGTACGGAGGCATCTGCCTCATACTCATGTACCTCAAGCAGACTGCGTTTGAGCATCCATGCGGCAGGATTGAACCACTGTACCGCACAGAAGATCTGAGCAAGTATCAGGTCAAAAGAGTGATGATGGCTTATATGTGCCTGTTCATGAGTAATTATCATTGCGCCATTGGCCTCATAATCCTTTCTTGAAATCACTATGTAGTTACGCCAGCTGAAAGGAGCGTAGTTGCGCTCAGTTATAACCAGGCGTGAACCGTCAGAAAGTGTTCTGGAGCGGCCGTGACAGATAATCTCTGAACTCAACACCCCTATCACAATCCTCAGCAGGCAGACAATCATTCCAGCCAGATAGACCATAGTCAGTATGAAACCTATGCTGAGACTGCTCTCCAGTTGGGATGCACTGTCCGATACAGTACTTGCCGTGCCGTCAGCATAGACTGTGATCTCATTTATCATATATGCCAATGTACCAGCAGTCTTCCGGCCTACTCCCTGGAAATGAGCCAGCGGAACAATTGCCGCAAGCGCAAGTGATGCAAGCAACACGTAACGGTTGAAACCGTGGAATGTGGTACGGCTCAACGTAAGACGGTAAACCACAACCATCAGGGTAAGCAACAATGCAGATATTATAAGGTACATCATATCTTTGAAGTTTCAAGTTCGTTCAACATACTGATAAGTTCACGTACATCAGAATCCGTAAGACCTGATTCCATAATAAAGGTGTTGACCATAGAGCGGGCTGAGCCGTCAAACAGTTTCTCTTTCATATCCGTCAATGTCCAGCGGGTGTACTCCCCTTTCTCAACAATAGGATAATATATATGTTTCTTGCCCTTGGCTTCATAGAAGATAAAGCCTTTCTGCTCCAGGATTCTGAGGAAAGTGAGTATGGTATTGTATGCCGGCTTGGGTTCAGGCAGGAATTGCAGTACGTCCTCCACACCGCAATGCCTGTGCTCCCAAAGCACGTTCATAACCATCTGTTCCTTATCTGTCAATGCTTTCATTTTCTAACTAATGTTTTAGTTGACACAGCAAAGAAAAGCTCTCAAAATCCGGAAAACAAAAAAATCCCGCACAAAAATCATATTTGTGCGGGACTTTAACCTAAGTTATTAGTTATTCACACAAAAGGGGTCTGTCCCCAATTGTACTTTTTTTAAAGAACCTCGAAGTCTATTGACTGCAGGTCCTTGTCAGCTGATGATGAGCCGTACAGCAGCTTGTAGTGGCCGCTGAAAGTTGAAACCTCATCAATCTTCTCATCATAGTACTGGAATGACTTTCCGGTCAGGGTGATAACGGCATTACCTGTCTCACCTGCCTTAAGGGTTACGCGCTGGAATCCCTGCAGGCCCTTGATAGGAGCGGCGGGATTGTCAAGGCTCTTTACATATACCTGAACAATCTCAGTACCCTCACGATCACCGGTGTTGGTTACAGGGATAGTCAGAGTTACGCTGCCGTTCTTCTTCATAGAGTTCTTTGAGATGCTGGCCTGACCATACTCATAAGTGGTGTAGCTAAGACCGTATCCGAACGGATAGAGAGGCTCACCCTTGAAGTAACGGTATGTGCGATTCTCCATTGAGTAGTCAGTGAACTCAGGAAGCTGATCGGTTGACTTGTAGAATGTAACAGGCAGCTTGGCGCTGGGATTGCAGTCACCGTTCAGGATCTCGGCAAGAGCCTGGGCACCGCCCTGACCGGGATACCAGGCCTGGATGAGAGCATCAAACTGATCCTCAAGGCTGCCAAATCCCATGCAAGAACCTGCGCAGTCTACAAAGATGACAGGCTTGCCTGTTGCGTGCATGGCACGGATAAGACGCTGCTGAACAGCAGGAATCTCAATATCGGGCTTATCGCCACCCTCACCCTCCATTGAAGGAGTGATACCACCTATTATAATGATAGCGTCAACATTCTGGTCAACCAGTTTCTTACCAAGGTCTTCAAACTCAGCAATCTTCTGTACGCAGAGCTGGGCGTTGAGACGTGCAAACTGACCTGTAGCATGTGTATATTCAATCTTGATGTCATAGGCCTGACCCTTGACAACCTTGAATGACTTGAGCTGCTGCATTCCGCCACGGCCTCCGAATCCGCCGAAACCGCCAAAACCGCCAAAGCCGCCGAAGCCGCCGAAACCGCCACGGCCACCCTGACCGGCCTTCTGCTCCTCAACCAAACGGCCGTTTACATAGAGCTTGAAACCGTTGTCAGAACTGATATTGTAACTCATCTCACCAGTGAAGGGAGCAATCAGTTTACCTGTAAGACGGGCTGAAATGTTATCAGTCTGATCAAGCCCCTCAACAAAGTTGTAAGCGCCAAAGTTGCTGAAGTTAACCTCCTTGTAATTACCTGTCACTGCGGGAGCGCCCTTGAACTCAGTGTTAGTCCAGAATTCGCCCTTAAGACCGTTGCCACCGTTAACGTCCTGAGTGTAGTAAGTGGTGTAATACTCATTACGTATTTCACATGCGCGGTCGTAAACAATCTCGGTGTTGGGGAAGAACTTCTTTATGCCGTCCAGAAGAGAGCGGGCGTGATCATCAGTGGGGCTGCCGCCGTACTCACCGTTCATCATGTTCTTGTCATCAGCATTAGGACCTACAACAGCCAGTTTCTTGATATTCTTGTTCAACGGAAGGATACCGTTGTTCTTGAGCAGGACCATTGACTGGCGTGCAGCCTCAACTGCAAGAATGTCATTCTTCTCACTGCTGATTACATCCTCACCCAAGTTAGCCCAAGGAAGCATCTCGGCAGGATCAAACATACCTAACTCAAAGCGACCTTTCAGTACGCGACGCAAAGCCACGTCAATATCGGCCTCGTTGATCTTCCCATCCTCAAGAGCACCTACAAGTGACTGGAAAGCCTTTCCGCACTCAAGGTCTGTACCATTAAGCACTGCGTCAACTGAAGCAGATTCTGCATCGGGATGAGTTCCGTGCTGATTCTTGTTGAAGAAGTTGTTGATGGCATCGCAGTCTGTAAGCAGGATAGCCTTGTATCCCCACTTCTCACGCAGGATGTTTATAAGCAGACGGTCGCTTGCGCAGCAGGGTACCCCCTCGTAGCGGTTGTATGCGCACATAACCTCCTGTACGTTACCCTCCTGAACCAGAGCCTTGAAAGCAGGCAGATAGGTCTCCCAGAGGTCACGCATTGAAACCACTGCATCATAGCGGTGACGCTGACTCTCAGGACCGCTGTGCACTGCATAGTGCTTGGCGCATGCGTGAGTCTTGTAATATTTCTTGTCATTACCCTGCATACCCTTTACGTTGGCAACACCCAGAACGCTCATATGGTAGGGGTCTTCACCGTAAGCCTCCTGACCGCGGCCCCAACGGGGATCACGGAAAATGTTTACGTTAGGACACCAGAATGTAAGTTCGGGATTGCCGGGAACGTTGTTGGCGCCCATCTTAACATCAAAGATGTCGTGATTGGAACGGTTCCAGTTGGCACGAGCCTCATCAGATACTGCTGAGAAAACGTCATATACCAACTGCTCGTTAAATGATGCACCCATACCGATAGGCTGCGGGAACACAGTGTAACCACCCTGACGTACACCGTGGCAGGCCTCTGACCACCAGTTGTATGACGGTATACCCAGACGGTCCACTGATACGGACTTATTCATAATCAGTCCCACTTTCTCTTCAGGAGTAAGCAGTGACATAAGGTTGTCAACTCGCTTGTCAACCTTAAGATTAGGATTCTGGAAAGGATATTCATACTTTCCACTGCTACAGGACAGCATAAGGACTGTAGCAGCTACAGCAACGATGCCGGATAAATTCTTCATAAATGTTATTATTTGATTATGGTTGTGCAAAGGTAACTTAAAAAAACGTGAAATAAGATTTTTCTCGCTAACAATCCTGTAGTTAATCCGTCATGATTGCGTCAAATGACATGAATACAAAATAATGTTAATCTTCTGTCTAAGTCATTGCAGTTCCAAAAGAACAATGTACTTTTGCGGTGTACTAATAAACTAAGACACTAAACTGACGAAATAAAAACAACTCTATAATATGCTGATAGATCTCAAAGACATCAACAAGACTTACATGGGCGGACAGCCGCTGCACGTACTCAAAGGAATCAATCTGGGTATAGAGCGCGGTGAGTTTGTATCAATCATGGGAGCATCCGGCTCCGGTAAGTCCACCTTACTTAATATACTGGGAATACTTGACAACTATGATACCGGTGAATACCATCTGGACGGCAAGCTCATCAAGAACCTTACTGAGCGCCAGGCCGCCGATTACCGCAACCGGATGATTGGATTCATATTCCAGTCATTCAATCTTATCTCCTTCAAGACTGCCGTTGAGAATGTGGAGTTGCCTCTGTTCTATCAGGGCGTAGGCCGCAAACAGCGCCATCAGATGGCTATGGAATATCTGGAGCGCCTGGGCCTGAAAGACTGGGCGACCCACTACCCCAACGAGATGTCAGGCGGTCAGAAACAGCGCGTGGCAATAGCCCGTGCCCTTATTACCAAGCCACAGATTATCCTGGCCGATGAGCCCACGGGCGCTCTTGATTCCAAGACATCAGTTGAGGTTATGGAACTCCTGAGCCAACTGAACCGTGAAGAGAAGATCACAATCGTTGTGGTCACCCATGAGAGCGGCGTGGCCAACTGCACAAACAGGATCATCCACATCAAGGACGGTATCATAGGCCAAATAGAGGATAATCTCCAGCACAATTCATCTGCATTCGGTACAACCACCATAATGAAGTAAAGAACAATGCACGACCTTTTTACAGAAATATGGGAAAGCTTAAGGCGCAACAAACTGCGCACAAGCCTGACCGGATTCTCGGTAGCATGGGGCATCTTCATGATCATTGTGTTGTTGGGCGCCGGAAACGGACTGATGAACTCATTTAATCAGGACAGTGAAGGATATGCCACAAACACAATGACCATCTACCCCAGTGTAACCTCCAAACCCTATCAGGGATACAAGGAAGGACGCTGGATGCGCCTTAACGAACAGGATCTGGAACTGCTGGCACGTCAGTTCCCTGATATAATAGAACAGATTACCACATCTGTCTCACGGAGCGGTTTTACAATTAACTATAAAAAGAAGAACATCAGCGGAATGAGCCTTAACGGCACTTTTCCCGGACATGCCACAATGAACCACATCCAGATGAAAGCCGGAAGGTTCATCAATAATCTGGACATAGCTGAGAAAAGAAAAGTCATTGTCCTGGAGCACCTTACCGCCAAAAATATACTTAAGGGCAGCACCGATTACAGCTCTCTGCTGGGAAAAAAGATAAAGGTAGGTAATCTGGTTTTTACCATTGTGGGTGTACGCCACTCTGAAGAGAACCGTAATGACCGCGACCTTTACATACCGTTCACCACGGCCAAGACAATATTCGGTATGAACAATGATCTGAACCAGATATCGTTCACATTCAACGGACTGGAGACCGAAGAGGATAATGATGCATTTGAGAAACGCATCAAACAAATCCTTAACAGTCGTCACAGTGCAGCATTAGATGATGAGAGTACCTACTGGATACGAAACCAGTTCACATCAAACATGCAGATGAACAAGGGTCGTAAAATCCTGAATACCGGACTTTGGATAGTAGGTATGTTTACCTTACTGGGAGGTGTGGTAGGTGTAAGCAACATCATGCTTATAACTGTCAAGGAACGCACTCATGAGTTCGGAATCCGAAAGGCCATAGGAGCCAAGCCGTGGAACATAACAAAACTGATCATTACAGAGAGTGTGGCCATAACGGCATTCTTCGGATATATTGGGATGGTACTGGGTATGATTGCGTGCATCGTGATGGACCAGACCATAGGACAGGAGTCAATGGATGTGTTCGGGCAGAGTATCCGTCTGCTCATCAACCCAACCGTAGGATTGAGTGAAGCCATCAAATCAACAATACTGCTTGTAATAGCAGGAACCATAGCAGGTTTATTCCCAGCCATGAAGGCAGCAAGAGTAAGACCTATTGAAGCATTAAGAGCAGACTGATATGAGATTCGATATAGATTCATTCAGAGAAACAGCCGACTCCCTGACCCGGAACAAACGTCGTACCATTCTTACAGGATTCGGAGTATTCTGGGGGCTATTCATGCTGCTCTTCATGATAGGCGGCGGACAGGGTTTGAAAGGCGTATTGGAAGATAATTTCAACGGATTTGCTTCAAATACGATGGTACTGATGTCCTCCAACACATCTAAGCCCTACAAAGGACTCCCTGAGGGACGTTACTGGGATCTGAACAGGACAGACATTAAACGCCTCAAGCAGATGGTACCTGAACTTGACGTAGTATCACCTATGATAAGCGGATGGGGAAACACAGTGGAATACGGTGACAAATCCTGCTCTGGCAGTTTCAAGGGAGTTAATGCTGACTACTGCAAGATTGAGATACCCAAGATGCGTTACGGACGCTACCTTAACGAGACTGACATACAGATGGAGCGCAAGGTGTGCGTAATAGGCAAGCGTATCTATAAGGAACTGTTCCCTGACGGAGGTGACCCTTGCGGCAAGTTTGTCAAGATGGGTGATGTCTACCTCCAGATAATAGGAGTTGATTTTACCACCAGCAACCTGAGTATCAACAGCAGTGCAAGCGAGTCACTGATGATTCCGGCAACCCTGGCAGCAAAGCTGTACAACCGCGGTGATGTGGTGGATATAATCTGCGCAACAGCCAAGGGAGGCATACATACCACTGCCCTGGAACCGCGCATCCGCTCCATAATCGCCCGCCAGCATACATTTGATCCGGAGGATAATGAGGCCATGATGATACTCAACACTGAGCAGATATTCATGATAGTTGACAACCTGTTCCGCGGTCTCAACTTCCTGATATGGCTGGTTGGCTTAGGCACACTGCTTGCTGGATGCATTGGCGTGAGCAACATAATGATGGTAACCGTCAAGGAACGTACCATAGAGATAGGAATACGCCGCGCTATAGGAGCTATGCCCGGCGAGATACTCACCCAGATTATCACTGAGAGCATAGCTCTTACCCTTGCAGCCGGAAGTGCCGGAATAGTATTTGCGGTAATGCTGCTTAACATATTTGAAAAAGCAGTAGGCGATGGGGCTTCATTCCTGATATCATTCAATACCGCTGTTCTGGCAGCCCTGCTGCTTGCGGTACTTGGAGCGGTTGCAGGACTTGCTCCTGCCCTGAGAGCAATGGCAATAAAACCTGTCGATGCCATGCGTGACGAATAAAATAAGGATAACAAAAATAAAAAATACAGATATGAAAAAAGTAATCAAGTACATCGTGATGGCACTTATCATCGTAGTGCTGGTTGGAACATTCGTATTCCTCTACAAGAAATCAAAGCCTGAGGAGATACGTTATCAGGAGTTCACTGCATCACAGCAGGATATTTCACACACTACCGTGCTTACCGGCAAGATCGTTCCGCGCAACGAAGTCAACATCAAGCCGCAGATTAACGGTATCATAGCCGAGATATTCAAGGAAGCAGGCCAGATGGTACAGAAGGGCGAGGTCATAGCACGCCTTACCGTAATACCTGACATGAACTCACTTTCTGCCGCCCAGAGCCGTGTACGTCTGTCAGAAATAAACCTCAAGCAGGCCAAGACCAATTATGAGCGTGAAAAGGCACTATTTGAAAAGAACCTCATCAGTGCCGAGGAGTATGAGAAGGTTGAGCAGGCACTCAATCAGGCCAAGGAGGAATATTCCGCATCACAGGAGTCACTTGAGGTTATACGTGACGGTGTATCATCCAAGAACGCCACATCCAGCTCAACACTTATCCGCTCCACCATTACCGGTCTTATTCTTGACATTCCGGTCAAGGTAGGTAACTCAGTTATCCAGGCCAACACTCTGAATGACGGTACTACGGTTGCTACCGTAGCCAACATGAGCGACCTTATCTTTGAGGGCCAGATTGACGAGACAGAAGTAGGCTCACTCAGTGAGGGTATGCCTCTTACCATAACCATCGGCGCCCTGCGCGACTATACTTTTGATGCAAATCTGGAGTACATCTCACCTAAGGCCGTTGAGAGCAACGGAGCTAACCAGTTCAAGGTAAAAGCTGCCGTAAAGGTTGATTCCGAGCACACCATCCGCTCAGGTTACAGTGCAAACGCACAGATTGAACTTGAAAAGTTGGAGGGAGTCCTCAGTGTTCCGGAGAGTGCGCTTGAATTCATAAAGGAAGATTCTTACGTCTATACCAAGCAGGAAGACGGCACATTCAAGCAGGTCAAGGTCACAACCGGCCTGAGTGACGGCGTGAACATAGAAATCAAGAGCGGTGTCAAAGAGGGCGATGTGGTTCGCGGACCGCGCATCATAGAGGATGAGAACGCTGAACAGGCCGGCACTGACCAGACTGAATCAGAAGAGACGACACAGAATAATGAATAAGCCACACGGCTGTAACTCATAAACAACGCGATTATGAAAACAACTGATATAACAATAGCTATTGCAGCTTTACTTGCCGCCGGCACTGCAGATGCTGCTCAAAACTGGACACTGCAAAACTGCATAGACTACGCTATTGAGAACAATATACAGATCCGTCAGAGCGATATCACTGTGCAGAACCGTGATGTAGACTACAACACCGCCCGCAGCAACCGCCTGCCCGGATTGTCTGCCGGTGCATCACAGGGATGGTCTTTCGGCCGCAGTATTACCGCCGACAACACCTATGCCAACACCAATACCACTAGCACGTCATTCAGTCTGGGTACTGATGTCACCCTGTTTGCAGGCCGCCGTCTCGCAAACAATATTGAGCGTGCCCAGCTGGGTCTTGAGGCCGCTAAAAGTGATTTGGAGCGCATCAAGGATGATGTTCGTGTTCAGGTGGCACAGGCATTCATACAGATTGTCTATGACCGCAGCATACTGGATGTAGCCCGTAATCAGGTTAGGATAGACTCTATGCAGGTGGAGCGCCTTACCGCACTTGCCCAGATCGGAAAGGCCACAAGTGCCGATGTGGCATCACAGAAAGCCACTCTGGCCCAGAGCCGCCTCTCTGTTACCCAGGCACAGAACAATCTGCAGCTTGCACTGCTCACTCTCAGCCAACTGCTTGAACTCCCTACTCCTGAAGGGTTTGATATTGTAGCACCGGGCACTGATGAACTTGAGTTCACTATCCCGGACAGCCCTGAAGCCATATATACCCAGGCACTTGACATCAAGCCCGCCATCAAGAGTGAAGAGATCCGTCTGGAACAGGCCGATAAGAGCATAGATATAGCCAAAGCAGGTTTCTATCCCTCACTCTCCTTGAGTGCAAATGCCGGATCAAGCTACTACACAAGTTCCAAATTCCCGTCTGACTCTTTTGGTAGTCAGATCAAGAACAACTTCGGGCAGAACATTGGTCTCAACATGAGCATTCCCATTTTCTCCCGTAACAGCAACCGCAACAACGTACGCGCTGCCCAGCTTAACAAGATAAGCCAGGAGATACAACTGGATAATGTAAAGAAACAGCTCTACAAGGAGATTCAGCAGGCTTATTACAATACCGTTGCATCCAAGACCCGCTATGAAAGCAGTCAGGAGGCAGAGACAAGTGCACAGGAGTCATTTGAGCTTGTGCAGGCCAAATATGAAGGTGGCAAAGCCAGCATAACTGAGTTTAACGAGTCAAAGAACCGTCTCGTGGCAGCTCAGGCCGATGTTATCAAGTACCGCTACGAGTACCTGTTCAACACAGCTCTGCTGGAGTTCTACCGCAACAGTTCCTTTGAACTGTAACAATAGTCCCGATCCCAAATTAATTTGAGATAATAAGACAATAGTTTAGTAATTCATGGGACGGTGCTGCCTGAAGAAGGTCGCACCGTCTTTCTCTTTAATAGTATTTGTAGAACAACGCTATGCTCTCCATTCCGCCAAAGAACTGCCTGAGCAGATAGCTTTCATTGGGACTGTGTATGGTGTCACGCTCCAGCCCGAAACCCATAAGCAACGGATCCAGTCCCAGCACCTTTTGGAATTCCGCCAGAATGGGGATGCTTCCACCACCGCGGCTGGGCACCGGCTCAATGCCATAAACCTCAGCAATGGCACGCGATGCAGCCTTGTACGCGGGAGATGATATGGGAATAAGGAATCCGTCACCGCTTTCATACGGCGTAACCTCAACCTTGACGTACGGGGGTGCCATGCGCTTGAAATGATCCATAAAGAGCTTTGAAATATCCGCGCTGGTCTGTTTGGGAACAAGACGCATGGATATTTTAGCATGTGCCTCACTGGGTAGTACGGTCTTGGCGCCCTGACCGGTGTAGCCGCCCCATATTCCGCACACATCCAATGACGGACGGATACCGATACGTTCCATAGTGGTATAACCCTTCTCTCCTTTGACTTCATCTATTTCCAGGAACTGCTTGAACTCATCCATATCAAACGGGGCGCGCGCCAGCATCTTGCGTTCATCGGGTGTAAGTTCCACCACCTTGTCATAGAATCCCGGCACTGTAATACGTCCATCCTCATCTATGAGTGATGATATCATATCACACAGCACATTGATGGGGTTGGCCACCGCACCTCCGTAATGGCCGGAGTGCAGGTCCTTGTTTGGTCCTGTAACCTTAACCTCCAGATATGCCAGGCCACGCATTCCGCTGTTTATTGAAGGCACCTTATCAGATATCATAGTCGTATCTGACACCAGGCAGACATCGGCTGCAAGCAGTTCCCTGTTAGCCTTGATGAATTCAGGAAGTGAAGGACTGCCTGTCTCTTCCTCTCCTTCAAAAATGAACTTTATATTATGCTTCAGCTGTCCGGTACGTACCAGATACTCAAATGCCTTGATATGCATAAAAAGCTGCCCCTTGTCATCATTAGCCCCGCGGCACCATATGGCATCATCGTGGATTACGGGCTCAAACGGATCTGTTTTCCATTTTTCCAATGGTTCCGGCGGCTGTACATCATAATGACCATATACCAGCACGGTCTTGTATGACGGATCCACCATCTTGCGCCCGAAAACCACGGGATTGCCGCTGGTGGGCATGACTTCTGCCATATCTGCACCAGCCTCCATAAGCAGTTCCTTAAGCCTATTGGCGCAACGTTCCATGTCAGGTTTATTCTCCTGTTTGGCGCTTATGGACGGTATCCTCAATACGGAGAACAGTTCATCAAAGAATCTGTCCCTGTTCTGCTCTATATACTCTTTCATATCAGTATTTTTATCTTATCGAATTCAATATTTCTGAAGTATCCAGCTTACCTTTTATGTAGGTATCATGACGCACATAGCCTACCCCTTTGCTGTACCATGTTACGTTTGTTACATATCGGTTGTGCCCGGGGCCGGTTTCCAGTTTGTTCTCTGAAACCACTATACAGTCAAACGTTCCGGCCGGCACCGTGATCGTCTCGCGGCGCAGCACCTTGCGTTCGCTGACAACCAGCTTATATGTAAGAGGCCCTACTTTGGCATGCGCCACAACCGGTGCGAGAGTATCGCCCGGTTCCATTGCTGCCGGCAGGATGGAATGTTTCCCCGTACTGCTTGCGTTGAGCCCGGTCCGTGCTTTGATGTATGAAGCCATCGCACCACCCACATCCAGACTCACATCTCCGCTAAGTTTATCAACAATGGCTGTCTCCGTCACAACCGACCGGTACAGAGGCTTACCGTTCTCTTTTGTAAAGAATGATTCCGTAGTGTACTTAATGTGTGTTCCGGTATCCTTCACATCAATAACGTTCACGGCATGCCGCCAAGTGAACTTACCGTCCCCGGCCTCACTCCTTACATATTCAAGAGTAACATCTGAACGATCAAGAAAATAACTCTCCGCATACGCGCGGATACCCGCCAGCATAATGACAGACACCAGACACACTATCCTCTTTGTCACGTTTAAACTCATATCATTTACAAAAATAGTTCATTAGACTGATTTTTATGAAATTTTAAGTATTTTTGCATCCGAACCAACAAACCAATTATAGTCTTGTTTATGAGAAAATCAATTCTTTTTATCGTTTTTGCTGCATTATGCGCCGCACCAGCCAATGCACAGTTACTGAACCGCCTTACAGACAAAGCTCTCAAAGCAGCCGAAAAAGGTGTAGGCAAAGCTGTCGAGAAATCCGTTGAGAAGACCACAGAAAAAGCAGCTCAAAAGCTCCTGAACTCCGCCGAGAGTGCCGTAGATGCTCAAGTTAACAAAGCCACTACTGCAATTGACCAGTCAACAAATGAAATCAACGCCTCCATTGCAGAGGCCAACCGTGCTGCTGATTCTATCCGAGTAGCTAACGGACAGGCTCCACAAGCTGCAGGTGCAGGTCTGGCAGGACTTATGGGTTCATATATGACTCTTATGGGCGCTGGCTCTCCCACCCTTGAAGATAAAGGTGACGAGATGCTTCTCTCATGGGATTATGTAGGTTTCAAACTGGAGTGGCTCGCCAAATTCAAAGGAGACAACTGCTCCGAATCCAAGATGATGTATACACACCAGACTCCTGAAATGGCCATCCAGTACTATCGCGAGCAGATAGACGGTCTCGATGAGGCCGATGCAAAAAAATGGTCTGTAGATGGCAAGACCGTTACAGAAGACAATACAGCCGAATACGCTGACAAGGACAAGATAGCGATCAAGGCTGCCATGCAGCAGATTGTACTCTCTATGGGAGGTAAACTGGAATAACTCTGACACAAACATTATATTAATAACAGAGGCTGACCATTGCGGTCGGCCTCTTTTTTTTAGTAAAAACAAAAAAAGGAACAGAGAGTACCGTCCCTATCGTGTCATTTAATTATTTTTGCGGTAATAACATGATTTTCAAGTCAACATGAGCAAAACAACCAAATGGGTGCTGATAGCCATTATTGTGATTGGCATAGCAGTATGGGGAATTTACAATCTGAAACCTAAAACCAACAAGGACATTCCAGCAGGGCCGGGACCGATGCCTGCGGCAGGTGCGCCGATAGGACGTGGCGGCCAGACATTACTTGTACGTCATGTAATAATGCAGCCCACTGAGCTTGTGGACGGCATAAACATAAGCGGCAGCCTTATCCCCAATGAAGAGGTAAACCTCTCATTCGAAACATCAGGCAAGATAACAGGAATATTCTTTGAGGAGGGTTCAAAAGTACGTAAAGGCCAGGTTCTGGCCAAAATAAACGATGCGCCGCTGCAGGCTCAGCTCAAGAAGTTGGAGGCGCAGTACCAGTCAACTGAGGACCGCCTGGCCCGTCAGAAAGCACTCTATGAGAAGGAGGCCGTAAGTAAGGAGGCCTATCAGGATGCTGAGGCTAACTTCAACAAGCTCCAGGCTGATATTGAGGAGTGTAAGGCCAAACTTGACCAGACTGAGCTCAAGGCTCCGTTTGACGGAATCATCGGCCTGCGTCAGGTGAGTGTAGGTGCATACGCATCACCCAATACAAACATAGCTACTCTAACAAATACAGAGAAGCTCAAGGTAGAGTTTGCAGTACCGGAGCGTTATGCCGGCGTTTTGCAAAACGGTGCAAAACTGACTTTTACCGTTGAGGGCAGTGATGAGGTACATGATGCCAAGGTCTATGCCACAAACTCAAAGGTTGATCAGGGTACACGTACCTATCTGGTTCGCGCCATTTATGACAACCGTGACGGCAAGCTTGTGCCTGGCCGCTATGTAAGCGTCAGCCTCAATACCCGCACATTTGAGAACGCCCTTGCAGTTCCAAGTGAGGCCGTCATTTCCGAAATGGGAATTGACAAGGTTTTCCTTTACAAGAAGGGGCGTGCCATACCGCAGGAGATCACCAAGGGCCTGCGTACCGATGCCATGGTACAGGTGCTGAGCGGCCTTAACGTGGGCGATACCGTAATTACCAGCGGTACCATGCAGCTGCGTACCGGAATGCAGGTTGAACTGAAATAATCCTGTCAGATGAACATTTCAGAATTAAGCATAAAGCGTCCGGTACTGGCCACAGTGCTGGTGCTCATTATAATACTGTTCGGTGTGGTAGGTTACACCAACCTTGGCGTGCGCGAATACCCTTCAGTAGATAATCCTATCATTTCTGTATCGGCCACATACCCCGGAGCCAATGCAGAGGTTATTGAAAATCAGATTACAGAGCCGCTTGAACAGCAGATCAACGGTATTCCCGGCATCCGTTCTCTTTCATCGGTAAGCCAGTACGGAAGCAGCCGCATCACCGTTGAGTTTGAGCTATCCGTCGACCTTGAGACCGCAGCCAATGATGTACGAGACAAGGTATCACGTGCCCAGCGAATGCTGCCCCGTGACTGCGATCCGCCCACCGTTTCCAAAGCCGATGCAGACGCCATGCCTATCCTTATGGTGGCCCTGCACAGTGACAAACGCTCCCTTCTGGAGCTGAGTGAACTGGCTGACCTTGTAGTAAAAGAGCAACTGCAGACCATCCAGGATGTAAGCTCCGTAATGATTTGGGGTGAAAAGCGTTACTGCATGCGCCTGTGGCTTGATCCCGTAAAGATGTCAGGTTACGGCATCACCCCCATGGACGTAAAGAACGCCCTGGACCGCGAGAACGTGGAGCTACCTTCAGGAACCATTGAGGGTAATACCACAGAGCTTGAGATACGCACCCTTGGCCAAATGCACACCACTGAGGAGTTCAACAATCTGGTCATCAAACATGACGGCACCAAGGTTATCCGTTTCAGCGATGTAGGCCAGGCAGAACTGAGCCCGCGTGACATAAAGAGTTACATGAAGATGAACGGCATACCTATGGTGGGTGTGGCAGTAACCCCGCAGCCGGGTGCCAATCACATCAACATAGCCAATGCCGTATATGACCGCATGAAACTCATGGAGAAGGACCTGCCTGAGGATGTTGGTTACGAGTACGGTTTTGATAACACACGCTTTATCCGAGCCTCCATCAATGAAGTTAAGACCACACTTTATGAGGCATTCGCGCTGGTAATACTTATAATTTTCCTGTTCCTGCGTGACTGGCGTGTTACGCTGATACCCTGCCTTGTTATCCCGGTAGCCATAATAGGTTCATTCTTTGTGATGTACTTTATGGGATTCAGTATAAATGTGCTATCCATGCTTGCAGTTGTGCTATCCGTAGGACTTGTGGTCGATGACGCCATAGTCATGACCGAGAACATATACAACCGCATAGAGAAAGGCATGACACCCCTGCAGGCCGGTATCGACGGCTCCAAGGAGATTCTGTTTGCCATCATATCCACCTCTATAACACTGCTCTGCGTATTCGTACCCATAGTGTTCATGGAGGGTCAGACAGGCCGTCTGTTCCGTGAGTTCGCATTCGTGATTGCAGGCGCCGTGGTCATTTCCACATTCGCCGCCCTGACATTCACCCCCATGCTCTCCACCAAGATCCTGGTTCGCCGTGAAAAGAAAAACCGTTTCTACGCTTGGTCAGAGCCTTTCTTTGAAGGCCTTAACCGCTACTACAGCAAGAGCCTTGACTTTATTCTGCGCAACCGCTGGATAGCCCTGACCACCATGGTCGTGGCATTGGGATTCGCAGCCTGGATGTGGAGCAAGACCCCGTCCGAGATGGCTCCCATGGAGGACCGCTCGCAGGTGACGGTACGTACACAGGGCCCGGAAGGCGTAACATACGAGTACATGCGTGACTACACCGAGCGCATAAACGACGTGGTTGATTCACTTATGCCCGATGCCAAGTTCGTGACAGCACGTGTATCATCGGGAGGCGGCAACATACAGATTACCCTCAAGGACATAAACGAGCGCAGCTACTCACAGATGGAGGTGTTCGAGAAACTGAGTGCCGCAGTGCGCCGTGAGAACGATGCCCGCGCATTCGTACAGCAGCAGTCTTCATTTGCCGGAGGCCGCGGCGGCATGCCGGTGCGCTATGTACTGCAGGCCACCAACATTGAGAAGCTGCAGGATGTTCTGCCCACCTTCCTTGCCAAGGTGAATGAGAACCCCGCATTCCAGATGGCCGATGCCGACCTTAAGTTCTCCAAGCCTGAGGTACGAATATCCATTAACCGTGAGAAGGCCAACCTGCTGGGCGTAAGTACCCGTGACATTGCCCAGACCCTGCAGTGGGGACTGAGTGGACAGCGCATGGGCTACCTCTACATGAACGGAAAGCAGTATGACATAATAGGTGAGATCAACCGCCAGCAGCGTAACACCACACAGGCCCTCAAATCAATCTACATGCGCAGCGGAAGCGGCAGTATGATCCAGATGGAGAATCTTGTGGATCTCAAGGAGGATATCGCACCCCCGCGTCTGTACCGCTACAACAGATTTGTATCGGCCACAGTATCGGCAGGACTGGGTAAGGGTTATACTCTGGGCCAGGCGCTTGATGAAATGGACAAGATTGCCAAGGAGACTCTTGACGATACATTCCGCACCGCCCTTACAGGTGAGTCAAAGGATTTCCGTGAGAGTTCCAACAGCCTGCTGTTTGCATTCGGTCTGGCACTGCTGCTCATCTATCTGGTACTTGCCGCACAGTTTGAGAGCTTCAAAGATCCGCTAATAGTCATGATCACCGTGCCGCTGGCTGTATTCGGAGCGTTGGTATTCATACGCGGAGGCGGTCAGACCATGAACATCTTCAGTGAGATCGGTATCATCATGCTTATAGGACTGGTGGCCAAGAACGGTATTCTGATCGTGGAGTTCGCAAACCAAAAACAAGGTAACGGAATAGACAAGGCCGATGCCATACGCCAGGCATCAGTTCAGCGTCTGCGTCCTATCCTTATGACCAGCACATCGACCATGCTGGGTCTGCTGCCGCTTATGTTCGCACATGGTGAGGGCAGTGCAGGACGCGTAGCCATGGGTACAGCCGTAGTAGGCGGAATGCTTATATCCACATTCTTTACGATGTACATTGTACCTGCTGTTTACAGTTACATTTCAACTGACCGTAAAACCCAGAAGAAAAAGGAATGAGACCATACAGAATAATATATACAGCCGCTGCCCTTGCCCTGAGCATCGGTGTGCAGGCGCAGATAATGACACTCAAAGATTGCCTTGAGGAGGGTATCAGAGAGAGTTATCAGATAAAACTGGTAAATATATCAGAGGAGAAAACAGCCAACAATGACTCATGGCTTTATGCCGGAGGCTCACCTACCCTGACCGCCACGGGCAGCTACTCAGGTTCTCTTTCCAGCAATGATGCAACTCTTGCATCCGATGGATCAACAGTATCCAACCGCAACGTCCTGGATCACACCCTAAGCGCACAGTTACGTGCTGACTGGACCGTTTTTGACGGATTCAGTATACAGGCCACACGTGACCGCCTGGAGGAGCTTCATAACCAGGGAACCATCCAGACCCGCATTGCCATTGAGGATTACATAGCTACCCTGACTACAGAGTACTACAACCTGGTACGTCAGACCATACATCTCAAGAATCTGGAGTACGCGGCATCACTCTCCAAGGAACGTCTGCGCATAAGCAGTGAACGTTATGACATGGGAGGCAATTCCCGTCTGGAGATGCAGCAGGCACAAGTCTATTTCAACTCTGACAGTGCCAAGAGCCTTAAGCAGCATGAGTCAGTGGCATCGGCCAATATACGTATAAACCGCTTGATGTCAAATCAAGACCTTCGTTCTGTTCATGTAGCAGCAGATACAGCCATCAACCTGCTTACCGGGCTTGACTATGAGTCTTTGTATGATGACATGATGAAGACCAATGCATCACTTCTGCGTGCCGAGAGTAACCGCGCACTTGCACAGCTGGACCGCCGCACAGTACAGGCCCGCAACTATCCGTACATCAGACTCAACGCATCTTATGGTATTACGCACAATATTTACGGAAACAGCACCTACACTGACCGTACCAACTGGGGGCCATCATTCGGTGCCACAATGGGAATCAATCTCATTACAGGAAAGCAACGTGTTCAGGAACGCAACGCCCGCCTTGATGAGCTCACGGCCGATATCACCATTGACCAGCTTGAGCTGCAGCTCCGTGCAAACCTGAATGATTTCTGGCAGGCTTACCAAAACAACCTGATGCTGCTTGAACTCCAGGAACAGAACCTCAAGACCGCTCAGGAGACTATGGAGATTGCCCAAGAACGCTATATGCTTGGAAACCTGTCCGGTCTTGAGATGCGTGAGGCACAGAAATCACTTCTGGATGCTGAGGAGAGCCTGCTGCAGGTGCAGTATGACACCAAGGTCTGTGAAATCTCCCTCCTCCAGATCAGTGGCCGCATCACACAATATCTGCAGTAAGACAGAGAACTTTTGCACTAATAGTAACGGCTATGCCGTTACCCGGCCGGAGGCCGGCAAGCGACTGAAAGGAGCGCTTTTGCGTAGCAAAATAAAAGAAGGAATGGCTTCACCGCAGCAGCAAAGTAAATTTCTGACAAAAAAATAGGGTGCAAATATTTGCACCCTATTTTATAAACTTGTCCAAAATTTACTTTGCTGCTGCGAGTGAAGCCTTGCGGAATTCCTTCATCAGTTTCTCGAGCTCAAGAGATGCCTTGCGAGCACGTGTGCCGGCAGCCTTGTTTCCCTTCTCAACCTGTGCGTTTGCGTCCTTTGCAAAAGCTGCATAAAGCTCAGCAGCCTGTTTCAAAATTTTCTCCATAGTTGTTTGTTATTGAAATGATTAATTGGTTAATCCATACTGACGCAAAAATAATACTTATTCCATTAGTTGCAAAGATTCAATCATCTTTTTTAAAAAAAAATGTCAAAAAAGTATATATAATGGGTAAAAACGGGCAAAATATGCCCTAAAACACCCTGTAACGCATCATAGTTGTTAATTCACCAATAATACGGAGCATAGCTTCCCTATATCAGTAAAAAAATGACTATTTTTGTGCACTATATTAAAGGTATACTTTATGAAAAAGGCTTTATTGACAATAACCGCGCTTTTGGTCACTCTTTTAGCTACAGCAAAAGTTGTTGACGAACAGAATCCCAAATACGCAAAAGGTGCTGTTCCTGTTGATGAGAACGGAATGGTTTATTTTACCCAGACATACCAGATTCCGGAAGGCATGAGTGAAGACTACTGTTATGAGCTTTTGCTTAACTGGGCAAAGGGACGTTTCGCTTTACCATATGCAAACGCCGGACGCATTCTCAACGAGGATGCCGATGCACGCCGTTTCATTTTCCACGTTGACCAGATGATTGTCTTCAAAAGTTCCGCTTTGGTAGTGGATGAATCAAAAATCTCTTACAATTTCTCCGCATCCGTAAAGGATGGAGCGGTTACGATGAAGATAACCGACATCAAGTACCGTTATGAGGAGGGACGTGAAGGAGGCGGCAAGGTCTTCCCTGCAGAGGATTGGATCACTGATCAGGAGGCTTACAACCGCAAGGGCACCAAGTTCCTTAAGAGTACCGGTAAGTTCCGTATCAAGACCATTGACATGAAGGATATACTGTTCAGTAAAGCTGCAGAAGCTTTAACCAGCAACAAACCTGAATAATGGCCGGAAAGAAAGAGCTATACGCCATTCTTGAGATTGAAGAGACAGCATCGGACGCCCAGATACAATCCGCATATGAACGTCTCATCAAGGAGAACCCTGAAGGTTCACCGGGTTATTCACGTATAGTTGAGGCTTACACAATTCTGTCAGATATGGACAGCCGTGCCGTCTATGATGTGACCGGAAAAGTAAGCAAAGGCGGCAAGCGAAGACACAGAACAGGCAATTCAGCCAACAGGGAGAAAACCAGATACGCCCTGAACACCCTCTTTCTGGCAGGAGCCGCAATAACTACAATCCTGTTCATTCTGCAATGGAGCGGAGCCATAGGCACCACCCCCTTTTATGTAGCATGCGGTATTTCGTTGCTCATAAAGATTGCTGAATATATTCTCAGACTGGTTCCCTGATATGTCAATCCGCATACCCTCCATAAGAATTCTTACAGGAGTGACGGCGCTTTTTACAGCACTGCTGTTTTCCATATCTGCCCAGGCTCAAAGCACGCTCTCCCAAAATCAGGACGGATTCAACGGTGAGAAAATGGACGGATTCATGAACATGGATCCCGACAAGGACTCAACCGTAGTGGAGCGCGATGTATCCAAGGAGTATTATCAATGGATAATCAACACCAGTACCGGTCTGCCTGAAATAATACAACCTGACACTCTGCACCACTCCTTCCATAATGTCCACCTCACGGAGGGTATTTTCGGAACATACAGCCATCTGGGCAACATGGGATCACCACGTCTGTCAAGACTCTATTTTGAGCGCAAGACACCTGATGATTTCATCTTTGACGCCCCGTATGATTTTTGGATCAAGAATGCGCAGGATTTCAGATTCACTGATGCCAAGACGCCTCACGTGACACTGGATTATTATAAGGGAGGCAATAAGCGCACCGGCGAGGAACATTTAAAGGGTTACTTTACAGCCAATTTCAACAAAAGGTTCGGAATAGGTTTTGACATGGATTATCTGCTTGGACGAGGCCGGTATGACAATCAGTCCACATCAATGTTTGATGCCAGAGTCTACACCTATTTTCGTGGCGACATATACAACCTGTACGTAACAGCCAATAAGGATGAGATAAAGGTTGCAGAGAACGGAGGAATACAGGAACTCCTTTACATCACCAATCCTGAGGCAAAGGCCGAGGGAAAGAAACAATACGCTCCTGAGGACATTCCATTCCGCATGTACAGCAACTGGAACAACCTTAAACGCGCCCAGGCCATGCTCAACCAGAACCTCACCATAAAAACCACCGTTTCACGCACTGACAGCATAGGTGACACCGTATATACATTCCATCGTGATGTTGAACTGGGCAAGATAGCCCACACCCTTGAAATTGGTAACCTGCAGCGCAGATATATCTATTATAAGGTTCCTGACGGTTACTACACAAAATCCTTCCTGAAAAAGGACTCCGTTGACAAGATGCGCAATTTCTATGTAACCAACACCTTGTCAATGTCACTGCTGGAAGGTTCGACCAGATGGGCTTTTGCAGGTCTGTCTGCATTTGCACGCTACGAATACAAGAACTACGCCATGCCCGATACATTGGGCTCAGACGAGTATATGCGCCGCTACTCTGAAGGCAATTTCTCCATAGGAGGCCGCCTGGAAAAAGCAAAGGGAGAGAACCTGACCTTCCGCGCAGAGATAGAGAGCATCCTGCTGGGTGAAAATTTAGGTGATTTCACATTATCGGGTGAGATGCAGCTCAAATACCCCGTAATGGGCAAAGAGGCCAAAATAGGCGCTTACGCTGATATGTCAGCCAAGAAAGCGCCATTCTTCTATGAGAACTATCACTCCACATACGCATGGTGGGACAATGATTTCAAGAAAGAGTTCCGGACAAGATTCGGCGGATACATTGAACTTGAAAAAACGGGCACAAGATTCCAGCTTGACGTAGAGAATGTAGCAAATTACATCTATCTGAAGAATGACGGCGGAGCATATGTTAACGGTAACAATGTAACCCAACCCTCCTACTCCATCTCTGCAGCCCAACACAACGGCTCAATACAGATCCTGAGTGCCACATTGCAGCAGAACTTCAAGTTAGGCCCGTTGCATTGGGACAACCTCATAACCTACCAGCTGTCAGGCGATAAAAAGATTATTCCTCTGCCTGACCTGAACGTATTCTCTGATCTCTATTTCAAGTTCATATACTATAAGAGGCTCCACATGGAGGTGGGTGCCAATGCTCTCTATTTTACACGCTATGACGCTCCCGGCTACTGCCCTGCGGTAGGTATGTACCACCTGCAGAGTGACGCATGCATGCAACAGGTGGGCGGATATCCGTTGCTGACCGGATATGTTAACTGTTCACTGCGCGGAGTGCGTTTCTATGTAATGTATTACCATGCCAATTACGGACTCATGAATAACCGTGACTCATTCATAGTTCCCGGTTACCCTGCCAATCCGGGCATGATCAAGTTCGGCTTGAGCTGGACGTTCTACGATTGACAATACAGTTCTTTTCCTAATATGATCAGATGGGGTTTTATTGGATGCGGCCAGGTTACTGAAAAAAAGAGCGGTCCTGCATTCGCCAAGGCTGAAGGCTCTGCCATTGAGGCTGTCATGAGCCGTGATAAAGCCAAGGTTCGTTCATATGCAGAGAGGCATAATATAAAGAAATGGTATACTGATGCCATGGATCTTATAGATGATCCCAATGTGGATGCCGTCTATATAGCCACACCACCTTCATCACACGCCACATATGCCATTATGGCCATGAAAGCCGGCAAGCCGGTCTATATTGAGAAACCTATGGCACAGAGCTATGAGGAGTGCATGAGGATAAACCGCGTATCACGCGAGACCGGAGTACCCTGTTTCGTGGCATACTACCGCCGTTATCTGCCCTACTTCCTTAAGGTCAAGGAACTTATTCCTCAGATAGGCAAACTCATCAACGTACAGATACGCTTTGCCCAACCGCCCAAGGAGCTGGACTACAACAGTACCAACCTGCCCTGGCGTGTCATCCCGGACATATCGGGAGGAGGTTATTTCTATGACCTGGCTCCGCATCAGATTGATATGGTTCAGGAACTGTGCGGCTGCATAATCGATGCTTACGGACTTTGCAGCAACAGAGGCGGTCTCTACCAGGCCGAAGATACCGTCAGCGCCTGTTTCAAATTTGAGACCGGCCTGGTAGGTTCAGGTTCATGGTGCTTTGTGGCCGATGAATCAGCCAAAGAGGACCGTATTGAACTGATAGGTGACAAGGGCATGATCTGTTTCTCCGTATTCACCTTCCAGCCCATAGCACTGCATGACAGTGAAGGCCGGCATGAGTTTGATATCCCCAATCCCGAACACGTGCAGTTCCCGCTTGTTCAGGCTGTAGTGGATCATCTGAACGGCAAATCAGAATGCAGCTGTGACGGCATAAGCGCCACCCCCACCAACTGGGTGATGGACCGCATTCTGGGTAAATTCTGACAGCACATACCAACAAAAAAATCCCGGAAGGGGTTGCCTTCCGGGATCAAACAACTATCTCAAATTAAAAGCTCCAGCCTACCGTGAGCAGGACCTTGTTATTCTTGTAATTATACTTCACATCAACATCATCATTATATTCATTTACGTTTACAATGCTGTTTCTCAGGCCGTGAACGTATGCAAAGTCAATATAGAACTGAGTTCCATCCCTGTCAGGGGCTGAACAGTAACCCAGACCATATGTGAAGTAGTGTGTCTTGTCTAAACGGTCAACCTGGAAATCAATACGATCCTTATTGAAATCTGAATCAAGCAGATAAGGTCCGGCATTGTACTTGAACATAGGCTCTATATAGTTATAGCCGGCACGAATTGACAGGTTGCTGATATTCTGCTCAAACCCTATCTTGAATGTAGAATAATCATTGAAATCCATGTCACCCTGACTCTCCATCTTGGTATTTCCTATCGAGAGAGATGAACGTTGCGTAAAATGCTTCTCAAATTCAGCTCCTATGGCTGTCTGTCCAAATGTTACACCTGCACTAAGATTAACTGTCCAAGGTGATGAGAATTTATAATTCACTGAGTTGCTTAATTTTAATTCTTCTACATTATTATCAATACTAGGAATATCGAATCCTGAAACCTGTAGATCTCGAACATCATCTAGTGTATATTGTATCAGCTTACCATTTACCACTCTATATTGTGTTCCCTCTAATGCATACAGATAGTCTGCATAACCCAGTTCCTGTCTGAACCATGTAGGTGTCTTGACTGCCACGCCTAAGCGTAATGCGGGAATGGGGCGTGCTATCATACCGAATGACATGTTCCAACCAGTACCTATAGAGGTGTTCATCTTATCGACTGCGGTATAATCAACGCCTTTAGGATAATCAGGATGCACTCCCTTGTCATAATAATCATAGAAATAACCCTCTGACCATGTATCAGTTGATAATATGCCGATTGTCCAACCCAAATAGAGCTGATCAGAGAAGTTGCCGGAGAGGTTGAAATCAAATGAATTCACCTTATTGCGCTGATGATCCTTGTACTCACGCCACACCTCATATCCATCTGCATCCAGGAATGCATCAACATAATCAAGGTCACGATCCATATTCTGGAGTTTGCGATATGATATGGCAAAGTTCACATAACTGTCACCTATCTCAGAACCGGAGAACACAGCAGAGAAATTGTCTAAAGCAATATTGACATCTGACCGGTTGTTGTGAGAGTAGAATGTCCTTCCGTTCATTTTGCCGGGATTGCCGGAGGTAAACAGAGGATCAGTGTTGACTGATGTTCCAAAGAATGAGAGGGATGTGTTGATATCACTGTTTCTGTATGTGCCTATACCTGCCGGATTATGGCTGATAACGGAAGGATCACTTCCAAGAGCACTCATTGCACCACCCATTCCTACATAACGTGCAGTACCGTTGAGTTCCTCTTCATACAGCTTTGCCGCATCAAAAGTGGTCTGTGCCTCAAGAGCCGCACTTACTGTCATTGCTATGACTGATATTATTAATCTATTGGTTTTCATATCTTTACAATTTATATAATTTCTTAATTGGATATAGTATTCTCTATAGTGGACTTATATCAGTCTTAATGTCATCTTCTAGAAGAACTGCCTGATGCACCGCGTGAGCTACTGGAGCTTGAGCTGCTGTGGCTTGAACCTCCACCGGAGCTAAAGCCGCCTGAGCTGCTGGAACTACCGGAACTGTAGCTGCCTGAACTTGAGCTGCGGCTGGAGCTTGAACTTGAGCTGCGTGATGAGCTGCTGGCAGAACTTGAACGTGTAACAGAACTGCTGCTGGTATTGGCAGGAGTAGAACTGCGGCTTGAACTTACACTGCGGCTTGAACTTGAACCAGAGCTTACACTACGGCTTGAACTTGAACCAGAGCTTACACTACGGCTTGAACTTGAGCTGTTGGAGCTGCCGCTGCTTATGCTACGGCTTGTGTTCGAGTTGCCGGAACTGCTACTGCTTACGCTACGGCTTGAGTTTGAACTGCTGGAACTGCCACTACTTACACTGCGGCTTGAGCTGGTGCTGCTTGGACGGTCATAAGTATTACTGGACTGAGCAGACCTGGATGCAGTACCGCTGCCACTGCTCACTGAACGTGAAGCGCTTGAACGGCTTGATGTAGCAGGAGCCACATCCTTTACACCTGATTTATTACCAGACTGCGTTACACTGCGGCTTGAACTGGCATTGGCGTTGCTTACACTGCGGTTTGAGCTCTGAGCTCCATTGCTAACACTACGGCTTGAGCTGGCATTGGCGTTGCTTACGCTGCGGCTTGAACTTGAATTTGCGTTATTGACGCTGCGTGATGTTGAAGCGCTAGCCACGCTGCGGCTTGAAGAAGTATTCTCCCTGTTACCGTCAACTGATCTTGAAGCCGCGGTAGTTGCTGCGTGGGTTACGCTGCGATCGCTGCTTGAACCTGAGAATGCAAGGCGGTCAGTTGTAGAACGGCTCAGATTCCTGTCCCATCCTCCATTGTTAATCCTTCTGTTAGGAGTGAATCCTGCCAATCTGTCCTCAACCACACGTACCGGACCGGGATGACCGGGACCAGGGCCATAATAATAGCTGTGTGAGTAATAAGGAGCATGATACCATGAATCATAATACCAGGGATCATAATGCCATGAGCTGTAGTACCAGGGATCGTAATACCATGGATCATAGAACCAGGGATCATAATAATAGGTGTGTGCATAGTGCCAATACCTGTCATCAAAGAAACGGTCCCAGTAGAGGATATCCCAGAGAATATCATCATACAAGGAGAAGTATGTGCGTCCATAACGGTGGAAGCGATACAAACGGCGGGTCAGATAATAATCCTCAACCGCATCGTTGTAACCTTCTGCATATGAACCGTCATTCAACTGTCTGCTGCTATCCAGAACATAGATGGTATCATGTATATATACAGTGGGAACATCATCCAGGATGGAACCATCCTCATAATAGATTTGACTCGTTCCGTATGTATAACGACGGTTATATTCGTCCGGATCACGGTCAACTATGATCTGTGGCGTAGTTACTACTGCGGGAGCCGCCTGCTGAACAACGGGCTCTGCGTAGGACGGGGTACGGGTCACGACCTGAGTCTGTGACGCTGATGAACTTGAAGACTGTCCGCTTTTCTTGCCGGATGAGTACAAGTCATTTCTCTGCGCACCGGCTGTCATTGTGACTGCCATCAATGCCATAAACAATACTGACTTTTTCATAACCGTTTGTTTTTGTGGTTTCTTTCTGATGCAAAAATAGCATGGTAAAAGCACCCCGGTTACGGAAAATCCCTACTTGTTCAGGGGAAATCTCCTAAAAGTCACTTCAATCTGAGTGCGTTGAAATCGGCCTCAGTGCCCTTGAAAACGTTGAAATCAGTGTGGCCGTTTATTCCCTCCACACTTGCATGGTCAGTAAATTGCCAAATAATCCATGGCTTGACTGTCTCAGGACGTACCACATAATAATGTGCCACCCAAAACGGATATCTGTCAAATGCAGTACTGTTCAGATGCCTCCTGCGGAATTTGGTAGAGGCGTATATGATAGGCTTGACTCCGTAATGTGACTCCAGCAGTCCCAGAAAGACTGACAACTCACGCTGCAGGTCTCCAGATGAGCGTCCTGACCGCTCCACATCGACGACCGGAACCAAATCACCCTTTTGCAGTTTCACCGTATTCATATAGTGCTCGGCCTGCTTATCGGGCGATACGCATGGATCATAAAAATGATATACCCCGCATACAAAACCTGCTTCACGCGCATCACGGATATTATCCAGATATTCAGGATCAGTAAAGGTGCTGCCCTCTGTAGCCTTCATTATAACGAACCTGACAGGATAACCGTTCAAGGCCGATAATTCAGCAACCTTGCTCCAGTCAATCTTGCCCTGGTGATGTGAAACGTCAATACCATAGTACAGGAAACCGGAAGGCAGGCATACCCCATATTCCCTGGCTCCCTGGCATGGGCGCAGACGGTAGAAATAGGGACGCAGGAAAAGGTAATAAGCTCCTGCTGAAACAATCAGTATCAGGAGTATTGTTACAAGCCAGTGCAACCAGTCAGGCAACATATAAAAGGGCTTCCGTCCTTTCTTTTTAGGAACGGAAACCCTTTTCTTTTTTTTGCTCTTGCCTATGCTGGCGGCCATAGCAAAATTTTACTTATGCTCTAGCTGCAGAGTCTTGGTAGGCTGGTCACAAACCTCTGTGGGACCAAAGTACTGGATAGGACCAGGATAAACGAAACTTGTTTCACGGGCCCACTCTGCACGATGCTTGACGAACTCCTTGAAGGGTGCGCCGTTAAGTTCAACCAGAGCCTTGCGGATAACGGGCTTCATCTCACCGTTACGCTTCTCCATGTTCATCATCATGGTGATAGGAATACCGCCGGCTATCCACTGGTCTGCAGGAGCTACGGTATTCTTGATTGATGACATATAACCGGTCTTGCCGGCAGCAATCAGCATTGATGCGTTGTATCCAAGGCTGTAGCAGTAGTCAGCATCAAAGTTTGACGGAGCGGCGCAACGGCCCTCGTAACCACAGAAGTGATGCTGTGTAGCGTACTTACCCAGATACTTGCCCTCCTTCTTCCATTCAGCAAGCTTAACGCCAACCATATCGGCCAAAAGTTGCTCAGTCTCAATGAGTGATACCTGTACGTTTCCGTGCGGATCACGCTCCAGAGCCAGCTGACGGCTTACACTCTCAGGCAGGCTCTGGAATATAGCAGCGTTCTGCTTGGAAAGCTTGCTTACTATGTACTGGATCTTCTTATCGCGCTGAATCATATCGAACTCAGCCTGGTTGGCAGCAAGTACGTCATTCAGTTCAGCTATAAGTTTTTTGATAGCGGGGATGAACTCTATCAGGCCCTCGGGAACCAGAACGGTACCGAAGTTGAGGCCACGTGCTGCACGGTCAGCAATAACCTGAGCGATATATGTTACAATGTCATCAAGAGTCTGGTTCTTGGCCTCAACCTCCTCACCGATAAGGGTTACGTTAGGCTGGGTCTGCAGAGCGCACTCCAGAGTAACATGGCTGGCTGAACGGCCCATCAGCTTGATAAAGTGCCAGTACTTACGTGCTGAGTTGCAGTCACGTTCAATGTTACCTATAATCTCTGAGTAAACCTTGGTAGCGGTGTCAAAACCGAATGAGGTTTCAATCTCGGAGTTCTTAAGGTCACCGTCAATGGTCTTGGGGCAGCCTATTACCTGAACACCTGCGCCGATAGCCTTGTAGTACTCGGCCAAAACGCAAGCGTTGGTGTTTGAGTCATCACCACCGATGATTACAAGAGCCTTAATGTCAAGAGCCTTCAGTATCTCCAGACCCTTGTCAAACTGATCCTTCTTTTCAAGTTTGGTACGACCGGAACCGATGATATCGAAACCTCCGGTATTGCGGTACTCGTCGATGATATCGGCTGTGAGCTCCATATAGTTGTGGTCAACCAGACCGCCTGGGCCCAGGATGAATCCGTACAGTTTGTTGGCGGGGTTGAGCTTCTTGAGTCCGTCAAACAGACCTGCTATAACGTTGTGTCCGCCGGGAGCCTGACCACCAGACAGGATAACGCCTGCGTTCAGCGATTTCTTGGCAACAGCACCTTCAGCCGGCTCAAACTTGAGGTACGGCATACCATAAGTGTTGGGGAAGAGTTTCTTAACCTCTTCCTGGTCAGCTACTGACTGTGTGGGCTCACCCTCAACAGCCTTCAAAGCACCGCGAAGAGCCTTGGGAAGTTTAGGCTGATAAGCGGCACGGGCAATCTGTAATGCACTTTTTGTACTCATTTTTTCTATATATGTTTATTAAACTCCCTAATATATCTGTAAAGGTTGCGCAAATTTCGTCAAAAAAGCGCAACCTTACAAACAGCCATACTTAAGTTTTTATAAAAACTTATCAGAATCTGTACAATATGGAGATATTCAGGTCGAACATCAGTCCGGGGCCATTCAGCCATTCCCACACATTCTCATCGTCATCACCCAGTTTCCAGTCAGATTTGATGAAAGCATTGGTATCAATTCCCCAATGTGAGTTCTTTCCAAAATAATATTGACAGCCCATTCCGAATCCACAGCCAAGCCCCCAGACCAGATCTCCTTTCTCATTGCCCAGATACTCCCAATCATCTTCCGTGTACCCGCTCTTTCCTTCGATCAGATGCAGTCTCTTTACATCAAAAGACTCCCTGAATACACCCATATCGGCACGCGTAGCAAGATAGTAACCCCTGGCCGGCTTTTTACCTACGTAAAAGCGTCCCTCGGGGCAGATCATCACCCCCTTGTAACGGCGATCCCACTTAGTATCATACTTCTCGCCGTCATCAGCCACTTTCTTACCGGGACTTTTGTCCATATCTCGGAATGAACTCCTGTTCATAAAATGAGCTTGTGCATATATTCCGTATGAAAAACGTGTATCAGTATAGTGTTCCCATTGCAATTGGGGCGCAACAAACCCTAGTGAGACCAAATCTATCTTGACACTGTTACCATACAGATCAAAGCCTTCTGTTTGAATTGGTTTAATACCCTTAATTGACTCACATACACAGAGTGCAATAGCTAAAACAAGAAATGTTTTCTTCATATTTATCCTTTTTACGGTGCGAAGATATGCAACAACTCTTTTCTAGCCAATGTCTATGTATGATTTTTTATTTATATTTGCACGTTAATTTACCAAATCCACAGACATTCGGGACTATATGCATTATTGTTTTATTATCAATGCTGAGCCCAGCAAAGCAGGGAATGCCCAGAAAATAGAGGCTGACATCAAGAGACTGGAAAAACCCTTAGATTTTGAAATCTACACTACAACCGCAGAAAGAAGCGCTACACAGTTCGTCAAGGAGTATTGTGCGCAATATCCTGACCAGGAGACATGCTTTGTTGCCTGTGGCGGTGACGGAACCATCAATGAGGTAGCCACTGGTATGGTTGGAGCCGACAAAAAGCATCTGGCAGTACTGGCATACGGCAGCGGCAATGATTTCATCAAGTATTATGAGGGAAAGGATTTCCTGAGTGTGGAACAATTGGTTAAAGGCACACCCCATAAATTAGATATCATTCAGGTTAATGCCGACCGCTATTCAATCAACGTATGCAATTTCGGTTTCGATTCAGTTGTAGCGTCTACAGCCAACAAACTGAGCCGCAAAGGTAACAAGAATCCATACCGTTGGGGTATAGTGAAAGCCATCTTCTGCGGACGTTTCAATCGCATCCAGGTTAAGGCCGATGGTGAGGAGCTCAATCCCGGCAAACGCATGCTGCTCTGCACACTTGGCAACAACAACCATGTGGGCGGCGAGTTTTTCTGCTCACCCCGCGCCAAGAATGATGACGGTCTGATTGAGGTTGGATACTGTAAGACAACAACCCTGGCCGGATTCCTTGGTCTGCTCCCGATCTACACCGCAGGAAAGCACTTGGACGACCCAAAGGCCAGCAAGCATTTTATCTACCGCCAGTCCAAGACCGTTGATGTTCATTCAGACAAACAGATTGAGTTGTGTCTGGACGGTGAGATGTTGCCCGGCAATGATTTCCACATTGAAATTATCCCCGGCGCAATCAGTTTCATTATTCCAAATTAATGCTTATCTTCGCATAAACATTAAAACACAGAGTTTATGGCTAGTCGCAGACATCTCAAGAGAGACATCAGTTATGTGATAGGTGATATTTTCACCGAGTGTCTTGTATATAAGGAACTGGTTCCCGGCACCAGTCAGGAAGAGGCAGAAAAGATAATACTTGATCTCCTCAAGATAGACAATGAATACATAACCCGTATCAGCCATACTGAGCCGGGTAACGCCAAGCAGTATTACAACAAGCTCATAAAGGACTTTCAGACCAGTATGTCTGATGTCATAGACCGGCTTGTCAAGCTCAAAAAGTAAGAATCATACTCCTTTTGGCATGTTCCGGCGCATTAAAGCCTTCCTGGCGGCGCTGGCCGTCATTCTGTCCGTCTCATCTCTGTCAGCTCAGACGGGCAATGCGGTTATTCGCTCCAAAGTAAAACAGCACTTTGAACAGTATGAAGGTGAGTTTGACCTTAAAACCATCAGGGTTGATAAGACAAACATTAACCGTAACGGCCACAGACTGGATATTTACCTCAATATCAACTTCAGTTATCAGCGTTTCAGACCGGAACTTGTTGATGAGATTTACACGGACCTGCGCAAGTCTCTGCCCAAGGACATCAGGAACTGGAGCCTGGAGATCCATACCGGAGGCAAGCCCATCGAGAGGCTAATTCCCAACTGGGCCAGAAAAGAGGCTGACCAGGACAAACTGTGGAATGAGACATCATACCGCGGCAAGCCCTGGGTAACAGAAGAGAGCCGCTTATTCAAACCCAAGAAAGGTTTGACTAACATACACATGGCGGTAATCCCCAGTCATGGTCTTTATTATGACAACGGTGACAGCGCATGGGCATGGCAACGTCCGCCGCTGTACTGCACCCGTGAAGACCTTCTTACCCAGTCATTCACCAATCCCTACCTGATACCCATGATGGAGAATGCCGGAGCGGTGGTCTATTCCGCCCGTGAACGTGATTGGCAGACCAACAGCGTGATAGTAAAGAGCGGACAGTCAGGTTACAGGGAAGACGGTACATGGAAAGACCATAAAGGAGGAGGCTATCTTGACGATTCACTCCGCATCTGTCCCGACACCTTGGAAGTTCTTACCAGGACTGCACAGACAGGCAACAGCCCGGGCATAGGCATGTCAACCGCATTCTGGATCCCTGATATCCCTGAGGATGGTGATTATGCTGTTTATGTTACCTACCAGACACTCTCCAACAGCGTCAATGACGCCCGGTACATTGTATTTCATACAGGCGGCTCAACCATTTTTCGCGTAAACCAGCGCATGGGCGGCGGCACATGGGTATATCTGGGAACCTTCCATTTCAAGAAGGGTCAGAGCCCGCAAGGTATGGTAAGTCTTGATAACAGTAGTGATACGCACGGCACAGTAAGTGCCGATGCTGTCCGTTTTGGCGGAGGTATGATAACAGAGTCACGTGAAGGACATGAACTTACCGCTCCGCTTTACAATATGGGCGCCCGTTACTATACAAGGTTTGCGGGAGCACCGGACAGTGTCTATAACAAATATGAGGGAACCGATGACTACAGAGATGACATCTGGACACGTCCTTTTATGGCCAACTGGATATCCGGCGGTTCCATTTTCAACAAGAAAACCAGCGGACTGGGCGTTCCATTGGAACTCTATTTTGCGCTGCACACTGATGCCGGCTACAACTTCAACGACTCCATTTACGGAACACTGGGCATCTGCACTACATCATTCAATGACGGTCTGTTGGGCGAAGGGCATTCGCGTGACATAAGCCGCGATCTGGCTGACATGGTTGTTACGGGATTAAAACAGGATCTACCCCCAGCCATAGGAGTTGAGTGGGATTACCGCGGCGTTTGGGATAAGAACTACTGTGAGAGCCGTGAACCTCACATACTCTCCATGCTGTTGGAACTGCTGTCACACCAGAACTACCGTGACGTGGCGCTGGCACTCAATCCCAATTTCCGATTCACGGCATCACGCTCCATCTACAAGTCATTGCTCAAGTATGTCAGCTTCCTGCACAACCGCAGTTACGTGGTACAGCCATTGCCGGTTGATCATTTTCACATTAAGTCTGACGATGAAAAGAACCTTCAGCTTTCCTGGCAAGCCGTTGACGATCCTTTGGAACCCACGGCAAAGCCCAACGGATATATAGTATATACCGCCATTGATGATAACGGATTTGATGACGGAACACTATGCAGCACAAACAACTACAGCTTCACCCCGGAGCCAGACCGCCTGTACCGTTTCAAGGTTACCGCTGTCAACGACGGCGGACAGAGCATGCCGTCTGAGACACTTGCAGCATGCCTTACATCCGGAAGCAAGGGGTTAGTGATGGTTGTCAACGGATTCCAACGCCTGAGTGCACCTGAGACCATTTACACAGACAGCACAAGAGGCTTTGACATACTTTCTGATCCGGGTGTGCAGTATATGCGTTCTCCCATCCTGAGCGGAGCACAACAGATATTTGCATTGGACTCCATCTCATCACCTGAGGAAGTTTCACTGGGAATGGGTGACAACAGCCTTGACGGTCAGCTGATTGCAGGCAACACCTTTGATTATCCTGAGGTTCACGGACGCTCCATTGCCGAGGCAGGCTGGTCATTCGTTTCATGCAGCCGGGAGTCTGTGCAGGACGGAATGGTAAAGCTGACTGATTACAGCGTGACAGATCTCATTCTGGGACTACAGAAACATTCCGCTCAGGACACCATCTGCCATAAGGATTACTCCACGTTCCCTCCTGTAATGCAACAGATCATCAGGGATTATCTTAACAGAGGCGGAGCCTTGCTGTGCAGCGGTTCATACGTCGGCGCCGACATGATTTCTGACCTTAAAGATGAATCCTTTACCGCCCAAGTGCTACACTATCGCTGGGAAGGCCCGTTGCCTTCACGCACAGAGAATCAGATAAAAGGAATGCGCAGCAAGACCAGCATCAGGCGCACTGCCACAAAGGATTATTACGGCGTAACAAAGCCCGATGTTATCAGTCCTGTAGGGCGCGCCTCCACTCTGTTCACGTACACAGACAGCAAACTGCCGGCCGGAATAGGATTTAAGGACAGGACTGGCAGTACCCTTACCCTTGGATTCCCGTTTGAGAGTGTGGAATCAGAAAAGGAACGTAACCGTATCATGAAGTCTGCTCTAAGATATTTGACCGATAAATAAACCAATATAACTATGTACACTATTCAAGCCAATGAATCAGGAACACGCAGCATCAGCGTATCTGATGAGAATCTGAGCACTATCCGCCGGTTTTCATTGTTCCAGCTGCTTATTGACAGCAGCGGCATTGTCACAGAACAATCCCTTGACAAGCTTAAGCTGAACATCCGCTCACTGCTCACCACACCGCAAGGTTCTGACAAGGCTTTGTTGGACCTATGCATTGACGTGATTTATCACCGTGACATGAAGGCTTACGGTCTCAAGAACCTGATAGCCCTCTACGGACAGTGGAACGCCGCCAATCCGGAACCTGCACCTGCTGAATAATCATTATGCCACAATGGCTGCCTACCACAAAGAAGGAGTGCGAACGGCTGGGATGGGACCAGCTGGACGTGATCCTGTTCAGCGGTGACGCTTATGTAGACCACCCTTCGTTCGGCAGTGCCGTAATAGGGCGTGTTCTTGAAGCCCACGGATATAAGGTAGCTATTGTCCCCCAGCCTAACTGGCAGGATGACCTGCGTGATTTCAAAAAGTTAGGCGCACCGCGACTCTTCTTTGGGGTATCAGCCGGAGCCATGGATTCCATGGTGAACCGTTATACTGCCGGCAAGCGTCTCCGTTCAGAGGACGCATATACCCCCGATGGCCGTCATACCGGACGCCCTGAGTATCCCACTATAGTATATACCAAGGCTCTCAAGAAACTATTCCCTGATGTACCCGTGGTGATAGGAGGCATTGAGGCATCGTTGCGACGCTTTACCCATTATGACTATTGGCAGGATAAGCTGCTCCCCAATATTCTGGAGATGAGCGGAGCCGATTATCTGACTTATGGTATGGGCGAGAAGGTAACAGTAGCCTTGGCCGATGCCATAAGCCAGGGACGCATGGAGGATCTGCTCACTCTGCCGCAGACCGCGTTCATGTGCCGTGAAGTGCCCGGCGGCATAACTGATCAGGACAAGTTGCTGGCATCACATGAGCAGTGTCTCGCTGACAAACGTTGCCAGGCTGCCAACTTCCGTATCATTGAGGAGGAGTCAAATATGATAGAGGCTCATCGCATTATCCAGCAGAGCGGGAGCCGATACATGGTAGTCAATCCTCCCTACCCGCCGCTAACCACCCAAGAACTTGACGCTGTCTATGACCTTCCATACACCCGCCTGCCCCACCCGCGTTACAACGGCAAGCGCATACCGGCATATGAGATGATACGCCACTCGGTAACTATCCACCGAGGTTGTTACGGAGGCTGCTCATTCTGTACCATATCGGCCCATCAGGGCAAACAGATAGTGAGCCGCAGCAAACAGAGCATACTACGTGAGGTTGAAGCTATAACCCGCATGAATGATTTCAAGGGATACATCTCTGACCTGGGCGGCCCGTCCGCCAACATGTACGGCACTGGCGGACGTGACAAATCCATCTGCGCCAAATGCAAGCGCCCCACCTGCCTTACACCCAAGGTTTGCCCTAACCTGCATACTGACCTTACCGCTCTGATTGACCTGTACCGTGCCGCCGATAAGGTGCCGGGCGTAAAGAAGAGCTGTATAGGAAGCGGCATACGCTATGACATACTGCAATACAATGATCCTGACCCCAAGGCAGTGAAATCACATGCCGCATACGCCAAAGAACTCATTGAGAAACATGTGAGCGGCCGCCTCAAGGTTGCCCCGGAACACACCTCATCAAGTGTGCTGGCACTTATGCGCAAACCGCCATTCAGCCAGTTTGAGGATTTCAAGAAAAGTTTTGACCGCATAAACCGTGAATGCGGGCTCAAGGAGCAGATCATTCCATATTTCATAAGCAGCCACCCCGGGTGCACGGAACAGGATATGGCAGAACTGGCCGTCATCACCAAACGCCTCAATTTCAAGTTGGAGCAGATTCAGGACTTTACCCCCACTCCCATGACCCTTAGTACAGAGATCTTCTATACCGGGATCAACCCTTATACCATGAAACCTGTCTTTACCGCCCGCACTGACCGCGAGAAACAGGCGCAACGCCAGTTCTTTTTCTGGTATGACCAGACTCAGCGCCACCGCCTTATTGCCGAGTTGAAACGCATAGGCCGCCCTGACCTCATCCAGAAATTATTCTGACAAAAAGATTATATTCTTAATAAAATCTAATATTCTTAACTTTTCATCCTTCCTGCTATATTGTTTACGACTTGTGTCACAAAAGGGTAAACAAACAAAACAAATAAGGACAATGAAAAAGTATCTGATTGCAGCCATGATCATGGCAATGTGCGTTTCTGTAAGCGCAAAGAAGAAAGAAGTTAAAGAAGTTCTGTTCGGTGTAAAATCGGGCATCATCACTGTTTCATCCGATATGGGCGAAATGCCTGATTTCTCAGCAATGATGGGCGGTGGCGGTCTGGCCGCTTTCGGTGACTCAACCTTCCTGGAAAGAATAAACAGCTTCAACTCTGGCGATATGAGAGAGCAGATCTATTTTGACGACTACGGCAAGAAGACTGCAAGAATCAGCGTTTATGGTGAGAACATCACCCGTACAATATCTGTAGGTGACTCAACCTATACCATCAATGAGAAGGAGAATACCGCAACTGTAATGCCTATCTTCGGCGGTGCCCGTAACGGCCGTAGCGGTGGCATGGGCGGTTTTGGTGGCGGTTTCGGCATGGGTGCCCAGATCGGTCAGCTTGGTGAGATTGACTGGCTCAACTTGGACAAAAAGACCATCCGCCGCAACAAGATCAAGGAGCTGGGTGAAGAACAGGTAGCAGGTGTTACATGCAAAAAATATTCAATGAGCCCCAGCAACCAGATGGGATTCACACAGAATATCACAGTATGTGTTTATGAGGGAATTCCTCTCTCAACCGTAACAGAGAGCGACTGGTCAACCACAAGCCAGACCGCAATGAACTTCATTGCTGAGGATGTTGATCCTGCTTTCTTTGAACTCCCCAAGGGCTGCAAGGTAAGTGAGATGAACATGGGCGGCTTTGGCGGCGGCATGATGGACTTCGGTGGATTCGGCGGAGGTGACTTTGGCGGATTCGGTGGAGGAGGCTTCGGTGGCGGCTTTGGTGGCGGATTCGGAGGCTTCTGATTGCAGACCAATAATAAAAAAGGCGGCCTTTTCAGGTCGCCTTTTTTATTGGTGAAGTGCGGATTGGAGCACTTCGCTGAGGGTGGGATGTGCGTGGATAACGGATTGAAGCTGATCCAGCGAAGCACCAAGGTTTATAGCTGTGGTAATCTCATGAATCAGGTCCGATGCGTGGGCGCCCATGATGTGGGCTCCTAGTACCTTGCCGTTGTTATCAACTATCACCTTGCAGTAGCCGTCTGTTTCATCCATTGAGACGGCTTTTCCGTTGGCTCGGTAGAAGGATTTGAGGCAGCGGAATTCCAATTGTTGCTCCTTGCACTGCTCCTCTGTGAGACCTACCATTGCGACCTCAGGCATTGTGAATACGGCTGCGGGGACAAGGTCAAAACGGATACTGTCAGTCTTGCCGCATATAGCATTCAGGGCATGCAGTCCCTGATATGTAGCCGCATGCGCAAGCATTATACCGCCTGTAACATCACCAATGGCATAAATACCGGGAACCGATGTCTCAAACCTTTCATTTACGGTAATGCCCTTGCGGGTGTAATCTATGCCGGCAGCCTCAAGGTTCAGGCCATCTGTGTTTGGACGTCGGCCCACAGCCATCAGAATCTTGTCAGCCTGGACGGTGGACTCCTTATCCTTCTTGATATAGGTTACGGTATTACCGTCAATGCGGGTTACCTGCGCCTGCACCTCAATATTTATGCCGCGTTTGGAGAGTGACAGCTTAAGACGTTTGGCCAGATCCACATCAAACCGAGGCAGTATATTAGGACAGAACTCCAATACCGTAACCTCACTGCCGAAACTGCGGAATATTGATGCGAACTCCAATCCTATCACGCCGCCACCTATCACGCAGAGGCTCCCGGGTACTTCGGTGAGTTCCAGAATCTCCTTTGATGTAAGACAGCCCTCTGCACCCGGAATGGGCAATACAGCCGATACCGAACCTGTTGCAATGATAATCTTATCGGCAGTATATTCCTGACCGTTACATACTACAGTCTTGGCATCCTTGAACTGAGCCTTACCGCGTACCACCTGTACGTTCTTGAGCAGCATGTCTATGCCGCCGCGCAGTTGCTCAATCACCGCCTGCTTACGCTCAGCGGCTGCTGCAAATGACGGCTTGCAGTCCAAACCTGCTTTAAGGTTCTGCTCCAGCAGTTCGGCGTAGTGGCAGAATGTCTTGGTGGGAATGCAACCCTCATTAAGACAGGTACCACCAAGAGGTCCCTCTGTTATGAGAGTTACCTCCATGCCACGCTTTACAGCCTCAACCGCAGTCTCGTAACCGCCGGGACCTGCTCCAATAATCAGCAAACGCATTCGTCCTGAATTTTAAGAATGGGATTACGTGCTGCTGTAGTCTCATCGGGACGTGAGATGGGCGTACCATGCGGAGCGCCGTGCAGGATATCGGGATCCCGGGCAGCCTCGGCGGCAATCTTGCGCATCACCTCAATGAACCCGTCAATGGTCTCCTTTGACTCAGTCTCAGTAGGCTCAATCATGATGGCCTGATGGAACAGCAGCGGGAAGTAGATGGTAGGTGCGTGATAGCCAAAGTCAAGCAAACGTTTGGCTACGTCAAGTGTAGTTGCGCCCTCCTTGCCCTCAGATGCACCGTCGTTTATGAGGCCGTCAAACACAAACTCATGCTTGCAGACACTCTCTATAGGCAGTTTGTAAAGATCCTTGAGTGACTCCTTGATATAGTTGGCACCCAGTGTAGCCAGCTTACCGCACAGTTTCACGTTCTCACGGCCCAGCATCAGGATATAAGCATAGGCGCGCAGTATAACGCCAAAGTTGCCGTTGAATCCCGATACGTTAACACCCAGGAACGGAACCAGTTTCTCGCAGACGCCTACAGGACCGCTGCCGGGACCGCCGCCACCGTGAGGTGTCGAGAATGACTTGTGCAGATTCAAATGCATCACGTCAAATCCCATATCACCCGGACGTACCGTTCCGATAAGCGGGTTCATGTTGGCTCCGTCATAATAAAGTAGACCGCCTGCCTCATGTACCAGCTGTGCTATCTCACGGATATCCTTCTCAAACAAACCCAACGTATTGGGGTTGGTCATCATTATGCCGGCAATGGTATCGTTCAGCAGAGGCTTGAGATCCTCCACATCAACCAAGCCTTGTGCATTTGATTTTACCACTACCACATCCAGACCGCATACTGCAGCACTGGCGGGGTTGGTTCCGTGTGCACTGTCGGGTACAATTATACGGGTACGCTTGTAGTCACCGCGTGATATGTGGTACTCGCGGATGATCATCAGACCGGTAAGTTCACCGTGGGCACCTGCGCAGGGCTTGAAGGTGAAATGTTTCATTCCGGTTATTGCGGCAAGTGCCTTGTCCATTCCCTCATATACGGCATCAACACCAGGAAGATTCTTCTGGCATGGGTGCAAACCTGCAAATGCTGGCATAGCGGCAATCTCCTCGTTTATCTTGGGATTGTACTTCATTGTGCAGCTGCCAAGCGGATAGAATCCGGTGTCAACGCCAAAATTCATCTGACTCAGGTTGGTGTAGTGACGCACCACATCCGGCTCACTCACCTGAGGCAGTTCAGGTGCCTTCTCTCTTCTCAAAGTTGCGGGAATGGCATCGGCACCCTGGCATTTGTTGCACGGCTCAGGCAGGGAATATCCTCTGCGACCAGGCTTGGATATCTCAAATATCAGTTTATCGTAGTACTTCATAGTCTGAGCGCTTTAACCAATTCATCAATATCCTCATAACTGCGCTTCTCTGTTACGCAGAAACTGACATAACCCTCCTCAGTCTCAAGTGCCCCGAAGAATCCGGCATCAGCCAGCTTCTTCTGCAACTCAGCGGCAGGAGTCTTTGATTTCAGAACGAACTCCTTAAGGAACGGAGCATCAAACACCGGCTCAAACTTTCCGGTCTCAAGCAGTTTTTTGTACAGGTAATGTGTACGCTGGTAGCACAGATCATTTACCTGTTTCATACCTTCAGGACCCATCAGTGACAGATAGACCGTTACCCAGAGTGCCATAAGACTTTCATTTGAGCATATGTTACTGGTGGCTTTCTCGCGGCGTATATGCTGCTCGCGGGCCTGCAGTGTAAGCACAAATGCACGGCGCCCCTCCTTATCACGGGTCTCGCCTACTATGCGGCCGGGCAGTTTGCGCATATAATCCTTATGGCAAGCCATGAAGCCCACGTACGGACCGCCGTAGCACAATGGAATGCCCAGCGGTTGGCCGTCACCTACCGCAACATCGGCACCCCACTCTGCCGGAGTCTTTACTACAGCAAGAGCCGACGGGTCACAATAAACGGTAAGCAGGGCCTTATCAGCATGCAGGGCATCGGCCATTCCTTCAAGATTCTCTATTATTCCAAACCTGTTTATTGAGGGAACTATGGCTCCTGCCACATCGCCCTGGGCAATCAAAGCCTCCAGAGCGGCCTTTGATGTCTGACCACCCTGTGCAGATATTTCCTTAACGGTTATGCCGGCATATTTGGCGTATGTGGCAATCACTCCCCTTACCTGGGGAAGCAATGTATTTGAAACCAGAACAGTGTTCTTTTTCTTGGCCTGGGCTACCATCATTCGCATGGACTCAGCAGCGGCCGTAGGGCCGTCATACATTGAGGCGTTGCTTACATCCATACCAGTCAGGGTGCAGATCATGCTCTGGTACTCGAATATGTACCTTAACGTGCCCTGAGATATCTCGCATTGATACGGAGTATAAGCTGTTATGAACTCACTCCTTTGGGTTATATAAGGTATCACGGCAGGAGTATAGTGGTCATAGGCACCTGCGCCTGCAAACACCTTCAGCTTAGGGTTCTTTGCAGCCAAGCCTTCAAAAAAGTCACGCACCTGCTGCTCGGTCATTGCACTGGGCAGGTCATACTCTCCCTTGTACAGACAGTCCTGGGGGACATCGGCATACAGATCGTTCAGACTCTTTACGCCTATGCGGTCAAGCATGGCGCGGATGTCCTGATCCGTATGCGGGAAATACAGGAAACCTGCCATCACTCCTTAATGAATGCCTTGTAAGCTGCTGCGTCCATCAAGCCGTCAAGCTCTGATGCGTCACTCATCTGTACTTTGATGATCCAGTTGGCAAAAGCGTCATCGTTTACCAGCTTGGGATCATCAACGACCTCTTCATTTACCTCGGTTACGGTTCCGCTTACCGGGCTGAACAGATCGCTGGCAGCTTTTACGCTCTCAAGAGCTCCGAATTCACTTCCCTTCTCAACCTCATCATCAACATCAGGGCAATCTACGTAGGTTATCTCACCCATTTCCTTCTGGGCGTAGTCTGTTACTCCTATTACTGCGATGTCACCTTCTACCTTTACCCACTCATGGGTGTCACTGTACTTCAGTCCTTCAATAATCTTACTCATAGTTCTTATTTACTTTGGCGTTGGCATTGGCGTTGGCTTTGTTCCTTGGCTTACCTCAACCTGTTTTCTTGTTTAACTTTATTATTAATTGATTCAATTGTCGTTCAACTTTTCCTAATTTTTCAATAATCAGCTCAGTGTCATCTTCTGACAAATAATTAAGATTCTTTGCGATAATCAACTGAGTCTCTACTTCAAAAGCCGACCCTGCGGCAATTTCAAGAGTTTCTCATAGTATCTCTTTTTTTTGCGCCGGATGGTGGCCAATGCCAACGCCAAAGTTATTTTTTGTATTTCGTTTCGTAGAAACGTTTCTTAATGACCTTGCCGGGGAAGACCTTCTTGCGGATTCTGATGAACAAATCAGTACCTAAGGCAGCGAATTGGGGTTTAACCAGGGCAAAGCAGATGCTTTTGTCCAGAGTGATGCTGTGGTAGCCGGTGGTTACTTCTCCTATTACAGTGCCGTCCTCCAGTTCTACGGGGTAGCCGTGGCGAGGGATGGCGCGGTCAAAGATTTCTATTCCTACAAGTTTCTTTTCTACTCCCAGCTCTTTTTGGGCAACCAGGGCTTCACGGCCTATGAATTCAGCTTTATCCAGCTTGCAGAACATGCCCAGGCCAGCCTCGATGGGACTGATTTCGGCACTCAGTTCATCGCCGTACAGGGGCAGGCCTGCTTCAAACCGCAGAGTATCGCGGCAGCCTAAGCCACAGGGTTCAACTCCGGCTTTCAGCAAACGGTCCCATATCTCAACAGTGTCCTGCAGAGTGGCATACAACTCAAAGCCGTCCTCACCGGTGTAACCGGTACGGCTTACTATCAGGCGGTGGCCGTTGTACTCACTGTTGCAATACCCATAGAAACCCAAGGATTTGGCGCACTCCAGGCCTAACAAACTTACCACCACCTTTTCTGCCTCCGGGCCTTGGATTGCTATCTGCCCCCAAGCTTCTGACTGATTGTCTATCTTAACGTTGTAACCTTTCTGCTGCTGCAGCATCCAGGCGTAGTCCTTGTCTATGTTGGCGGCATTCACTACCAGCAGAAAATGGTCGGGCTCGAACTCGCGGTAAACCAGCAGGTCATCCACACATCCTCCATCAGGATAAAGCATCATTCCATACAGGATCTTGCCCGGCTCATAACCGCTGATGTTGTTTGTAAAGATATGGTTCACGTAACGTTCGGCATCAGATCCGCTGATGAATATCTCACCCATGTGCGATACATCAAACATACCCACCTTGTTACGGACTGCCAGGTGCTCCTGGGTTATACCTGCATACTGAATGGGCATATCAAATCCGGCAAACGGGCTCATCTGCGCTCCCAGAGCCACATGACTGCTGTGCAGACAGGTCTTTTTAATTTCTTCGGCCATATTTAATAAAGTTTTCGTCAAGATAGGTTTCTTCAATCTTAAGCACCTCTTTCAACTGGGAATTGCTTAAAACCTGCATATCCTTACAAAAATAATCAATTAGTTTTGACCTCAAAGCATCAAAATCAAAAAGTAATCCACAATTTTTCAGATTGTTTACACGCTGCCTTACAGACTTGATTCCTTTGCTGTCAAGTTTCTCCTTAGAGGGAGTTATGGCGTGTTCCATTTCCGTGAAATCCGTATTGTACAGCAGTGTTCCATGTACAATGCAACCGGTAGGAGTTGCGTAGCACGCATTACCTGAAACCTTGCGTCCTCCCACCAGCACATCATTGTGCTCCGTACGGACTGCGTCCAACCCCATTCCGCACAATGCATCGGCCAGACTTGAAAGATATTCATCAAAAGCCACGTTTACATCGGGCTGCCTCGTTATGTACGATATCATAAGGTTGCCGCAGTCAGCATATACGCATCCTCCACCGCTCTTACGGCGATACATCTCTATACCGTGTTCGAGACAATACTCCACATTGACCTCGGCTTCCATATCCTGATTCCTGCCGAATATCACCGTCGGTTCCACACTCCACACAAAAAAAGAGCCGGGAGCATTGGCTACAGCCCACTCCTCAAGTGCAAGCCAGAACACAAGTCTGCGTCCCTTATCACTCACGCCTTCCGGCAACCTAAGCATCTTCATCTAAAGCATAAAAATAGCGTATTTGCCTTAAGCAATACGCTATTTTTTTGAAAGGTTATCAACAACCTTTCAATGCAAACAAGGATTCAAGGTATCAGTTTGCCATAACACGAAAAAGAACCATTGAAAACGAAAGTGAATCATGAATCAGATTCTTCATCTGTGGTATCAGATATTATGCGTATAGGATCCGGACCGAAATCATTTGGACCCTCAGTTCCGGGTTTAGAGAAGAGAATGATCTTGATTATAAGAATTGTTATCTTGCCCATGACTAATGCCAAAAAGGGCCTGACTATCTTCATGGTCACCTCTTTTGAGCTCTCTGCCATCAATGAAATAGTATCCCCATACTGCTGGACAAAGATTTTTGTTGCAGCCACTATTGCCCATGGGAGCAGACAGAGTATGATGGCAAGCCAACCGTTGTCATCAAGATCATGCAGACGACGGACTGTCACACTGTAGACAGGACAAAGGAACGCAATGCTTATAATCCAGTCAATAGTCCGTATGATAATCCCGCAGATATTCACGGTAGATTCATCTATTGCAGGATATACAAACCCTTTCACAATGTTGTGGAAAAGAGTAAATGAAACGTTCACAATAAGACAGAACAGCACAAAGTACCAATATTCTGAACGGCGTGCGCGTCCCTCTGTCTTAAAATACTTACTGAAGCAGCTTTCTACCGCTTTACCAAATGACATTTTTTGTTTCATGACCTTTGCGATTTTTGTTGATTCTGCCGGCAAAGGTATCTCAGGTGTCTGCTCCCAGGAATTTTGTGACGTAACATTATCCGAACAGTTACGCTTTTGTTCGGCGAACATCAGCTCAAACCATACGGTAGGCAGTTTTTCACGGAGTCTCAATTTACGCATCCTGATGGCATCCGTTGAAACAGTAAGACATTCGGCAATAGCAACCCTATCAATCCGCACAACCATCAGGGCACAATAAAGCAGGTCTGAATCCGTCAATGTGGGAGCATCAGTTTTTAAAAGGGTAAAGAAAGGTTCAAATGATTTTTCTACGCTCTTGGCTATGGAATAACGTTCATCAAAAGATAAACGATCATTACGCATACGATAAGTTTTTAGAATACGGTACTCCTGGGTCTTACTGAACTCTTTGGAACATTCAATAAGCAATTCGGTTGCTTCTTCCATTGGACTATTGTTTTGTTTTGACGCAAAAATAATGCAATTGGATGTTACGCACCCCGAACAAACCGTAACAGTGACGTAACATCTCATTCCCAAAATTACAAAAAAACAAAAAAATAAATGGCAGCCAACCTTACAAGACTGCCATTTACCCGGGGTCCATGTGTCAGAGCTTAGAAAAGGAAACAAACTCAGGACACACTTAACGGACACCTTTTCATTCCAACATTGCCTTTTTACAGTCCGGAATGTCGTCGCGACAGCCCAGGATTGCGTGACAAATGTCGGTCAAATATGAATAGACGCCGCATCTCAAAAAGAAATATTTTTGTCAAAATTGAAACAAATGCAAGATTTTAGTTGTATTTTAGTTGTCAAAAATGAAATCAGCATAGCATAAGATATGAAAAGATTCAGTATAAAGGATATGATCAGCATGCCGTGTAATGAATCTGCAGCTGTTTATAAAAACCATATTGTGGTACTGAACGCAAACCTGTATGGAATAGAATCTGCCAAAAATCTTTTTGCAATTGACGCATTTGCAATAGGATATATCCTGGAAGGATACAGCATGGCTGAATTCAACAATAGCAGATACAGGCTTGAGCCCGGAGACGTTTTTATTCTTGCCCCCACCCATACGTGCCGGATGGTGGAATGCAGTCCGGATTACAAACTACGCCTTCTGCTTCTTGACTCCAACGGGCACAACATGTCCGTACATCTTAACTACATGGTAAAATCAGAAAGATGGATTCAAACCTATTTCCATCCGGTACTAAGGCTCAATGCAAAAGAAACAATAATAATGAAGGACTGTGTTGACAAAATAATAGAACAGATTAACCGCACAGACTGTATCAACCGTCCTGCTTTCATGAGGCTAGCCACCACCTGGCATCATGTTGAACTTGATAATATCATGCAGGAACACATGAATGAAATAACTGACAACAATATTCCTCTTACGCGCCAACAGACTCTGGCCAGACAATTGTACAGACTTATAATCAACAATTACCGTACCGAGCATCAGGTTAAGTTCTATTCGGAGAAGATGTGCCTTACACCCCAATACCTTAACCAGATAACAAGCAACGTATTCGGCAAGACCTTAAGCGCCATAATATCAGACCTGCTGTTCTCCACCGCCAGATCCATGATCCTGGCATCAGAAAGAAGCATTCAGGAGATTGCCAATGAACTCAATTTCCCTGATCAGGCCTCATTCAGCAAGTTCATAAAAAAGATTGCGGGAGTAAGCCCCAATGCTATGCGCAAGATGAACCCGCATCAGGATTCTATCTGAAATCGTTGAAACGGTAGCTGAATGATATCACGAACATGGAGGTATCACCGTAATTGCGGCTTTCATTCCAGCTGGTACCAGACATCTGCGCTGAGAAACCATTGTAAGATTTGAGAATATCACGCCACGTTACGCTGATCTCAGCCTGACGGTTCTTGAGGAAAGCATACTCCGCCGATATGTTCCACATGCACTCCGCACGGTTTGCCTGAGCCATCTCATAACCGAAAGGCTTGTTATAACGGCACGTGGTTGATGCTCCAAGTCCGAACGGAGCCTGGTATGACAGTTCACAGTTAGCCGTAAACCTGCTGCCGCCGCTGGCATTCTCAAGATAATCACTTTTGCTCCTGTCCTTGCTGTATCCGGTTGATGCTCTTATAATCCATGAACGGTTGGAATAACCGCTTGTCAGGCTGAAACTCAACTGGTTCCAGTCAGTAGCACTCTTGCCCGGATCAGCATCTGCGGCAGTCTGTACATATGCCACGTTATGCCTGAATGAATGATTGGCCGTAAAGCTCAGTGACAGATCCTGAAACGGATAGGTAAGGAAAAGATACTCCGTCATATTCCAGCTGCCGTTTATATTGGCGGGCGATGTACGACGGGCACCGGTCTCCTTATCCAATCGGGTAAGCGTGGTAATCTCATTTATAGTGGTGCCGTAATTGATTCTGGCACGCAGGTATGATCTGAACTGGAACTCCGCATTAAAGTTATGCGTAAAGGAGTTCTTGAGAGAACTGTTACCTTCATGAATATTCATGGGATCACTGTAGTCAGTTACAGTTGACAGTTGCGAGACATCAGGCAGGCCGTTGTTTCCCGTATAACCTAATCCGAACTCACTCTTGCGGAATACCTTGAACCGGATGTTCGAGTTTACGTGGTAACGTATTCCGGTATAGCGTATATGCTCCTTATTATCTCTTTTGTCATTATCAATGGTCATCACTACCGGCGCAGCCTCAGCATTCAGACTGATACGATAAAGGGAGTCACTGTAATGGTAATCCAAATCAAAACTATTGGTAAGATTGCTGTTTCGCCTGTCATAATGCAGGCTGTCAACAGAGCTGAGCGTACCGTCGGCAGCAATATCCTCATAGTTTTGGCTGCTGGTTCCGTCAGAATATGCAAATGAGTAAGTGAAACCTAAATAACCGTTTACTCCCACCTGCCTGTCCAGCCCTATATTACCGTGAAATGTCCTGTTTTCTGAAGGGTTCAGGATTCTGTGGTTTACAATACGGGTGCTGTCCCCCAACTGATAGAAACGGCTCTCTGATTCATTATAGCTCACGTTGTCACCCTGGGAACCGGTAAAGTTAAGATATGAATGAAATGAATACTGTTCTTCCTTGCCCAACCTGCTGCCAAATCCCAGACTCATATCATAGGAATCATTGTTGGAATCTGACCTGTTAAACTGACGCGTGTAGCTTACCAACCCTTCATCCTCATTTGAAATAGTGTCGTTTGTATGACTTGAACTGTTGCTTCCGTTTCTTGAGTAGCTCATATTCAGGTTCAGCCACGTCTTTTCACTGATACGCCAGTTGGCTGATGCCGAACCACCCAGATTATGACTGCCGCTTGAACTCTCTGACTCACTGACGGAGTTCTGCGTAAAATCCGGCATGAACATCTTGTTATAGTTGGCACTCTTGTTCTCGCTGTAACTGTTGCCGTATGACATGGAACCGTCCACTGACACCTTCTTGAACTGTTTATCCACATACAGGCTGCCGTTGGTATTCTCTGTTTTCAGTGAATTGGAATACTCATACGGTATGCTGCTGTGAGAAAAAGATCCGTACAGTTCATAACCGTCCTGTTTCCAAGTAGAACCGCTTAATGAAGCCGAGAATCGGTCAAACTTTTCAGTAGTACCTGCTGATACATTTGCAAATAGCGTACGACTCATGGGATCCTTGGTCTCCATATCCATGATAAGGTGGTTATCACTCATGACGTTGAGTGTATCATCCGGCACCTCATAGACCTTAAGACTCTTTAGTTTCTCAGTAGGCATATTGTTCAAGGCAATGCTCATATCGCGCTTGAAGAAAGAATCACCGTTTAGGCGAATCTCCTCAATATCACGCCCCAAGTAGGTCATCTTGCCGTCCTCATACCTCAGCCCGGGCAGACGACGCACCAGATCAAGCAGCACGCTTCCAGTGGGCATCTCATACGCATCGGCATTGAATATTATGGTATCACCGCGCTGATACATGCGCTGGAGCTCAGCCACAATCTCCACCTCCTCAGTAGTCAGGGGATTGCTGCGCAGCACCACAGAGTCCAGTTGTACTCTGTAAGTCTGGATGCCACTCTCCTTTACCTGGGCAGGAGAGAAAATGGTATCCAGCGTCTGCATACCCAGATATGAAATAGTTACGCGCAAACGGGTATCCTTGATACGGTCTCGCCGTGACATATAAACCCAAAAACTGCCGTCCTTATCGGCAGCCATACCGTCAAATGCGGTGGTATCGCCCATACACGTAACCTTAATGTTGGCTCCTTGCAACGGATATGGTTCAGGCTCATAATCATCAATTCCGTAGACCTTTCCGGTAACCTGAAAAAGTTGCTTGATGTATGTCTTTATTATGGACTCAAACTCCGGATCTATCCATTCTTCAGTTTGAACATTTCCATCAGCTGCAACAACAACGAACTGACCCATCACCGGGAGTGACAGGCAGAATGCCCACATGGAGAGTATGAGTTTTTTCAAATTCATATTAAATGGAGAGAACTGAAAGCACGTTTATCAGTTCCTCACCTATTGGTTTGTCTTTCTTTACGGCCTGAGCTATTGGGATGTTGACCATGTTGTCGTTCACTACGCCTATCATGATATTACGTTGTCCCTCCTTCAAAGCCTGAATTGCGGCCACACCCATGCGGCTGGCCAGGATGCGGTCCAAGGCGCTGGGACGGCCTCCGCGCTGTACATAACCCAGAATGGATACGCGCACATCAAACTGCGGATACTCATTGTGCATACGCTCGGCATAGTGCATTGCGCCTCCGTCGGCCTCCGATACTATTACGATTGAACTGCGCTTGGATTTACGTATACCGCGCTCTATGTATGCGGCCAGCTGGTCTATATCAGTAAACTTCTCGGGGATGATGGCCGCCTCAGCTCCGGCAGCTATGGCACTATTCATAGCCAGGAAACCGGCATCGCGTCCCATCACCTCAATAAAGAATATTCGGTTGTGAGAGTTTGCGGTATCGTGTATCTTGTCTACGCACTCCACTATGGTGTTCAGGGCCGTATCATAACCTATGGTGTTATCGGTTCCGTACAGGTCATTATCAATGGTGCCGGGCAGGCCTATAACCGGAATGTCATACTCTGTTGTGAGTTCCTGCGCTCCTGAAAGAGATCCGTTACCACCTATTACTATAAGAGCGTCTATCTTATGCTTCTTGATTGTCTGGTATGCCTTGGCTCTGCCCTCTACAGTCATGAAGTCCTTGCTGCGTGATGTGCGCAGTATCGTGCCGCCCTCAAATATTATACCCGATACGCTCTCAGTCGTGAACTCCTTGACATCATCGTTTATAAGGCCCTCATATCCGCGGTATATGCCCCAGACCTTCCAGCCCTCAAATATAGCAGCGCGTGTCACCGCACGGATAGCGGCGTTCATGCCGGGTGAATCGCCACCTGATGTCAATATACCTATACTCTTAATCTTACCCATTGTCTTATAGTTTTTGCAAAATTACTAATTTGCGCTTTTTGTCTTTGCGTATCAATGTTTAAACTCCCTTAAAACCAGAAAACTAAAATTATTTTGTAGAAAAACGTAAAAATGTTTGGAAGTAATTACAAATTGTAGTTTATTTGCACTAGAAATTAGTTCAAACTATCGAAATATGAAGAAACTGACCGATAAGGAAATTGCCATCATGAATGTGCTGTGGGACGGTGGAGCACTCTCCATGAGAGATATTCAGGAACGCCTGCCGGAGCCCCAACCCCACTTCAATACAGTTGCAACATTTGTGCGCCGATTAGAGAGCAGCGGGATGATAACCCACCGTGAACTGGGTGCGCGCTTCTTTCTCTATGAGCCGGCCATAAGCCGCGAGAAATACGCCGAGCAAATAAACAAGGAGAGCGTGAACAGATTCTTCGGCGGCTCCTACATGGAGTTCATTTCCTGTCTTGTTGAGCAACAGGAGGTAAGCGTTGATGAACTCAAAGAACTTATTAAAATGGTAGAAAAGAAATAGTCATGGGTAGTATAGTCCTTTATATAATTGAGTGGGCATTTACCCTGCTGGTCCTGCTTGCAATCTACAAAGCTGCATTCAGCGGAACCACACTGTACCGCTTTAACCGGTTTTATCTGCTGGGAGCCACACTGCTCTCAGCCCTTCTCCCCCTTGTGCACGTGACTCTCCCTGACAGTACACCCGTGGTAAGTGAAATATCCATTGAGGAGACTCAGTTTGCCCAGGAACTGTCAGGAACGCTCACGTTTATGACGGAACCTGAAAGTCCTATTGCTGAACCATATTATGAAGAGTCTGCCGCCAAATCCCATTTGTGGGCAGTGTTGCTGGTTTGCGCATACGCAGTATATGTTCTCACCCTGATTATCGGCTGGAGCCGCGGAATCATAAAGGCAAGGCGTTTCCTGCATGGAAAACAGCGCCGCCGCATCAGCCGCACCGTATGGCTGGTCACTCACAATGAGGCATACGGCCCGTTCAGCTGGATGAACTACATAGTCATCTCCAACACGGAGAGCGGATTTGCCCGCCGCGCCAGCCTGCGTCACGAGTACTCGCACGTAAGGCTCATGCACTCACTAGACCTTATAATATTATTGGCCTGCACCATAGTCAACCCTGTGTGCTGGCTCGTACTCCAAGAGATAAAGATAGTCCATGAATTTGAGGCCGATGACGAAGTGATCAACCGTTACGGCATTCAAGAGCAGGACTACCAGAGACTATTATTGATAAGAACCGTCGGCGCAGAGGCCTATGCGCTTGCCAGTTCCTTTAACCTTAACATTAAAAAGAGAATTATTATGATGAACAAGAACAAAACAAGGAAAAGACGCCTCATGTGGCTTCTGCTCCTGATTCCCCTGCTGGGAATGACATCTGTCCTGTTTGCGCGTACAGAAAAGGCCGTAAATCCGGATGACAAATTACGTTTCACATCGGGTAATACAGAAATGTCCTACAGATTACCTCAACCTATGGAACCTTATAATTATTCTGGTCCTTCTGCTGCTGTAACGCCTGGTCCTCCCCCTCCTCCTGCTGCTGTAACGCGTGCCGAGTACATAAGGGTTATAGGAGATGATGAAGTAATAAGTGATGAACTAAGAAATGACGCACAAAGAAAGAATGAAATGCTCATTCGTCAAAGGAATGTCATGACAATACAGATCAACAAAAACAATGAGATATATGTAAAAAACGGATTATTTGCAAGAACAGTGACTATTGACGAACTTAAAGACCTTGCCAAGCAGTTCATTAAGAATCCCGATAATGACAGCAGACTTCCCATAATAGAGGATTATGACATTGAAGGATACGGAACTGTTATGACTACTATAAAACATGTAATTTCATTACAGTACGACCGCAGTTCATCGGCTGGCGTTTGCAGTGATGTAAGGTATGAACTGCAAAAAGCATACAATGAACTACGCGATGAAGTGTGTGTGAGCAAATTCGGAAAAGCTTATGACCAATGCTCTGACAGTCAGCAGAAGTTTGCCCGTGCTATGTATGCAAATAAAATAAGTGAAGCTCAACCCAAATCATATGATGGTGAAGGTAATACTATCAAAAAAGAAGTCAGATCTGCCGCCGGCAATTACGTGATCAAGGATGAAAAAGTCAATAAGGATCTGCGCATCAGGGTCATAAACAATCCTCCTGTAAGGTTATATGTATCGACAGTAATGTTTGATAATGAGAATGGTCAGGATCAATTCAAGAGTGAGACCACCCCAATACAAATCAGTCTGGAGGGCCTTGATGATTACATAGACCAGGCAATATCAGACGGAATGAAAATCCGCAAAGTCCGCCTTGCAATCCGCCCCGATGTGCCCATGGGACCAATATCTGACCTGAAAGAAACACTCCGCAACAGAATGCTGCTGAGCATTGTCCAGGAAAGCTACAATAAACCTGCAGGGGTTGAGGTAACTCAGTATAACGTCAAGGCTGGTGACATCATCAAAGGAATGGTTATTGATCAGGAAAACGGCACTCCCATAGTCATGGCAAATGTCACTGAGATTGATGCAGCAGGACATATACGTTCACATAGCATTACAGACAATGAGGGAAGATTCAGTTTCAGGTTAATAGATCCTTCAGACCATCTTTTGGTCTCCTATAGTGAATATCTTACCGTCGAACAGCCGATAGCTCCGGATCAGGTAGTTATTCTGGGCAAACCATCAGTTCCATATTATGAGCTTCTGCTGGAAGTCACGACTGATGAAATGAATGCACGTGTAACAAGCAACCGTCGCTTTGAGAACGGTGGGAAAGAGACCATCAGCACAAATCCTGTTAAACTGAATAAAATAGAAAGCCTCGGGGAATACATAGACAAGGCTGAAACTGATGGCAAACATATTACAAGCGCTGCATTGAGCATAAATCCCGATGTTCAAAACGGCCTGCTTACAGATATCAAGACTTTACTCCGCCAAAAGCGCATTCTCAGTATCCACTATGTCGGTATAAAAGCCACTGATAAATAATTTTTCAGAGCTCGTCCTGAGCGTACAGATAGTCGAACAGCGGTGACTGGTAGTCGCAGTAGTCCTCGGGACTGAAAAAGCGCTCCAGTTCCGCTTTCGCTGTTTCTATGGAGTCCGATGCGTGGATAATGTTCTCCTGATGGCTTACGCAAAGGTCACCGCGTACTGTTCCGGGCTGCGCCTTGCGGCCGTTGGTAGCACCCGCCATTTCACGAACTACGCTTACGGCATCGATACCCTCCCAGCAGCACAGAACCACCGGAGCCGCCATCATGGATTTCTCAATGATGGGATAAAAAGGTTTCTGGACCATATGTGCGTAATGCTGGCGCAGAATCTCGGCATCCAACTGCACCATTTTCATGGCCACAAGCTTGAGACCGCGTTTTTCAAACCGTGATATCACCTCACCGATAAGCCCACGCTGAATTGTGCAGGGCTTCAATATTACAAGTGTTCTTTCCATACTGCAAAGATAGTGCAAGCCGAGAGGAGAAAAAAAGGAGCTTGCTCATTTTTTTCCCGAGGCGCAGCCTATCTTATCTAAAGATAGTGCAAGCCGAAATAACAAGTTTACTTGATTATTTTTATCCCGAGGCGCCGCCTATCTCATCTCACCAAGTCTATATTAACATACTTTTTGTCTTGTTTTATTGTCGCAATGTAATTTATTATATACATTTGCGACATCAATAAACTTAAAACTGTCTGTAATTATGAAGAAGAATCATTTGCTTGACCACAAGTGGCAAAAAGTAGGTTTTGTAATGTTTGCTGTTTGCGTTCTGTTATGCCTGGTATTCTGGCAAGCCATTATCAGAGACCTATTCCCATATGTATTCTTTAAGGAAAGTTCTTCCCCCGCAGGACCCACATGGGCATCGGCTCTGGTATTGTTGCTTACTCCCATATCATTTGCCCTCATGGCTCTGTCACAGGAAAAGCAGGAAGATGAGAGAATAGTTGAAATCCGCCATCAGGCACTCGTGACTATCGTTATCATATACGTTGTCTGGTCTCTATTAATGTTTTTGACTACACCTTTCTTAGTCCGTCTTTCATCACCCGAGACAATAGGCAAACTCAATATAATTCTAAAGATACCAACCGGAGTATCGGCCTTTATGGGATACTACGTGCTTATTTTCAAGTTATCTTTGTGGAGACAAAACAGGGAGTTGACCGATGAAGAATAACCTTAGAGTAGAACGCGCCCGCGTGCGTATGACGCAGCAGGAGCTGGCCGATAAGACCGGCGTTACCCGCCAGACTATCGTGGCCATAGAGCAAGGCAAGTTCAATCCCTCAACTGTCCTTGCACTCAAGATGGCCCGCGTGTTCGGCGTCACAATCGAGGCCCTGTTTGAGCTTGAAGAGACTGATTAGATAAGCATTGAGTCCGACAGGCGGTGAGCCATATCGTCGGCCATTGGCTGATGAAATGTCAGGTAGTACATGTAGGCCGATTTGATGGCAGCAAAAGGCAGGAGTTTGCGTATTATCGTTCCAATCTCCTTTGGAGGGATTCCATAATAGGCCGGAGCAAAGATATTCCAGTGCTGCTGCATCTGCTCAGGTGAAAGATGGAACAGTTGGTCTGTGCGCACCGGATCTGCAATCTGACTGATACGCCAGCACAGGCTAATATCCCATTCGGGAGCCCCGTATGCAGCCTGACCTATATCGATCCACAGGTTACGGCGTCCGTCGGTAATGATATTACCTATCTGCATATCACCATGCAGACAATAGGGAGTATCAGGTATGGTATCCAGAATAGGCAGCACCTTGTCTCTCAGGAATCCGGGCACAACACCATCCTTGTTATAGAAATCCTGCATTCTCTTTTTCATGGAGGGCAGTCTGGTGGTATCGGCCTTGACGGCATGAAGCTCGCGGGCCACGCGGGCAAAGGTTAGGCTCACCTCTTCCATCCTGTCGGGCTCCTGCGATATGATACGGGCAAACGAGCGCTTGCCTTCAATCAGTTCATACTCGGCACCTACCCTCTCGCCATCGGTTACCAGCCTGTAGGGACGGGGCGTGGGCACACCCAGCTCATACATGGCCATAGCTGCCCCAAACTCCTCCACGGCTACATCGGCCTCAAAACCGGGATTGTACAACTTGGCAAGGCGCTTATCGGTTTTGTGGGTATATGCCACTCCCTGACCGCCCTCACCGGTCTTAACGTAATCTTCAAGATTAATCTTCTCGTAGTCCATAATTATAATTATCCCCAAAAATGACGCAAAGGGGTCGTTTCGTTTTGCGTCGTTTTTAAAAAAGTGACGCATTGTTAAACGACCCCTTTGCGGCGTTTACATCAAATAACGTGTTCGCAAGATCTCGATATCGGCGTCGGTAAGGCCTAGAGGATCCCTAAGGTAGACATCCATTGATCCGAACTGGGCGTCCAGCAGGTCCAGAGCCTTGACAAAATTATCGGTATTGGCACCTATGAACGCATTAACCACGCCTACCTGCTCCTCCTTGCCGCCCCAGAAACGGACACGGCGCGACAGACGCCTCACGTCCCTCTCGTACACCGCATTCGTTGCGTCAAAATCAGCAATGATAGTCTCCCAGTCCACACCGAGAGCCGCCAATATGTAGGCCGATGCCAGACCGGTGCGGCCATCGGCTGTAACATAACCACCCAGATCCCGGGCATTGACTATTCCCTTGACCGGAAGGAACTGCTGAGCTTGAACTTTTTCTGAAAACGACATAGTAGTCCTTTATTTACTGAATTCCTTAAGGAACGGTTTGAAATTGTTGCTTGAAGGTGAATCTATTATTGCAAATACAATCTTACTGAAACGGCCCAGAAACTCCTCCTCATCCAGAACCTGATGGAACAGACGCGCCATCTGGGCCGGCGGAGTGCAGAACGCGCCGCAACCCAATGCGCCCAGCACCAGGCTGTCATGCCCTTTAAGTATGCCGATGCGCAATATCGTGCGTATCTTTTCTTTCAGTATGGGCTTATCGGCCTCCGGGATATTGCCATCGGCATCCAGCGAGTTATGACCGTGCTTGGGATTGTAATTCAATGATGCAACCGATATCACCGCGGCCCTGAAGGGCTCATCCAGCAATGCATATCCTTCATCCTTTGTAGCACGGAAAAAAGTAATGTCCGGACTATAGATTCCGCCATATGTATTGTCCATAGGATAACGCTCAGCACGGCGCTTTACGCCAACCATATCGGCCAGGTCACCGTATCGGCCGCCAGGTAGCGAGAACTGATACAGCGATATGGCAAGATTGCTGCGGCGGCACAGATCCTCCTCCTGGGCGCTGGAGCCTGTAAGCACACCGCCTCCCGGATGATAAAGGCTTGCCATATTGAGTACCGCAGGATTATACCTCTGCTCCACCAAATCCCGTGTAGCTAGAATACAGTCCTGATTAACCACCTGTGCAATTGGGGACAGTCCCCAATTGCACGGGTGCTGAGAACATCTCTGAGTTCTCAACGAATGCTCCGCCTACAGGCAGCGTAACAACGCGGTCACTCTCCGTACGGTACGCCCCGTCACGGAAAATGTCCAGATTGTGAGTGAACACCTTTGTCAAAAGCGCCCTTTTGGCATCACCGCCACGTGAGACCGATGCCTTATACCAGCCGTTAAGCCAAATCTGTGAATTCCACTGCTGTGCTCTAAGCATAATACTGCTTTTTCTGCGAATATACCACTTTTTTTATCAAAAGTGAGTATTGCCATACAGCCCATATCAGGACCCTTTTGTGACCGGAACCCCGTGCGTATTCTTGGTCTCACTCATTACGAATACGCTGTGCAGGCTGCCCAGGCAACTCATGGCACCCAGACGGTGCTGCATAAACTGCTGATATGCATGCATATCGCGCGCATAGACCTTAATCAGAAAGTCATACTCACCGCTGGTGTTGAAACACTCTGTTATTTCATCAATATCCTGAACGGCATCTATAAACTGCTGGATCATCTCCTCCGAGTGCTGCTTGAGGCGTATGTTACAGAGTACCATAATGCCGTTCCCTGCCTTCTGCGCATCAACCACAGCCATATAACGGGTTATATATCCTTCATGCTCCAGACGTTTCTGACGCTCAAATGTAGGTGAGGCTGACAGATGCACTTTTGCAGCCAGTTCCTTTACCGTAAGCTGTGAATTCTTTTGCAGTTCACGCAGGATACGGACATCCGTATCATCCAGTTTATACCCGCTTGACATTTCAGTATTATTTAAGATTGCAGAATATTTTTATTGCCATAAGACAAAATACTCTGCAAATCAAGCATATTTTCCTGAATTTTCCAAAATATTTTTATGATTAAAAGCACCGACATACCTTTGTGCCGCAAATACGCTCAAAAACGTAAACTAAAGAAACAGGAATATGGCAATCAGAACAAACATTTTAGGTTATCCCCGCATTGGTGCAAACCGCGAGTTGAAGAAAGCCGAGGAGGCTTATTGGGCAGGCAAGATTTCAAAGCAGGAACTGCTTGACGCCGCCGCACAGATACGCAAAACCAATTGGCTGCTGCAGAAAGAGGCCGGCATAGACCTCATTCCCAGCAATGACTTCTCATTCTATGACCAGACGCTGGACCTGAGTCTCAGCCTGGGAGCCATCCCGGAACGTTACAATAACCTCAAGGATGATTTGCTGGAGCTTTATTTTGCAATGGCTCACGGCTATCAGAAGAACGGCATTGACGTTACCGCAATGGAGATGACCAAATGGTTTGACACCAATTACCATTATATTGTCCCTGAGTTTGTCAAGAACCAGCAGTTCAAACTTACCTACAACAAGGCCGCTGCTGAATTCAAGGAGGCTCTGGAGCTGGGCATCAAGACCAAACCGGTTCTAGTAGGCCCCATCACTTATTTGCAGCTGGGCAAGGAAAAGGAGTCCGGATTCAACCGCATTGAACTGCTTGACCGCCTCCTGCCCGTATACATTGAAATACTCAAAGAGCTTGAGAGCCTGGGTGCTGAATACGTCCAGATAGATGAGCCTGTGCTCTGTACAGACCTGACCGATGAGGTAAAAGAGGCATATCGCAAGGCGTTTGCAGAGATAAGCAAGGCCGTAAACCTTAAGATAATACTTACCACCTATTTTGGCGGTCTGGCCGATAACGCCGCTCTGGCTACAGGACTTGGAGCAAGCATCCTGCACATTGACCTGGTACGCGCACCCCAAAGCTGGCAGGATATTGTCAGCATACTGCCCGCCGGCATCAATCTAAGTCTGGGCATTGTTGACGGACGCAACATATGGAAGAATGATTTCCGTCAGTCACTGGATATCATAGAGAAAGTAAAGGAAAAGCTGGACAGCGACCGCCTGCTCATCTCAACGAGCTGCTCCCTGCTTCACTCTCCCATTGATCTGGAAAATGAGCGGAATGAGAAATCACTTCCCGCTGAGATTAAACGCTGGCTCTCATTTGCCCGCCAGAAAGTAACTGAGGTCGTTACCCTGGCTGATCTTGCTGACGGCAAGGGATCATATGCCTCACAAAAGGCTCTGCATGAGAACAAAGCCGATATTCTGGACCGGCGCACATCGGCCCTTACCAACAATGAGGATGTTAGAAAGCGCATGGACGCCGTTACCCCCGATTTTGCCAAGCGCAAAAGCCCGTTCCGTGAGCGTATCGCTGCACAGCACAGGGAGCTTTACCTGCCTCTGTTCCCCACCACGACCATAGGCTCATTTCCCCAGACGCCCGAGGTACGTTCCTGGCGCAGCAAGTTCAAGAAGGGAGAGCTTACCAAACAGCAGTACATTGACTTACTCAAGAATGAAATAAAAAGGACTATCCGCATTCAGGAGGGGATAGGGCTTGACGTATTGGTTCATGGAGAGTCAGAGCGCAACGATATGGTTGAATACTTTGGCGAGCAGCTTAGCGGTTTTGCTTTCACCCAGAACGGATGGGTTCAGAGCTACGGCAGCCGATGCGTCAAGCCGCCCGTGATCTACGGTGACGTATCACGTCCCAATGCAATGACCGTTGACTGGATAACCTTCGGCCAGAGCCTTACTGATAAGCCAGTCAAAGGTATGCTGACAGGCCCCGTGACAATACTGCAGTGGAGTTTTGTACGTAATGACCAGCCGCGCGCCGTCACCATGAAACAGATTGCGCTTGCCATACGCGATGAGGTAACAGATCTTGAGAAAGCCGGAATCAAAGTAATCCAGATTGATGAGCCAGCCATCCGTGAAGGCCTGCCTCTTCGCAAGGCTGACCGCGACGAGTACCTGGACAAGGCTGTTGAGGCGTTCCGCATATCGGCATCAGGCGTTAAGGACAGCACGCAGATACATACTCACATGTGCTACAGCCAGTTCAATGACATAATAAGGCACATAGCTCTGATGGATGCCGATGTCATAACCATTGAGTGCGCCCGCAGTCAGATGAACCTGCTGGGAGCATTCGCAGATTTCAAGTATCCCAACGAGATAGGTCCCGGCGTCTATGACATACACTCACCGCGCGTTCCGTCAGTCGATGAGATGGTGGCTCTGCTGCGTAAAGCCGCACAGGTACTTAAGCCGGAGCAGTTATGGGTTAACCCTGATTGCGGCCTCAAGACCCGCGGCTGGGTTGAGACCGAAGCTTCACTCCGCAACATGGTTGAGGCCGCACGGATAATGCGCCAATAACATTGTAGGTGACACGGTAAGGGCTATCCTTACTGTGTCATAACAATTTTAGCAGCATCTGGCTTTTTGCTTCAGACAATGAACCATGATAAGCCATGTCATATACATAGGGAAGCTTGGCGGCATAGAAAGGCAGAAGACGCTTTGTGAAAGCTTCCAAAGTTTGGGAATCAGAAGTACCCAGATAAGCCCGCAAGAAAATACCCCAGTGGGCATTAAGCATTCCCGGAGTGATATGGAAAGTCCTATCAGCCCGACACACATCTATATTATTGCAAATAGTCCACATCAGACTTAGATCCCACTCCGGAGCACCATAACTGAACTCGCCAACATCAATCCAAAGGATTCGGTCACCGTCAGTAATGATATTGCCTATCTGCAGGTCGCCGTGAAGGCAGGTGGGCGTATCCGGCACCTTTTCAAGAAAGGCTAAAGCACGTTCCCTGAAGACCGGAGGCACCAGATTCTTCTCCTTATAGAAACGTGTCACCCTCTCTTTATATGACTTTATGCGGGTTGTATCGGCCTTACTGGAATGCAATTCCTTAGTCTTACGGACAAAAGTATTGGTTATTTCATCCAGACGTCCAGGTTCTTCCGATAAGACGCGTGCAAATGAACGCTTATTACCAATCAGTTCATACTCAGCGCCATAGCATTCCCCGTCTGTTATAAGACGGATAGGCTTGGGCGTAGGTATTCCTATCTCATAAACTGTACAGGCAGTAAGGAATTCCTCAACCGCCCTCTCTGCTTCAAATCCGGGTTTATAGAGTTTGGCCAGAATATTGCGGGTCTTATGGGTATAGGAAAAGGCTGTTCCGCCCTCGCCGGTCTGAATATACTCGCTCAGGTCAATTGGTTCATAAATGTTATTGGAAAGGACCATATCTTATTGCAGATTTACCTCAGCTATATCAATGAGGTTGTTGATTATAGCGTAGATTGTAAGGCCGGCAGGAGAATGTATCTGAAGCTTTGCCGTGATGTTGCGCCTATGAGTAGTAACGGTATGTATCGAGAGAAACAGTTTATCGGCTATCTCCTTGTTTGACATACCTTTGGCAACACATTTGATTATATCTTTCTCACGGTCGCTCAATACTGCCATGCTGGCGTTTGATATTGTATCCTGTGCGCCTCCTTGAGCAAGGTCCGAACCCACAACCGCCGTTTTTTCAAGTTTCATTACGGCAGGAACAAACAGGCGCTCCTCAATCTCGCTATGTGAAATCAGATCGTTTTCACAATTGATGATATCGTAAAGAGCTGAGTTAAGCAGATCGTTATTGGGTTGACGGTAATGGCGAATTACAATATCCTTGAGTTCCTTAAGCTTCTCAGAGCCGTTGTCATGACTGACTGAGTACTTTGAGATGTTGAACTTGCCGGTAGGCAGGCCGTGCATCAGCTTTTCAACGTATACGAATATGGTATCGTTCTCATACTTCATATGATTCTCCACCTCAACGGTGTAGTCATCATAGAATTTGAGTATCAGGAACGCCACATCATTAACATCATTGCAGTTGATGGCCTCTATCAGCTTGCGGCGGATTGTGGGTAGTATGAAATCACTGAAATAGGTATGGGCACGCTTGAGGTATTCCATCAGGGCCGGCAGCGATACACTGTAAGAGGTGTAGTTCTTGCCTGCGATAAGATTGGCCACAGCCAGGAACGTGGAGCAATCAACACCATTCTCACGGCACACCTCCTCTATGGTATTGTCTCCGAATCCGAAATGGATCCCGAACCGGCTTATTACCAGAAGCAGCAGGTTGTTATCATCAATAAGGTCCCTCATCTTGTCCTGAGGGACATACTCACTGTTTATCTTGCCCATATCTATCAGATTAATATCCGATGCAAAAATACACACAAATGAGTATTTTGACCGATACTCATTTTTAGGTATTATCAGTATACAAAAAGGGACGGTTCAGAACCGCCCCTATTGTGTTACTTCTTTTTCTTGTCGTCCTTGATCTCCTCAGCCTGAGCTGTCTCAGCCTCCTTCTTCTTGGCAAGATATTCCGGAAGGTTCAGACCAGCCATATTGAAAAGGTCAGACATAGGGGGAACTGACTTCATGAGTCCGCTCAGGAAGTTGGCGGTAGAGCCTTTTCCGTCGGCGCTGTTGCCTGAGTCCCAAACGGTAACGTTGTCGAACTTGATACCCTTGATAGCCTCAACCTGAGTCTTTACAAGTTCCGGCATCTTCTCTGACATGAGCAGCATGAATGCCTTAGCGGCATCACCACCGGCAGCCTGTACCATCTTGTCATAACCGGCAGCCTGCTTGGTCAGTATCTCATAGTAACCCTTAGCCTCAGCCTCCATGCGGGCGAATATGGCATCGGCCTCACCCTTGGCGCTTACGCGGAGCTTCTCTGCCTCAGCCTCGGCAGCTATGATAATACGATCCTTCTCAACCTGCTGGGCAACCAGAATGTTGGCCTGCTGGGTTGAACGCTCACGCTCGGCACGGGCATTTTCAGCATCACGCTCAGCAATGTAGGCATCCTGCAGGGCCTTAGCCTGCTGAACCTTCTCAGCGGTAACAGCCAGACGGTTGGCCTCAGCCTCCTTCTCACGACGGAATGCATCAGAGTTGGCAATCTCAACCTTTGCGTTGTTCTCACCCTGTACGGCTACGGCGTTAGCCTGTGATGTACGGATACGGGTCTCCTTAACAGCCTCGGCTTTACCTATCTCACCGTTACGGTCCTGCTCAGCCACGCTGACCTTAGCCTCGTTGATGGCCTTGGCGGCAGCCTCCTTACCCAGAGCCTGGATATATCCTGACTCATCCTTGATATCGGTTACGTTTACGTTGATAAGGCGAAGACCTATCTTCTTGAGCTCAACCTCGACGTTCTTGGAGATATTCTCCAGGAAGGTGTCACGGTCACTGTTGATCTCCTCGATTGTCATGGTTGCTATGACCAGACGCAGCTGACCGAACAGGATATCACGTGCCAGTTCCTGAATCTCATCGGCGGTGAGTCCCAGCAGACGCTCGGCGGCGTTGTTCATGCTGTCAGGCTCGGTCGATATACCTACGGTGAATCGGCAGGGAACATCCACGCGGATGTTCTGACGGCTCAGGGCGTTGGTCAGATTTGCATCTATGGAAATAGGTGTCAGGCTCAGATAAGCATAGTCCTGGATTACAGGCCATACAAACTTACCACCACCGTGAATACACTTGGCACTTCCGCCACCGGTCTTACCGTAAACCACCAGAATCTTATCTGAAGGACAACGTCTGTACCTGCGGATAATGGTTGCAAACAGAATGAAAAGGAGGACTACTCCTATCACTACCAAAATTGAAATGTTACTTCCGTTCATTTTTAAAGTATTAAGTTGTTAATCATTATTTCATACACATCACTCAACCAGCAGCAGGTCATCGCCCAGAACCTTTACAATCCGGACCTGACCGCCTGTGGCAATCTCCTCACTGTTGTCAGTCATTGCGTCAATCTCATGCACGGAGCCCTTAACGCTCACCTGCACCTTGCCGCGTCCTGAACGGGCAGCCGGTATGCGCAGATAAACATCGGCCTTAAGACCAACAGCCTCCTGCATCTTGAAACTACCGTCATGTGACAGTTTCATGACCTGGCGGAACATGAACACGAATGCCAGCACGAACACCAGACCTACAGCTATGGCAACCAACTGCAGAACCAGGCGTTTCTCAAAAGAGTCAAACAGCAACACACCTGCCCATCCGTATCCCAACAGGAAATTGATGAGATTGCGGAATGAGAACACGCCACTCAAGGAGCCGTCTTCCACGGAATCAACAGAGCCGTCCATCGGCCCGGCGTCAACATCGGCATCAGTACCCAAACCTACAAAAGTCATGATTGTCTGAATCAGGAACACAAGCGAAGCGCAGAGTGCGATAACCCAGAAAAACTTCTGTAACGGTTCAAGTGAATTAAATAATTCCATCATAGCTAAAACAATTATTGGTTAATGAATGCTTTGGGCATAGCCCGTTTTTACAAAAATAGTGATTCCTGCGGATTATTGCCAAACCTTCAAGAAAAAAAACACTAACTTTGCATGAATTTACGATTATGGAACTGCCGATGTATGACACCCTGCTCAGTCTGCCCCTCTTCCAGGGCATGAATCAGGCTGATTTCAACAGTCTGCTGCAGAAAATACGTCTGGACTTTGTCAGATACGAGTCCGGCAGCACCATAATCAGTGCCGGCCAAAGGTGCAGCAGCCTGGCTTTCCTCATTAACGGATCAGTGGAGAGTTCAAGAGAGGGCATGCACGGAAACTTTACCTTTATGGAACACATTGATGCCCCATGTCTCATTGAGCCTTACTCCATGTTTGGTAAAGCAGGCTCATATCTGCGCACCTATACGGCAACGGACTCCTGCAGCTTTCTTATGGTTGACAAGCAGTACATCTACACGGAACTGGGCAAGTACAACATTTGCCGCATGAACCTTCTCAACATCCTGAGCGGACGTGTGCAACAGATGGACAGCCACATATGGAATCTGGATGAGATGACACTCCGTGAGCGGATAATCCGTTTCATAAAAGGTTTGTCAGATATACAGAGCGGCCAGAAAAGGCTGAGCATCAAGATGAATGACCTGGCTTCCCTTATGGATGCCACAAGACTGAACGTATCACGTGAACTGAATGCCCTTGAGACTGACGGTCTTATTTCACTGCGCCGCAAGGAGATTCTTGTTCCCGCGTTAGAAAATATGGTTTGACTATGAATGAAACCAAGAAGGCAGCCCTTGACTGCCGATACGCAAGAATGGCCCAGATCTGGGCAGAGAACTCATATTGCGTGAGGCGCAAAGTGGGCGCTTTGGTAGTAAAAGACAATATGATAATATCCGACGGCTACAATGGCACTCCCACCGGATTTGAGAATATATGTGAGGATGAGAACAACGTATCCAAGCCTTATGTGCTGCATGCTGAGGCCAACGCCATAACAAAGTTGGCACGCTCATCGAACAGCAGTGACGGAGCAACACTGTATGTCACCGCATCGCCATGTATAGAATGCGCAAAACTGATTATCCAGTCAGGCATAAAGCGCGTTATATACACTGAGCAATACAGGCTTACTGACGGAGTGGATCTGCTCAAACGTGCCGGGATAGAAGTGAAATACCTTGACCTTAATGCTGAAAACAACTCAAAATGAATACACTTAGAAAGATACTACTGGTTCTGGTAATACTTATAGCTGGTTTCTTAATTGGAAGCCGCACAGTAATAAGCCTCTACAAGAAACATCATCCGGAGTTCGTTACATATCGCAGCGGCTATGGTTCGGCTAAGATGGATGCTCTTATGAACGCCATAAACCGCAAATATGTAGATATTGTGGATATGGATTCCATCGTAGACCGTGTTCTCCCCACCATACTTGAGGAGCTTGACCCCCACTCCGCCTATTATCCTGCTGAAGAAACGCAAGTCAGCAATGATGAGCTTCACGGCAGTTTTTCAGGAATAGGCATACAGTTCTCCATGCAGGATGATACCGTTCGCGTAAACAGCGTCATACGCGGAGGTCCTTCTGAGAAGGTTGGTGTACTGGCCGGTGACCGCATAGTACTTATAAACGATTCTGTCTTTGCGGGTAAGAAGATACCCAGCAACGAGATTGTAAAAAACCTGAAGGGCCCTAAAGGCACCACCGTTAAGATAAGCGTTCTCCGTATCGGTGAACCCAATCTGGTTGATTTCACAATTGAGCGCGGTGACATACCTGTAAAGAGTGTTGATGCCGCCTATATGATTTCACCTGAAAACGGAATAGGCTACATCATGATAAACAAGTTCGGAGAGACCACGTTCGCTGAGATGATGGTCAGCCTGGCTGAATTGAGCAGCAAGGGCATGAAGAAACTCATCATTGACCTGCGCGGCAACAGCGGCGGGTATCTGGGTGCAGCCATACAGATGGCCAATGAGTTCCTGCCCAAGAATGACCTTATTGTATATACACAGGGAGCACACAACCCCATATCAAAGCAGTATGCCAACGGACACGGACATTACACCTCCATACCGCTCGCAGTTATGATTGATGAATCATCAGCATCGGCTGCCGAGATCTTTACCGGAGCAATCCAGGATAATGACCGAGGCACAGTGGTGGGACGCCGTTCATTCGGCAAGGGTCTTGTACAGGAACCCATAGACTTTGCAGACGGCTCAAGCATACGCATAACCATTGCACGTTACTACACACCTTCAGGCCGATGCATCCAGAAGCCATACGGAGAGTCTGATGAGGACTACGCTATGGATATAGTCAAGCGTTATGAGCACGGAGAGTTTTTCAATGCTGACAGCATAAAACAGAATGAGGATGAGGTATATAAGACCAAGGGAGGCCGTACGGTTTACGGCGGCGGCGGTATAATGCCCGATGTTTTTGTGGCACAGGACACCACCGGATATTCCACCTATTACTCTGATGTGGTACGCAAAAGCCTGATTAACAAGTTCTCATTCAAATATGTAGACAGTAACCGCAAGGCATTTTCTGAGTTCAAGACATATTCAGAAATTGTAAAATATCTGGACAACAACAATGTACTCAGCAAATTCTATGACTATGCCGCCACGAACGGTGTAAAGCGTGACTACACACTCTCTGCTCCGGCACGCCAGCAGATGCGTACAGCACTCTACGGAAACATAATCTATGATGCTCTTGACATGCAGGACTACATCACATTCATCAACCTGTCTGATCCTTCTGTAAGCAAAGCCATAGAAGTTCTCAAGTAATAAAAAGGGAATAATCAACGCAGTACTATCTGCGTAATCACCTGGGCGCCCACATGGGCGTTCAGACGTGACACCAGTTCGGTACGTCTCATCATCAGTTCGTTGCGCAATGCTGCCGATGATATGGTGACAAAAAGCACCTGATTGTAAATTTTCAGATCCTTTGTGTATTTGGATACCGCGGGGCCGAGCAACGTACCCCAAGCCTGTATAAGACGGTGTTCATTGAGGGGAGTCTCCAATCCATACTCTCTGAGATACTGCAGTATCACGCCGCCAACATTCTCTGATTCAGTCTTTTTCATATCACTTCACCGTCCTGAACCGTAAACACCTTGTAGTCACATCCTGAACCCTCCAGTATACCGTCTATATGGTTGCGGTCCACATCAGTAATGAATACCTGACCGAATTTGTCATCATCTGACACCAGTGATATTATACGTCCCACGCGCACCGCATCAAGACGGTCAAATATATCATCCAGCAGCAGGATTGGACGCTTGCCGCATGACTCCTTGAGCAGACGGTACTGAGCCAGTTTTAGCGCCACCAGATAACTCTTGTTCTGTCCCTGAGATCCCTCACGCCGTATGGGGAAGCCGTCAAGATTCATCTCAAGCTCATCCTTGTGGATTCCGTGGAGAGAATAGCCGGCCTTGCGGTCAAGCCCCCTACCCTCTTCCAGCTGCGCCAGCAGGTCTCCTCTTTCTGCGTGCGATGTATATGAAAGTGACACCTGCTCAGAGGAATCGCCTATAAGTGAATACATCTCGCTGAAGTATGGTACCAGTTTATCGGTCAAAGCCTTACGCCTTTGATAAATCTTCTGCCCGGTATCTGCCATTATCTGCTCCCACATAAGGAAAAGTTCAGCATCAGGTTCCTTTTCCATCTTGAGCAGCACATTGCGTTGTGAAAGCGCCTTGTTGTATGAAATGAGCTGCTTGAGATAGTCTGAGTCATACTGCGATATTATGATATCCATAAACCGCCTGCGCTCATCACTTCCGCCTGAGATCAGCTCAGTATCCTGCGGTGAAACCATAACCAGCGGGATATATCCTATATGGTCAGAAAAACGCTGATACTCCTTGCCGTCACGCTTTATCTGTTTATGCCCTTTAGGTCTTGAAATGCAGCCGATAACGGTCTTGTCACCGCTTGGCAAGATATATGACCCCTGCAGCTGGTAACACTCCGCTCCATGCCTTACGGTGAGCTGATCAGTCTGGCTAATGGAACTGCGGCAGAATGACAGGCAATAGACCGCATCAAGCAGATTGGTCTTACCCATACCGTTCTTACCCACAAAGCAGTTGAGTTTGTGTGAGAACTCCAGATCAGCCTGAATTATATTGCGGTAATCCTGTACAAACAGGTGTTCAAGTAGCATTCCGGGTGTAACAGATTTGGTTTGTTGATTGCGAATATACTTTCTTTTCGGCTATATCAGTTCTTTTTTGAGTCAATTTGTTTACATAAAGTAAAAAATGACTATTTTTGCACCCGCTAACAAAAAGACGAAATGGCAAAGAAAGCAGTTAACCCCGCTAACAAGCAGGATCAGAAGGGCCTTGAAGAGGCATTAAGCAAGTCAGAACAGTTTTTTGAGAACAACAAGAAGACCATCTTCGGTTGCCTCATAGCAATCATAGTTATCATCGCCGGCGGCATGCTTTACAACACTAAAGTTGCTCAGCCGCGCCAGATCAAGGCTGCCGAGGCCATATTCCCCGGTGAGACCTATTTCGTAAACGGTGATTACTCAACTGCACTTAACGGTGACGCTTACGGCTTTGAGGGTTTTGAGTCTCTCTCCAAGCAGTTCCGCGGCACAAAGGCCAACAAACTGGCCAACCTCTATGCAGGTCTCTGCTACGCACAGCTTGACAGCATGGAGCTGGCACAGGACTACCTGTCAAAGTTTAACGGCAAGGATCAGATGGTTGCTCCCGCAGCTCTGGGCGCACTTGCCAACTGCTACGCCACAAACGGTCAGGTAAGCAAGGCTGCCACAACTTTTGAGAAAGCTGCCAAGAAGGCTGACAACAACCTGCTTTCACCTTATTACTATCTGCAGGCAGGTCTCATCTATGAGTCAATGGACAAACCCGCCCAGGCACTCAAGCTCTACAAGAAGATCAAGGCTGATTATCCCGAGTCAATTGAAGGCAGGGATATCGACAAGTACATAGCCCGTCTTTCAAGCAAGTAATTGCAAGACAGGTCCGGCTGGGTGAATTCCAGAGTGGCCAAATGGGGCAGACTGTAAATCTGCTGTCTCTCGACTTCGGTGGTTCGAATCCATCTTCACCCACAAAAAAACGCCCCGAAAAGGGACGTTTTTTTGTGGGCGGAGATGGATTTGAAGATGTTCCTTATTTTAGTTCACTACGTGAACGCGCTCACTTCGTTCGCTTGGCGGCCTACCCGGCCGCTCTCACCCTCCGGGTTCGCCCCATTACGTTATACCACTGGAATACCTTTTCAAAAAAATATGTAACTTCGCGGCAACAAATAGTTCCAATTATGAAGATCACCATTATCGGCGCCGGAAATATGGGAGGCGCAATAGCAAGAGGATTTGCAGCAAAGAAAGTGTTCGCAGCAAAGGATATCACATGCTGTGACCGTAGTGACGCAACACTTGAGGCTCTTAAGAAGGATGTTCCGGGTATTGGAATATCAAAGGAGAACGCTAAGGCCGTAAAGGGTGCAGACATTGTTCTGTTTGCTGTAAAGCCATGGATTCTTCCCTCGGCAGTAGAGGAGGTTAAGGAGGCTCTTGACTACAAGAAGCAGCTTATCATATCCATTGCCGCCGGTGTAGGTCTTGACAAACTGGCTGAGCTTTTTGAGAAGGGTTCAGAGAAGGCACAGGTTGTTTACCTTATCCCCAACATTGCAGTTGAAGTTGGTGCAGGCGTATTCTTCTATTGCTCAAATACCGCAACCAAGAAGAATCTGGACCTTATCCAGAAACTCTTTGGCCAGGTTGGCTTTGCAAAGCAGGTTGAAGAGAAACAGATGACCGCAGGTACGGCACTTGCATCATGCGGCATTGCATACGTATTCCGTTATATCCGAGCCAACGTTGAGGGCGGTGTAGAGATGGGTTTCTATCCCAAGGATGCTCAGGAGATTGTTCTGGGAACTATCAAGGGTGCAGTTGAACTGCTTCTGGCTCACGAATCACATCCCGAGCAGGAAGTTGATAAGGTTACAACTCCCGGCGGCATAACCATCAAGGGCCTGAACGCTATGGAGGAGGCCGGATTCACCAACGCTGTCATCAAGGGTCTTAAGGCCGGCAAGTAATGAAACTGGTCTATTTTCACGGTTTTATGTCATCGGGCGCAAGCGGCACGGTAGAGAGCCTGCGCCACATGCTTCCCGAACTTGAGGTTTGCGCTCCCGATATTCCTGTTGACCCCGCCGAGGCTCTGCCTTACCTGCGTCAGTACGTTGAAGAACAGAAGCCCGATATCATTGTAGGAACATCTATGGGCGCCATGTATGCCCAGCAGATGTTCGGCTACAAGAAGATATGCGTGAATCCTTCATTCAACATGTCCACCATGTCAAAAGTCATGAAGGCTAACACTACATATCCGTTCCAGAACGGACGCAAGGATGGCGCCAAGACTTTCAAGATAACGGGCCAGATTGTCAAGAACTTCAACATGATGGAGCGTCAGCAGTTCAAAGGCATAACTGATTTTGACCGCGAGAATACCTACGGTCTGTTTGGTACCCATGACACCACCGTAAACTGCTACGACTTGTTCAAGAAGTACTATCCAAACGCCCAGCGTTTTGATGGTGAGCACCGCCTCAATGACAAATCCCTGAAAACCGCAGTAGTACCTCTAATCAAACAAATCTTAGGTATTTGAAATAGAAAAAAGGAGGCCCCAGGGTCTCCTTTTTTCATCAACAAACATTTATGGATTTTTCGTGATATAACCTTACTTATATAAGCCGCGGCGGATGCTGCGCTTGGGAGTCTTCTCAAACTCCTCAGTGCGGATTTCAAGCTTGGAAATCTGTGAGTAACCGGGCAGAATATCGTTGATCTTCTTGCGGTCATCCTCAAGATGTGCCAGAACCTGCTGCTGATTCAGACCTGCAGCCTTGCCTGCCTCGTAATCAGGGAATACCAAGGCCACGAGTTTGCGGTCACGCTCTACAACCAGGACCTCAGATACCATAGGCAGATTCATATACATATCCTCAATCTCCTCAGGATAAATGTTCTGGCCTGAAGGACCCAGAATCATGTTCTTGCTGCGGCCCTTTATGAAAATGTAACCCTGTTTGTCTATTGTGCCCAGATCGCCGGTATGGAACCAACCCTCGGGGTCAATAACGTCACGTGTTGCATTAGGATTCTTGTAGTAGCCCAGCATAACGTTGTCGCCCTTGACAAGAAGCTCGCCTATGTTTCCGGGAGCATCGCTGAATACCTGTACGGGGCAGCCGGGAACTGCTATGCCGCATGAACCGGCCTTGTACTTCTCCCAGTCAACGTAAGAGATAAGCGGAGCGCACTCGGTACTGCCGTAACCCACGGTGTATGGGAAATGAATCTTGCGCAGTATCTTCTCAACATCGGCATTCAAAGCGGCACCACCTACAATCAGACAATCCATCTCACCGCCGAATGCAGCAATAATCTTGGAGCGGATCTTTCCTCCGATTATGCGGTTGATACCGGGAATAGCCATAAGAACCTTCATGAGAGGTTTCTCCATAACCGGCTGTATCTTCTGCTTGATAACCTTCTCAATTACCAGAGGCACGGTGATGATGAGTTTGGGCTTCTCCTCAGCAAATGCATCGAACAGAATCTTGGGTGAAGGCATCTTGCCAAGATAGCAGATGCTTGCGCCCAGCAGCAACTCAAACATAAGCTGGAATGCCAGGCCGAACATGTGTGCCATAGGCAGGATTGAAACTACTGTCTCACCATGGGTAAGAGGCAGGACGCCGCAGGCGAACTTGAGGTTAACCAGCATTGCGCGGTAAGGAACCATGACTCCCTTGGGGTCACCGGTGGTACCTGATGTGTAATTCAACACGGCCAGGTCATTGGTATCCTTCTCAGCCTCATACTTGATGTCATCCTTGGTAAAGCCGTTAGGATATTTCTGTGCAAAGGCATCATCAAGAGTCTTCATAGCCTTGTCAAGCTCCTTTGAACGGCTGGCCTGAAGTGACATGTCATTCAACAGGATCATACCCAGGATATCGGGCATCTCATCAAATACCATGCCGGTCAGCACAATGTCGCCCACCATAAGCAGCTTGGCCTCTGAGTGGTTTACCAGAGTATGTACGTTACCGGGTTTGAAATCATTCAGGATAGGTACAGGAATTGCACCGTATGTATAAACTCCAAAGAATGCAACACCCCATGCCAGGCAGTTCTTTCCGCAAAGAGCAACTTTATCACCAGGTTTGATACCTGCATTCTCAAGCAGAATATGTACGCGCGCTACGCGCTTGGCCAACTCAGCGTAGGTTATCCTTTCACCGCGGAAATCAGACAAAGCAATGTAGTCCCAGTGGCGACGGAAACTGTCTTCATACATTTTGATTACGCTTGTGGCGTTCATGTCACAATCAGGAGTTCTGTAAATTAATCTTGCCATAACTGTTGATTTGAATTTTGCCGCAAAGGTATCTCAATAACCCGCGTGAACATAGCATAAAAGGTTTTTTGGGGCCTCCGATACAGAACATGTGGTGAAATGCCGCCAAATCATCTCCGGCAATTCACCCCACACCCCGGATTTGGGCAATATGATAAAAAACTGTATCTTCGCGAAACAAAAAAATACACATAATGAACAGACTGCCCGATTATATGTTCACCAGGAAATTCCTTTTCCTTACGGTATTGTTCATTGTGGTGTTCTCCATACTTTTTTTACAGCTCTACTCACCGTTTTCATCGACTTACTGGTTCACTTTAAGGGAGAGTTACAAACTGCTTGGCACCGTAACCATGTATGCATTCTCTGTGCTGTTCCTCATGTCAAGCAAGGTTCTGCTCATGGATCTGAACCGCCGGTACGGGGTAGGCATAAAAGGACTGATTCTCTTTTCTCTTGCTGAAGTGCTGATAGTCTCAATCATCTACGTAGCCATAAGCATTCTTGTCAAGCAGGACGACACTCCACTCAAGGAGCTGTTCCCCAGGGCGCTATTCTGCATTTTTTTGATACTGGTTATTCCATATATCATTGCGTATCTGTTCGGCTATGCCCACGGACTTAAAGTTCAAGCCGGCAGCAGTCCTTCAAGGCCTAACGGCGCACTTATTGTGTCCATTCACGACAACAAGGGCAACATAAAACTTTCTCTCAGGATAATGGACATACTGTATGCCGTATCAGAAGATAATTACGTAAAAGTATTCTATGAGCAGGAGGGCTCTGTCCGCAACTCCATGATACGTACCACAGCCAAGAACATTGAAGATGATCTGGAGGGATATATAACCCGATGCCACCGCTCTTACCTTATCAATATAGCCAAGGTCAAGTTTTTCAATAATGACCGCGACAACCTCTACGTCATCCTTGATCAGGAGGGCATAAACCCCATACCCGTTTCCCGTTCCTATCGCGACGTTATCGCCAACCTTTTGACACAATAGGGACAAAAAAAAAATGAATTCACTCGCGTGAACTCAATTTTTTCAATTTCCTCCGCAGGGACCTTTTCCCTTTGGAGTGAGCCTTGCAATTTTCACAAATTCTCGGGCCCGAACCTAATTACTAACCTAATTACTAACCAATTAATGCTTATGAGAATTATCCTTTGTTTTCGACCGCAAAGGTCGGTACTTTTTCAATACGTTGTCACTTAAAAGAGTTTAAATCGACAAAAACGATGTTAACAGAGGCGATTTCTTTAATTAATTGATCTTCAATCAGATATTAGGGTTCAGGTGACCTCTATCCCAAGTAATCTACTCAAGAGATACTGAAAATAAAGCCCAGCGGCCTGAAACCGCTGGGCAAAATTAGTAAAAAACTGATTCAGAAGTGTATTACTTATTGACTTTTACGCCCTGAAGTTCAAGCATCTTGTATGCATAGCGACGGCCCATCTCACGATAACCCTCGGCATCAAAATGCAGATGATCAAATCCGGTAGTTGCCCCTGCCGATGAGATTACGTATGAATTGGGCAGAGTCTCAGGCAGCTTGGCGATGATCTCATTCATGGATGCGCTGCGGCCCTGGACATCGGCATTAACAACCTCACCTGCCAGCAGAGGAACCTTCTTGGGATCCAGGTTAAGATCCTCTATCAGAGTCTCATATACATACTTAACCTTCTCAGGCCAATCCTCCTCATTGATGTTTGACTCACCCTGGTGCATAAGGAATCCCTTGATCACACCCACCTTCTGAGCCTCCTTGGCGCAGTCAAGCAGACGCTGGTAGCAGTTGTTGTCATAAGGGGCAATCCAGTTCTTCATCCAGGCTGCGGCATTGTCACCATATTCCTGGGCGCGGTCCTTCATGAACGCCTCAATCTTGCAACCTCCCACGGCAACGTTGATAACACCTACACGAACCTTCTCCGGCAGATTCTCAACCATTGTACGGCCAAAATAGTCAACGGGAGTAAGACCGTTTGTCTCACGGCAGAGTGGCGGAACAGCGGTGTACCATCCAAACTGCTTGCGTTCCATTTTAGGGAAATCAACTGCGGCCATCATAAGCCAACGGTCACTGATACCCTCACGGTCCTGATCTTCAATGCGGGCGTTACCCTCCATGTTTGACTGACCGAATGCCAGATAGATGTAAAAGTTCTTGTCAGGCTTATGAGTTGTCTTGGCTCCGTTCTGTGAGCCACAGGCTACTGTTGCAAGTACAGCAACTGCGATGAATAATTTCTTAAGCATAATAGTTGTAAGAATCAGATCTCGGCTGCAGCCTCTTTGATCATCTCCTCATTAGCGGTGATGTAAATCTCAACGCGACGGTTCTGCGCACGACCCTCTTCAGTATCGTTGCTGGCAACCGGCATTGTGAATGACATACCCTTGGTGATGAGGCGATCCTTGTTCATACCGCACTTCTTGAGGTAATCAGCAACTGCATCAGCACGCTTGGCTGAAACCTTTGCATTAGCCTCTTCTGTACCGATATTGTCAGTGTGGCCGTAAACGGTGATATCTGTCTGTTCCATATCCTTCATTGTCTCAGCAAACTTGGCAAGTGTCTCTTTTGACTCATCGCTAAGTTTTGAGCTGTTGAAACCAAACAGGATACCGCTGTCAAATGTAACCTTGATACCCTCCAGACCGTTCACATCAGTGATGGTCTCAACCTTAGCGGCCTCAAGAGCTGCAAGCTCTTCAGCCTTCTTGTCCATACGGTTTCCGATGATAGCACCTGCACCACCGCCGACACCGGCACCGATAGCAGCACCTAAAGCTGCGCTCTCAGCATCACCGCCCAACAGAACACCGATACCGGCACCGATAGCAGCACCAGCGCCACCGCCGATAAGACCTCCGTTAGCTGTTTTTGACCATGATGAACAACCTGCAACTGAGAAAATAAGAGTTGCCGCAAGCAAGATAGATAGTACTTTTTTCATATTAGTTTGTTTAAAGTTAAGTGTCATTTTCTAACATGCAAAATTATGTTTATTTTTGATAAAGCATCATTATAAGGGCACTTTTTTAAAAATGTAGCTATATTTGCGTCCAGCAAACAAACCAATAAATGCATATATGAAAACAAGAACTCTACTTTTTGCGGCCGCCTTACCTCTGCTGGCCGTATCGTGCATGAACGCCGGTCAGAAAACAACAACTGAGACACAAGCTGTAAAAGACAACAACAAAATTGTAAGTGTGCCCCGTGGAGAGCAGGCTCCTCCTGCCAACCCCGGACAGCGCAACTTTGGCGGTATGATGACAATGGGCGGCAATGCCAACCGTCAGCGCGCCCCGCGCCCACAGGGACAGGGTCAGACCGCACAGCGTCCTCCCATGCAGATGCCAGCAATGCAGCGTCCCGCTCAGCAGGTTCGCACAGTATCACTCAAGGAACTCTCCATGAGTGACCCCTTCATCTACCCCGACCCCGAGACCAAGACCTACTGGTTGACCGGTACAGGCGGCGCCCTCTACAAGAGCACCGACCTGGAAATGTGGACCGGCCCATACAACGTAATAGATATCTCAGGCACATGGATGCAGGGACAGTTCGTAGCTGCCGCTGAGATCCATAAGTTCGGTGACAAGTTCTACTATGCAGGTACCTGGAACAACCACGGAGTATGCATCGAGCAGGTTCCGCGCCGTTATAACGTACCTCTTAACCAGACCCAGTTGCTGGTATCCGATAAGGTTGACGGCCCGTATCTGCCGCTCGTAAAGGACTCTCTGTTCTGCCTTGGTCCCACAGATTGGGATATCATAGACGGAACACTCTATGAGGAGAATGATACAGTCTATATGGTATTCGTACATGAGTGGACACAGCTTATTGACGGAACAATGGCTTACATGCCTCTGTCAAAAGACCTGACACACCGCATTGCAGAGCCCACCACCATATTCCGCGCATCGGAGGCCGCTTGGAGCAAGGAGATGAACTCAATAGGTGAGGCCACATTCGGTATGAAGATGCCGGGTTGGGTAACTGACGGTCCGCAGATGTTCCGCACTGAGACCGGCCGTCTGGGTATGCTCTGGTCAAGTTGGGGTGAAAACCGTTATGCAAACGGCATAGCCTGGTCAGAAAGCGGCAGCATAAAAGGTCCGTGGATCCAGGAAGAGGTATCATTCAAGGGCGACAACTCAGGTCACGGAATGCTGTTCAAGAGCTTTGAGGGACAGCTGCTCTACTCCGTTCACCACGACGGCGGCACCGGCCGCAAGCCTGAGATCTGGACCGTTGACGCATCAGGCGACAACCTGATTTTGGGCAAGAGGATACATTAATCCACTCCTTATTATAAAATAATATGCAAACCGTGGGTGTTAAGCCCGCGGTTTGTTGTATCTTCGCACCTTAAATAGCAAACAGAACTAAATCAAAGAAATGAAAATCTCTAACCGCGCTGAGATAATGCCCAGTTCGCCTATCCGCAAACTGTCAGGCATTGCACAGAAAATTGAGTCTGAAGGAGTCAAGGTTTATCACCTCAACATCGGTCAGCCAGACCTGCCGTCACCGCAGATTGGTCTGGACGCACTCAAGAAGATTGACCGCAAGGTGCTGGAATACACCCCCTCTCAGGGATTCCTGAGCCTGCGCAAGAAACTGTGCGACTACTACGAGCAATATCAGATCAAGTTTGAACCCGATGACATCATCGTAACAAGCGGAGGATCTGAGGCGGTTCTGTTTGCGTTCATGACCTGCCTTAACCCGGGCGATGAGATTATCGTTCCGGAGCCCGCTTATGCCAACTATATGGCATTCGCAGTTTCAGCCGGCGCTGTAATCAAACCCATCGTGTCATCAATAGAGGACGGATTTGCACTGCCCCCCGTTGAGAAGTTTGAAGAGCTTATCACCGAGCGCACCAAGGGTATCCTTATCTGCAACCCCAACAACCCCACGGGTTATCTCTACACCCGCAAGGAGATGCTCCAGTTGCGTGACCTGGTCAAGAAATATGACCTGTACCTATTCTCCGATGAGGTTTACCGCGAGTTCATCTACACCGGCTCACCTTATATCTCTGCCTGCCACCTGGAGGGTATTGAGGATCACGTAATCCTGATTGACTCCGTATCCAAGCGTTACTCAGAGTGCGGAATCCGCATAGGCGCCATAGCCACCAAGAACCAGGAGGTACGCAACGCCGTAATGAAGTTCTGCCAGGCACGTCTCTGCCCGCCGCTTATCGGACAGGTTATTGCCGAGGCTTCAATATCGGCTCCGCGTGAATATATGAACAACACCTATGAGGAGTTCATTACACGCCGTAAGTTCCTTATTGACGGACTGAACAAGATACACGGAGTATATTCACCCATCCCCATGGGCGCATTCTACACCACAGCCAAGCTGCCTATTGATGACTGCGAGAAGTTCTGCAAGTGGTGCCTGACTGATTTCCGCCGTGACGGCAAGACCATCATGATGGCTCCCGGTACAGGTTTCTACTCAGACCCGCAATACGGTCGTGACCAGGTGCGCCTGGCATACGTGCTCAACATTGAAGACCTTAAGGAGGCCCTCAAACTCTTAGCTGACGCTCTTGAAGAGTACAACAATCTGCCCAAGAAATGAGAAAACGCCTGGCAACCCTACTTCTGGCCATGCTTACGGTGGTGACATGTTTTGCCGCCAACCCCAAGCGTGAGTTCCGCGGAGCATGGATACAGGCTGTAAACCATCAGTTTGAGGGTATCCCCACTGCTGAACTCAAGGCTGAGCTAACACGTCAGCTTGATTCACTGGCCGCCTGTGGCATCAACGCCATACTCTTTCAGGTACGCGTTGAGGGCGATGCACTTTATAAGTCTGAACTGGAACCCTGGAGCGCTTATCTGACCGGATTCCAGGGAGAAGGACCCGATGAGGACTGGGACCCCCTGCAGTTTATGACTGATGAGTGCCACAACCGCCAGATGGAACTGCACGCATGGATAAACCCGTTCCGTGCCAAGACCACTGAGACGACAGAGTTCGCCCCCAACCATCAGATGAATACTCACCCCGAGCGCATCATAAAATACGGAAAGCTGGCCCTCTTCAACCCCGCCTTGCAGGAGAACCGTGACTTTATATGCCAGGTAGCCGCTGATATAGTAACCCGCTATGACATAGACGGATTCCATATTGATGACTACTTCTATCCCTACCCTGACGGAGACCGCAAATTTGCCGATGACTCATCATTCAAGAAAGACCCACGCGGATTCAAGAACAAGGATGACTGGAGGCGTGACAATGTAAACCTTTTCATAGAGCAGCTCTATCACACCATAAAGGATATCAAGCCATGGGTCAAGTTCGGCATCTCACCTTTTGGCATATACCGCAACAAATCAGCCGCCTACCCTGACGGCAGCGAGTCATCGGGATTTGAGAACTGGAGCGGACTCTATGCCGATGTCCTGCTTTGGATTGATAAAGGCTGGATGGACTACTGCATTCCGCAGGTATATTGGAATACCGGCAATAAATCAGCTGACTATGCCATTCTAACCAAGTGGTGGGCCGACCACTCTGGCGGATGCCTTATGTACATAGGCCAGGATGTGGAACGTACCATTAAAGGCAAGGACCCCAACCATCCGGAGAGCCATCAGCTGCGTCACAAGATGAACCTTCAGCGCATACTGAACGGACTCCAGGGCAGTTGCCAGTGGCCCGCCAAATCAGTAGTGGATAACCCGTCTGACTACAGGACCATTCTTGCAAATGAGTACTACAACACACCTGCGCTGCAGCCTGTAAGTGACAATCTTCCAGGCAATACTCCCGGTAAGGTACGCAAGCTCATGACTGTTGAGACAAAGGATGGACCTGTACTGTTCTGGACCGCCCCCAAGGCCAAGAAAGAGCTTGACAAAGCAATCCAATATGTGGTATACCGTTTTGAGAAAGGCCAGACAATAGACATTGAGGACCCTCACAATATTGTGGCCATAACCCGCCGCTCATTCCTTAACCTACCCTACCGCGACGGTTCTACCCAGTACATCTACGTGGTCACCGCCCTCAACCGCATCCAACGCGAGTCAGCTCCCGTAAAGTGCAAGGTCAACCTGTAACAATAAATGAGGCCGGCTAAAAAGTTTTAGCCGGCCTCATTGTTTTCTCTCTTTTATTTATCAGAGACTGATGCTGTAAAGAGTGATGGAGTACGGATCAACATCAAGTGCAGCCTTGCTCTTGAGCTTTACGGTCTCGGTCACGGGAGCAATAGGCTGGGCGTCAAATCCGTTCTCATCTTCAGGCTGGCCCTTGATAACAGTCTTGGTCACACTCTTGAATCCGCCAAAACGTGACAGGTCAATTGTAGCCTTGGCGGCATTCTCGCCTGCGTTGCAGACCTTGAGGTAGAGCTTGCGGGCCTGAGTGTCAAGCACTACGGACTGGCCGAGCAGGTTGTCATCGGCACGGTCAAACTTGACGCAGTCACCGTAGAAATAGTCACCGCTTGACTGGCCGAACATCTGCTGTACGTAATAGCTGCAGGTCAGGAACGGACGCTCGTTGTCAAAGTATATCAGGTCCGGGTTCCAGTTGTTGGTGTTCTTGCGGGCAAACAGCGGTGCATATGATGTCATTACAACCACATCGGCGTTACGCTCCACATGCAGCAGGTAAAGACCCTCGGCCAGAGCATCGATGAGTTTCTTGTCCTTGGCAGCATACTCGCCCAGATAAACCTTGGTCTTGCGGTCACGGGGGTAGTTGTCATACTGACGGCTGGTCAGGAAGTAGTTGCGCTGCTCATAGTAGTGTTCATCAAGGATGGGTACCTCAAGCTGTGTGGCAAACTTCCAGCCCTCCTCATAGTCACCGTTACCGGGATGTGAACCGGGACCGGCTGTACCTACAATCACGATATCGGGATACTTGGCGCGAACCTGGTCATATATAAACTTGAAACGCTCCTCAAACTCGGGAGTGATTTTCTCCTCGTTTCCAAGACCCAGATACTTCAGGTTGAAAGGCTCCGGATGGCCTGCATCGGCACGAACCTTACCCCACTTTGAATCAGCGGGACCGTTGGCCCACTCGATCAGGTCCAGAGCCTCATCGGCCCACTCCTGCATGTCCTCCATGGGAATGGCATCCTGAGCCTGCGTACGCATGTTCCAACCGCCGTTGGTACCCTGGCAGCTTACGCCGCAAGGCAGAATGGGCAGAGGCTCCATGCCTGCATCCTCGCAGAACTGGAAGTACTCAAAGAATCCCATCTCCATGCTCTGATGGTAGCCCCAGGTGTTCTTGATGCCGCGACGGGTCTCCTTGGGACCTACGGTTGTCTTCCAGCGATAGGTATCCCAGAATCCGTCACCGCCGCCGTGTACTACGCAACCGCCGGGGAACCTCATGAACTTGGGGTTCAGGTCAACCAGTGCCTGAGCCAAATCCTTGCGCAGGCCGTGGCCCTTGTAGGTATCCTGCGGATAGAGAGATACCATATCGATATCCATCACGCCGGTGGTAAGTGAGAGCAGCTGGAGTGATGCGTTGGGGCAATCCTGTGCTGCAGTGAGAGTATACTCATACTTTTTCCAGTCCTTACCGGAAACGGTGAAGGTGGTATCGGCTATAACAGTAGGCTGAGCACGGAATCCGCGACCCTGAACCAGAAGCACGGCGCGAACCTCCTTGTCTTTGCCGTCGGGGTTGCGCAGGAATACCGAGAAGTCATACTTATCACCGCCCTTAAGCAGTATGCCGTCATAACCGTCATTCTGAATGCCCACGCCGGTCCAGCCGTTGTAGTCATAGTAATGGCCCACACGCTCTATGTTAAGACGCATATAGTTGGGGTTGTTGGGATGTATGGGATCCTGCTGCTTAGGCTCAATGTAACCCAGTGAATGACCCGGGCGGATTGAACGCCATGCTGTTCCGGGGCCCCATCCGTCACGCTCGGACGGACTGAACTCAAATGATCCGTTCTGAATCAGCTCAGCACAAAGACCGCCGTCGGCCGACATGCTGATATCCTCAAAGAAGATTCCTATAAGTTCGTTACTGATTTTCTTTCCACCGGCGGGAGCCTTGACGGGTTTGGCTGATGTAGCCCCGATGGCCAGCGATGCAATCACCGCCATAGCAATAAGTTTTCTTTTCATATTAAGTTTATAAGGTTAGTCTGTTTTTCTGCACGAATATAGTTATTTTTGCCGATAATAACGGCCGTTCAGGCTAACCTATTGACTATTTATGAAACAACTCCGCTTATTCAGTGCAGCATTTGCATTCTTGACAGCCTTATCGGCAGTTGCAGCCGACAATACTTTTGTCATAAATATGAAGAAGGCCGGCGCCCCCATCCAGAGCACCATGTATGGTATCTTTTTTGAGGACATAAACTATGCTGCCGACGGCGGACTCTACGCTGAGTTGGTAAAGAACCGCTCATTCGAGTTTCCAAACGCTCTCCAGGGATGGAAGATATTCGGAAACGTACAGGTTTTGGATGACGGTCCGTTTGAGCGCAACCCGCATTATGTACGCCTCACAGATCCCGGTCATGCTCACAAGCATACCGGTCTTGATAATGAAGGTTTCTTTGGTATTGGTATTGTAAGAGGTGAACAGTACAACTTCTCGGTATGGGCCAGGTCTGAGAACCCGGTCGTACTGAGAGTTGAACTGGTCAACACCGCCTCTATGGGTGAGAACCATTTTGTATGCCAACAGAAGCTGACCATAAACGGGAAGGAATGGAAACAGTACAAGGTTACTCTCCGTCCCACCGAGACACTTGAAAAAGCCACACTCCGAATATTTATGGAGACCCGTGGCGGAGCCAGCGTAGACCTTGAGCATATATCACTTTTCCCCGCCGATACCTGGAAAGGCCGCGAAGGAGGACTGCGTAAGGATCTGGCACAGGCACTTGCCGACCTTCATCCCGGCATATTCCGTTTCCCCGGCGGTTGCATAGTTGAGGGAACCGATCTGGAGACCCGTTACAACTGGAAGAATACCGTTGGTCCGGTTGAGAACCGCCCGCTCAACGAGAACCGTTGGGAGTACACGTTCCCTCACCGTTTCTATCCAGACTATTTCCAGAGTTACGGACTGGGATTTTTTGAATTCTTCCAACTGAGCGAGGATATAGGTGCCGAGCCTCTGCCCATCCTATCCTGCGGTCTGGCATGCCAGTTCCAGAACGACGATATCAACGCCCATGTTCCGGTTGACCAGCTTGACCCCTACATCCAGGATGCACTTGACCTTATAGAGTTTGCCAACGGTCCCGCCGATTCCAAGTGGGGAAAGGTTCGCGCCGATATGGGACACCCCGAACCATTCAACCTTAAATGTATAGGTATAGGAAACGAGCAGTGGGACGCCCTCTATCCCGAGCGTCTGGAGCCGTTCATCAAGGCTATCCGCAAGGCTTATCCCAACATAAAGATTGTAGGTTCATCGGGCCCCAACTCTGAGGGTGACCAGTTTGACTACCTGTGGCCCGAGATGAAACGTCTGGGAGCCGACCTGGTAGACGAGCATTTCTACCGCCCCTACGAGTGGTTCCTGAGTCAGGGCACACGCTATGACAACTATGACCGTAAAGGGCCCAAGGTATTCGCAGGAGAGTACGCCTGCCATGCCACCGGCAAGAAGTGGAACCATTATTATGCATCACTGCTTGAGGCGGCATTCATGACAGACCTGGAGCGCAATGCCGATATAGTTCATATGGCTACATATGCACCTCTGTTTGCCCACGTAGAGGGCTGGCAGTGGCGTCCGGACCTTATCTGGTATGACAACCTGCACTCATTCCGTACAGTAAGCTGGTATGTACAGCAACTCTACAGCCAGTACAAGGGCCAGAATGTGGTAGGTCTCACCATGAACGGAAAGCCAGTAGCCGGACAGGACGGTCAGAACGGCCTGTTTGCCAGCGCTGTACGTGAGGGTAATCAGATTTATATAAAGGTTGCAAACACTTCCGATAAGGAGCAGCAGCTGACATTCAATTTCAACGGACTCAAGAAAAAGGCCGTTATGGTGGCTTCAAAGCGTGTTGACCTGTCAAGCGACAAACTCTATGAGGACAACTCAATTGAGGCTCCGGTAAACATCGTTCCCGTTGAGAACGGTTTTGACGGAAAGGGACAGAGCATTCAGGCCGCTATCAATCCGCTCAGTTTCAGTGTATTTGTTTTGACAATAGAATAATTCAGGTTAGCAATTTCATTCCGACAATCATGAAAAAGACTTCTATACTGCTTACCGTTATGGCTGCCATATTCAGTATGGCAGCCTACGGTCAGGCAGCCGGAAGGCCGGCTATTACTCCCGATTATACTCCAGTCCATGACCCCGTCGTTGCATTCTGCGACGGCCGCTATTATATGTTCTCAACAGGTATGGGTATCAGCGTAATGTCAAGTGACGACATGAAAAACTGGCGCCCCGAAAGACAGGTTCTCAACCCCATACCCGAATGGGCAGTCAAGGCCGTACCCGGTTACAACGGACATACCTGGGCTCCCGATATAATCTGTCAGATAATATGGGACAATGACGGATGGCCTATAATAAATCTCTGATAACCAGCCGGCCAGCATAAAGCCGATATTCGGGTACAAAAATACAAATTTAAACGTATATTTGTCTATCGGAAACTATTGCTGACCTGTCATGAGCACATATAAAGACATTGACCTTAGCAAATGGACTATGGTGGGAGAAGGCGGAAACGGAACCACCTAAGCGTCAAATCAAAGAATTCTACCTGTAAACATGCGTATTACATCATCTGAATTAAAACAGCAGTTCATCCCGGTCAACGGCATTATCAACGCCAGGGACCTGGGCGGTTATATAATGCAGGACGGCCGCCGTCTGCGTGACGGCATGCTCATTCGCTCCGCACATCTGGCCGATGCCACCGATGCCGATCTGGAATACCTCTCCTCACTCCCCGTAGCCAAAGTCATTGATCTCAGGAAAGATGAGGAGAAAAAAGGCAAGGATGATCGTATGGTTCCGGGAGCCGAATATATCTGCCATGAGATCGATGCAAGCGGCAATCTGGTAAAACAGGCAACCGAAGATGAGAAACGGTTGTTTACCGGGCACAAGCAGTTTGATATAAAGAAATTCATGATAATGGCCGCGTTCAATGCCATAGCCCAAAGGATTGCACGCGAAATGTACCCCAACCTTTTCTTTGACCCGGATTGCCAGAAACAGTTTGCACAGTTTTTCCGTCTGATTCTGGAAACCGAGAAAGGTGCCATTCTGTATCACTGCACGCAGGGAAAGGACCGCACCGGTATTGCATCGGCCCTGATTCTGGCCGCACTGGGAGCAAGCAGGGAGACCATCGTGGCCGATTTTGATGCCACCAACCGCGTTTATGAAAAAGATGTCCGCCGATGCTGCCGCAATGTACGCCTTATGGGAGGCAAGGAAATAGAGATTTCAACCGTCAAATCATTTCTTGGAGCCAACACAGACAATTTTATTAAGGCTCTTGACAGCATTGACCGGGAATACGGTTCAATGGAGACCTACCTGAAAGGCCCCATAGGCCTCACTGACCAGGACATCCTTACTCTGAAAGCACGTTATCTTGAATAACCGCTCTGACGAATATGGAAAATGCGTCTTGTGTCAAAAGAGATTGTATCCTGGTTTATATATTTTTGATGTAGTTACATTTTCATCATTGTAAAAAGGACTTTAAAAACTTATGAGTGAGTATAGAGTCATTGATTTGAGCGCCTGGACCCAGGTAGGCCAAGGCGGCAACGGAATCACATATGAAAATCCGGCTCAGCCCGACGTAATTCTGAAAGTTGACAGGAAACAGATCAACACACTGGAATTTGTAAAACATGAATTCGATGTTTCCAAGGCCGTGGAAAGTTTGGGG